>JAZSKX010000007.1:0-256305 GCA_045535075.1 Candidatus Spyradenecus sp. | reverse complement strand
CGTGATATCTCCTTTGACGCGGGCGTGGGTGCCCAGTTGGAACGTGGCACCGTTTTCTACCGTGACGTTCATCTTGGCATCGGCGTAGTGCCAGTCATCCTCAGAGAAGAAGATGGCATCACTGTACGGGACGGAGCCGGTGCCGTGTTCGGTGTTAATGCCGGCCAGTACAACGGTGCCGCTCTTGACAGTAAAGGAGCTGGTAGCATTGTTGCTGAGGTCGGTGCAGATGCTGTTCATGGTCCATACGGAGCCTGCTCCCATATCTGCGATGACGCTCAGAGAACCGTCGGCGGAATCCTTCAGAGAGCCTTTCCAGACGCTGTTACCGGCCTGTTTGTAGGTCATGGTGGTGCTGCCGCTGCTGTTGATGATGAGGGCATCATCCGTCAGGGCGTTGATGCTGAAACCATCGGCTTCGATATTGGAATTGGTGGTGTACCAATCCATGGAGTTGCCGTTCATGTCCAGCGTGCCGCCGTTGAGCCCGAAGGTGAAGGCTCGCTCAATCTGGTTGGTGTCAGAGATGACTACCGTAGCACCGCTGCTGGCCAGCACATTGTAGGCAGCATGGCCGTTTTGCCGGTCCAGATAGGTGGTGCCGCTGCCGCCGACTGCCAGCAGGATGTTGTTGTCACCCTCGCCCTCAATGTACAAATCGCCCGCACCGTTCTTGCGCCATTCGCGCATATAGTCCGCCGGGTTGGTCAGTTGCACGTGGACTTCCGCCCCTTCGTTAATTACGTATCCCGCGGAATTGAGCGTGTAATCGCCCCCTTCTGCGTTTTTGATGGTGAAGCTGCCATTATTGAACTCCAGATAGCCAACACCGGTGTCTACCGTGGCATTCAGGATAATGTCATGCTCACCGCCATTGCCGGTAAATATGAGGTTCTGGGTGTTGCCCAGACCGCCGATGCCATTCTGGTAATGATTCCCGTAGGCGTACCAGTTAGCATTGTCTTTGACGGCTGAAAGATCTTTCCACGTGTTGCTGCCGGAGTTCACGGCAAGATGTTTGTAGGTGGTATTACCCACCGTGATGAGGCCGCTTCCGTTGGTCACTGCTTCCAGCTGCGCCGTGTTCGTGGTGCTCATGTCCACCTCAACGCTGTGCGTGTCCAGAATCTGGTTAGCGAAGTCGATGGAGCCGTGAGCCACAGAGTAGGTAGTGGCGTTGCCGGCTCGCAGGGAGAAGATGTATTCATAGCGTCCGGCTTCCTGGTTGTAGACGTAGACGGGGGACCCTGAGTCGCCTCCCTGAGCGTTGGTGGGCAGCGGTGCCGATTCATTGACCCAGGAAGACTCCGTCTTCATGTTCCAGTCACCGAAGATGAGACCCTCTGTCGTGATAGCGATGGCTCGTATGGTGGAGATGCCGCCCAGAATAGTGGTATACGGGGTGCCGGCATCAACCAGTTTGCCGTCTTTTCCCCATACCACAACACCTCCGGCAAAAGCACGGTACATCAGCTCACCTTCAAGCTGCTCTTTGATGTCAGGAATACCGTTTTTATCGCTGTCCTGCTGCTCGGAGGTAACACCACTATAATTGTAGGCACCGACCACGTCCGTATAGATCTTGTTCTGACGATACAATCCCCAGTCAGCGGCACTCATCAAATCTTTCTCAGAGATTTGCACCGTGCTGTATTTAATGCTGTGTGCGCTGCCCAGCTGAGTTACGCCGAAACTGGCACTGAATCCGGGATTGTGTGCCACCGTGACCAGATAGTTGGAGCCGAACGCAGCAGCGGCACCGTGACATTGCGTTCCGGTGGCACCGTAGTCCAGACTACCGGCGAAGTTAATCATTCCCTGAGCTTCCGGAAGCACCCAGGTTACTTCGCCGTTTGCTTTAGGAATTGCAATACCTCCGTCTTTCTCGCGAATTGCCTGTAGCATCGAACTGATGCCGGTTACTCGAAAGCGCCCCTTGTTCTGCCCAAAGTCGGAATAGGTCCGTTTGTCAACATCCTCATGCATGCCGCCGCCTCGTGCGACGGGAGCTGAGATCGCGGCAACAGCAAGCCCTGCCATTGCCAATAGTTGTGCACGGGAAAGAAGCGCAAGAGAATTTTTCATAGTTAATTAGAGGGGAATAAATAAGCGCAATTGTATGAAATGAATTTTGTTCGCCAAGAGAAAAAAAATGAAACAAACGCCCGTTTTAAGCGTTTTTATTTTTTTGCGAAAATCGTTCTAGCAGGAGGCGAGAAACGGAAAATATTTTTCAAAAAAGCAATCTCCGAAGGCGCAATAAAGCAACGCTCCGAGCAAGAGCCAAGGCCCCAACGGGAACGGTCGGGAAACGCCGAGTTCCATCTCCGTTGCATCATCATTACCCTCAAGCGAAAGTCGGGAAGCCTCGCTCATGCGCAAGTTCGCGGGAACGGATTTTCCGCATACTTTCTGAAGTAAAATCGCCCCCAGCCCCAAAAACGCCGAAGCGAAAAACGCAAAAACCGCACCGCGCCAGTCGAAAAACGCGCCGATCCCGCCAAGCAAAATAACATCGCCCTCACCCATCGCTTCCCGCCGCAAAGCAACCGACGCAAAATAACGGATCCAATAAGCGACGCTCCCGCCGACAACCATGCCGACAAGCGAGGGGAGCAAGCCGAAACGTAGGCCGACAAGCACGTCACGCCCGTCAAGCATCGCGGGAACGTCGCCGTGAATTTCCGGCAACAAAAACGATATCGCCAAGCCGGAAAGTACAAAAGGCGCGTTTACGCAATCCGGCAGATACATCGTATCCCAATCAATAAACGCAAGCACGACGCCGAAAGCACAAAATACCATCACGGCAACCGCCTCCTGCCACGGCAAAAATTGCCACGCTCCCGCAAAAAGAAGCCCTGTCAGCATCTCAATCGCAGCATAGCGAATACTGAATTTCCTACCGCAACATGCCGCTTTTCCTCTCAAAATGAACCACGACAAAATCGGAATATTGTTCCAAAGCGGAATTGCCTTCCCGCAGGCACAATGCGATCCCGGACGCACAACGCTCTCTCCGCGCGGAATTCTCAAAATACAGACATTAAGAAAACTGCCGACTATCGCGCCCAAAACAAAAAATATCCCCGTAAAAAAATGGGGACAAGCGGCATGGACTCGGCAGACGCTCTCAAGCATTACCTCTTAGTAAACGCACGCCCGAAACGCGGCGCAACGCAAATAATTCCCGCAATTAAAACAAAAACAATACATACAAATAAAAAAGCGTTCCCGCAAAATGACGGCGCGGGAACGCAAGCGAAGAATTCCGTCAAAATCAGCACCGGAGACAAAAGCGGAACCGTGCGACTCTCCGTCACAAGCGTCTGCGACAATCCGGAACAGCCGCTTGATTCGGCAGGTAGTAAACGTTTTTCACGATACAAATGAAACGCCGTCAAATGTGTTTTTTCATGTTTATTTGCGTTTGTTCGGATTTTAGTCACTGTCCTGTAATCCGCATAAACAAAAGAAAACCCGCATTTCTGCGGGTTTTTAAATGGCGGGATGGACGGGGCTCGAACCCGCGACCTCCTGCGTGACAGGCAGGCGCTCTAACCAGCTGAGCTACCACCCCGGGTCGGATACAATTTTTAATTCAAAACTGTATGAGATTGAATAAATCTTTTTTTGATAAAACAGTCAAGCGATTTTAAAAAAATTCTAAAACTTTTTTCAGCGCTTCGGGAATCGTCTGCTCTGCGCGTAATATTCCGCTCTTGAAATTCATCGTCGCGTAAACGCTCACCCACTCGCCGCGAGCGAGTAATTTTTCGCTTCCGTCC
This sequence comes from Candidatus Spyradenecus sp., assembly GCA_045535075.1. Taxonomy (GTDB): domain Bacteria; phylum Verrucomicrobiota; class Verrucomicrobiia; order Opitutales; family UBA953; genus Spyradosoma. Next base: position 252,517 of record JAZSKX010000007.1, on the reverse strand, counting down.
GTTTCAATTCGGCGAATTTCGAACTCCCAACAAATTGCCGACGTATTCTCATTGACCGGCTTTTTCGGACGGATACACGCGCGAATACAATCTCCGTAGTGCGCGGGAACGAAGAAATCCGCCCGCGCATGAACGCGCGGCCAACCGGAAAGAGTCTCGCCGTTTTTGCAGACAAAAGGAATCTTATGAACACGGAAAAATTCGCTTTCCGCATTTTCCGCCCAACGAAAAAACTGCGTAAAGTGGACGACGCCCGCCATATCCGTTTCCGAGAAACGTACGCGAAACGGCTCAGAAATGTAAAAATTCATCATAATGCAAGCCACGAAAATTGCGTTAAATAATATCGCAGAGTGTTTTTCCTTTAAATTCCTCGATAAATTTTTGCAAGGCCGCGCGCGAAACGGACTTCAATTTACAATGACGCACCCCGAGTGGGCACGCACAACAATCTCCGTAACACTCAAACAAATTCATGTTTTCTTCGCAGAGCAAAAGAACTTCGCCCAAATCAATTTTCTCGGGGTCTCGCCCCAAAAACAAACCTCCCGCCCTGCCTTTGCAGGAATTCACATAGCCGGAATAAGCCAACTTATGAATCACTTTTTTCATGTGATGAGGCGAAGTTTTCAGCGTTCCCGCCAACTCGTCGACCGTACATCGTTTGTCGCGATTGCGCGCTAAATAAATAAGCGCACGAAAAGCATAGTCGGTAAATTTGGAAAGTTGCATCGCTCGTACTCGGAAAACCTGCGTCAACTTTGCGACGGAATTATTTCCGAATCAACCGTAAAAAGGGAAATTTCGCCCGGGAACCATGTCGTGAAACTCGCGGGAACGACGGTGTTTTTGAATTTAGTTTTTCGGGAGGAAAACTTAGGATTCCGTAGCATGGAAGCTCAAAATCCGAATGAAATTTTCGACGTCGTCGATTCCTGCGATAATGTTATCGGGCAAGCGACGCGTGCAGAAGTTCATGCGAACAAATGGCTTCATCGAGCCGTCCATATTTTGATTTTCACGCCGGGAGAGAATGTAATTCTCCAGCGGCGTTCGTTTGCGAAAGACACTTGTCCGGGATTGCTTTCTTCCTCCTGCGCCGGACACGTCGACGCGGGAGAATCTTATGATTTTGCGGCGATTCGCGAGCTCGAAGAAGAACTCGGCATCGAAGTTCGCCACGGGAAGCACTTGGAATTCGTCGGCACGCAAACGCCATCACAGGAAAACGGTTTTGAGTTTGTCCGCGTTTACGCCCTGCGCCGCTTCACGGGAACACTTCACCCGAACGAAGCGGAAGTTGACGGACTTGAACTTTTTTCCCGCGAGTCGCTTTCCCGGGCAATTCGGGAAAATTCCTCCCGCTTCGCAACGTCCTTCATTTCCGTTTGGAACGATTTTTTCGCTCATGGATTCGGAAAACGCATTTGAAATCCGTCTTCCCGCAAGCACGCAAATCGTTCGAATCCGCCTCCGGCGATCTGCACGCGCAACGCGAATGACACTCCGCATAAAAGCGGACGGAAGCGTTTTCGCGATCTTACCCTCTTCCATGCGCGGGAACACGCTCGAACAAGCCCGCATTTTTGCGCTGAAAAATCTCGACTGGATCGACCGACAACTCGCCAAGTTTGCACAAAATTCCTATACACAAACTTCGGAAACACTCCTTTCGCATCTTCAAAAACACCCGCACATATTCACGGGAACAAAGTCCGTTTGTATTGAAATTTCAACGACAACAACACGCCCGTTTCATGTCTTTCGCCCGCAGGAAGACGTACTTCCGATTTACATCCGCGAATCGTCCGCCTCTGCCGACTTACAAAATATTCTCACCGCGATTGCAAAAGAAGTGCTTCCGATGCAGGCGCGGGAACTCGCCGCACGCTGCGGTGTTTCCGTCGGAAAAATCTCCGTCCGTAACCAGCAATCGCGTTGGGGTTCCTGCACGACCAACGGCGACCTTTCGCTGAACTGGCGCCTCGTGTTGCTCCCGCCGCAAATACGCGACCACGTTCTCCTTCACGAACTCGCCCACCGGCGCCACATGAACCACTCCGACGATTTCTGGGATTTGCTCTGCGCTTGGGATCCGCAAGCCGTCAAACATGATGCCGAACTGCGTCGGGATTGGGCAAAACTCTTTTATTTGGAATAAAAGAGTTTCAGAGCCGGAAAAAATCACGCACGTTGGCAGTAGACCGGGATTCAATTTCGTTGACCGAAACCCCGAAAAGCTCTGCAACAAATTCTGCCGTTTGCCGCATAAATGCCGGTTCGTTTCTCTTCCCTCGCAACTTGCAGGGTGCTAAATACGGGCAATCCGTTTCAAGCATGAGACGATTCAATCCCTGAGCGAGCGCCGCTTCCCGTACGTTATCGGCACTTTTATATGTAATCGTTCCCGTGAAAGACGCTCGCCCGCCGCGTTCATTCAAAATGCGCACGGCGTCGGCATTTTCCGAAAAGCAATGAAAGACCACTTTCGACCAATCGACACCGCTCCGATCGATACATTCAACAGTTGCCTCAAACGCCTCGCGCGCGTGGACGATCACGGGAAGATCGTGAGATTTTGCCAACGCCAATTGCCGCTCAAAAACAATGCGTTGCAACGCTCGAATACGCTCCGCTTCCGCGGGATCTTTCGGCATATAATGCTCGTCGAGTCCGATTTCTCCGACAGCAACGGGTTTCGCGTTCCCGCGAAAATATCGGGGAAGCACGTCCAGCTGTTTTTCCCAATCCTCCCCGACATTTCCCGGGTGAAGACCGACGGCATAAACGATTTTTCCCGGAAACCGTTCTGAGAGATTTTTGTAAACATCCCAATCATCGGAATCCGTTCCCGCGCACACAAAGCACCCGACTCCGGCAAGTTCCGCGCGCGCAATCACGTCCTCAAGTTCACCGGACCTGACAAACGTATCCAAATGACAATGAGAGTCGATCAACATTATATTAAAGACTAAAAGCTTAGAAGCCGGCGAATCCGCGCCCTCGCGAGAAAATTTTCCGCTTCGGCGACAATCCTCACCGGCTTCCGAGAACCGCTTTACTCAGCCGCCAACTTTTCGAGCTGCTGCCAGCATTGATAAAGCCCGCGCGGCACATGGAAACAACCTTTCCATTTGCCGCCTTTGAGCGAAAGCAACGGCTCTCCGGCACGATTCAGATAACCGTACCATTCCGGATATTTTTCGTCCTTAAAATGCGACCACGCATAGTCATGAACGCGCTCAAACCATTCCCAGCACTTCGGGTTCTTGGTCAGGCGGTAGCCTTTGAGCAAGGCGATGAGCGTTTCGATGTGAACCCACCAAAGTTTCTGATCCCATTCAAGCTGCTGAAGCGGGCGACCGAGGCGATCCATGAAATAGAAGATACCGCCGAATTTTTCGTCCCAGCCGTATTCAAGCGCATTGAGTGAAATTTTCACCGCTTTTTCAATCAGTTCCGGACGATTCAGGCGTTCCCCGAGATCCATCATAAACCACGTGGATTCAATCATATGCCCCGGATTGAGCAAGCGCCCGTCCATATTGTCTGCAAGCGTTCCGTCGGCGTTAAGATGTTCAACGATGAGTCCGGGACCGACTTCCGGACGATAAAATTCGTTCATCACCAAATGAATACTTTTTTCGATGGCGTCCTTGAGGAAATTCGGCTCGATGAGCGGTTCGATTTCGAGCGCGAGATTGCAGACAATCATCGGGAGCGCAAATGCCTTCATCGGGCGCGCTTTCGGCGAAGCCTTGCTCCAGCGCCCTTTCGGATTGTCGAATCGCGCGACAACACGGTCAAACGCTTTTTTGGAGATTTCGGCATATTCTTCGCTTCCCGTCGCAATCGAAAGCTGCCCGAACGCCATCGCCGCAAAGGTGTTGGAAAAAATATTATAAGGCTCAACCTGCGGCGTGCCGTCGCGGGAAAGCGAGAAATAAAAATTATATTCGCCGTCGTGCCCGTGTTTTTTCAGAAATTCGGCGCCGAGAATCGCGGCATCAAGCCATTCCTGCTTTTTTTCAACGTGGTTGTAAAGATAGGCAAACATCCAAACTTCGCGGCCTTGAAGCCAAACGAATTTGTCCGTGTCGAAAACGGAGCCGTCCCGATCAAGGCAGGTAAAATAGCCGCCGTATTCTTTGTCGAGGGATTTTTCGAGCCAAAACGGAATTACGCTGTCAAGTAATTCCGATTTGTATTGTTGTGCGAGTTTTTGGAATTTTTCTTTCATAAGCACCTTGATTGTTTCAGAAAAAGGGCGTTCCCGCAAGCCGTTGACACTCCCCAAATTCGGATTGTCCGACAGCGTTTTTTCACCTTTAATACTCACCACGCATGAGCGAGCTTATTCCCATTATCCTCATTGCCCTCTTAAGCGGATTTTCCCTTTGGGCATACCTTTCCCTGCGACACTCCAAAAGCGAATACTTTCGGCTCGATTCGAGTTTGCAACACGAACGCTACAACAGCCGACTGGTCGTCGATTTCATGCACGCCATTGAAGAATCCTACGGAGAAGACGGGCAACTCAACGAAATTTCCAAAGACACTCTTTTTAAAAGTATTCTGCACACCGCGATTCGCGGAACACGCGCAATGAGCGCCTGCATCTTTGCGCTGAAAAAAAACGATACTTTCGTTCCCATCGCTAAGTCCGGACTGTTCCCGCTTCTCGAAGGCTATCCGATACAATACCAAACCGGCTCGCGGCTCGACATCATTCGGGCGCACTTCGCCGATTACGCCTACCCGAAAAACTCTCCCGTATTCGCAGAAGCCATTAAAAATGCCTGCGCAACTCTCGTGCGGGAATTTCCGCTGAAGCCCGGCAACTTCGTTCCCGCAGACGCCCCGACGCTCCCGAAAGACATCATCGTCGTTCCCGTATACCTCTCGGGAAAACTCATCGGCGCCATCGCTATCGCCAACCCGCGCCATCGCGGCGACTTCACACCCTCGGAAATAAAACTCGCGGACATGCTCGCACAACAGGCGGGAATGGCAATGCAGATGCGCAACCTCTTCGCCATCCAAGCAGAAAAAATGCGCCTCGACTCCGAACTCGGCATCGCCGCAAGCGTCCAAAAACTTCTCCTCCCGCAGTACATTCCGCAAGCGCATTCCATTGACATCGCAACCACTTATCGCCCGGCACAAACCATCGGAGGCGACCTCTACGACGTCTTCGACCTCGGCGGCGGGCGCATCGCCGCAATCGTCGCCGATGTCTCCGGACACGGCGTTTCCGCTGCCCTGCTCATGGCAATTTGCCGAACCAATTTTCACCAAATCGCACGCAATTCCATCAGCGCGGCAGACCTCCTCCGCCGCCTCGCGCGCAGCATGGCAAAATCTTTTTCCCGAGGAAAATTCCTGACAATTGTATGCGCTTTTTTGGATACACAGCGCAACACCATCTCCGTCGCACGCGGAGGACACGAACGCCCGATTCTCCTTTCCAACAACGACCCCGAAACCGGCTTGCCGCTCGACGAACCGAAGCTCGAATTTCTCGAAAGCAACGGCCTCGCCGTCGGGTTGGCGAAACCCGAACTCTTCGATGCCACCATCACCGAAATCACGCGCCCCTGCTTCCGCAACGACGTTCTCATTCTCTACACCGACGGGCTGACGGAAGAATGCAACGCGCAAGGCGAGGAATTCGGCTCCGGACGCCTGGCGCAGGTCATTCTGGAAAAACACGGCGAAACCGCTCGGTGCATCAACGACGCCGTCATTGAAAAAGTCTCCGAATTCTCGGGAAAGAAAAATTTCGCCGACGACCTAACGCTCGTCGCTCTTCGTGTAACCTAACTCGGAAGATCGTATGGAACACTCCGATTTTGAAATCCCGATGATGACTTGCACTCAGGCAAAATCATGGGAAAAACGCTTTTTCAATCCGGAAAACCACAACTCGGAACCGCCACCGCGGGAACGCGATTTCATGGTGCGCGCCGGAAACGGAATAGGCGAATTCATCTTGAAACGCCTTAAAAACCGTGCTCCCGCGCACCTGCTTGCCCTCGTAGGCAAAGGGCACAACGGCGGAGATGCTCTCATCGCCGCGCGAAAAATCCTAAACGCGTTTCCGGAAAATTCCGTTCCCGTAAAACTCGTTTTTTTCGCGGAAAACTGGGACGAACTCGCTCCGCTCACGATGGACGCTTACGAAGATTTTCTGCGCGATTGCGGGAACGTGCCGACTTTTTTCGCCTCAAAAAAACAAACCGAATCCCTCGATGCATTTCTCCCGCGAGAAAAAGGAGGCATTGTCATCGACGGCATTTACGGACACGGATTTCGCCCGCCCCTGCGGGAACACGTGCTCCGCGCGCTTACCGCAATCAACGCACTCGCGCCCGAAAATCTCTGCGTCGCCGTCGATTTACCGTCCGGCATGAGCGATGCGCCGTTCCCGTATTACGCATTTTCTGCAGATTTCACCTGCGCAACCGGCATCGTCAAAACGCCCTTACTCGTTCCCGCCAACGAAAAATATGTCGGTCGCGCAACTCCGATTCCAATCGGATTCCCCGTCGAAACCCGATTCCCCTGCGCGGCGGACACACAAAAAGTTTTACGGCGCATTCCGCGAAAACGCCCGATTTTTTGCGACAAGCGAAGTTTCGGACACGCTCTCATCGTCGGCGGCTCACGCACCATGCCCGGAGCATTGATGCTCAACGCGCTCGCCGCGTTGCAGGCGGGCGCCGGGCTCGTCAGCGTACTTTGTCCCGAAAGCGTTCACGCCGCTTTCGCCGCACGCGCTCCGGGCGCCATGTGGATTCCCTGCAAAGAAACGCCCGAGGGCTCGCTTGACTTGCGCGACACAATCGCAAAATTCAGAAAATACTCCGCCAAAGCCACTTGCGTTCTGTGCGGTTCCGGCATGGGCGACAGTTCCGACGCGATCGGAATCATTCAAACAATCGCCGCCGAAACGCCAACTCAATCGGCTCTGATTTTAGACGCCGACGCGTTGCGGAAAGAAACGCTGACGGCTCTTCGCCGCAACGGCGAAAACATGCTCTTGCCGCACCACGGCGAATTTATCCGCCTCGGCGGAAATATTCGGAATCCCGAAACATTTTTGCCCGAACGCCCCGTCTCCGCTCTCGCGCTCAAAGGAGCTTACACGCAAATTCTTTCCGCCGAAGAGCAAATTTATACTTTCGCGGGAACACCCGCATTGGCACGCGGCGGGAGCGGCGACGTCCTCGCCGGAATTACGGCGGCTCTTTTCGCGGAACGCGGTCTGCGCCCGCAAATCACGGCAACGAATTTGCTGACCCAAGCAGTCTGTTGGCACGGCGCAGCAGCGCAGATTTGGGAAGATGCCGCGGGAACGCGCTCCGCAAATATTGCCGCCCTGCCCGATTATCTCGGCGCGGCGCTCGCGCGCTCAGATATTTTTTAAAAACGCGAAAAGTTCCTCGGCAAATTTTTCACCGATGCCTTCAACGGTGCGGAGTTCTTCAAGCGTCGCGGCTTTGAGGCGCGGGATCGTGCGGAAACGCGCGAGCAAAGCTTCCTTGCGGCGTTCGCCCAAGCCGGGCATTTCGTCGAGCACGGACTCGCGGATTTTTTTCGAGCGCAAATCCGCATTGTAGGAATTGGCGAAGCGGTGAGCCTCGTCGCGCAGGCGTTGCACGAGGCGGAGCGCGGGGCAATCGTCCGGCATTTTGAGCGGTTCGCGTCCGTCATGAAAAATTATATACTCCTCGCGTTTTGCCATGCCGACCATCATCGGCGGCTCGATGCCGATTTCGGAAAACGCCTCAAGCGCGGAATGCACTTGCCCGATGCCGCCGTCGATGACGATTAAATCCGGGAACACGCGGTTTTCGCGGTGCAGGCGCGAGTAGCGGCGGAAAATCGTTTCGCGCATGGAGCGGAAGTCGTCGTTCCCGACGTAGCCTTTGATTCGGAAGCGGCGGTATTCGTTTTTGTCGGGAACGCCGTCGCGAAAATGCACGCAGGAGGAAACGACGAAGGTGCCCGAAATGTGCGAAATGTCGAAGCACTCCATCGTGCGCGGCGGTGTTTTCATGGCGAGAATTTCGCCGAGTTGTTCAACGGCGGCAAGCGGCGTGGTCGGGTCGGGAAGCGGATTCCCGCGGGCAAAACGGCGGGATTTTTCCAGCGTCGCTTCAATCGCCGCGATTTGGTCGCGGAGCATGGCGGCGCGCTCGTAATCGCGGATTTCCGCCGCATCCGCCATCGCAGCGCGAAGGCGTTCGACTTCCTCGCGGTCGCGGCCTTCGAGAAAATCGCAGGCGGCATCGACGCGGGAACGGTATTCTTCGGCGGAAACTTCGTTGGCGTGTCCGTAAATTTCGGCGCGCACGTCGTTGTAAAGCCGCCAGCGTCCGTCGGACAATTTTTGCGGATGCGTGTCACCGAGAATAATGCCGAATTTTTTGCGCAGTTGCGCGAGCGTGCGGCGCACCCCGGTGGAATGCGGGAACGGACCGAAGTAGCGCGCTTTGTCGGTAGTGCGCACGCGCACGAGGCGAAACGCGGGAAGCTCGGCGTTTAAATCGACGCGGATTTGAATGAACTGTTTGTCGTCGGTAAAAAGCGTGTTGTATTTCGGTTTCAGCTCTTTGATGAGGCGGCCTTCGAGCAAAAGCGCCTCCGTTTCCGAGCGCACGACGTGATATTCGAAATCGGCGATGAGCTCGACGAGCATGCGGATTTTCGGCCCGAGCATCGGGCGGCGACCGGGCTGAAAATACGTGGAAACGCGGTTTTTGAGGTTTTTGGCTTTGCCGACATAAATAATCGAGCCGAGGCGGTCTTTCATCAGATAAACGCCCGGTTTGCGCGGGAGCGCACGCACTTTCGCCTTCAGCGATTCCTCGTATTTTTCAAGCATTCGTGTGAATTAAATCACGATTCGCGTCGCAAATAAAGCGGTTAGCAAATTTGAACGCAACGAACGGAGTTTTCGTTCAAAAATCAAAGTGTTTCTTTTGCCCTTTCAGGGCGAATGGGTTTGTCTGCGAAGCCCCGAGGCGACATTCGCTACGCTCATTTTGCCTCGGGCTGAAATTCCAAGCGGCTTTCAGCCGAATTTAATTTGCCGGGAACGTGCGAATTCTCAAATCACTTCGTCGACGAAAAATCGCAAAACGTTCCCGCAAAAACCTTCACGGGAACGCGCCGAGGTTTCGGCTGGAAGCCGGACGGAGTTTAGCCTACCGGCAAGTTCGCAACGCGAACAACGCCTTGGGAACAAAATCCAAAAATCACCCCGCCCTGAAAGGGCAAAAGAAATATTTTTCACGGGAACGCGCCGAAATTTCGGCTGAAAGTCGAACGGAGTTTAGCCCAACGGCAAGTTCGCAACGCGAACGACGCCTTGGGTACAAAATCCAAAAATCACCCGCGCCCTGAAAGGGCAAAAGAAACATTCTGCCCGCAATTTTTCATAAATTCACAAAACGTTTTCGCGGGAACGTTCTTTTGCCCTTTCAGGGCGAATGGGTTTGCGTGCGAGAACCCGAGGCGACATTCGCTGCGCTCATTTTGCCTCGGGCTGAAAATCCCAAGCGGCTTTCAGCCGAATTTAATTTGCCGGGAACGTGCGAATTCTCCAAATCACTTCGTCGACGAAAACGCGGATAAAAATCGCAAAACGTTCCCGCAAATCATTCCACGGGAACGCGCCTAGGTTTCGGCTGAAAGCCGAACGGAGTTCAGCCCAACGGCAAGTTCGCAACGCGAACGACGCCTTGGGTACAAAATCCAAAAATCACCCGCGCCCTGAAAGGGCAAAAGAACATTTTTCACGGGAACGCGCCGAGGTTTCGGCTGAAAGCCGGACGGAGTCTAGCCCAACGGCAAGTTCGCAACGCGAACGACGCCTTGGGAACAAAATCCAAAAATCACCACGCCCTGAAAGGGCAAAAGAAATATTCTGCCCGCAATTTTTCATAAACACAAAAAAAACGTTCCCGCGAGTTGCCTCACGGGAACGCTGAATAACTTCATTAATCCACAGACACGCGCACTTCACCTCACGCGCCTATGAAAGTCTTTTTGCAAAACGTTAAGCCTTCTTCGAGCGACGGCGGCGCGTGCCGACCAAGGTCAACGCACCCAAGCCCGCCAACAAGCCGAACAACGACGGCTCCGGAATCGCAAGCGTCAACGAAAGAACGCCTCCATTGTAGCTCCAGGTCTGGTTGATGTATTTTGAAAGCGCTTCGGAAGTTACAACGGTTACAAACTCTTCCGGAAGCGTAATCGAATCGCCTTGAGACAGTGTTACGTCTCCGAACTTAATGACTTCAGCCGCAATTACATCTACGGCAATCACAGCATTGTTAGCATTTGCGTCCGCCGGCACTGCGAGATTACCCAAATCAACAAGCAACTGCGCCCCCGACGCAAATTCGAAAGAACCTCCGTACGTAGCGATTCCGACCGGCACAACTTTCAAGGTTGCTCCGCTTGAAACAGAAACCGAGTCCGCATAAATACCAGGATTCGTAACAAACGTTCCCGCGTTTACAGACAGGTTCTCGATCAGACCTTCGGCAAGCGCAAACGTTCCCGAACCTTCCTTGATAAGCGAGAACACTTTGCTGTTATCGGAAACATGAGAGCCAATATTACCGGAGAAACTCGTATCCTTCGTGGAGTTAATCGTCAACGTAGCAGCGCTCGTCCCGTCAGCTAAATCGACATCGCCTGCACCACTCAAGTTGTTAATCGTAACCGATGCTGTCCCGAGCGACAATTTTGCATTGTCAGCAACAGAAACATCTCCGCTACCAAGCGCATTTTCACTCGCCGCAACCAACGTTCCCGCTGAAACCGTCGTCCCGCCGGAATAGGTGTTGTTTCCGGAAAGCGTCAACGTTCCCGCACCGATTTTGCTCAAAGAAGCAGTGTCTCCGGAAAGAACACCGGAAAGCGTTATGATCTTCTTATCCGCAACATCTACGGCGTTTGCTCCGCTCATCAAAACGGAAGCAGCAGTAGACCATCCGTCGGAGCCCTCCGTGACACCGATCGTCGAATTTGTTAAAGAAAGCTTAGAAGATGCACTTCCACCGTTAACACTCCCAAGGTTCACACGAACAGAATTGGCGGCAAACGTCATATTCCCGTTCAGATTTAATGTTTCTGCAGAAACCTTAGAGGTTGAAGCACCTTGCCCGGTGAAAGTGTGCCCTTTATCCCCCCAGCACGCGTTAAACGTCATCGTATCAGCCGAAACAGAGGCTCCCGTTCCGACATTTACCGTCAACTGGTCTCCATGTGCGATCGTACCCGCGCTGAAGCTCGCATCATTCCCGACATTCAATACGTAAGTATGTTGCCCGCCATCATTTGCATTGACACTCTTTGTTCCGAAAGTTCCGACAACAGAAACCTTTGCGCCTTCGGAGAGAGTAATTGTTTCTCCGTTGTTCCCTTCGGTTTCCAGCATGTCCCCCGTAATATTCAAGCTACCGGAAAGCGTTGCCGTTTTAGCACTGCTCCCGACGCCGAAATAAAAATTCCCGATCTTGGCACCTTCTGTTCCGGAAACCGTTCCGTTTCCGATCTTAAGAGTTCCGACAGTTGCAGAATCTCCGAGGTTTAAATCTCCGCCGACTTGAGTTACAGTGCCGGTAAGTGTTGTCGTTCCCGCGATATTCACGATTCCGGAATTCATCATCACGTTTGCGGAAGTCGTCGTCGAAGCATTGACCTGCCCGAGATTAACCGTCAAACCCCAAGAACCGTTATTTGTCGTAAGCGTGCCGGAATATTCATCAAGCGACGAGATACCAACAGTAAGACGCCCAGACAAACCGCCCGTCATAGAAAGATTTGCGCTTCCGGAAAGTGCTCCGATATTCAGAGCCTTATCCCATGTTGCAGTAATCGTTGAATGTTCAGATACTGCTACAGAAGTAATCGTCAAATTCGTCCCCGGATTTGCGCCATCATTAATGTGAAGCTCCCCGCCGGCGAAGTCTAACGCAGACCAAGTATCATCGCCGTTGTTGTAAGAAATTTTCCCGGAAAGAACAATGTTTTCAAAGTTCAAATCGACTGTCCGATTCTTAGAATCACCAACAGATAGAACAGCCCCGTCGGAGACCGTCAGCGTCTTTCCGGAAATCGTTGCAGTTCCGCTAGAAACAACAAACGAATACCCGCTACCGCCAACAGACACATCACCGGCAGTTACCGTAGCTCCGGATTCAAGCGAAACAGTCTTGAACGTAGCATCATCGGTAAAGGCAACATCCGTCCCTGCTGTAAATGCTTTCGGGGTTTCGCCATCCAGCCAAATCGTATTATCCGCGCTCGTATTCCACGTGCTGTTTTCTTGCGTTCCCGCCCAAACAAGTTTTCCGGTCGTGTCAATCTGAATGACAGGAGCAGAGCCGAGCGCAGCCAAGACATCTTCATTCGTTGCACGTTCCGTCGATGTAAAAACTGTCAGATTTGCAATGCTACCTGAAAACAACTCTCTGTTTCCATCGCTATTTCCGGAACCGATAGCAAAGGTTTGATTTTCTTCTGCGGGATCATTCCACGTCCCAAAGTCTCGCGTGTAAAAACCGGACGCTCCAACCAAATAGCGGGAGCCGTCACCATCTGCCAAATTGATCGTTACAGCAACGAGAGTCCACTCCCCAGCCGTAACATCATTACCGGTGGCTCCGATATCCAAGACACCTTTCGTCGTGAACTGAAGCGCACTTCCATTTGTCGCAAATTTAAAACCATCCTGCTGTGCACCATAACCAAAAATAGACTGAACGTTGCTTACCCCATCAGGATTTATATAGGCAGCGATTGTAATCCATCCGGAGTCTTGATTTATTGCGTTAAGAACAGATTCGCTAGAGATATCGGTAATTGCCCCGCTTCCCGTAAAGTCGTAAACAGTGCTCGCACTTGTATAACCTGTGTTCAAAGAGACACCTTCTCCGATTGTTCCTGCAGAAACGAGCTCGTTCATTGTTGCCAAAGTTGACAACTCTGCTGAATACGCGTTAGCGGACATTGCGGCGGCAGCAATGAGGGTGGACAGGAAGAATTTAGAAGTCTTCATAGTGCTTGAGTTTGTGTTTTTACTTTCGAAAGTGTGAGTTTCGATCAAGTATTGCGCTTTGTAAAAACGTCGGCAACAAAAAAATTACTTTTTTACCGCGGAACGCACGGAGTTTCACGGAATCAAGGAAAACGCGCAGATTAAGCGGGAAAACACAGAACACAAAAGTTTGTTTTTCTGCATTTAAGTTTTTGTTGCGCGGTTTTTTAGGGGAAATTTTGTAATTTTTGCACTTAAAAATTTCCGTGCTTTCCGCGTATTCCGTGGTCTTGAGAGAAAAGCCCGACGTTTTTACAAAACGTCAACAAAGGTAGGCTGGAATTTTTAGGCGAGGCGGACTTGTCCGGATCCTTCGACCAAATATTTATAAGTTGTAAGCGCTTCCAAGCCCATGGGGCCGCGAGCATGGAGTTTTTGGGTGGAAATGCCGATTTCGGCGCCGAAGCCGAATTGCCCGCCGTCGGTAAACGCGGTCGATGCGTTTGCATAAACGCAGGCGGCATCGACGCGTTTCAGGAATTCGGAAATTGCTTCCGGATTTTCTGCGACGATTGCTTCGCTGTGGTGCGAACCGTGTCGGGCGATGTGCGCGAGTGCGCCTTCGAGCGCGGGAACGGTTCGGACGCTCATTTTATAATCCAAAAACTCCGTTCCGAAGCTTTCCGGCGTCGCGCGGTGCAAAAGGTTTTCGGGATAATTTCCCGATAAAGCGGCGAAAGCATAATCGTCGGCGAAAATTTCGACATTTTTTTCGGCGAGCTTACCGCAAATTTGCGGTAAATCCGAGATGCGGGAACGATGAACGAGCAAGCAATCCAGCGCGTTGCAGACGCTGACGCGCCTTGTTTTTGCATTGAAGACAATTTCCCGTCCTTTTTCAACATCGCCGGAAGCGTCAAAATAAACATGGCAAATGCCGGCTCCGGTTTCGATGACGGGAATGCGCGCGTTGTCCCGCACAAAATCGATCAGCGCCCGCGAGCCGCGCGGGATCGCGAGATCGACTTCGCCGACAGCGTTCAAAAGTACCGTTGTCGCTTCACGCGGCGAAGGCAGAAGCGAGCACGCCCCCGCGGGAACTCCGTTTGCGGCGAGAGCGCTTCGGACGATTTTTACCAATGCTTCATTCGTTGCTTCGGCATCGTGCGATCCCTTTAAAATGCAGGCGTTTCCGCTTTTAAGGCAAAGCGAAAAGACATCAAGCGTTACGTTGGGGCGCGCTTCGTAAATAACGCCGATAACACCGATCGGCACGGAAACTTTGCAAATGCGCAGTCCGTTCGGACGAATATTTTCCGAAATAATTTTGCCGAGCGGCGACGGCAGTTCCGCGACGCGACGCATATCCGCCGTGATTGCGGCGAGGCGTTCCCGCGTGAGTAGCAGGCGGTCGAATTTCGGATTGTCCTTTGCCATGCGGGAACAGTCGTCGCGATTGGCGGCAAGAACCGATTCCGCTTCGGCGTCTACGGCATCGGCAACGGCGCAGAGCGTTTTTGCAATTGTTCCGTCATTAAGGGTCGCGACCGCGAGAGCGGCTTCACGCGCTTCGACAAAAACTCGTTTACATGCTTCAGATGCGGATTCCATAACGCCTGATATTTTTTAATCAATCCAAGAAAAGGTAATCAAAATGGATAACGGGGTGATTATCTTCAGCCTTGTTTTCCAGCCATGACGCCAATTCCGCCGCCGAGCAAAGCGCTTTCCCGCAACCGATATTTTCGCCCTGCCCGTTAACGATGCGGACAAGCTCATCGCGAAAGAACTCTCCGCCGTGGCGTATAATATCCGACACATTCAGGCTCCGCGGATGCCCGGACCGGATTTCTTTTTCCGACGAATCCGTAATTACAATTTCACGACGTGAAAAAACGCGCTCTTCGGAATTTATTTTCTTTGCGGGAACAAAGCGCGTGCAACGCGTTCCCGCGAGGTCGTCAACAAGTTTCAATAAAATATCTTCGTGCTTGCCGTTGGCGATGATGACGGGAATCCCTTCGGAAGCGATGCGACGCGCAATGTTGCATTTTGTAATCATGCCGCCGCGTCCGAATTGGGATTTTCCGCGCGTTACGCACATTGAAAAATCGTTGTCTTCGGGAAGAATTTCGCGAATGAGCTGCGCACCCGGCTTTGTCGGATCTCCGTCAAAAATGCCGTCCACATTCGAAAGTATAATCAGCATATCCGCTTCCATCATTTCGGCGACAAGCCCGGAAAGTTCGTCGTTGTCCGTAAACATCAACTCGGTAATCGAAATCGTGTCGTTTTCGTTGACGATGGGGACGACTCCGTTGGCCAGCATAATATCCATGCAACGCTTTTGGTTGCGATAGTGCGAGCGTGTCGTGAAAAACTCCTTCGTCGTCAGGACTTGTCCGCAGGCGCTTCCGTTGCTTCGGAAAAAATCGAAATAGCGGTTCATCAGCTTGGCTTGCCCGACGGCGGAAAAAAGCTGCCGGGCGGCAACGGAGTCAAGTTTATCCGCGGGAACGCGCAATTCGCTGCGTCCGGAAGCGACGGCTCCGGATGAAACCAGAACCACTTCGATCCCGCGCCGGTTGAGAGCAACGACCTGATCAACGAGCGCCGACATACGCGTAACGTCAAGCGTGCCGTCTTCTCGTGCTAAAACGTTGGAGCCGATTTTTACCGTGATGCGTTTCATGTTTTTCGGGATAAATTAATTGGACGCGGCTTTCAGTCCGGCGATAACAGACGCCGTGAATCCGGCGGCTTCCATGGCGTTGAGTCCTCGAATCGTTATGCCGCCCGGCGTCGTTACGCGGTCGATTGCCGCTTCGGGATGTTCGCCGCTTTTCTCAAGCAGTTCGACGGCACCGCGCAATGTTTGCAAAACAAATTTGCGCGACGCTTCGGGATAGAGTCCGAGTTCGACGCCGCCTTCACAAGCCGCACGGATGTATCGCATGGCAAAAGCGATTCCGCAAGACGCGATCGCCGTTCCCGCCGCCATTTGTTTTTCTTCGATAAAGGCAGTCTTGCCGATTGCGTTAAAAAGATTTCTCACACATTCGAAATGTGCTTCACTTGCATTTTTAGCGGAGATGAAAGTCATGCTTTCCCCGCAGGCGGCGGCAGTGTTCGGCATCACGCGAAAGAGCGCCCGCGTTCCCGTCACGCCGAAAAACATTTCGAGCTGTTCGAGCGAAATACCGGCGGCGACGCTTGCAATAAGGGCATTTTCGGGAACGTGATCGCGGATTTCAGCAACAAGTTTTTCAACGAGCCACGGTTTGACGCAAAGCAAAATTATGTCTGCATTTTTAACGGCAGATGCGTTGTCCGATGAAACTCCGATTCCGGGAAAATCCCTCGACAACGCCGATAAGGTTGCTTGAGTTTTTGCAGTGCAAACAATTTCGTCGTTGCGACAAACTTGTTTTGCAAGCAAGCCGCGCACGATGGCGCCGCCCATATTTCCGCTTCCGAGTACAGCAATTTTCATACGCGTGCTTTTTTATCACTTTGCCGTTGTTCCCGCAAGCGCGCGAACTCGCTTTGTCGCCGCAGTCCTTTGCCAAAGCGAAATCGTTTGCGGCAAAATTTCAGCGTTAAATCAGTCGTTTTCGACTTTATTCCGCCCCGCTTTCGCCTTTTCCGCGCTCTTGCGAATCTGCGCCGAGCTCTCGCGCGCCTACGTAGCGCAGTTTTTACTTCGTTTGCATGATGCAAGGCGCGAGAGCTGCGGAGCTCATGCCGTGAATAATTTTCTTGTCGGCGGGACAAAGCGTGGCGAGTGCTCCGCCAAAGGAAATCTCCCGATTTTTCCGAACAAAATAATACGGACAAATCCGCGCGCGAATCGCACAATTTTTCGGCGTTCCCGCGTCATCGAAAATTTGAAAGTTTTCGCACGAAGGCTTTTTAAAATCTTGCAAGATGTAAAGCGAATTGCGGCGTCCGGCCTCCAAAGCCTTTTCCAATGCGTTTTCCCACTCCTCGCGGGAGCAGTCGTTCCCGACACTTACGCTACGCGCGCCCCACGCATCTTCGCAAAATCCGCTTGCTTTCAAAACATAATCGCGCTCGCGCCGCGGAAGCGCCGAGAGTTCCCGCCAGTCCCTCATCGGCTTGGGCGCCAGGAGGCAAGCGCCGGCGGGAAGATTTTCGACGGGCTCGAGAATCCAGCTCGCAGGGACAATTTTTTTGAGCACGAAAAAATGTTTTTCTCCAAGCGCCTCTCGCCAAAATGTATCCAAAACCGGATTACAAAAAAGCGCCAGCGACATTTTTTCTTCCTGAAACGTGCGCATCGGCGGGAGCACCCGAACGATTCCTCGCTCGGCTGCCTGCATGAGATCTTCCAGCGCCGGGAAATTCGCCCAATCAAACATCTCAAAGAAACGATAAACGATATCAATGCGTTCCCGCGCGAGATAAACGCCGTCGCCGGAAATGCTCAGTTCGTTCGGATTGCAAACCACGATTTCCGCATTGCGAGTTTGCCGCAAACGCCTTGACAGATATTCAAATTCCGGGCGGTAAGTTGCAGATTCTTCTGAGACGGCAACGGCAATTCTGACGGCAGCGTTCCCGTCGGTGAGAGCATCAAAAAAAAGCTCGGGGATTTCAGTTTCGCCGCAGTAGCAATCCTCGAGAAACGCCGTCAGTCCGATTCCGCCGGGAACGCTGTCGAGTTCGGTCAGCGCAAAGCCGTTTTCGGTAACGAGCAGATCCGGGCGAATAACGGGCGGGAGCGTTCCCGCAAGCGTGCCGGAGCGCTGATGCTCAACGAAGCGTTTCGGTTTTCCGCGATCCAAAATTTCCGCGACCCACGGCGCGTACACTTCTCCGTTGCGCAAGAGACTTTTCCCCGATGCGGAAGCGAGATAGAGTTTTTCGGATGCGCGATAAAACGCGAGGCACGCGTCCCCGATTTCTTCAAGTTCGCGTGCCTTTTCTGCGGAAAAGCGCCACGGTTCGGCGGCAATTCTCCAAGTTTTTTCGGCAAAAAGCGGCGTTTTTGCAAACGCCTCCGACAGCTCCGAAAAACGTTTCACCGATTATTGAAATTTCACGGTCTCGGCGGGAGTCTTTTCGAGGCGCAGATCTTTAAGAGTCCACGTTTGAGCTTCGTACGTGTGCGATCCCGCGGGAGCGATCTCGTTCCCGCTGATATTAATATTTTTACAACGGCGGAAGATAAACGGCTTTTTCCCCCAGCCGCGGTAATCGCTATTGTAGCGAATTTTATTATCGGTGAAGCTCAGATTTTCCGTCGAAATAGCAAAGAGCAGAGGCACGTCAAACGTATTGAACGTGTTCCCGGAAATGCGAATATTCCGGTGATAATACTGTTTTTGTTCACGCAAATTACGCACTTCCGGATAAATCGCGATGATGGCTTCGGTAAATTGAAATGATGAAGTGAGATTGTTGACAAAGCGATTTCCGCTGATTTCAACATCCTCGCAAGGCCCGCTTTCGTACCAGCCCTGAGCGTCGCCCGCGAGCAAGATCGCAGCTCCCGCGACATTCTTAAATGTGTTGTCCCGCACGACGACTTTTCGCGGCGTTGTCAGCAGGATGCCGCGCGCGCGATTGTTCTGCACGGTGTTTTTGCAGAAGGAAACGCTCGGTTGGAAATCCGCATTTTCCACGGCGTCGCCCTTCCCCAGTCCGTCGGGAACATCTTCTTCAAGCGTAATCAGAATTTCATTTGTGTTCAGCTTGCGCACCTGCTTGACCTTGATTTCGTTCTTCTGTTCCAGTGTCGGGCCTTTGATAAATCGAAGGGTTTCACCGGGAAGAAAAACCTCGAAGCCGACAGCCTGCGGATGCTTGTAGCGGCAGCGAATCATGTTCGGCGTGGGAACGTCTTCGATGCTCAGGCAAGTCGAATGAACATTCAGCGCGTCATCCATCATCGTCTCAAAAAATGCATTTTCAACACACACTTCGCCGCCGACATTGGAAAAGTGAAATGAATCGGCACTTGCGGAATAAACGCGACCGGTTTCTGCTCGCGGGAACGTCCCGCCGCCGGAAATGCGGATGTTGTTAGAGCGTTGTGCGAGTAAAGCCATGCCCCAGCCGGAGTGAATCGAGACATTTTCAAACGATGTATTTTCCGCACGATAAATCACGCACGCCGGATGCGGGCGCGCCCAGGTACGCAACGTCAGAGTATCGCCCGCGGCAACACCGGCGCCGATCTTTGAAAAATCGAGATGTAGGTCAACGTTCCCGTCGGCACGGGCATCGGCTCGCCCTCCGAATCCGATATCGGACGTGCGTTCAACGATTTCTTTCGTTCCCGCGCGAAATGCGATTACCGATGCGACTCCGCTTTGCCAGCCCTCGCCGAGAAAGCGCAAATGTCCGTTTTTGATTTCGTAGGGAAATGCCTTTTTATCAATAGAGACAATGGTTTTCCCGTTTTCGAATCCGACAACCTTAGCCTCCGAATACGGCGGGCGAGCGTAGTCCAGCTTAAGATTTTTGACGCACACGTTAGTGGAATCCATGAGCAACAGCGCGAGGCTTTTCCCGTGGAAAATGAACGTAGATCCGTTCCCGTCAAATTCCAAATTACGGAAATCCGAAAGTGAAATTTGTACCGGATGGATAACGGGCTGGTCGTGGTTAGAAACGTGGAACGACATCTCCAAAGCGCTTTCGGGGTAGAAATGATATTCGCCTTTCGGGAGAATAATCTTTCCGCCGCCGTTTCCTTTGTGAACGGCGCTCAACAATTTGCGCAAGGCCGGCGTCGCATCCGATTTTCCCGGCTTCAACCCGTAATCCTCGCCCCGGAAAATCGCCGCGTCTTCCACTCTGCCGAGCGAAGTATTGGCTCCTTTTTCAAAAGCTAAATTCACCCAATCGACGTGGTCGTTCCAGTTATTTTTTCCTGCAAGCGTCAGAAGATAAAGTCGGCGCGCGCCCTGCGGAACCGAAACGCGAAACGCTTTCGGTTCGCCCCGCTTCATTATTCCGGACGACCATAAAACATTCGCTCCTGAAAGAATCCGGCATTCGACTCCGTCTCCGATTCCGGCTGCGACTTCATCGTCAACTCCGACAAGTCCCGTAAAAACGCGCACTCCGGCATCAAACGCGGGAACGTCCAAAGGAATCATCGAAGTTGCGTGCGTACCGATTCCGTCTGCATAAACTTTCCCGGCGAGCGTCAGCGCGTTCCCGTCCACCGACTTTCCCTTTCGGATTTCTCCGTATTCTTGGCGGGAACAAACAAAATTTTCTTCCGAAATTTCCGCAGGAACACCCAAGAGATTCGGACAAATTCCGGCAAGTGCCAACACAGAGCAGAGTCGTAGATTTTTTAGCATGGGAGAAATCTATCAGTAAGTCCCGATAAAATCAAAAAAAAGCGTTCCCGTAGAAATTACGGGAACGCTTCGCAGGGAAAATCCCTCCGCTTACCACTGATTGTTCATATTTTGGGTTTTGATGTCGTTCATGTCGTAGTTGCGCTCCTTGCAACCGCGAATCGGACGCGGCTCGGAAAGCTCGAATTCAACGACATCGACGACGTTTTTCCCGCGCTTCAAAAACGGTGCCGGGCAATACAGGCGCAACTGCGGACCGACCGGCTTGCCGTCCATCGTTTGGCTCCAGTAACGCCCGAGATTGTGCCCGTTCACGTAAAGCACGCCCTTGCCCCATTTTGACATGTCGAGAAACGTGTCGCCGACTTTCGACAAGTTAAACGTGCCGCGAAAATGCCCGCCGGGAACGCTTTTATCCTGAGACCCCGCCTTTTTCGCGTCCGCCACGGATTTTTCGGAAAGCGTTTTCGGAACGACGGTCCAGTTTTTCAACGCCTTGCCGTCCAAACGCACTTCGCCGACAATCCCTTTTCGGTCGCTTTCCATTTTTCCGCCGTAATTAATGTGCCCCATGCCTTCGACCATGATTTCGAGCTCGGCGGCTTTTTCACGCGCGGGAACGGCTACAGGTTGTTTTTTCATACGGCGATCGACCGTTGCGATGAGTTTTCCGTCGAGATAAATGTGCGCATAATCGTGAATGCCGTCGAAATCGAGCGTTCCCGCCGCGCCTGCGGGCACGCGCGTGCGGTAAAATGCGAGCCCCTGATTTTGCCCGAAAGCTTCGAAATACGGAGCGTCTTTGAATTTTCCGCCGTTTCTGAACGGGAACGTTTCCGTATTATCACGCAGGTTTGCGAAAAACCTCGGCGTAAAGTCCTTGATTTCAATGGACGGAATCGGTTTCGGAATCGGCGGCAGTTTTTCTTTTCCTTTAAGCGCGTTCCCGATGATTTCGCGGTATTGGTGATACTCCTTGGTCGGATTTCCCTGCTCGTTAATCGGCGAACCGTAATCGTAGCTCGTCAAATCCGTGTGATAATCGCCGCCCGTGCGCGGGTCGTTGTTCGCACCTGCGGTGAAGCCGAAATTCGTGCCGCCGTGCACCGGGAACACGCTGAAAGAGCGTCCCGTTTCCATGTACCATTTAATACTTCCGGAAAGATTCGTCGGCGTCCAATTACCTTCTCCCCAGCGGCGCAGCCAGCCCGGATACGTTTCCGAGGAAAACACGGGAACGCCCGGATTGTATTTGTTCGCCACGCGCCACGCGCCGTCGTTTTGTCCCGGATCCAGCCCGATGCAAACATCTTTGTCCGGGTAAATCATGCCGCGCAAAAAGTGGTCGCCCGCGCCGTCGGACATATAAATCGGCGTAAAACCGCGCTTCGTCCAAAAATCCTTCAGCCAACGCAGATATTCCGGATCCTTGCGCGGCCAACTGCCGTGCTCGTTTTCGATTTGAGTCATCAGAATCGGCCCGCCGTTTTGCGCGCGGAACGGTTCTGCGACCTTTGCAATCGCTTTCAGGTAGCGCGTTTGCGCCTCCATAAAATTTTTGTCCTTAATCGTGCGGATTTTTGCGTCTTTTTCCTTGAGCAAATACGCGGGCAGCCCGCCGAAATCCCATTCGCCGCAAACATACGGTCCCGGGCGGAAAAGCACCCACATGCCGTTGTCTTGGCAAAGCTGAAGAAACGCCGCAATGTCGCGATTGCCGGTTTTAAAATCGAACGAACCGTCCGCTTGCTCGAAATCGTTCCACATCGTGTAAAAAGCGATTGTGTTCAGCCCCATCGCCTTGCACATTTTAATGCGGTGATCCCAGTATTCGCGCGGAATACGCTGCGGGTGAATTTCCCCGCCGCGAATCTGAAACGGCTTTCCGTCGAGCACGAAAATCCCGTCGTTCGGGTTTTGCGGGTTTTTCGCAAATTCAAATTTCACGGGTTGCGTTCCCGCATTTTTCGGCGCCGCAGACGCGGGAACGCCGGCAACAAACGCCGACAAACCCAGCGTAAGCAATAAAACGCGGATTTTCATGGAGATCTTTTTCGGATTTCGGGGAGTTTTCATAGAGGGAAAGGAGACTATTAACCTAGGAATTCTCCCGCAAGTTTTAAAAAATTCTCGGGCTTATTTCCCGCAACGCACTAAGCCTCCTCAAGAAAACAAGAATCTGCCGGATAGAAAATTCGTATGCGCCTTGTTTTAATAAAAAACAAACAACGAAGACGAAATGTTCCCGTTCCCGAGATCTTGCAAAGATGTGTGTTCCCGCGCGGGAACGCTACGGGTGCTTCACAATTTCCCAATAACCGGATTTGTCGGAACCGACACGGCGAATCAGCTCTTTTTCTTTAAGTTTTTTCAAAATGCGTTCCACTTGGCGCGGCGTTATAGACAAAAATACAGCAAGTTGCTTTGCTGTGATGTGCCTGTCCTCGTTGAGGCGAGTTAAAATTTTTTGCTCGTTTACACCGACATTTGCTCCGACATTTACTCCGACATCGGGGCGGAATGTCTGCGAACGAAGACTCAACGCATCAAAGATTTCCTGAAGCATGAAATCGATGAAAGTGCCGCACTCGCCCTGATCCGTGCTTGTGTTAATTGCGTCGTAATAAGCCTGCTGGTTGGCGTAAACCATGTTTTCAATCGGTAAATGTTCGAACAGCGGATGCAGTTGACCGAGAATCAGCGATTGCCACAAACGCCCCATGCGACCGTTCCCGTCGCTGAACGGGTGGATAAATTCAAATTCGTAATGAAAAACGCAACTGCGGATCAGCCAATGATCTTCTGCCGATTTTGTCCAGTGCATCAAATCCTCGATAAGCCCGGGAACGCGATCTGCAGGCGGAGCGATATGCACAATTTCTTTTCCGGCGAAAACGCCGACGTTCCCGCGACGAAAACTTCCCGCATCGTCCGCCAAAGCTTCCATCATCACGCCGTGAGCCTTCTGCAAATCGGGAACGGAAAAAGGATTCAGCTGCGGATAAAGTTCATAGGTTTTTATTGCATTTTTAACTTCCCGAATCTGACGAATCGGTGCGACAACGCGTTTCCCGTCCAAAATATCGCTGACTTGACTTTCAGTAAGCGTATTTCCCTCAATTGCCAAAGAACCGTAAATCGTCTTCACGCGGTTAGCTTTTCGCAGAAGCAACGCATCTGCCTGCTCCAAGCGAATGGCGTAGCGCTCAATCAGCCCGGAGATTTCGGCGACGAGATTGACGGCTTTTGCAGAGACTGTAAACGGGGGCTTGGTCATCAGGTTTTATTTTCCTAAAAAAACCTTCCCGTAGCAAAGTGTTTTTCGAGTTCGGGCGGAGAAAATGGCGCAAAAAAAGCGTTCCCGCGCGGCAAAAACCGTTTTTCGCGGGAACGCTCTTCTTTAATGAAACCTCTATAAATAGAGTTTCAGACGAGCGAGAAGAGCTGAGAGATGATAGGTATTTGTAGCTCGCTTCGCGAAAAAGGTTTTCGAAATCCTTTTTCCCGCTTGCGGGAACGCATTTACCTCTAAGCTCTCAGCCCTCAACTCTCATCGATTTCCTCAAAAACGAATTTTTAGAGATAGCCTTTAGGCGTTAAGCTCTTTTTACGCTTTCGGGATGGCGGGAAGCGAAGCGGCGGCGATTGCCTGACCGTGGCGCTTGTCCTTTTCGTCCGGAACAACGAGATTGATTTTGAGTTCCGGGAACTCGGCTTTGAGGACTTCGTTCGCCTTGTCGATGATAATCGAGCCGCCTTCTCCGGACGTTACGCGTCCCATGATGAGAAGGTTTTCGTAAGCGTAGAATTCCGCGAAATGCGCGAGCGTGTAGCCGAAGCAAATCCCGATGGCTTCATAAACCTTGCGTGCACGCGGATCGTTGTCCTTCATGAGCTTTTGGAGCTCTTCGAGCTTTTCCGGGAGGCGCATTTCCGCCGGCAGTTCAATGCCCGCCATCGGAATGAGGCGCCCCGTACCCTGTTGCGAGAAATATTGCACGCCGCAACCGAGGTCGCCCGACCATTCGTCGGCGGGACCGTTTTCGCGGTAATCGACGGGAACGAACGCGAGTTCGGAAATCCAGTTCGTCATGTGCCCTTCCGGATCGACGTAGCCGGCGGCGACGGACGTTCCCATCGCAACCCCGAGAACGGCGTTTTTGTTCATGCTCATCGAGCCTGCGAGCGCGGTAACGTCGCCGTCGTTGATAACTTCAAACGGCACGCCCCATTCTTTGGCGATGTCGATGAACATATTTTTAACGCGTTTTTCAAAGAGTTCCGGATCTTTGACGCCACGGAAAAGAGAAGCAACGCCGACGCGGTTGTTGATGTAGTCGCCTGCGGAAGAGCCGCCGATCGCATCAACGCGCGGAAGGTGCGCAGCCGCGAGCTTGAGCGAATGCATGATGCCTTCGTAGTGGTATTCCGGGTCGGCTTGGAAATACGGATCCCATTTTACTTCTTCGGAGAAAACGACCTTGCCGTCGATAACGGCGGCACACTTGCGGTCGGATCCGCCAAGGTCGAAACCGATGCGGCAACCGTCGAGATTGCGTCCGAGCGGCAGGTGGGAAGCGGCTTCTTTCGGGAGTCCGGCTTCGTCAACGGCGAGAATTTCGAGATCTTCGCCGAAAAGTTGTTTTACGAAACCGACGTCAAATTCGCGTTCGCCGCCCTTGCAGTAGCATTTTTTGAGCATTTCCGCGATGCACGGAGCATATTTTCCGGAAACATAAACTTTCGTTCCGCCGCGTGCCCAAAGGAGGAATTTTACGAGGCGTTCAACATAGATTTTGTTGAGCGGCGCGTAGTCGGGCGTGCACGGGAGGCAAACGGTGCGGAAAACGGAAGCCGTTCCGTCCGGGCGTTCCAGCCCGATAGCGAGCGGAGCCGAATCGGCGGTTTCTGCCGCGAGTTTGCGGTATTCGCGGTTCCACAGAACGGCGGGAACGAACGCGGGATCGATTTCGGGAACAAATTTGGGAGAAACTTTAATCATAACGGGAAAAGATAAAACTGACAGTTGATAGGTTTTGGAAAGCTAAAAACTGATAGTTGACAACCGACAAGGTATATTTATCCGTTATCAACTATCACTTTCGCCTTGTTTTAGAGTTTTGCGGCGGCGGCTTTGTCGAGCACGAACACGCAGTTCGGGTGGTTCTGGAGCCAGCTTGCCGGGCAGTTTTCGGTCGGAGCTTCGCAAACGGAGCGGTAAATGATGTCCGCTTTGTTGTCGCCCCAAGCAAGAAGAATGACTTTCTTGGATTCGAGAATCGTGCCGACGCCCATCGTAACGGCGGAAGTCGGAACTTCCTCGATTTTGTCGTGGAAGAAGAGGCGCGCGTTATCCTTGATGGTGATTTCGTCGAGCGTTACCTGGTGCGTGCGCGTGTCCGGGCCGCAGGGCGGTTCGTTAAAGCCGATGTGTCCGGTGCGACCGATGCCGAGAATCTGAATATCGATGCCGCCGGCTGCCTTGATGTCCGCGTCGTATTTTTCGCACATTTCGGCGACTTTGTCGGCGGGAACGGTTCCGTCGGGAACGTGGGTTTTCGCCTTGTCGATATCGACGTGGTCGAAGAGCTCCGTGTTCATGAAGTAGCGATAGCTCTGGTCGTGCGTTCCCGGGAGTCCGTAGTATTCGTCGAGGTTGAAGCTGGTAACGTTTTTGAAGCTCAAGCCTTCTTCCTTGTGGAGGCGAATGAGTTCTTT
Source organism: Candidatus Spyradenecus sp. (assembly GCA_045535075.1). Classification (GTDB taxonomy): domain Bacteria; phylum Verrucomicrobiota; class Verrucomicrobiia; order Opitutales; family UBA953; genus Spyradosoma. The sequence continues at coordinate 226,402 of JAZSKX010000007.1, read as the reverse complement.
GTAGAGAACGACCGGAGTCGAGCCCGTGGCGAGCCCGAGAACGGCTTCCTTGCCTTCTGCGGCGCGTGCGCGGATAAGGGCTGCGATTTCGGCAGCGACTTCTTTAACGGCTTCTTCCTTAGCAGGATAAACCTTAGCTACGATTTTGTTGTTCATAATATTTTCAATAACGTTTTGTGTGTTGAAATATTGGGGTTAAATACGGGTGAAAGTAGCTTGAAGCTTAGCAGACAAGGCTCCCGAGGTCAACGTGTTTCCCGTATTAAAATAGTTCCGGAGAAGCTAAATTTTCACAGGAATATCGAGGAGCGCTTTCATGTCGGCGAGCGAAATTTTCGCCGATTCCGCATCGCTTGCCTCAAAAACCGACGCTATCAGCGCGCGCTTTTCCGCTTGGAGTTCCAAAACTCGTTCTTCGACGGAATCGGCGACGACAAGTTTAATTGACGTCACGGCGCGGGTTTGCCCGATGCGATGCGCGCGGTCGGTTGCCTGCGCTTCCGCAGCAGGATTCCACCACGGGTCGAAATGAACGACGGTGTCCGCTCCCGTAAGATTCAAGCCGACGCCGCCGGCTTTAAGAGAAATCAGACACACGGGAACGTTCTCATTTTTGTTAAAACGTTCGCAGATTTCTGTGCGATTTTTCGTGTTCCCGTCGATATATTCATAAGCGATGCCATCGTCGCTGAGCGCCTTTTTCAGAAAGCTCAGAACAGAAACGAATTGAGAAAAAACAAGCACGCGATGCCCGCCGGCAATAGCTTCGTCCAAAAGCTCCCGAAACGCACGCAACTTCGCGGACTCGTTTTCGGGAAAATCGGGATCGATTAAACGCGGTTCGGTGCAAATTTGGCGCAAACGCAAGAGCTGGGAAAATGCCGCAAAACGCAAACGGTTGTCAGAGGCACCCGACATTTCGAGCTCAAAAATTTCTTTGCGGGAATGCTCTTTCCAATCCGCATACAACTTCGCTTGTGCGTCGCCGAATCGGCACCAGACTTCCTGCTCGATGCGCGGCGGGAGCTCGGGAGCGACAAGCGATTTCGTGCGGCGCAAGATATACGGCGCGGCAAGCGTCCGGACGGCTTCACTGTCGCGTTCCCGCCGTTCAACGGCATTCCCGAAAGCAGCGGGAAGCGGAGCCGGCATAAATCCGGGAAGGATAAAATCAAAAAGCGTTCGTAAGTCTTCGATTGAGTTTTCGACCGGCGTTCCCGTCAGCACGAAACGCGTTCCGGCAGGAATATCCCGCAACGCGCGAGAATTGCGCGAGCGGCGATTTTTCACCTGTTGCGCTTCGTCGGCGACAATTGTGTGCCACGTTCCCGAAGCGAGAAACTCCGCATTGTCGATACGCAACGTTGCGTACGAAGTAATCACGATCCCGCGCGGGAACAGCGTCAGCGCCTCGGCGGAACGCTTTTGCCCGTGATGAACGAGTACCGGCAAGTGCGAAGCGAATTTTTCGAGTTCCCGTCGCCAATTTTCGACAAGTCCGGCGGGAGCGACGACCAAAACGCGCAAGTCCGGCGAGTCGTCTTTCGCAAAAAGGGCGCTCAAAAAAGCAATCGTTTCCACGGTTTTTCCCAAGCCCATTTCGTCGGCAAGAATTCCGCCCAAACGGTTTTTAAAAAGATGCCAAAGCCACGCCGCGCCGATTTGCTGGTAAATGCGCAAGCGCGAATCCAATTCGGCGGGAACGGGCGCCTTTTTTAAGCGGCTTAAATCGCGGAGCGCTCCGGCACGCTTTCGCCAAGTTTCCGGCGGCTCAAAATTCACGCCGAGTTCTTCGAGGACAGTTTCGGTCGACGCCATTTCCGCGCGCGAGATTTTTCGCCGAAAAACCGAACTCCCCGTGTATTGAACGATACTGCGATCAAGACGTTCCCGTACGGCGGCAAGTTTTTCGGAAACCGCCGACGGAATCAAAACAATGCGCCCGTTTTTCCCTTTGGCATACGGACGCGAACAGGAAAGCGCGGCATTTAAATCGTGTTCCGGAACACCGAAAGTTTCAACTCCGACGGACAATTCGAAGCGCTCGCCCTGCTCCTGCACGGACGTTTTCAAACGCGCGACGCGCAGACTCTGGACAAACTCGTTGAACTGCGGAGACATTCGCGGCGAAAAACGCTCGCGAAAACGCTCCCATTCACGCGCCAGAAAACACAAAACGGCGTGCTCGCCGCGCAAAAACCAACGCGCCGAGCGCACATCCAAGTCGAATCCGCCGTATTTCAGTTTGTTGTAAATTGCTTCGTAATGCTCGGATTCGCGCGACGGCAAGATCACGGAAATCCACTGCGCGTTCCCGTCAAGTTGCGGCCGGCGCACGAGCGGCGCAATCGCGCGAGCTTTGTTCTCATCCGCAAAAACGCGCTTTGCGACCTGCGGAGCAACACGCGCGGGAGCGGTGCTTGTTCGGTTCGGCGGTGCATTCTCGCGAAGCGTTTTGGCAACGGCAAGCTTGCGCGCATTTTCCGCCGCCTGAAGCATCGCGCTGAAATACGAAAAATAAATTGCGATCGCGTGACGGCAAATACGTCCGGTTTTCCCGGCATCGCAAGTGCATTCCGACTTGATGAAGGTACGGGAACGCAAATCCAAATTCACCAAAAATCGACGCGCGCCTTCGGCGACCTTCCCGCGCATAATCGGCGCCGTCCACATCACGTCGAGCACCGACGGCGCGAGCAATTTCCCGTCGCGGATCGTCTGCGCGGGAACGCTTTCCGCCCACTCGCTTTCCGGAATCTGCGGCGGAAGCACGGTTGATTTTTTATCCGTTGCCACCGCGCTTAAAACAATTCGAGTTGTTCGGGATTCGCCGATTTCGTTGTCGGCAAATCGTTTCTTAATGTTTCCGACGCTGCGGGAACATCAGACATTTTTTCGTTCGGATTTGCACCGTCCAAAGCGCGTTGCTCCCAAGCGAAAAATTCCGCTTCGTCAAGAATCGTAATACCCAATTTTTTCGCTTTTTCGAGCTTGGAACCCGCTTCTTCTCCGGCAAGCACAACGGATGTTTTTGCACTGACGGAGTCCGTTACTTTCCCGCCGAGCCGTTCGATGCGCGCTTTGGCATCCGCACGCTTCAGCGTCGGAAGCGTTCCCGTGAGCACAAAGGTTTTTCCCGCAAACGGATTGTCCTGCGAAAGTGAAATCTCCGCAGCTTCGTGTTCCCGTGTATTGACTCCGGCGGCTTTGAGCGCCTCACAATGTGCACGGTTTTCCGGCGTTTGAAAAAAGTCAAAAACGCTCTGCGCAACCACTTCGCCGATTCCGTAAATCGCAACAAGTGCGGGAACATCCGCTTCTGCCAGCGCATCAAGCGTTTTGAAATGACGCGCCAAATCCCGCCCCGTCGTCTCGCCGACATTCGGAATTCCCAGCCCGTTAATCAGGCGGGAGAGTTCGCGGGAACGCGAGGCCTCGATCCCGTCGAGCAGATTCTGCGCGGATTTTTCCTTAAATTTTTCCAAGCCGAGCAAATCGCTTTTTGTGAGCTTGTAAAGATCCGCGGGAACGCGCACCAGATTTTTTTCAACGAGTTGCGCTGCGACGGCTTCTCCGAGATTCGGAATGTCCATGCAGGTTTTTCCCGCAAAATAGAGCAATTTGCGTGTGCGCAGTTCCGGCGAATCTTTTTCGCGAACATACCAAGCGGCGATGCGCTCCGTGCCTTTTTCCGGATGCTTCGGATCAATGAGGCGTTCCGGGCGCTCCGCCTCGATACCGAGTTTTTTCACTTCGTTTTCAAAAGAAAAAACCTCCGCATCCGGCTTGCGCTTCTCGGGAACGAAACGAACGACTTGCGGAATAATTTCGCCGGCCTTTTCGACGATGACGCGATCGCCGACGCGCAAATCCTTACGCGCAATTTCGTCTTCGTTGTGGAGCGTGGCGCGGGAAACCGTCGTTCCCGCGACTTCGACGGGATCGAGCTCGGCAACGGGCGTGATTTTTCCCGTGCGCCCGACCTGAAGCGTAATCGCGCGCAAAGTCGTTTCCGCCTGCTCCGGCGCATATTTAAAAGCAATTGCCCAGCGTGGCGCATTGACTTTTTCTCCAAGTTCGCGCTGCACCGCAATCCGGTTGATTTTTACGACGGCGCCGTCGGTCGGATAATCAAAATTTTTCCGTAATTCGCCGAGTTTTGAAATCGCATCAAAAGCCGCCTCGCCGCTACGCGCGTGCTCAAAAAAGTCGGGAACGGACAAGCCCCAGGCGGCAAGCGTTTCGCGGAGTTCTCCGAGCGTTGCGAAAGCGGATTCCGGCTCGCAGTAGCCGATGCCGTAAACAAACGTGCTAAGCTTACGGGAACGCGTTTCGTTCGGATTTTGAGATTTGACGGTTCCCGCCGTAAGATTGCGCGGATTGGCAAAAAGCTCCAAGCCGAGTTTTTCGCGTTCGGCGTTGATGCGCAAAAATTCGGCATTGCGCATAAAAATTTCGCCGCGAATTTCAATAATTTTGGGAAACGCCTTTCCGGGAATCGGCTTCAATCTTGCGGGAACACCGGTAATATTTACCGCGTGGCGCGAAATATCGTCGCCTTCTTCGCCCTTTCCGCGTGTAACGGCGCGCACGAATTTTCCGTCTTCGTAAGTGTAAGAAACCGAAATACCGTCAACTTTGGGTTCGACGACAAAATCAATCTCTTCTGCGGGAACGGACTTCGCGATTCGCCGGCAAAACTCCATGAATTCACCTTCGTTGTAGGTATTTTCAAGCGACTGCATCGGCACGCGATGGCGGTATTTTTCAAAACCTTCGGTGCTGTCGTCTCCGACTTTTTGCGTAGGCGAGTCCGTCGATGCGTATTGCGGGAACGCGGCTTCGAGCGCCGAGAGTTCGGCTTTCAGCGTGTCGTATTCGTAGTCGGAAATAATCGGCGTTGCGTGGCGATAGTAGCGTTCGTCGTGTTCGGCAATTTCCTTGCGAAGCGCTTCGATGCGTGTTTTTTCTGCGGGAACGTCAGGCATGGATTGGGCAAATAACAAATAAGCGATGCCGGAAGTTATCCCAAAGCAAAAAACTGCCGGCATCGTTTTCATATTTTTCAGGAATAAATTTTACGGATTCGCTCCAAGACGCGCGCGGCAACGGCTTCGTCCGAAAGTCCGTAGCGTTCCCGCAGATCGGCAGGATTGGAGCCGTGCGAGACAAAGGCATCCGGCCAACCGATGCGTTCGACGGGAACGTTTGCTCCGATTTCGGAAAGCGCTTCCAAAACCGCAGAGCCGAACCCGCCGACAATCGTATGATTTTCAAAAGTAACAAAAAGCTTGGCGCGTTGAGCTTGCTCCGCAAGCAAGTCCATATCCAAGGGCTTACAGAAGCGCGCATTGACGAGAGTCGGAGCTTTTCCGCGCTCGGCTTCGAGGCGTTTTGCCAAAGCTTCCGCAAGCGGCAAGGTCACGCCGCCGAGCGACCAAATGCAGATTTCACCGTCGTCCGTTCCCGCACTCAGAATTTCCGCTTTCCCGACGGGAAGGCAATCCGGTTTTTCTTTGACGGGAACGCCGATTGCTTCGCCGCGCGGATAGCGAATCACGGCAGGCGCGTTCAGCGAGAAAGCCGTCGCCATCATGTCGGCAAGTTCATCTTCGTCCTTCGGTTGCATGATTGTGATGTTCGGCAAAGTGCGAAGCATCGCCATGTCGTAAAGCCCGTGGTGCGTTGCACCGTCCTGCGGCGAAAGCCCGGCGCGATCAAGACAGAAAACAACGGGAAGATTTTGCAGACAAACGTCGTGCATCACCATGTCAACGGCACGTTGCAGGAACGACGAATAAATCGCGACACACGGTTTGAAGCCTTTGCAAGCCAGCCCGGCGGCAAAAATGACGGCATGCCCTTCGGCGATTCCGACATCAAAATATTGTTTCGGGAGCGTTTTTTTAAGCAGATTCAACGACGTTCCCGCAGGCATTGCCGCCGTGATGCCGACGATATTTTTGTCTTCCCGGGCAAGCTTTACGAGCGTTTCACCGAAAACTTCCTGCCAGGCGGGAGCTTTTTTCTTCGTCAAACGCAACTCGCCCGTTTTCGCGTCAAACGGCGCGCACCCGTGGAATTTTTCCGGATTTTCAATCGCCGGGCAAAATCCTTTTCCTTTTGTCGTGCGAACATGAAGAAGAATCGGGCGCTCGGATTTTTTGGCAAATTCGAGGTAATTGACCAACTGCGCGATGTCATGCCCGTCAATCGGGCCGAGATAACGCAATTTAAAATTTTCAAAAAGCGGCGACGATCCGGAGGAAAGTACGCTTTTTTTCTCCTGTTTCCATGCCGATCCCGCGCGAATCAAATGCGCGCCGCCGGGGACTTTTTCCAAGAACTTGCGTATTCCGCGCGTCGCGTCGTTATAGACCGGTGTCGTAATCAGCTTATTTAAATAATCGGCAACCGCACCGACATTGCGGTCGATTGACCATTCATTATCATTTAGAATAACGATGAGCCGTTTGGTGTGCGCTGCGACATTGTTCAGCGCTTCGAGCGTTGCTCCGTTGGTAATTGCGGCATCGCCGACGACGGCGACAACGTGCTCGTTCCCGCCGGCAAGATCCCGTGCCGCCGCGATTCCGAGCGCCGCAGAAATCGCCGTTCCCGCGTGCCCGCTTCCGAAGGCATCGTGCGTGCTTTCTTTGCGGGAACAAAAACCGGTAACGCCGTCGGTTTTGCGTAGTTTGTCAAATTTGTCGCCATTGCGTCCCGTCAGTAATTTATGCGCGTAGCACTGATGGGAAACGTCAAATACGATGCTGTCCTGCGGCGTCGAAAAAACGCGGTGAAGTGCGATCGTGAGTTCGACGACTCCGAGATTCGGGCCGACATGTCCGCCGTTTTTTGAAGTTACATCAATGATGCGTTCCCGCAATTCGGCGGCGAGTTGCGGGAGTTTTTCGGACGGAAGTTTTTTTACATCTTCCGGACTGTGGATGTGTTCGAGCAAGTTGAGTTCTTAATATTTAAGCGTTTTCGGAGTCGTCAAAAGCTTCCGCGATCGCGTTCCCGTCGGCATCAACGCCGCGAAGCTGCTCAATGCGCAATTCGGCTTCGGCGAGTTTTTGCTGACAATTTTTCAGATGGCGGACACCCGCCTCGTAGCGTTCGACGAGTGTCGCAAGCGGTACGTTCCCGGCTTCAAGCGTCTCGACGATTGCTTCGAGTTTTTTTAATTCATCTTCAAACGAAAGCTCTTTGGATTTTGCCATGGCGCGCTCTATTAAAATTTTTCCCAATGGATTTTTTCGGGTTTCCACTTGTCCTTTACGCGTTCGGTATTATCAAGCGGATAGCCGAGCGAAATCAACGCCATCGGCATAAGATTGGCGGGAACGCCGAGGATTTTTGCGACTTCGGCGGCGCGTTCCTCGCGCGGATAAAGTCCGCACCAACATGCCCCGAGATCGAGTGCTTCAGCGGCGAGCAACATGTTTTCGACAGATGCCGAACAATCCTGTTGCCAGTAAACCGACCATTCGTTGTCAAGAACGCCGCAAACAATAATCGCCGCGGGAGCGTCTTTAAGCATCGGCGCGTTCGGCAAAACGGCGTGAAGCGTATCCAGCATCCCGCGCTCCGTGACGACGACGAGTTCCCGCAATTGCTGATTGCGTGCGGACGGCGCGGCAAGCGCAGCACGGCAAAGCTGTTCAAGCGTTTCGCGTTCTATTTTTTTTGAAGCATAGCGACGCACGCTTTTGCGGCGAAGGATGAATTCCAAAAGTTCTTTGTTCATAAAAAAATCTCGCAGAAAAGATACACGCACGTTCGCGAGCTTTCAAAAAAAATCGTCCCGCGAAGCGCAAATCACAAAATGCGTTTCAAATCGTCGAGCGTCGTGCAGGCTGCCATGTCGTTGCGGAGTTTTTTTCCTCCGGCAATTCCGGATGTAAACGGGAAAAGCCGCGCCAGCATCCAACGTAGGTTTTGCGTTCCGCCTTCGCCGCGCGTCGCGCAAAGCTTTGCTGCGTATTCAAATATCATTACTCGAATCTCGCTATCGCCGGGACGCGGCGGAAGAGGCGTTCCCGCGAGCGCCGCTTTAATTTCACGGAAAATCCAAGGTTTCCCGAGCGCGCCGCGGCCTATCATCAGCCCGGAAACACCGCTCTCACGCACACGGCGAGCCGCCGTTTCCGCATCGCGGATATCGCCGTTCCCGACGACGGGAACGCTCACCGCGCGGGCGACCTTCGCGATTTTTTCCCAATCCGCTTCGCCGGAATAACCCTGCGCTCGCGTGCGCCCGTGAACGGCGATAGCCCGCATTCCCGCGTCTTCAAAGCGTTTGGCGGCTTCGATGTGAACGAGCGACTGCGAATCCCAGCCGAGACGCATTTTTGCGGTAACCGGTGTTGCGGGAACGGCACGAACAACGGCACGGGCAATCGACTCCGCCAAAGGCAAATCCGTCAGCAAACTTGATCCTGCGTTACATTCTACGACTTTCCGTGCCGGGCAACCGAAGTTTATATCAATAAAATCCGGTTGCAAGCGCTCTTCGAGCAAGACAGCGGCGCGCGCCATGGAATCCGGATTCGCACCGAAAATCTGAATCCCCATCGGGCGCTGCTCCGGAGTAAAATCCACGTCGCGCCAAGTGCGCTCGCGGGAACGAATCAGCGGCTCGCTTTGGACGAATTCGGAAACAAGTACGTCGGCACCGAAATCTTTGCAAAGTGCACGAAAGCCGATATCGGTAAAACCTGACATCGGCGCGAGATAGAGCGGAACATCGTTCCCGCCGAAAAACTTCAACGAAGTCGAATCCAAACCGACAAATTATTGGTAGCCGAGTTTGCGCAGTTCCTGAGACAGCGAAACCTGAACTTCGGCAATATCCTGTTGCGACGGACGATAGCCCTGCGGAAGCCCGTCGAGCCCTAAGCGCCCCGTGGAATCGATTAACCAGCGCCCGCGAACACCGTCGGAAAAACGAATTCCGCCTCCGACGATAACGCCCGCCTGCTGCACGGGATCGACCGTCACGGAAACTTTACCGACATCCTCGGCGGCGGCATCGGTAGCCGGTGTTCCCGCGGGAACTTCGTCTTCGTCCGCATAAGCATAAGGATTTTCGCCCTGCGCGACTTGTCCGGGATACGGCGTTCCCGCAGAAGAATTTTCCGGAGCCGCAGATGCGCTTTCTTTCGGTTGCGGCTCTGTTTTTTCACGAAGTTCCAAATCCAGATCGTCCACAAGGAAGCGTACATCCATGTATGTCATTTTAATCCCGAAGGCTTCTGCAATTTTTGTCTGTACTTCAGAGAGCGTTGCCCCGTCGTTTACCCATTGCGCTACGGCATTTTTCTGCGATTCGTCGAGTTTCATATTAAAAAAGCGTTTTTTTGAATCTAAGGAGGCAAAAATTTTCCCGCAATCGGAATTTTATTATTGTAATGATTACAAATTTAAACATAATACAAAGAAAATTTCGCTTAATCTTCAAAGTTAACAAAATAGAAAAATAAGGATAAAACATGAAAGTAACAAACTACACCCACATCAACGAAGCTTCGGCGCAACAAATCGCCGGCGCCCTCTCCGGCCTCCTGGCGGACTTCCAGGTGTTCTACACCAACCTCCGCGGGTTCCACTGGAATGTTAAGGGGCACGCGTTCTTCACGCTTCATTCGAAGTTCGAAGAAATGTACGACGACGCTTCGGAAAAAATCGATGAGATTGCGGAACGTATCCTCATGCTCGGCTGCGAACCCGAAAGCCGCTTCAGCGAATACCTCAAGGTCGCTCGCGTGAAGGAAGTCGCAGGTGTTTCCTGCGCGGGAACGGCACTCGAAAACGTCTTGGAAACGCTCTCGCACCTGATTCGCGAAGAACGCAAAATCATCGCGTTGGCGTCGGAACTCGGAGACGAATCGACGCTTGCCCAAATCGGCGGCTACCTGCAGGAACAGGAAAAGACTGTTTGGATGTTGGTTGCCTGGAGCCAAAATGAATGCTGCAAGGCATAAGGCGGCAGCCGGGATTCGAACCCGGCGCGCCTGATAAGAAAACGTTCCCGTGGTTCATTTCACGGGAACGTTCTTTTTTTTGAAAATCCGGATTATTCGGCGGGAGTTTTATTTTCGAGACGGCTTCGTTCGCGTTCCCGTAAAATAGCCTCGGAGCGTTCAATCGAAGATTGCATATCCGGGCAAATATTTTCCTCTCCGATTTGCTTGTCTAACTCTGCGTGGCGAATCGCCTTTTTCGGTTGCGGGTGAAGCCCGGCAATGATGAGCGCGGTTCCGCTACGTTGCATGTCCGCATGTGTTTCCGAAATCGCCCGAATTCCCGTCGCATCGATTGAAAGCAGATTGCTTAAATCCAAGATAAAGATTTTCGGTTTACGCCCGACGCGTTTGAAGTTTTCGCGAAACTGGTCAACCGCGCCGAAAAAGAGCGACCCGAAAACTTCGAAGACTTCGACGTCGTCCGGCAGTTTATCGCGCCAAAGCGACAGCGTCCCGTGCGGATCAAATTGATTTTCGCCCAATTGCTTGCGGGAAAAGATATGAAACTCCGCCGTCTCGGATTCGCGTTTGAGAAAGAGGAATGCCGAGAGCACGACACCAACTTCGATTGCAACGGACAAATCGACAAAAACCGTCAGCAAAAACGTCAGAATCAAAACAATGATATCGCTCTTGGGAGAAGTTTTCAATAAGCCGTAGAACGAGCGCCAACCGCTCATCGTATAGGAAACGAGCACGAGAACGGCGCCGAGCGCGCACATCGGCACATAGGTGATGAGCGGTCCGAGGCAAAGCAGAATCAGCAGAAGAACAATCGCATGAACAATTGCGGACACCGGCGTTCGTCCGCCGTTTTTAATATTCGCCGCCGTACGCGCGATCGCTCCCGTCGCGGGAATGCCGCCGAAAAGCGGCGAAAGAATATTACCGACACCTTGCGCGACCAACTCGGCATTCGGGCGATGGCGCCGCCCGGTCATCCCGTCGGCAACGACGGCAGACAGTAACGATTCAATCGCACCGAGGAGCGCAATCAGAAATGCGGGAGCGATGAGTTCACGCATTTTCTCAAAATTCAAATCGGCAAAAACCGCGAAATCCGGCGCGGGAAAGCCTGTCGGGAACGGCTTATCCATGAAAAACTTACTTCCGATGGTAACAATTCCCTCGGCATTTTCCTTGGAAGCGCCCAAACCGAAAAGCGAAACGACAAGCGTTGCGACGGTGATAACGGCAAGCGCTCCGGGAATTTTGCTCGTAAAACGCGGCCAGATAAAAACCGCGGCAACGCAGAATAAAGAAAGCAGGCAAGTCGGGAGGTGAATCGTATCAAAATATTGAAAATAGACGCTCCATTTCCCGACAAAATCTCCCGGTACTTTTACGCCGGCAAGATTAAGTCCGAAAAGATCCGGAATCTGAGTCGAAAAAATCGTTACCGCAATTCCAGCCGTAAACCCGACAATCACGGGATAGGAAATAAATTTAAGAAACGCACCCAGCTTTGCCAAGCCCATCGCGATAAGAATAAAGCCTGCCATCACGGTCGCAAAGACCAAGCCGCTAATACCGTATTGGCTGACGATTCCGAAAATAATCGGAATAAACGCTCCCGTCGGGCCGCAAACCTGCGTGCGGCTCCCGCCAAGAATTGCGATCACCAATCCGGCAACAATTGCCGTATAAAGCCCGCGCTCCGGCTCCACTCCAGAAGCCACGGCAAAAGCGATCGCAAGCGGCAAGGCGATGACACCGACAATAATTCCGGAAATGAAATCCGAGCGGAAATCCCGCAATTTATAACCGTCGCGAAAAACGGTAAAAAGCTTCGGCGTTAGATCTGAGCGAAACATAAGTAGAATCGATTTATCGCTTAAGAATACTCCTCCCGAAAAAGATTTTCAAGGAAGCACTACTTGACAGGCGGCGGGAACGAACGTTTATTTCGTAAAACGAACGCTTTATCTTCCATGCTCTCCTGCAAAAATCTCACAGTCGAAACCGCCGACGGGAAAAAAATCCTCAATCATGCCGATGCGCAGTTTGACGCGCAAAAAATGCACGCCGTCATCGGGCCCTCGGGTTGCGGGAAGACGACGTTGATGAAAGCGATTCTCGGCATGATTGAGCGTTCAGGAAGCGCGCATTTTGGCTCGATGCCGATTCATTCGTCCAATGACCTTGCGGGAACGATCGGTTTTGTCCCTCAATTCACGCTCGCGCAGCCGAACCTAACGGTCCTCGAAACGTTCCGCTACGCCCTTGCATTAAACATAAAAGATCCGGAGGAGCGGGAACGACGCCTCAAGTCCGTCCTCGAAACAACAAAACTCGCCGCGCATGCGGACAAGCGTGTGGCATCGCTCTCCGGCGGGCAAACCCGCCGCGTCGGACTCGGACTGGAACTCACGCTCAGCCCGAAATGCCTCATCTGCGACGAAGTAACCAGCGGTCTAGATCCGAATTCCGAAGATGAAATGCTCGACCTTCTGCGGGAACTCGTAGCACGGGAACACAAATCCATCATTTGTATTATTCACAACCTTGCGAAACTCTCCCGCTTCGACACCGTTACCGTCGTTCTGCAGGGACATGTTATTTTTCAGGGAAGTCATCCGGAGCTGCTACGTTATTTTTCCATCGAAAACGCCTTGGAGCTTTACTCCCGCCTCGAATCGCAGACGCTCAATTTTTGGACGGAAAAATGGAAGCTGCAACGGAAGTTTGAATTGGAAATCGTCGATGACGAACCCCAAAAATCCGAACCGTCCGAAGCTTCCCGGCAAACCGACAAGCAAACCCGCGCCGGATTTTTCGCACAACTAATCACTCTGCTCGCGCGCCGCTTCCGCCTCTTCGTGCGCGACAACGGCTATTTCGCCCTGACGCTCGCCATTACTTTCGGGTTCCCGTGCATCGTCGTTATTTTTGCCTTGGACGGGCTCCCGCAAGTCCCGAGAATGCCCTTAGAGCAGGCAATCATGACTTCACAGCAGGCACTGGAAGCACGTTCCGTTCAAATCGAGCAAATGCGCATCGCCACGCTGGCAACCGGTCTGGTGCTATTTCAGGTAATGCTACTCGCGCTCATGGGCGCGAATAACGGCGGTCGCGAAATCGCCGCCGAGCGCAATCTTTACGAAAAGGAACGCATGACCGGTTTGCGGCCGAGCGCTTATGCGCTGTCGAAGATTATTTTTACGTCGTCGATTGCAATTTTCCAAGGGCTCTGGATGTGCGCATTCGTCAAAATAATCTGTAATTTTCCGGGAGATTGGAGCGTTCAGTTGCTTACAATGGCAGGCGTTTGCGTTGCGATGACGCTGATTTGCCTCGGCTTTTCCGCGCTGATGCAATCTGCGGAAAAAGCGTCGCTCCTGTCAATTTACCTGGTGGGTTTCCAACTCCCGCTTTCGGGAATCGTGCTGGAACTCCCAGAAGCGTTAGTTTGGGTGTTTCGCCCTTTTATCAATATTTACTGGGGCTGGTCCGGATTTTTTAGCGCCATGCAATCAAGCCCGATTTACGACGCCTATACGCTCATGAACGCACATGCTTCGATTTACGATTTCGGCGTCGCGGGAACGGTTTTGTTGCTTCATGCGGCAATCGGGGCACTCATGGTTTTCCGCGGCTGCGCGATTAAGCGTCCGCTCTAAACGAAAACTGCCGCGCGCCCGCCTAGCCCGCCGTTCCCGTGCCGATATAACGGCAAATGCGGGAAAACACACGTTCGGTCGCGCCCTGATTGTCGGCATGCCATGATTTTTCGGCGGCAGACATGCGCGCGCGCTTTTCAGAATCCTCCAAGAGCGCACAAAGCGTTTCCGTAGCTGCGTTCCCGTCGCGCACCTTAATCGCGGAGCCGATATCCTCAAGCGCACGACAGACATCTTTAAAATTCGTCATTTCCGTCCCGTAAACAAGCGGAACACCGATTGCCGCGCACTCAATGGGCGTTTGCCCGCCCCGATTCGGCAAGAGGCTTTTGCCGACAAACGCAACCGTCGCAATTTGCGTCAGGCGGCGCAGTTCTCCCGTTGTGTCGGCGACACAAATATCGGCATCCGCGGGAACGTCTTCTGGTTTTGTTTGCGAGCGCAAATACCAGCGAAATTCGCAATTTTCAAGCAAGGCGACAATCTCGGCGCGGCGTTCGGCATGGCGCGGAACAATCAACAATTTCAGATCCGGACGTGCCTTGCGCGCCCGACGGAATGTTTCGAGCATGACAGCTTCTTCTCCCGGCCAAGTTGACGAACCGAGCAAAACTTCTCCCGCCTTTTCTGCGGGAACACTCGGCGCAAAAATCTCCCGATACAACGCGAGTTTTTCCACATCCGTAAACGCTTCCCCGCCAGCGGCATCGAACTTCATATTCCCGGCAAGCGCAATTCGCGATTCGGCAACCCCGAGCTGAAGAAAACGCTGGAAGTCATTTTGCGTTCCCGCGCAAATAAAATCAATTTGAGCGAAAATTCGACGCGCGATTGCCGACACCTTGCGATAACGGCGGAATGACTTGTCCGACAAACGTGCGTTTACCAACAACACGGGAACACCGCGGGAACGCGCCTGATGCAAATGCTCGGGCCAAAGTTCTCCTTCCATTTGGATTGCAAGCGTCGGAGCAAAACAATTCCACGCCTTATGGGAAAACGGCCAAAAATCAATCGGGAAACACGCATAAGCGCTGACCAAATCCGCGTATTTTTCGTGAATGATTTTGTAAGCGGTGCTTGTCGTCGTCGTAAGAACAACTTCAACATCTTTGCGCTGTTTAAGTTTTCTTAGAAGCGGGGCAACCGCTTCCGTTTCGCCGACCGAGACTGCTTGTATCCAAATTCTCTTTACGCCGTTTTTAGGCTTCGGGAGTGCGGGAACGTTTCCGAAACGATGTGAAAAATCCTTGCCGTAGCCGCCGCGCTTGAGCATACGCCCGACATAATACGGGCTCATAATAAGAAAAAACGGAAGAATGAGAATGCGATAGAGCCAAATCATAGGGAATCGAGTTTCCCGAAATCTATTCTTCCCGAATGCCGAAAACAAATAGAAATTGAACGGAAATACAAAAAAGCGTTCCCGCCCAGTCGAGAACAGTCCACGTGAACGGGAGAAAATCGGAATTGTTCGCAATGCCTTCACACGCGATTTTGTTGCATTCAAATGCGTGCTGAATTTTCAAAAGCGAATAATATTTCCTGAGGCGCAAATTGCATATCAAAGCGTCACCCTCAAAAAAACTTTGCGCCTGCTACGGGAACGACGTTTAATAAGCCGAAATATTGATTGCGATGAACACGCCTTTTTCTCTGAAAGTTTATGACTCCCTCAACGGGAATCTGCCGCCGCTAACACCGATTCAGGAAGAAATTCTTCGCCTGAAAAAGGAACGTAATGCCATTCTGCTCGTTCATAATTATCAGAGCGCGGAAATCCAGCGCGTAGCCGATTACGTCGGCGATTCGCTCGGGCTTGCATATCAGGCGGAAGCGGAAAAAAATGCCGATGTTATTGTTTTCTGCGGAGTGCATTTCATGGCGGAAACGGCAAAAATCGTCAATCCGTCGAAAACGGTTCTGCTTCCCGTCGTCGAAGCCGGATGCTCGCTTGCGGATTCCTGCGATGCCGCAGAACTCGCGGCGGTAAAGGCAAAAAATCCGAACCTCTACATCGTTGCCTATATCAATTGCAGCGCGGCGGTAAAAGCGCTTGCCGATGTGATTTGCACAAGCGGAAACGCGAAAAAAATTGTCGAAAACGTTCCCGCCGACCGCGAAATTCTTTTCGTTCCCGACCAAAATTTGGGTTCTTGGGTTGCCGCGCAAACCGGACGAAAAATGCAACTTTGGCCGGGCTCGTGCTACGCGCACGTACTCTTCAGCGTCAAAGAAATCCAACGCGCGCGGGAACAATTCCCGGGCGCCCCGGTGCTCGTCCACCCGGAATGCGTCGAAAGCGTTCGCGCCACGGCAGACATCGTCTGCAGCACGGAAAAAATGGTCAACTTCTGCAAGGAATCATCCGCCGACACGTTTATTATCGTGACGGAAACAAACATGATTGCGCGTCTTCAAAAAGAAATTCCGCACAAAAAATTTGTCGCCGGCCCAACCGCAAATTGCGCCTGCAACGAATGTATGTTTATGAAAATGAACACGCCGGAAACACTGCGCGACTGCCTTAAAAACATGTCGCCGGAAATCACGCTTCCCGAAGATTTGCGCCTCGCCGCCTACACGCCGCTGAAGCGTATGCTCGAATGGAGCAAATAATCCGCGAACCTTCTCCCCTACCCCGATGCTTTCGCGTTTTCTTCCCGCCGATTACGACCCGAGCGCCGAGCTGACTCTCCTCTCCGGCAAAGGCGTCTACCCGAAAATCCTCGCCGATGCCGCGCGCAAAGCCGGCGTTCCCGTCTCGCTCATCGCCATCGAAGGTGAAGTCGACGACGACTTTGTCGCGACGTTCCCGCCCGAACGCGTGATTTTCGTCAAGCTCGGGCAACTCGGAAAATTTCTCAATTCGCTTAAAAAACTCGGCTCCCGCTATTTCGTAATGTGCGGGCAAGTCGCACCGAAGCGCCTTTTCGGCGGGCTCGTTCCCGACCTGAAAGCCGCGCTGATTCTCGCCCGCCTGAAAGAGCGCAACGCCCACACGATTTTCGGAGCCGTCTCCGACGAAGCCGCCAAAATCGGAGTCATCCAACTCGACGCACGCGCTTTCATGGACGACCAACTCGCCGGCGCGGGAACGCTCGTCGGCAAAGCCAAAAACATCGACGACTTCGCGCTCGAATACGGCATTCGCATCGCCAAAGAATGCGCGCGCCTGGACATCGGACAGGGAGTCGTCGTCTCCGGCGGGACCGTCACGGCTGTCGAAGCTTACGAAGGCACGGATAAAATGTTGCGCCGTTGCGTCGACATCCCGAAGAAAAATCCGCTTTACGTCAAAACCGTCAAGCCCGGGCACGACTACCGCTTCGACGTTCCGTGCTTCGGAATGCGCACACTCGAATCGCTTGAAATCGGCGGGATCAAAAACGTCGCGCTTCAGGCGGACAACGTCGTCATCCTCGAAAAAGAAAAAGTCTTTGCCGAAGCCGCACGCCTCGGCATCACGATTGTCGGGTACGAAATTTAAAATTCCGATTTCCGAATACTGAATCCGAATGTTTTTTAATTCTATATTCGCAAGCTTTCCCGCGACCACGCCGCAACCGACTCCCGGATTTTGGGTTCATGACTTGAGCCCGTTTATCGTCGAATTCCCCGAAGGCTTTTTCCTCGACGGCATTCGCTGGTACGGCTTCGCCTATCTCGCCGGATTCCTTGTCGGCATGTGGCTTTTGAGTTTTTATTACAAGCGGGGACGCTCGCCGCTGAACCCCGAAGCGCAAACAAACTTTTTGCTCGCGCTGATTGTCGGCGTCATCGTCGGCGGGCGCCTCGGCTACATGCTTTTTTATGCGCCGGAAAAACTCTGGAATGATCCGCTTTCGCTTTTTCGGGTTTGGCAAGGCGGCATGGCGAGCCACGGAGGAATGCTCGGCGTTTTGCTTGCAACATGGTGGACGGCGCGCCGCTACCGTTGCGGTTTTCTGCGGCTTTGCGACATCGTCGTAACGCTCGCTCCCGCCGGTCTGCTCTTCGGGCGCATCGCAAATTTTATCAACGGAGAGCTTTGGGGCAAAGAAACCGATGTTGCCTGGGCGGTTGTTTTCAAATTTAAAACCCTCATTTTCGGCGGCATCGAGCATACTTCTTACCTGCTCCCGCGCCACCCGTCGCAACTCTACGAAGCCGCGACCGAGGGCTTGCTTTTGCTGATCTGGACGCAAATTCGCTTTTGGAAAAAGAAACCGCTCCCTCCGGGACAACTCGTCGGCGAAGCCGCGATTCTTTACGCCGCCTCGCGTATTTTCTGCGAAATTTTCCGCGAACCCGATGCCGGCGTTTCCTTCATCTGCGGCATGGCGCGCGGGCAGTTTTTCTCTGTCCTTCTCGCCCTGCTCGGCGTTATCTTTATTGTTTTCTCCCGCATCCGAAAGGATAAAACCGTAAGCGAATAAGATGAAAACCGCCGTTCCCGTAGCATTTTTCCCGCTTTCCGTCGTCGCGTTGCTGACGGCGGGAACGCTCGGCGCGGCGGCTGCGGGATTCGTCAAAAATGCGGATGTCGGCGGCTACCGCGTCATCGTCGAAGGCGGCGGAGTCGAGCAACGCAAGGAAATTCAATACGATGCCGACGGGAACGTCATTTACGATTCGCGCGGCATCAATCTCGACCATTTAAATAAAGGAACCATCGACAATTCCCTGCTCGGCGGCGGCTTGGAACTCAATTTGGATCCGACGGCGGAAATCATTGAAGAAACGCCCGCTCCCGTCGAACCCGTTCCCGCAAAGCAAACGGAAGTCAAACACGAAGAAAAATCAACGCAGGAAAAACCGGCGGGAACGCCGAAAAAGCGCTTCAAATCTCCGTGGACCGTTTCACCGGAAGCCATCGCCCGAGCCGAAAAAATTCTCGCCGAACGCCGAGCCCGCGAAAAAGCCGAAGCGCAAAAAAACGCACGGGAACAAGCCGGCGACGACGAGCGCGGGAACGCCGACGCGTCCGTTTCCGTCGATCCGCGCAACTCGCTCGTACAACAGCCGATGACCAAAGACGGACGCAAAATGCCGTTTTACCTCACGGGAAGTCGCGGAGGCGACGAAGGCGAAGTCGATCCGAGCGCCGGACTTAAGGACTTCATGCGCATCAACGAAAATTACGGGAACAGCCTCGATCGCGAAAGCTATGATTTGGAACGCAACGAAGGTTATTCCAATATTATTTCGATGACCGAGTGGCACTCGAAATTTTCCTCGCTCGGAGCCAAACGCACGCAACGCTACGAAGGCACCGCCGAACGCTTCACCGGTAAAATTGACAGCCCGGAAATGCTTGAGCGAAAAATCCTCGACAATTCACTGATGTGGACACGCTCGAAGGAATCGCAAATCACCGTCAACGAATCCCTCGCCCGCCGCCTCACCGAAAAATACACGACCGGATCCAAAAGCGGAAAATACGACATTCGCCTTCCCGCGCCCGGCGAACGCACCGGACTTTCCATGCAGGACATCAACCGCTACCAATTCCGCCGCTCGCACTCGACCGAAGCCGGGCTTCCCGTCGTCCAACCCGCCGGCGGCTTAAAAAATCTCCCCAAGTAGCGAAAAACTCATTTCCGATGAAATTTTCAGTTTCTGCACTACCACCGGAGGCGTCCGGAAGCAAAATTGAAGCCGCAAGTCGGAATTTTATTCCTGAACCACGACAACGCGGAAGCCGAGTCGGGGATTTTTCTGAGATTTTCTCGCGGAGTTCGCAAAGAACGCTGAGGAAAACTTTGGGGAACTTGGCGGGCTTTGTGAGAGGTTTTCAAATTTCGGGATTGGAATATCGGGATGAAAAGCCGAGACGCCTGTGCTTCTGTTCGGGTAAGACAAGCCTTGATGGGGCACGGGAAAATAGCTTTCGGCGATTCCGTTCTTGAAAAGGGCGGGCGCTCCCGCGAGAATGGATTCTTTATGCCCTGGTCTATTTATTTAGCGCTAAAACAATTGTTCCCGCCCGGGAAACGCTTTCCCGCATTTGCACTGGTTTCGATTATCGGAGTCGCCATCGGTGTTTGCTCGCTCCTCGTCGTTCAAACCGTCATGAACGGTTATGCGCGGGAACACCGCGAAAACATTCAGCGGATGTACGGGCACATCATCGTCCGCTCGGAAAATTACCAACCGGTGGAAAACTACAAAAGCGTTTTGAGCGCACTTGAAAAAGTTCCCGGAGTCGAAGCTCTCGCGCCCTTTGCCGAAGGCCAAGTCATGGTAAAAAACGGCAACGTTCCCGCCCTGCCTTTCGTGCGCGGCATTGATTTGGATGCGGAAGACAAAGTCGTTCCCGTGAAAAATCTGATTATTGCGGGAACGCTTGGTGATTTGGACGACGACCGCGTCATTGTCGGCAGCGGGCTTGCGCGCCAACTCGGTATCCGCTACTCGCGCGGCTTCAAGAGCCCGAGCGGCGTGGAAATTCCGTCCGGCGTACTTCCGGGGCAAAGTTTGGAAATTTACTCGCCGACGATGGTTGACGAGCTCAAGCAGGACGAGGTACCGCTTCCGGTCGAATTGGAAATCTGCGGCATTTTCGAGTCCGGCTACCATCCTGCGGACGAAAATACGATTATCGTTTCCTTGCGCCGGATGCAGGAGCTCTACGGCTTAGGCAAAGACGTCCACGGGATTCGCATCCGCGTTAGTAATCCCGAAAGCGCCGCGGAGATGCTTCCGGCAGTCAACGCCGTGTTGCCGCCGGAGTTGAATGCGTTCCCGTGGATGTTCGTGAATTGGAACTTTCTTCAGGCGGTTCAGTTTGAAAAGACGATGTTGTTTTTTCTGATGTTTATCATCACGCTCGTTGCATCGTTTTCGATTGCGAGCACTCTGTTTTCGGCGGTTGTTAAGCGTTCCCGCGAAATCGGCATTCTCGGTGCACTCGGCGGACGCCCGCGTCAGATTTTGGTTATTTTCGCTTCGCAGGGCTTGTTTGTCGGCGCCATCGGATTCGGTTTCGGATGTTTGCTGACGTTTGCGATTATCGCCGGACGCGATGAAATTGTTGCGTTTATCAATTCGATTTTCGGCGACGGGCAAATGATTCAATCGCAATACATGTTTTCGCAAATCCCGGTTCATTACAACGGGAACGACTTTCTGATTGCCGCGATTTTCACGCTCGCGACGACGACCGTCGCCGGGCTCATTCCCGCGATTTGGGCAGCCCGCAAAAAACCCGCCGAAGCCATGAGGGAAGCGTAAGATTGGTAACTTGGTAGCTGGGAGATAGGAACTGGTGAACTGAGGCATAAATTTTAAATAAAATAAAGAATGATTTACTTCGACCTCGAAGCGTGGAAAGTGTCCATGGA
Source organism: Candidatus Spyradenecus sp. (assembly GCA_045535075.1). GTDB lineage: Bacteria > Verrucomicrobiota > Verrucomicrobiia > Opitutales > UBA953 > Spyradosoma. Next base: position 205,426 of record JAZSKX010000007.1, on the reverse strand, counting down.
GCTTGCGCAAAAAATATACGAAATAACACGCATGTTCCCGCGTGAAGAAATTTACGGACTTTCCGCACAAATGCGAAGAGCCGCCGTTTCCATTCCGTCTAACATTGCAGAAGGCACCGCTCGTCAAAGCGACAAAGACGCTCTCAGATTTATGAGAATCGCTCAAGGCTCCTTCGCAGAGCTCGAAACTCAAATCATTTTGGCACAAAGAATAGGCTTTCTCGCAATCGACGAAGAAACTCAAACACTCCTAAAAAGATGCGGACGATTACTTACCGGCTTGGCTCAACACACAGAGCGCCGTTGTCAAAATACTTAACCTCGTCTCTCAAAAACTAACCTTCACCACCCAATTACCAACTCCCAGCTCCCAGTTACCAGTTACCACAAAAAACTTTCGACAATGAACACTCCTGTTCTCAGCGCAAAAAATTTAAAAAAATCTTTCTCGACCCCGGCGGGAACGATTGAAGTTCTCACAGACGTTAATCTCGCCGTCGCCGCCGGAGAAAGCGTTTCCGTGCGCGGCGAAAGCGGCGCGGGCAAAACAACGCTCCTGCAAATTCTCGGCGGGCTCGACACGCCCGACTCCGGAGAACTTTTTTGGAACGGGGAACGCATCACCAAGCGCGGGAACGCCTTTCTCGCCAAAGCCCGCACCAAACTCATCGGGTACGTTTTCCAATTTTTCCACCTCGTTCCCGAGCTGACGGCACTCGAAAACGTGTTGCTTGCCGCACGCATCGCGGGAACGCCGATGCGCCAAGCCCGCGCTCAGGCGAAGGAATTGCTCGCACGCGTCGGGCTCGCCGAGCGCATGACGCACCTGCCGACGAAACTTTCCGGCGGCGAATGCCAACGCGTTGCCATCGCGCGCGCGCTCATCAATCGCCCGCCGCTGATTCTCGCCGACGAACCGACCGGCAATCTCGACGAGCGCACGGGCGAAGCAATTATGCAACTTATCATCGACGTTTGCCGCGAGCAAAACACCGCCCTGCTCCTCGTTACGCACAATCTCGATTTCGCTGCGCGCACCGACCGTTGCCTCGTCCTGCGCCACGGAGTTCTCGAAGAAATTTAGTTTTCCCGTGAAAGAAAAAACGCTCACGTCCGACACGCAGCAGCGCTTAGAATCGCTCGATGCTTTGCGCGGCGCGGATATGCTTTGTATTCTCGGGCTGGATGCGTTTTTCTACAATTTGTACGCTTTTAATCCCGGAGAAACGACACGCCTGCTGGCGACTCAATTCGGGCACAAAGCCTGGGAAGGGCTTGCGCTCTACGATTTGATTTTTCCGCTTTTCGTATTCATCTCCGGCGCGGCGATGGCATTTTCGTTGGAAAAAAAGCGTTCCCGCGGTGCAAGCGATATCCGGCAAATTACGGAACTTTTTCGTCGAGGGCTTCTCCTCGCCTTTATCGGATTTGTCCTTCAGGGCGGGCTTTCTTTTCATTTCGAACAAACGCGCTTTGCTTCCGTGCTCGCGCTTATCGGAATTTCAAACGCTATCGGCGGTTCAATCGCCGTGCTCCTAAAGTCTCCGAAGAAAATTCTCGTCGCCGCAGTCGTTCTCGCGGGAAGTATCACGCTCGCTCAATTTTTCGGAGGCGATTTTTCTCCCGCAAATTCCGCAAACGCCAAAATCGACCGTTTTCTGCTTCCCGGGAAAATGCACGACGGCATTTTCGACCCGGAAGGCTTGCTTTGCATTCTCAGCGCGAGTGTTTCGGTGTTGCTCGGCTACCTCGCGGGAACGCTTGTTCGCTCGGAAACCAAAACCGGTTTGAAGCCGATTTTACTCGGCGCTGCGGGAACGCTTTTGCTCGGAATCGCCTTGCTTGCAGACTTTGCCGGCTATCCGATTATAAAAAAACTTTGGACGCAAAGCTTCGTTTTCGCCGCCGGCGGATGGAGCCTGATCGCATTTGCCGTTTTTTACGCGCTGTTTGATCTGCTTCCGCTGAGAAAGCTTGCATTCCCGCTTCGAATCATCGGCGTGAACGCGCTCGCAATTTACATTCTCCAATGGGTTTTCCCGTTTAATCATCTCTCAAAATTGCTTTTCGGCGGCATCGCAGAGCTCTGCGGGAACGCATCTTCTCTCGTTCTCGTAGCAGGAATAATTCTCTTGAAATGGCTTCTGCTTTATTGGCTCAATCGCCGCGCAATTTATTTCAAGATCTAACGTGAGGAAAAACGAGCGCTTCGCTCTCGCGGGAATGCCGTTTTTTTGAAACGCCCTTTCTTTAATCTTTAAGCTTTAATCGTTAAGCTCTATAATCTCGCGCTTTCATTTTTAGTTATCATGAGCGACGAACAGAAAAAATCAGCCAACTCTCTCGCAGACATTTCGCACGACCTTTTTGCCGTGCGCATGGAAAAGCTCAACCAACTGCGCGCCGCCGGCGAAGACCCGTTCCGCGCCAACTGGAACCAGACGCACACTTCCAAAGACTGCGTTGCCCTCATGCAACCCGCCATCGATGCCGCAAAAGCCGCGGGAACGGACATTCACGAAATCCCGTCCTCGACCGAGGAAGTTTCCGTCGCCGGGCGCGTTATCGCCATTCGCATCATGGGCAAAGCGAGCTTCATGAAACTTCTCGACCGCGACGGCGTGCAGCAGATTTATCTCACGCGCGATATTCTCGGCGAAGACCGCTACAACAAGCATTTCAAAAAAATGGTCGACATCGGCGACTTTGTCGGCGTACGCGGCGAGCTTTTTGTTACGAAAACCGGAGAAGTTACCGTGCGCGCCCGCGCCTACGAACTCGTCGCGAAAGCACTTCGCCCGCTTCCGGAAAAATGGCACGGCATCACGGACGAAGAACAGGTTTCCCGCCAGCGTTATCTCGACCTCATCGCGAACGCGGATTCGAAAAAACGCCTCCTGCAACGCTCGCAAATCATCGCCGAAATCCGCAAATTTCTCTGGCAACGCGATTTCGTGGAAGTCGAAACGCCTTCCTTGCACCCGATTGCCGGCGGCGCGGCGGCTCGTCCGTTCATCACGCATTTTAATGCGCTCGACTGTGAATTTTTCCTGCGTATCGCGCTCGAACTTCACCTGAAACGCTGCCTCGTCGGTGGGATCGAACGCGTTTTCGAAATCGGTCGCGTCTTCCGCAACGAAGGTATCGACCGCCGCCACAATCCGGAATTTACGATGATGGAAATCTATCAGGCGTATTCCGATTACGAAGGCATGATGACGCTCATCCGCGAACTCATTCAGCACCTTTGCAAAACCGTTATCGGCACGACGACGATCACGCGCTACGACGGGCAAGTCATTGAACTCGGCGGCGAATGGCGCGTTGCCGATTACAAAGACCTCGTGCGGGAACGCACCGGTCGCGCCGACTGGTTTGAACTTTCCAAGGCGGAAAAAATCGCCGAATGCCGCCGCATGGCGGACGAAATTCGCGCCCAAGCTAAGGCGGAAGCCGAAGCCCGCGGCGAAGAGCTCAAGAACAAAGACCTCATGGTGCCGGATCCGCGCGAAGACTGGGAAGATTACGAAGTTACGAACGAAGTTTACGGCAAGCTCATCGAGCCGAATCTGATCCAGCCGACCTTCGTCACGCACATCATGAAGGAGCTTTGCCCGCTTGCGAAAATCAACGAAAAAGACCCGAGTGTCATCGACGTTTTCGAGCTCTGCATCAACGGGCAGGAAATCGCTCCCGCGTATTCAGAGCAAAACGACCCGATTACGCAGCGCACGATGTTCGAACTCCAAGCCGGCGAAGAGCAACAAAAAATCGACCAGGACTTCCTCGTCGCGATGGAACACGGCATGCCGCCGGCAGGCGGAATGGGCGTCGGCATCGACCGCCTTTGCATGCTCCTCACCGGTTGCGCAAACATCCGCGAAACGATTCTTTTCCCGACGCTTAAGCCGGACTACGTTTCCGGCCCGCAGAAGAAAGATTAAAAATCTGAAGTCAGAGACTACAAGAAGGGCAGAACGGGGAATTCTCAAAACAATCCGAACTCTGTCCTTCTTTCGTTAAAAAACTTATTAAATTCGGGATGGAACTTTACGATTTTCGCGAAGAATACACGCAAGCGGGATTGGATTTGCCCGATCTGGCGAAATCGCCCTTTGACCAGTTTCGCAAATGGTTTGAACAGGCTTGCGCCGCCAAAATTCCGGAGCCGAATGCGATGTCGCTCTGCACGGTCGGGAACGACGGTATGCCGTCGGCGCGCACCGTTTTGCTGAAAGCCTATGACGAACGCGGCTTTGTTTTTTTTACGAATTACTCCGGACGCAAAGCGCAGCAAATCGGCGAAAATCCGAAAGCCGCCCTGCTCTTTCCGTGGATAACGCTTGAGCGCCAAGTCGCCGTCGAAGGGCGCGTCGAAAAAATTTCCACGGCGGAATCCCTCAAATATTTCATCAGTCGCCCTCACGGGAGCCAGCTTGGAGCTTGGGTTTCCCACCAGTCAAAAGTGATTTCCTCGCGTTCGATTCTTTTAAAAAAGCTCGACGAGATGAAGCGCAAATTCGTCGAAGGCAAAGTTCCGCTTCCCGATTTTTGGGGCGGCTACCGCGTCGTTCCCGCGCGTATTGAGTTTTGGCAGGGGCGCCCGAACCGCCTTCACGACCGTTTCGCGTACACGCGCGAGGAAGAAAACGCTTCCGTTTGGGCAATCAATCGCCTGGCGCCGTAATCTAAGGCTCAAAATATCAAGCAACGCTTTTCTAATCCTTTATTAACAACTCGTTCCCCGATGTTTCTCGAAAACAAAAAAATCGCTCTTGCCGTTACCGGATCCATCGCTGCGTATAAAGCGGCGGACATCGTTTCTCTGCTTGTCAAAGAAGGTGCGCAAGTCCGCGTTCTCATGACTCGGGAAGCCGCGCGTTTCATCGCGCCGCTCACGCTGAAAACGCTTTCCCGCAACGACGTTGTTACCGATTTGTGGGACGAACGCGAAGGCTGGATCCCCGGCCACATCGACCTCGCCGGCTGGGCGGATATCTTCCTCGTCGCTCCCGCGACGGCACACATGATCGCCTGCTTTGCCAACGGGCTCGCGCCGGAAGTTGTCTCCTGCACCTACCTCGCAACGCGTGCGCCGGTCATCATTGCTCCCGCAATGAATTGCAACATGCTCGCTCATCCGGCGACGCAGGAAAACCTCGCGAAGTTGCGTTCCCGCGGAAACATTATCGTAGAACCGGCGGCGGGCATGCTCGCCTGCGGCTATGAAGGTCGCGGAAAGTTGGCGGCACCGAGCGAGATTTTGGAACACGTCGTCAATATCATCGGTTAAGATGAAGCCGAAAAAAGTACTCGTTCTCGGCGGCGGAATCGCCGGCCTCACGGCGGCGAACGTTCTTCGTTCCCGTGGTTTGGAGGTTATGCTTCTTGAAGCCTCCTCGCGCGTCGGCGGAAACGTCCGTTCAATTCGCCGCGACGGTTTTTTGGCGGAATCCGGGCCGAACAGTTTCCTTGCCGAAGAAAAAGAGCTTTACGATTTTCTCCGTGAAAGCGGGATTTTAGATGCCGCAATCGACGTCGCTCCCGCCGCAAAAAAACGCTATATCGTGCGCGGCGGCAGGCCGCTCGCCGTTCCGTCTTCGCCGCTCGGCGCGATTACGACGCCGTTGTTTTCTTTTTCCGGAAAACTACGAATGCTCGGCGACATTTTCATTCCGCGCGGGAACGCGAATCTTGAAGAAAGTGTCGCGGATTTTGTCCGCCGCCGTATCGGACGCGAGATGTACAATTACGCGCTGAATCCGCTGGTCGCAGGCGTTTTTGCCGGCGATCCCGAAAAACTTTCCGTGCGCCACGCGTTCCCGAAAGTTTGGAGCCTCGACCAAAAATACGGTTCACTGATTCGCGGGACTTTCCCGAACGCAAAAGCCAAAAAAGCCTCCGGACTTTACGAAAAAAAGCGCACCTTGTCGTTTCCCGAAGGCATGGAAACGCTCCCGAAAATCCTCGCCAAAAATCTCGGGCGCAACGTGCGCGTTAATGCCACGCTGACAGAGCTTGTTCCCGAAGGGAATCGCTGGCGGGCGCGTTGGTTTACCTGCGGCTCGGTTTGCGATTTTTTTGAGCAGGATGACATTTTTGATGCCGTTATCGCTGCCGTCCCGCCGCGCGCGTGGAAGAAAATCTTCGCCGGAGTTCCCGCACTTGCCGAAAACCTTTCGGATGCCGCAGAATCGCTTGTTTATCCTCCGGTTACGACGCTGACGCTCGGCTACAAGCGCGAAGATGTCGCGCACCCGCTCGACGGTTTCGGAGCGCTTGTTCCCGAACTCGAAAAGCGGAAAATTCTCGGTTCGCTTTGGACTTCGTCGTTTTTCCCGAATCGTGCGCCCGACGGCTACGTTACGCTGACAACTTACATCGGCGGCGCGCGCCAACCCGAACTCGCCCTGCTTTCTCGCGACGCACAATTTGAAATCGCACGAGAAGAGCTTGCCTCCCTGTTCGGGGTCAAAGGCGTTCCCGCGTTTGTCGAAATTTGCGAACACCCCGAGGCAATTCCGCAATACAATCTCGGCTACGGAAACTTTCTCAAGTGTATCGAAGACGCGGAAACGGCATTCCCGAATTTACATTTCTGCGGGAACTATCGCGGCGGAATCGCCGTCGGCGCCACCTTGCTCAACGCGGTAAAAACGGCTAAGCGCCTCACACGAGGCAACTGAAAGTGCCAAATCGCATAGCACGGGAACGTGTCGCACGCTTTTAGTGCTTCGGGATATTCGGGACCAGCGGTTTCCCGTCGCCTTTGAACGTTTTGTTCGGAAGCCAAGTCTGGTTCCGTCCGAAAAAAGCGATTTTTCCGCGAACGATAAGATTTTCGCCTTCCCGCCAAATCGAACATCCGTAAACTTTCCCTTTTTGCGGATCCAAAATTTCGCCGTCGTTGTACTCGTCGCCGTCTTTTTCCAAATTCCAAATAATGTCCAAGCCGATAATTTTCGGCGAACCGGGCAATTTTGCCGTCGCATTTTTGTTTTTTAAAACATCAACGACGCGACCGTAAATTTTGCCTTTGTATTCGTAAATTTGAACAACGCTTTTTGCCTCCTTCGTCTCATCATCAATCGTCGTCCAAAAACCGACAACGCCGCTATTCGCCCAAGCGGAAACGGCGCCCAACGCCAAAACAAAAATCGTAAGCAGAGTCTTCATAAAACGGTTTTTTACAGATATTTACCGTAAATTTCAAAAATTATTCTTCCGAGCCGAAATTCCGTTCCCGCGAAAACGTCGTTGAAAGCAACCCTTAAAATTGATTGAATGGTGGGAAGCACTTTTTTGACTCTAACCTCTTTCTTCCGACACCGTATGAAACGATCAAAACTTCCGGGATTTTCTCTGCGCACCCTCGCGGGCGCCGCTCTGGCGTCGTTTGCCGTTTTCGCGACGAGCACCGCCGAAGCATCGATTATGCACCCGGACGCATACCTACAGACTTACACGGATTTCGGGCAAAACAAGGGGCGCTATACGATGACGAGTAATGCGCTTCTCAATCATTTGCGCGAGCTGGCAGGCGGAATTCAGATCACTTACAAAGACGGAACGAGCTACACGATTCCCATAGCACAGGGAATGATTAATTTTGCGGGAACGGACGACAACGGAGCACAGGCTGCCGTTGCGCCTAATTTCACGGCAACAGTCCTACATAACGGTTCGATTAACGCCTCTTTTTCAGAGCGCGTTATCGGGGCTGAACACGCTGTTAACTACTCGGCAATCGACATTCGCGGTTCTGATGTTTTTCGCCTCGCTCTCAGCGATCATGACTACATGCTACAGCGCCAAAGTAAGATTGTTACGGATGCGATTTACAATCCTCTGACAACGCTTACCCATGCGGAAGCGCAAGATTTGGAAGATCAATTCGCATACCATTCGGGCGCGGGAACGATGGCTGTCTATGATAAAGAGAGCAAGTCCGCAACCGGTCTGGCAGGTGCATACGTTTACATTACCGGCTCAATCAACAAAATTGCCGCCGCGTATGAGTCCAAAGAAAATACTACAAACCTCCAAATAGAACACCGAACAAACTTCAACAACTCGCTCACTGCCGGTTCGACCAGTCCGCTCCCGAATGTCATTCGCGCAGGCGATTCCGGAAGCCCCATTTTCATTTATAATTCCTCGACCGGACAGTACGAATATATCGCTTCTCAGGATCGGGGAGACGAAGCAACATTCGGAATTGCCGTCGGCAATATCGACTGGGTAAACACGACGCTGGAATCGTTTAACGTCCGCGTCGACATGCGCAATACAAACACCGTTTATTTGAATGCCGTCAACATTGAAGGCGATTCTTACACGGACAATAACGGGAACAGCACGACCGTTTATTACGGAAGCGTCACAGATGCCAACGGGAACGCAATCGGAAGACTTGATGCCGACGGGAACGCGCTGACGAACGAGGACGGGAGCACAATTGCGGCAACCTACAACGGAATAAAATCCGGTCTGAATACCTGGAGTAATTTATCCGATCTTAAAAACACGCAAAACTGGTACGCTTACAACAGCGACAATTACCTGAATCCGTCGGACGCAGACCTTTTCTTTAATGAAAATCTCGTTTTTACGGCCTCGCAGGCAGACAATCAGATTATCCTCAACGACACGGTTGATCTCGGTGTCGGCTACGTCGAATTCAATGCCGGGAGTTTGAACTCGGCGAGTTTTACGATTGCGTCTGCCGCCGGAGAAAACAACTTGCTCAACTCCGCAGGTTACGTCGTCAACGCGGGAGCGGAAGTGCACATCAAGCTGACAAATCCTGCCGACTATATGTACGAGTGGCGCAAGAACGGCGCAGGTGATCTTTACATCGACGGGAACGGCGACACCAATGCCCTGCTCAATGTCGGCGGAAGCGGCACTGTTTATTTGCAACAAGTCGACGGTCATGCTGCGTACAACGTGCTTGCAAGTAGCGGCGCGACGGTTGTCATCAAAGACATCAATCAGATTGAGCGCGATTTCACTTTCGGAGCGGGCGGCGGCGTGCTCGACATGAACGGCAATTCCATGGAATGGAAGCTCAACAACACGGATGTTGCCGCCGACGGCTTTACAATCAACGCACTCACGGAAGAAGCCGTTATCACCAACACGGCTGCGACAGCCGTTACCCTCACCTACACGGAATCCGGCGACACGACTTTCAAAGGCTCGTTCAAAGACACGAAATCCGGTGCACTCAAAATCGTTTACAACGGCGGCGCGGATTCGTCTTGGACGCTTCATTCCATTTTCACGGATTTAACGAACAACGCAGGCAGCGGCCTTGAGGTTCAAAGCGGGAACGTAACGCTTTCCGGCACGAACACCGTTCACGGCTTAGGTTCAGCTACGGGAACGAACCAAAATCGCTACACGAACGAAAACGATTGGCATTACGCCGATGCTAAAATGAACGTTTCCGTCGATTCCGGCGCAACCTTCGAGCTCGGCTCGCACGCGCGTTTGACGGGAAATGTTACGGTCGAAGACGGCGGAACTTTCGTCATGCGCGAAGGCGTGAAGCACCAATACGAATATATCGAAGGCGGTGTTCAGCTCGAAGACACTTACGCGATTCGCGATTTCTACGGTCTTAAAGGCGACGTTGCACTCGGCGACGGCGCGACATTGAAAATCGAGTATTCCGAGGGCACGAGTTCCGAAAATCTTTACACCGGAAACATCACGGGAACAGGGAATGTTTCCGTCGACCTCGGTACAAACGGAGCCTCTCTTGTCTTAAGCGGACAAAACACATTCTCGGGAACGAAAACGCTCGCATCCGGAACACTTATCGCCGAATCCCCGAATTCGCTCGGCACAGTCAGTTCCGACAATGAAGCAACAAAATGGCTCATAGAATCCGCCGGCGTCCTTGCGATTAAAAACGAAGCCAACCCGTTTGACTTCGTCAAGGAAGGCTCTTCCGGCGTGCTCGCATTCACGCAAGACATCGAGGAACAGCTTGACCTCACGAACAATTATAAGCTCATCATCGGTTCGCTTGCCAAGTGCAGCGTCAATTACGGGAAAGGCTCAAGCGGAACAAAACTCAAGGCGTATAATCACGACAACGATGCGGGAACGCGCGACGCGTGGGTGCTCGGCGGCGGAGGCGGCGAGCTCATCGTATGGTTCCAACTCTCGGGCGAAAACGATCTCATTCTCGGGAACGAATACGGCAAAGGCACGGTAACGCTCGCCAACTCCGCCAATGATTTTTCCGGTGAAATTAAATTCAACGGACAAATTACGCTGAACTACGTCGCCGGCGCGCTCGGAACTTCGTTCTTCACCCTGCCCTACACGAACCGTATGTCCGCAACGGCAGACGCACTCCCGAACTTCGCCGCCGGGTCCGAAGGCGTTTTGCTTTTAGACAACTATTCAGGCGCCTCAATCAACATCAGCGGAAGCGGGTATTCCGATGCTCATTTGGGAACCGACACGGACAAAACGATTACAGGCATCACTCTCGGCGAAGACAACACAACTTACCGCTTCGGCGGCACGACGGGAACGCTCACCGTCGATGCGGTTTTAAACGACCGTAACGGCAAATCACATAATCTTCTCGTCGACGGACAGACTTATTCCGGCGGAAAAATTATTCTCGCGCAGGCGGCAACGCTCACGGGAACGGTCAATGTCATCGGCTATGACAGCACAAAAACCGATCTGACCGAAGGCGACATCACGCTCGGATTCTCCGCCGATAATGCACTGACAAACGCAAGTTCCGTAACCGTCGGCGCAGGCGGGACTCTCGACCTCAACGGCACGACACAAACATTTGACACGCGTATCAACACAGTCAACGGCGGGATTATTGTCGATAATTCCTCCGAAAAATCGGGAGTCTTGGTGCTCGAATACGGCTCTCAGGAAGTTGCGCTCAATCTCGGAAAACTCGGCACGATTCAGCTCAACAGCGGACGCTTCCAAGCAGACTCAAGCCCGGCAAACAAAATTGTCGTCAACAACGGCGGGCAATACTACGCAGCGACGGGAGCACACGTTGCCGACTTCACGCTCGCGGGAACAGGCTGGAACGCCTCAAGCGACTCCGCAAAGGCAGGGGCGTTGCGACTGGCAAACAGCGCTCAAATTTCCGGGAATATTACGCTCTCAGACGACGCAAGCCTTCAGATTTATTCAAGTAGCGAGTTCGGATTGATTTCCGGCGCAATTACGACCGGCAGTAATACATTGACGAAGCTCGGAGCCGGGCGCCTGCTCCACTCGGGAACGCTCTCCGGGAATCTGACCGTAAACGAGGGAACAATGACGCTTTCCGGCTCTTCTTATACCGACGGCGTCCTCACTTTGAACAGCGGTATCTCGGTAATCAGCGTCCAAAAGCAAGCCCTATCGTCGTCGCTCGTTCTTAACAACGGCTCGGGGCTACTTGTCAGCACAACGGACGGGCTTAATTACAATGCGTCGAATTCCATTACGGTTAATGCCGGAGCACAGTTGCATTTTAACAATCGCTGGACATTCGGCGCCGGAAATAAGCTGACGATTGCGGGCGGGACCGTTTCCGGGTCCGGAGACGACATCGCCGCCCTTGACTTCATTAACAACGGCAATGTCGTTAATGTTACGGCGGACTCCAAACTTTCCGCCCGCGTGCGCATCCGCGGCGAATTAGACATTAACGTTTCCGAAAACGCTCACCTGAACTTTTCGGGAAGCCTCCAGAATCAGGCAAACACCAATTCGAATTTGGCGAAGATCGGCGCAGGAACGATGACCCTCTCCGGCAATGTCGTCGCCGGGGTGAATGTCGCCGTCGAAGAGGGTTCAATGGCGCTGACATCGTCAAATTTTCAAGGTAATCTTTCCGTTTCCGAAAATGCGACGCTCTCCCTCGCGGGAACGCTCATCCTTTCGCAAACGATTGCCAATGCGGGAACGGTCTCCGTCGACAGCGAAAACGTCGTCTTCGAACTTAAAAATCTTACTGCCGGAAACGACGGCGCCTATACACTGATTTCTTCCGGCGGAACGATTACGAACTGGGATTCTCTGAAAGCAATAAACTTCACCCTAGACGGTGTCATGCTTTCGGAAAGAAGCGGCTTCAATGTCGAAACAGACGGAATTGTCGTCATCCTTGATGCAAGCCAAAAGTCTGCGTCGCTTGTTTGGGCTTCACAAAACGGAAGCAATGTCTGGGATATCAAAAACACGCAAAACTGGACGAACAACGGAACCGCCGATGCGTTTTATGACGGCGATGCGGTAACATTCTCGACGGCAGATGCAAAAATCGACATCACGGAAAGCGTTCTTGCCGGAAACATGACGGCAACGGAAAACGTTGCTTTCTCGTCCACGGGAACGGACGTCCGATTTTCTCAAATCGACGGCGGAACGATTTCCGTCGCGGAAAACAAAATTGCAACATTTGAAAATTCCGTCTCGACGACGGGAACAATTCAAAAACTCGGCGCGGGAAAACTAGTCCTCGCCGCAGATGCTTCTTCCGTTGCAAATTCCGTAAAAATTTCGGAAGGCACGCTTGCACTCAGCGTCACAGACACTGACCAATCCGCAACTTACGCAGGAAACATTTCCGGCGCGGGAAGCTTTGAAAAACTCGGCGCGGGAACACTCGAACTGAGTTCCGCCAACACCTATTCCGGCGGCACGCTCGTCAGCGCGGGAACGCTGAAAATCACGAACAAAAACGCGCTTGGCTCCGGTCGCATTACCGTGAACACAGGCAGCGTTTTGGAACTCGCCGTCAACATGGACGGTGTGACTCCCGCGTACACGCTCGCGGGCGGCACGCTCAAGGCATCGGTCGCAACCGGAAGCACATCGAAGCAAATTGCAAGCGGCGACGGAGCAATCGCGCTCACCGCAGATTCCACAATTCAAGTCGATACCGATTTCGGCATGGTCTCCGACGGATACGCAGCCAACCAACTCGACCTCGGCGGACACACACTGACGAAAACCGGAAAAGCGTCGTTTTGGCTCGCGAGTACAACGATTACGGCGGGAACGGTTAAAATCCGGGAAGGAAACATCGAAGTCATTTCTCAAACGCTTGATTCGGTCAATGCAAGCGCGGCAAACTTTGTCATTGAAGGCGGAAAACTGGTTCTCAACGACAATTTCTCTGCAGGCGGCATTTCTATCGCAGACGCGGGAACGCTACGAATCGGCGTCTCTCTTTCAACCGCATCGCTCGGGGCAATCACAGGCTCCGGACGCGTGGAAGTAGCGAATAATTCCGTCAACGTCGGAACAAGTTTCAAATCCGCCGATTGGACGGGAACGGTCGCGATCGAATCGCTCGCCTCCAATAAAACGCTCGCCGATTACGGGAACGAAAATTCCGTCGTCGAAATCAATCGCGATTTTTCCGGTTACTGGGCAGATCAAAATTCAAGCAATCCGATCGCCTCCGACCTGATTTTAAACAGCAATATTACGCTCACGGACGGTTATAGGGCGGGAACGCTGACGGTAAGCGGAGACATCTCCGGCACAGGCCGCTTCACTTTTAACAAAGACCTCACTCAAGGCTTTGTTTTCAACGGATCGGTAACACTCCCGTCGATGGCATTTAACGCCGGGTCGGGAACAAAAACCTTTAACGGAAGCGTTGACTTAGATTCGCTTTCTTCCAACGCGGGAACGCTCACTTTCTCCGGCAACTCGGGAAACACAAACGTCAGCATTGATCGCCTGGAGCTTGGAGGAGGAACCGCGCAGTTTTCCTCAACAAGCGCTCTTTACAACAATGCGGGCAGTCGCGTTTCCGTCGGCGAAATTTCGATGGGGAACGGCGCCACGATAGAAACGGTCGGACAAGGCTATGTTTTCGATTCCGTTTCTCTTGCGGACAACGCATCGGCGACGATGAAATTGTCCGACATGAGCGGAGTTCAAACGCATAGCGTTACAATCAATAAGCTACTCGGAAACAACGCGACGCTGAATCTCGTTTCCACGGTAAAAATGAACACGGCAAAATCCGCCGTCTATACCTTGGGAAAAGACTCGACCGCTGTCTCGGGAGATGATTTTTCGGGAAAAATCGTTGTCTCAAATACGGCAAACGACACGAGAAAATCGGCATTGGTCATCAGCAATCAGAATATTGCCAAGAACGCCGTTATTTCGTTTGCGGAAAATAATCACGGAATGGGGCTCGGCGTGAACGCCGACCGCGTCGTCATTGCAGGATTAGAAAGTGCAAGCGGAAAGTCGGTTTCGGTATTTTCCGGAGCACAGACGGGAGATAATTTTTCCTCTGACGAAACGTTGCGCACCTTAGAAATCAATACGGCTGCCGACGGAAACTATACGTACAACGGAACTATTCTTTCAAACGTCGCCTTGGTAAAAACCGGTGCGGGAACACAAACGCTCGCGGGAACGAACAACTCCGCCGGCGGCACAACGATTTCCGCCGGGAAGCTCGTTGCGCAAAACGCTGCGGCGCTCGGCTCCGGCGATATTTCCGTCAACGGCGGCACGCTTGAAATCGCAATCGCAAGCGACGCAACGCTGACGCAAGCCGCCGAGCAAGCAATCGCGACGACAGGCGGAGGCAGAATTTCCGTCGCCTCGGGAACGCTCGCGCTCACGGGAACGGTCAATCTTTCCGGCGCCATCGAAAACGCGGGAACCGTTTCCGTCGCCGATACGACGAGCTTTGCGCTCGATAATCTGACGGCACAAGACAATGTTTACACGCTCATTTCCGGCGCGGGAACGATTTCCGGTTGGACGGATTTGACGGCGGCGAACTTCACGCAAAGCGGCAACGCCGTTGCTTCCGCACGCCTCTCGGCAAGCGGCGGATCCGTCCTCGTCGGCGCGGGAACGCTCACTTGGGCGGGCAACGAAAACGCCGCGGGAACATGGAACAACACCGACGCAAACTGGACAGTCAACGGCGCAGGCAAATTCGCTTACGCTCCGGGCGACAGCGTGATTTTCGCCACCGACGGCGCGCAGGTTGCGCTCGCCGACAACGCAAGTGTTTCCCCCGCAACGATGACGGTCAACGAAAGCATCTCCTTCACGGGAACAGGCGCAACAATCAATATCGCGAATGCAAATCTCACGATTAACAACGGAGCGAATTTGAGCTTGTCGGAGGGAACGACCCTGAATCTCGGGACGGAACTCAACAGAGCACTGAACAAAAATATCACCGGCAACGGAACAATTGTTTGGGGCAACACGAGCACGGGCGAGCACAATTCGACTATTGCACTATCCGACGATTTCACGGGAACGTTCCAAGTCTCCGGACGTATTTGCTCCACGAATACAAAATTCGACCTCGGCGGAACAACAAAGCTCGTCGCAAACGGCGTTTGGTTCTGGGGAGAGTCCGTAACGACGATTGCCGCCGACGTCGAAATCGGCGACGGAGAAATTCAAGGCAATAATTTCTACATCAACGGTAGCGGGCTGACTTTCAACGGCGCGTTCAACGCCGAAGGCAAATCCGTCGGGATTGCCGGCGGCAATAATACCTTCGCGGGAACGGCAACTATCGGCACGCTAAATCACACCGGCGGAACAACAACGCTTTCCGGAACAAACTCCAACGTCGGCACGCTGAATCACACCGGCGGAAATCTTAATCTCTCAAGTAATTTACAGATTGAAAACGGGACGATTTCTTCAAATATTTCCGGCGACGGAACCTTGGTCGTTTCCGGCGGAAATGTGAACTTAAACGGCGGTTCATTTGCCGCAGATTTACAGCTCGAAAGCGGAACCGTTACCGTCAATGCAAGCGATTCTTTGAACTACGGAGCAACGAACACGCTTACGCTCAACGGAGGCGAACTTAATTTCAATTCCAAACGCTGGACAATCGGTACGGGAAATCAGATCGTCCTTAACGGCGGCAATATTACGGGAACGGGCGACGAACACGGCGCGTTGGATTTTTATAACGGAAACAACGCGTCAAATTCCACCACGCTCTCAGCAACGGCGGATTCTTCCATTGCGGCTACAATTCGTTTGCGAACCGGAGCCGTAAATTTTGCAGTTGCGGAAGATGTTAACCTTAGCATTTCCGCTCTCATTAGAGATAGCGGGAAGCTCGTAAAATCCGGCGCGGGAACGATAGCGCTCAGCCACGCGAACTCCTATTCCGGAGGAACAACGATTTCCGACGGAAAGCTCGTTGCAAGCAACGCGGATGCGCTCGGTTCAGGAGCCGTAACAAACAATGCAGAACTCGAATTAAATTTCAACGGAACCTTCGATAATTCGATCTCCGGCACGGGAACGCTCACGAAATCCGGCGCGGGAACGATAACGCTCACGGGCGCTTCGCTCGCATGGAGCACCGCGACGCTTTCCGAAGGCACGCTCGTAATCGAAACAAATAATTCCGGAAACGGCGCCATCGTCGCCGATACCGGTGTTTTACGCTTTAACGCGGCGGGAACGCATCGCACGTTTGCCAATGCGATCACGCTGAATAACACAGCGACGCTTAGCATTTGGGACGCAAGCGCTGTCAGTCCGTCAACGAACGGAGATTACCAATTTGCGTTTACGGGAGATATCGCCGCTAACGGAACACACGCGCTGAATTCCAACTGGGCAAAGGAAATTGCGATTCAAGGCGGACTTTCCGGCGCAGGAACGCTGACTTATTCGCGAGCGCAAGACTCCAACTTTAATGTCAACGGACGTTTGATTATCGACGGAAATGACAAGGATTTTTCCGGGACGCTCACGGTTGATTCCTCCAATAACTACAGTCTCGGAATTGACTTGAACGCGAGCTTGGAAAACGCAACGGTCGTTTTGACCGGCGGCTCGGCGCAAAAAGCGTTTATGAGCATTTGGAAGGACGTTGCCGTCAAGCATCTCGACGGCAATGCAAACACGCAAATCGGTGTCGGCTACGGCTCAACCGCAAGCATGACGGGCGGTAATTTCAAGCTGACAATCGGCGAAGGCGAATTTGCCGGAATTATTCAGGATAAGAGTTATCAACGCGGCGGAAACACGAGTAGCAACCTCGTAACCGAAGGCGTTCTCGGAATCATCAAAAACACGGACGGCACACTCACACTTTCCGGAGCGAACACCTATTCCGGCGGCACAACAATTTCCGCCGGAAAACTCGTTGCGCAAAACGCTGCGGCGCTCGGCTCCGGCGATATTTCCGTCAACGGCGGCACGCTTGAAATCGCAATCGCAAGCGACGCAACGCTGACGCAAGCCGCCGAGCAAGCAATCGCGACGACGGGCGAAGGCAGAATTTCCGTCGCCTCGGGAACGCTCGCGCTCACGGGAACGGTCAATCTTTCCGGCGCCATCGAAAACGCGGGAACCGTTTCCGTCGCCGATACGACGAGCTTTGCGCTCGATAATCTGACGGCTCAAGACAATGTTTACACGCTCATTTCCGGCGCGGGAACGATTTCCGGTTGGACGGATTTGACGGCGGCGAACTTCACGCAAAGCGGCAACGCCGTTACTTCCGCACGCCTCTCGGCAAGCGGCGGATCCGTCCTCGTCGGCGCGGGAACGCTCACTTGGGCGGGCGACGAAAACGCTGCGGGAACATGGAACAACACCAACGCAAACTGGACGGTCAACGGCGTAGGCAAATTCGCTTACGCTCCGGGCGACAGCGTGATTTTCGCCACCGCCGGCGCGCAGGTTGCGCTCGCTGACAACGCAAGCGTTTCCCCCGCAACGATGACGGTCAACGAAAGCGTCTCCTTCACGGGAACAGGCACAACAATCAGCGTTTCTCCGGGAACACTGACGATTGCCGACTCGAAAACACTTACAATCAACAACGGCGTAACCTTGGATTTAGGTTCGGTCAGCGGAAGTCTTTCGCACCCGAATATCGCCGGCACGGGAACGGTTAAGCTCGGTACCGCGGCTTGGGGAAACACAATTTCCGTCGGAAGCGGAGATGCTTTCACGGGAACGACCTATTTGTCCGCCAACTCCCGCTTTACGATTAACGGCTCCTCTTTCGGCGAAACCTTGCATTTGGCGGCTCCGACGGGAACCGATAGCAGCGGATACGGATTCCAATTAACGGGCGAATACACGTTTGAGAAAAATCTTGTTTTGGACGGCGAAGCGCATTTCCACCAAAACGGCGGCGTGAAACTGACATTCTCGGAAAGCTCTTCCGTTTCCGGCGAGGGAACTTACGTCAAGCGCGGTAACAACGGGACGCTTGCGTTTAACGGAAGTGTTAATCTCGGCGAATTCAAAACCGGCGCAGGCGGAACGACCGATTTTACGGGAACGACCGAACTCGCAACCGCGACGATTTCCCAAGGAACCGTCAACTTCTCCGGGGGAAATACAACAATCGAAACCCTTTCCCACACAGGCGGAACCGTCAACTTCACAGCGGGAACAAACTCGATTACAACGCTTTCCTCGAACGGGCAAATTAAGCAGACGGGCGGAATGCTTTCCGTCGCGGGCGGAAGCGCGACAACCTTGCGTCAGGAGGCGGGAACGCTGAATCTTGTCGGCGACATAACGCTCTCGGGAACCGGAGAACGCCAAAGCCTTTATGTGCGCGACACACTTGTCATCGGCGACGGGAAAACGGCAACGCATATTACTTCCGGACGCCTGGAAGTCGGAGATGCAAATAACAGCGGAACATCGTCCGTTACCCTCAAATCAAACGCGCAACTGAACATTACCGGTTCAACCAACAACTGGAACTCCTCAGACGATTACAAGGGGAATTCGGTCGTGTTAGGCGAGTGGAATAACACAACCACATTGACGATTGAAGGCACGCTGACAGCTGAAAACGCTGAAATCGGATTTGGAGATAACGGCGGAAGCATCATTATCAACGGCGGAGGAATCCTCTACGCCAAGGGAATCGGACAGTCCGTCTCCGGAAAAGCAGGTTCCGGCAAGTTTGAGCTTACTCTGAACGACGGTGCGATGCTGGGTTTCGGCGAAAGCGGAATCAATTCGGCAAAAAACAACGTCTCAATTACATTTAACGAAGGCGTTGTTTACACAGACGCCGCAAATGGAGCCAGTATTGCAGAAAACATTACGCTCAACAGCACTTCAGGAACACGGTTTCATGTTTACGAAGGAATGCCGATGAGCATTTCCGGTGTCGTCTCCGGAAGCGGAAAACTGATTAAGGACTACGACGGCACACTCACGCTCTCCGGCAACAACAGCTACTCCGGCGGCACGGAAGTTCTCGCGGGAACGCTGAAAATTACGCATGCCAACGGGCTCGGAGCGGCGACAAACAACACGGTTACCGTCACTTCCGGAGCAACACTGGAACTCGCGGCGAACATGGACGGCACGGAACGAAAATACGTCCTTGCAGGCGGAACGCTCAAAGCAAGCGCCGCAACCGGGTCGACAAAGAAACAAATTGCTACGGGCAATGACGCAATCCGGCTTACGGCGGATTCCGTCGTTCAAGCGGATGCCGAGTTCGGTATGATTTCCTCCGGCTGGCACGCCAATCAATTGAATCTTGACGGACACACCTTGACAAAAACCGGCTCCGCCAAGTTCTTCCTTAGCCAAACAACGCTTTCCGCGGGAACGCTCCGTATCGAAGAGGGAACCGTGGAATGCATAACCAACGGCGGAAACAGTAATGCTTCTGCAGCCAACATCCAAATTCTCGGCGGAAGCGGGAAGCTTAATATTACAACGAGTAGCTTCGCTGTAGGCTCCCTGACATTGGAAGTTTCGGGCTCTTACACGGAAGCAACACTTTCGGGCTCGGGAACGCTGACGATTGGCAGCGACGGAAAAATCATTGTCAAACGCTCGGAATCCGCGACACTCGACGTCGCTGCGGGAACGGCTTATACTTACCAAGTCGCTGCAAGCGGCGCGAGCTTCGACGATTCATGGACAACGGCTTCGTTTGAGCTCCAAGGCTGGGAAACGGGTTGGCACGTTGAGTCTTACACGAACGGGTTGCTCACGCTCGCCATTCCGGAACCGACAACTTTCGGTTTGCTTGCAGGCTTGGGCGCCCTCTTCCTCGTCGGAACACGGCGTCGAAAGAGAGTTTAAAAAAGACGTTCCCGCGGATATTTTCACGGGAACGTTTTTTTAACAAAAATTATCGCCCTGACCGCACAATTCCTTTTCCCGCATGAAGCACGGCTCGAAAAGATATGTTCGCCTTCGACAATATCCGATCGCCGAACTTCAATGTTTCAGCGATGCTCATTTTTTTACTTGAGGCATTCTTTATTAAATAAAATAATTTTTTCCTGCTGTTTCGAAAAATCCTCGAACAGCGCCATTTTACAATCAGAACACACAAATCCATGTCCGATATTATCGACACCGTGATGCAATCCGTGATTGCACGTGATCCCAACCAGCCTGAATTTCATCAGGCAGTTGCCGAAGTCCTTCACTCGCTGAAAGACTTCCTCAAAGACAACCCGAAATACGCCAACGCCGCGATTCTTGAGCGCATGGTTGAACCCGAACGCGTGATTATGTTCCGCGTGCCGTGGGTGGACGATGCCGGGAACGTCCGCGTCAACCGCGGTTTCCGCATTCAGATGAACAGCGCGATCGGGCCGTACAAAGGCGGCTTGCGCTTCCACCCGTCCGTGAATTTGAGCATTCTCAAATTCCTCGCGTTCGAGCAGGTTTTCAAAAATTCGCTGACAACGCTCCCGATGGGCGGCGGCAAGGGCGGCTCAGACTTCGATCCGAAGGGCAAGAGCGACGGCGAAGTCATGCGCTTCTGCCAATCTTTCATGGCTGAATTGTTCCGCCACATCGGCGCGAACGAAGACGTTCCCGCGGGCGACATCGGCGTCGGCGCGCGCGAAGTCGGCTACCTCTTCGGAATGTATAAAAAGCTCACGAAGCAATTTGAAGGCGTCCTCACCGGCAAGCCGCTTGCTTACGGCGGCTCGCTGATTCGCCCGGAAGCAACCGGCTACGGCACGGTTTATTTTGCCCGCGAAATGCTCGCGACGCGCAACGATTCGTTTGAAGGCAAAAAGGTCGCCATTTCCGGTTCCGGGAACGTTGCTCAATATGCGGCGGAAAAATGCCTCCAGCTCGGCGCAAGCGTGCTTACGCTTTCGGACTCCAACGGCACGATTTACGCGAAAGACGGCATCACGAAAGAACAGCTCGCATGGATTATGGAGCTCAAAAACGTGAAGCGCGGGCGCATCGCGGAAGCGGCGAAGGAATTCGGTTTTGAATACCTCGAAGGCAAGCGCCCGTGGTCGGTCAAGTGCGATATTGCGCTCCCGTGCGCGACGCAGAACGAGCTCAACGGCGACGAAGCCAAGGCGCTTCTTGCCAACGGCGTAATGTGCGTTGCCGAAGGCGCGAACATGCCGTCCACGCCGGAAGCGATTGAAGCGTTCCAAAGCGCGGGCATTCTTTATGCGCCGGGCAAGGCGTCCAACGCCGGCGGCGTTGCTACGTCCGGTCTCGAAATGTCGCAAAATTCGTTGCGTCTTTCCTGGACGCGCGAAGAAGTGGATGCGCGCTTGCTCCAAATCATGAAGAGCATTCACGAATCCTGCGTTAAATACGGCAAAAACGCCGACGGTTCGATCAACTACGTTCAGGGCGCGAACGTTGCCGGCTTCGTTAAGGTTGCCGACGCGATGCTCTCGCAGGGCGTTTGCTAAAAAAACTGAAAAAAAGCGTTCCCGCGGCGAGAGTTGCGGGAACGCTTTTTTAGTTTTTAAAATTGCGTCAGCCCGAATTTGAAGCTTGCACGAAAGCAGAAGACATGCGAAACTGCGCGGGTTGATAGGCAGGTCTCGGAATAAAATTTCCGGCTTATCTTTTCCTGTTCGGGAAGCAAAAAAATTACGCACGCTACACCGTGCTTTGTCGCGTTCCCGCAACACGTTATTCACGACAATACATAAAAAACAATGAGCGAAAACATTTCGCACACAAAAACAGACAAACCGGCGACGGACTCTCCCGTACTCCCTGCGCCGGAAGAATTCTCCGTGGAAGGCATTCTCGTCCTTGATGCCAAAGGCGGCGGCTCCCTGCGCTCCCCGCGCCGCCGCGGAAAAGCCTTCCCGTCCGATCCGTTTGTTCCGAAAGAAATCGTCAAACGCTTTAAAATGAAAACGGGAAGTTGGATTGTCGCCAAAGCCCAACAAAAGAAAGGACATGCCAACGCCAAAGTTTCGTATGTAGATTCTATTGACGGCATTAACCCGAACGAGCGCCATCGCCGCCCGCAATTCCAAAATTTGACGGCATACAGCTCGAACAAGCAACTTATCATGGAAACAAAGGACGGGCGGCTCACAAATCGCGTCATCGACCTTTTTTGCCCCATCGGGAAAGGACAACGCGGACTGATCGCCGCGCCGCCGCGCACGGGGAAAACAACGCTCCTTAAGGACATTGCCGTCGGCGTAAGAGAAAACCACCCGGATGTCAAAGTGATGGTTTTGCTCGTTGACGAACGTCCGGAGGAAGTAACGGACTTTGCTCGCGACCTTCCTGAAGCGGAATTGTATGCATCTTCTAATGACGAATCGGCAAAAACGCACATCGGCATTGCAGAAATCTGCATCGAACGCGCGCGCCGCCTCGCAGAAGTCGGACACGACGTTGTTTTGCTGATTGACTCGCTGACACGCCTGACGCGCGCCTACAACAATGCAGCGCCCCGCGGGAACACGATGACCGGCGGACTCAATTCCAAAGCAATCGAGAAACCGCGCCAGATTTTCGCGTCGGCACGAGCGACGGAGGAAGGCGGCACGCTCACGATTGTCGCCTCCGCACTCATTCAGACAGGCTCGCGCATGGACGATTTAATTTTCGAAGAATTTAAAGGAACCGGGAACATGGAAATCGTCCTCGACCGGAAAATTGCGGAATTGCGCATTTGGCCGGCAATCAATTTGAATGCTTCCGGAACACGCCGCGAAGAGCAGATTCTTCGGCCGGATGCGTTTGAGGCTGCGTCTTTCCTGCGCCGCGCAATGCTCTCCGGAAAACCCGAAGATATCGCCGAAGCCATGACGGAGCGCCTCAAAAAGACTAAGACAAACGCAGAATTTATTCGACTTATTCGCGTCGGATAGAGAGAATTGAACGATACTTTTCTAAAACACAGGACCCGCAAAAATGCATAATTTTGCAGAACAATGCATGGACATGGCTCGCGCTATTTTGAGCCATAATATCGAAGCCATTAACGCAGACGGGACGATTACGCCCGTTCCCGGAGAAAGCTCCCGCTCGGATGAATCCGGACACGCCGCCCTCGCACTCGGCGAGTTTTACCGCGCAACCCACGAAACACAACTCGGGAAACATAATCTGACGGAACTCGTTGCCAAATGCGTTTCCGCACAGCTGAACCAAGAAACAGAATCGGAAAACGGGCTTGCCTACGCAGCGCTCGGGCTGCTCTCTTTCGGACCGTCCAAGGATCGCAATATTCCGTGGTCGAAGCTTGATGCCGAAACACAGGAATTGCTTGATAAACGTCTGCTAGTCCGCACGGACTACAACGACCACCGGCAGGCATTCAACGTCGGGAAAGCCGTTACGCGTTTCTCCCTCGGGCTTTCCAAAAAAGATGAAACCGGACGCCTTATCGAACGCTTCGTCGAACGCATCAAATCAAATTCTTCCGGCGGATTCTGCGACGATGCCGCACGCGACTCCGATGCCCCCGGAATGCTCGGCGGATGTTACGACGTTTACGGCGTTCTGCAATACGTTTTCATCCGTCAATCCCTCCAGCTTCACGCCAACATCCACCTGCGGGAACGCAAACTCCCGACGCTCCGCACCTACGCGGAAAAATATCTGAAACTCATTCCGGATATTGTGCGCCAAGACGGTCTCGGTTGGTGCTTCGGCTCGGGAACCGGAGCCTACGGGCAAATGCACCTCATCAGCATTATCCTCCAATCGATGCGCGACGGTTGGATTACGCCCGACAAAATGCCGCTTTATAAAGACATTTTGCGCCGCCTCTTCCTCTATTTCTTCGTTACCTATCTCGATCAGGAACAAGGCGTCCTCGTCATCCGCGACGGCGAACGCGACACCGATCCCGCGCACACAACACGCATCGCGAATTTCGATGCCGCGCGCTATCTTTGCCAGTGGTCGCGCCTTGCCAAAACCGTCGGCGGCTCGCTTGCGATCGCCCTTCCCGCGAAACCCGCTCGCCCTTCCTGCCGCACGATTACGTTTGACAAATCCGGGCGCAAGGAACAGGCGCTCATCGTCTACCAAAATCCGGAAACGAATCTTCACGTCCAAATTCCGATTCTCTCCGGTGCCTCCAAAGGCGGATCGGATTCGCTCGCGTTCCCGCACATGCCGGGTATTTTTGACGTTCCCGTCGGGCAGTACGTTCCCGCGTTTATCCCTGAATTTACAATCGGAGAAAACACGTTCACGCCCTCTTTCTACGCAAAAAATATCGCAACGCGTATCGGACTCAAAAACGCCTTTACGATTTCCTACGAGCAACCGGATTTGGTCACCAAAGACGAAAAAATCATCCCCGGAATCGGCTCAATGCGTGTCGAATGGGAATTTCTCGGCGGCAAAATCACTGCGCGCTACACGCTCTCGGTAAAACAGCCGGTAGATCTTACGCAAATGCGCATGGTCATGCCGCTCGCCGCCTGCCACAGCCGCTACCACCTCGGGAACTCTTTCCGTCTCGGCGAAAAAAGCCTCGGTTGCACGATCCCGAAAGACGACTTCCAAGGCGAATGGCTCAACTACGAAGACGTTTCGCAGGATCCGAATCATCGCACCCGCTACGGCAAGGTTTATTACTATCAAGCCTTCGTACGCAACCACCCGCTTCGCTTGCGACCCGGGCAGCAATACCGAATCGAAATCGCATTCGAGCCCGACATCGTAATGATTGAGGGCTAAAACAAAAAAGCTTCCCGAAGCAATTCGCGGAAGCTTTTTTATTTTCACAAATTCGAGTTCCCTCGACCTTCTCTTCAGTTGCAGTATTTTTCTGAAAAAAGCTGTCGCGCGGGAACGCAAAAATCTATGAAATAGCGCGCAATTTTTTTATGGCTGAAACATCTACCGAAAACACCCTCGCAATTTCCGATTACGTTTTGCGCATCGCGCAGGAAAACAACTTTGCCGTGGCGCGCGTCATGGCTGTCGCCAAGCTCCTCGCAGAGGGCGCGACCGTGCCGTTTATCGCGCGCTACCGCAAAGAAGCCACCGGCGAAATGGACGAAGTGCAAATCGCAACGATTCGCGACCGCCTCGAGCAACTCCGCGAGCTCGACGCCCGCCGCGCCGCAATTCTCAAATCGCTCGAAGACAACAAACACCTTACGCCGGAACTCAAAGCCGCTGTCGAAAAAGCCAAAACCGCCACCGAGCTCGAAGATATTTACGCGCCCTACAAACCGAAGCGCCGCACGCGCGCTACGATCGCGCGGGAACGCGGACTCGAGCCGCTCGCCGATTTTATTTTTGAAAATCAAAACGCCGATCCCGCCGCTGAAGCCGCAAAATTCGTCGCGCCCGACAAAGACGTTCCCGACGTCGCCGCCGCGCTTGCGGGCGCACGCGACATTCTCGCCGAGCGCATTTCCGACGACAAAACGGCGCGCGCTTCCTGCCGTGAAATTTACGAAAAAACCGCCGAGCTTTCTTCCGAGGTCATCAAAGGCAAGGAAGCCGAGGGCGCGAAATTCAAAGATTACTTCGAGTGGAGCGAGCCGCTCGCGTCTGCGCCGTCGCACCGCGTTTTGGCGATTCGCCGCGGCGAAAAGGAAGGCTTTCTGTTTTTCCGCATCACGGTGAATGAAGATGAAGCATTTTCGCGTTTGGACAAAATTTTTGTCGGCGGGAACGGTGCTTGCGGGAACGAAGTCCGCGCGGCTTCGCACGATTCGTGGAAACGCCTGCTTGGTCCGTCTCTTGAAACCGAGGCGCGACTGAAGTCGAAGGAACGCGCAGACGAAGAAGCGATTCGCGTTTTCGCGTCCAACGTTTCCGAACTTCTCATGGCGCCCGCGCTCGGGCAAAAAAGCGTGCTTGCGCTCGACCCGGGTTTCCGCACGGGCTGCAAACTCGTCGTGCTCGACGCGCAGGGAAAATTGCTCCACCACGAAGTGATTTACCCGACTGCCGGCTCGTCCGCGCAATACGCCGATGCGGAAAACCGCATTCGCCTGCTTTGCCACCAATTTAAAATTCAGGCAATCGCGATCGGGAACGGTACGGCTTCCCGCGAAACGGAAACGTTCGTGCGCGGTTGCGGCGTTCCCGCGTCGATTCCGGTCGTCGTCGTCAACGAAAGCGGCGCGTCGATTTACTCGGCAAGCGAAGTGGCGCGCGAGGAATTTCCGAATGAAGACGTTACGGTGCGCGGCGCGGTTTCCATCGGTCGCCGCCTCATGGACCCGCTCGCGGAGCTTGTTAAAATTGACCCGAAAAGCATCGGAGTCGGGCAATATCAGCACGACGTGAACCAAGTTGCGCTCAAGCGCTCGCTCGACGACGTGGTCATTTCCTGCGTGAATAAAGTCGGCGTTGAAGTGAATACTGCCTCGAAGCAGCTTCTGAGCTACGTTTCCGGCTTAAACGCGAGCATCGCCGCCAATATTGTCGCCTACCGCAACGAACACGGTGCGTTCCGTTCCCGCAAAGATTTGAAAAAAGTGCCGCGCCTCGGTGAAAAAGCTTTTGAGCAATGCGCGGGCTTTTTGCGCATTCGCGACGGCGAACACCCGCTCGACGCCTCCGCCGTGCACCCGGAACGCTACGCGCTCGTCGAGCAGATGGCGGCGGATTTGGGTTGCGACGTTCCCGCGTTGCTCGCCGACGGGAAACTGCGTTCCCGCATTGATTTGAAAAAATATGTTTCCGAGGATGTCGGCTTGCCTACCTTGCAGGATATTTTGAAGGAACTTGAAAAGCCCGGACGCGATCCGCGCGAAAAGTTTGAAGTATTCTCGTTCAAGGAAGGCGTGCACGAAATTTCCGATTTGAAGGAAGGGATGCGCTTGCCGGGAATCATTACAAACGTGACGGCGTTCGGCGCATTCGTCGATATCGGCGTGCATCAGGACGGGCTTGTTCACGTATCGCAGATTTCGGATACGTTTGTGAAAGATCCGGCGGAAGCGGTAAAGGTCGGGCAAAAAGTTTCCGTAACGGTGATGGAAGTCGATATTCCGCGCCGCCGTATCGGGCTTTCGATGAAGACGAATCCGGAAAAAGCGGCACGCAGCGCGCGGGAAAGTTTTGCCGAGCGCGACGGGCGCGGGAACGCTCCGCGGCGCGGCGGCTTCGGCGGAAACGGGAACACCTTCGGGCGTCGCGACAATCGCGGGAACGACGGTTCCCCGAGCCGCTTCTCAACGGGCGGCTCTTCCGGCGGCTTCGGCTCGCTCGGTGACTTCTTTAAGTAAAGGCAAATAATGAACTCTCGAAAGTCCTTTAAAATTGACGCAAGAAGCCCCGGAGCGTAGACTCTTCGGCGAATTCACCCTTTTATTCAAATTCAACAATCCAACACAAAGTATAACTATGAAACCTACACTCCTCGTTCTTGCAGCAGGTATGGGCAGCCGCTACGGCGGACTTAAACAAATGGATCCGATGGGTCCCTCCGGCGAAACGATTCTCGACTATTCCGTTTTTGACGCCGTTCGCGCCGGCTTCGGCAAAGTCGTCTTCATCATTCGTCCGGACTTCGAAGAAGCTTTCCGCGAAATGATTGCCAAGAAGAACCTTCCCGTTCCCGTCGATTTCGCGTTCCAGACGCTCGACAAGCTTCCGGAAGGCTTCAGCGTTCCCGAAGGACGCGAAAAACCCTGGGGCACGACGCACGCGATTCTCTGCGCAAAAGGTGTTGTCAAAGAAAACTTCGCCATCATCAACGCGGACGACTTCTACGGGCGCAACTCCTACGAAGTGCTCTCGAACTACCTCACGAATCTCGACCCGAATTCGAGCGACTTCTCGATGGTCGGCTTCCTGATGCGCAACACGCTCTCCGAGCACGGCACCGTCGCACGCGGCGTTTGCAACACCGACTCTAACGGCTTCCTCACCGACATCGAAGAAATGACCAAGATTTCCAAGGTCGGCGACAACGGGCGCAACACCTACGACGACGGCTCCACGAAGGACATCCCGGGCGATACGCCGGTTTCCATGAATATGTGGGGTTGCACGCCGAAACTGTTTGACCACCTCGATCGCATTTTCCTCGAATTCCTCAAGGAAAAAGGCACCGAGCTCAAGAGCGAATGCTTCATTCCGATGACGATCGGTCAGCTCATCAAGGAAGGTCTCGCCACGACGAAGGTTCTCCGCACGGACAGCGCGTGGTTCGGCGTTACCTACAAGGAAGACAAGCCAGTCGTTCAGGCGAATATCAACAAGCTCATCGAAGCCGGCGAATACCCGACCAATCTTTGGGCGTAAATCAAAGCTTAGAGCTTAAAAAAGAGCGTTCCCGTAAAATTCGCGGGAACGCTTTTTTATTCACGCTCAACTTCCGGCGGGAACGATGCGTTTCCGTATTCGAGCATAAGAGTGGCAATCCGCTCGATTTCGGATTTTTCCTGAGTAAAAATCTCACCTTCCAATTCGGCGGAAGCTCGTCAATCTGCTCTTGCACGGAGAATCGCACCGGGAACGCCAAGATGAAGAACTCCCTTGTGTGTTCCCGCCTTAAATGCTTCCAGTTCGGCGTTAAAGCGGTCGTTTTCGATTTTATACCGTCCCGCTTGTGAATTTTCCGCGCTATTGCGAATCTGCTCCGAACTCTCACGGACAATCTTTATCCCCGCTGTCTTAGTGATACGGGAAAGCAAGCTGTTCATCTTCTCTACTCGCGTCATCTCTTGCGTGGGCGCAAGTGCCGAAGATGAGCTAAAGCGAATATCCGCCTTGAAGCTCACGCTCGGACGATTCGGCTTGCGACCCTCCATTAAATCAGCAAAGTTCATCGTAGCTGACGTTGTAGAGGAAGCTTCTCCCACTTCCGAACGACCCTGCGTGGTTCGTCCACGGGACAGGGCAACGTCAGCGATTTTAAATACACTTTGTTGCTTAAACGCTCCTTCACCGACATTACTGATATTCGTTCGGTCAATCTTTATCTCACAGCGGTAAACCTCTCCGTCAATCTCGACGGGAACAATATACGTAAATTGCCCAAGCACGTTCTTGTGCTTTTCTTTCCCGTCGCTTTCTGCGTAGTCAAAATAATGACTGCCAGTAATAACTTCTTTAAGAGACGTAAAGACGATACGATGAAGATTCCGCTTCTTTAAAGAAGAACGAACACCATCGTTGCTTATTCCTACGATTCGCCCGTCAGACCTAACCTCAACCTCTTGCCCAATGAGAGGCTTTAAAATCTCATTCCTAATCTTAGCCGTATCTTTCTGTGTTTCGCGTCCCAACGGACTCTCGATTTTTACAATTTTAATCTCTGCGTTTTCGTCGTAGCGACTACCTGTAAATTCTTTAAACTTCGTATCGGCTGATTCTACGCCTTGCACGCCTGATTGCGACGTTCCCGTCTCGCTTACAACCTCTCCGTCTTGAGATTTCAACGCCGCTTTCACCTCGTCCAAGTCTTCCTTGGAAAGGGTAGATACTACCTTGTTAAACTCCTTAATGTCTTCTTCGAGCTGAATTAAATCTTTTCCGCCAAGTTTTTCTGCCTGCTGAGCATGGTAGTTCAGCGAATCAAGCAACGCCACTTTCTCATCGGAAATATAAAACTTAATCTGCGCTTTCTCGCGTTCCTCAGCCGCCATATCAGGCTTCCAATTGCGCCTCCGAGTTAAAATCTCGCAGGAGGAATTTGCTGAGTATGCAGAAATGAATTACAAGTTTTACCAACAAATCGAGTCCGGTCGTCGTTCGCATTTACGCGTTGAAACAGTTGAACGTATTTGTGCCGCCTACGGGATCGCGCTGTGGGAATTTTTTCATCCGGACACACCGGAAGTCAGCATTCAATTGAGTAAATGCATCAATTCCACGCCGTACAAAACGCGCCGGCGCGGGCGTCCGCCCAAGAATTGAAAAAATCGTTCCCGTATTTGTAAATCTGCGGGATGATGAAGCAATAAAAAAGCACGCGCTCCGTTGCGGGAACGCGTGCTTTTTGGAGTCAAAAGCGGATTATTATTCCGCTTTCGGAGCCGGTTCGTAGGCCTTCTTCGATTCCTGATAGTAGTGGAATCGGGTGGAAACGACTTCCTGCGCCTTTGCGTAGAGTTCTGCCGCGTGTTCCGGATTGGAACGTTGCAGACCTTTGAAGCGGGTTTCCGAATTCATGAAGTCCTGAACTTGTGCTTTCGGCGCCGGCGTGTCGAGAGAGAACGGATTCTTCCCGAGCGCGATATTTGCCGGATTGTAACGGAAGATCGGCCAGTAGCCGGATTCAACCGCCAGTTTCTGGTGAGCCGCGCCGTCTGCGAGATTGCGGTAACCGTGCGCGATACAGTGCGCGTAAGCAATGATGATCGCCGGTCCGTCGTAGGCTTCGGCTTCTTTCATGGCTTGGAGCACTTGCGTATCCTTGTAGCCGAGCGCAACGCGCGCCACGTAAACGTGTCCGTACTGGACGGCAATTTGCGCAAGATCCTTCTTCGGGAGTTTCTTGCCTGCCGCAGCGAATTTTGCAACCGCTCCGATTGAAGTTGACTTCGACATCTGTCCTCCGGTGTTGGAATAAACTTCCGTATCGAGGACGAGAATCTTGATGTTTTTGCCGGAAGCAATCGCGTGGTCAAGTCCTCCGTAGCCGATGTCATAAGCCCAACCGTCGCCGCCGACAATCCAAACGTTCTTCTTAACGAGGAATTCGGAGAGAGCGATGAGGCTCTTGGCTTCCGGCGTTCCCGCGGCTTCGAGCTTTTTGCAGAGCTCAGCGATACGTTCGCGCTGTGCGGCAATATCCGCTTCGGTGGATTGCGGAGCTTCAAGAATCGACTTCGCGAATTCTTCGCCGACCGTTCCCGCAGCTTCGCTGAGAGCCTGACGCGCGATTTCGGTTTTCTTGTCGATTGCGTAGCGCATCCCGAGACCGAATTCGGCGTTGTCTTCGAAGAGAGAGTTTGCCCAAGCCGGTCCGCGTCCGTCCTTATTGGTGCAATACGGAGTCGTCGGTAAGTTTCCGCCGTAAATCGAAGAGCAACCCGTAGCGTTCGCGATGTAAGTGCGATCGCCGAAAAGTTGCGTCATGAGCTTGATATACGGGGTTTCACCGCAAGCGGCGCAAGCACCGGAGAACTCGATAAGCGGTGTCATGAACTGCGAATCGCGAATGGTGTTGCCGAGCTTGGTGCGATCCGGATCCGGGAGATTGAGGAAGAAGTCCCAGTTCTTGGCTTCGGCTTCGCGCAGCGGCGGCTGCGGAGCCATCATGAGCGCCTTGCGGGTCGGGTCGTTTTTGTCCTTACCCGGGCAAACATGCGTACAAATCGTGCAACCGGTGCAATCTTCCGGCGCGACCTGAATCGTGAAGAGCGTTCCCGGGAAGTCTTTTGCCTTGAAGGGCACGCCCTTGAACGTAGCGGGAGCGTCAGACTTAAGGGCTTCCGGATAAAACTTAGCGCGGATGGCAGCGTGCGGACAAATCGTCACGCACTTGTTACACTGGATACAAAGTTCCGGATTCCAAACAGGAATTTGGTCGGCGAGATCGCGTTTTTCAAAGCGCGTCGTTGCCGACGGGAACGTTCCGTCCACCGGCATGGCGCTGGTCGGAATAAGGTCGCCCTTATTGGCAATCATCATCGCCTGAACGCGCTTGAAGAATTCCGGAGCGCCTTCGTATTGCGGAATTGCCTGCGGGAGCGCGTCGGCTTCAATCGTCGCGGGAACGCTAATTTCGTGCAGATTTGCAAGCGAATTATCGACCGCCTTGAAGTTCATTTGAACGACTTCGTCGCCCTTCTTCGCGTAGGTTTTCTGAATGGATTTCTTAATTTGTTCGATGGCTTCTTCCTTCGGCAGAACGTTTGCAAGGGCAAAGAAGCAGGCCTGCATAACGGTGTTCGTGCGTCCTTTCATGCCGGAATCGGCGGCAACCTTAGAAGCGTCGATGACAAAAACACGGAGTTTCTTTTCGATAATTTCCGACTGCCATTCCTTAGAGAAACGCTTCCATGTTTCTTCCGGGGAGAACGGCGAATTCAGAAGAATCGTTGCGCCCGGCATTGCGTATTCGAGAATCGGTTGGCGCCCGATGAAAACGTATTGCGAGCAAGCGACAAATCCCGCCTTTTGGATAAGATAAGCCGAGCGAATCGGTTTCGGACCGAAACGCAGGTGAGAAACCGTCGAGGCTCCGGATTTCTTGGAGTCGTAAACGAAGTAGCCTTGAGCAAAATTCGGGGTTTGTTCGCCGATAATTTTGATGGAGTTTTTGTTCGCACCGACCGTTCCGTCTGCGCCGAGACCGACGAAGACAGCACGCTTAACGTCGTCCGCTTCGATATCGAATGCGTTATCCCATTCGAGCGAAGTATTTGTCAAATCGTCGTAAATACCGATGGTGAAGCGTTTTTTCGGAGCATCTTTGGCGAGCTCGTCATAAATTGCCTTGACCATACCCGGGTTGAATTCTTTCGAACCGATTCCGTAACGGCCGCCGATGATGGACGGCATCGCCTTTCCGGATTCCGCGTAAGCCGTGAAGACATTGAGCAGAAGCGGTTCGCCAAGCGATCCCGGCTCTTTCGTGCGGTCGAGAACGGCAATGCTCTTTGCCGTTGCGGGAACGGTCTTGAGAAATGCGTCCGCATCAAACGGCAGGAAGAGGCGGACTTTGACAAGGCCGAGCTTCGCACCCTGCGCATTGAGCGCGTCGATGGTTTCTTCGATCGTTTCGCAAGACGAGCCCATGGAGACAATAACGCGATCGGCATCCGGTGCTCCGTAGTAATCGAAGAGGTGGTATTGGCGCCCAGTCGCCGCAGCAAACTTGTCCATCGTATCCTGAACAATTTGCGGGAGCGCATTGTAGTATTTGTTAACGGATTCGCGCCCTTGGAAATAGACATCCGGATTCTGCGCCGTTCCGTGAACATTCGGGCGATCCGGCGACATGGCGCGGGAACGGAAATCGGCAATGTCGGCTTCGTCGATAACGGCGCGGATTTCGTCGTCCGAAAGCGTTTGAATTTTGGAAACTTCGTGCGAGGTGCGGAAGCCGTCGAAGAAGTGCATAAACGGCACGCGCGACTTAAGCGAAGCTGCATGCGCGATAAGTGCGAGGTCTTGCGCTTCCTGTCCGGACGTGGAATTGAGCATGGCAAAGCCGGTTGCTCGGCAGGCCATTACGTCGGAGTGATCGCCGAAAATCGAAAGAGCGTTCGTCGCGATGGCGCGCGCCGTAACGTGCATTGTAAAAGGAATCAGCTCGCCCGCAATTTTGTACATATTCGGGATCATGAGCAGAAGCCCTTGCGATGCAGTGAAAGTCGTCGTCAACGCTCCGGCAAGCAACGAACCGTGAACCGCTCCCGCGACCCCGGCTTCGGATTGGAGTTGCTCGATACAGGGAATATTATTCCAAAGGTTCGGCATTTTTTTCGCCGACCACTCGTCACAGGATTCCGCCATCGGGGAAGATGGCGTAATCGGATAAATCGCGATGACTTCGTTGAGTCTGTAAGCAACGGATGCAACGGCTTCGTTAGCATCCATCGTTTTGAACTTAGATGTTGATTTTGCCATAACTGCAACGATTTTGCGCTTCCGTCGGCATGAATTCAACGAAAAAGAAACGGAAAACCGCGTCTTCGTCACCTATTAAAACGTTAATGCTTTTTCCAATTCGTAGCATCCGTAAGTTCCGAAACAGAGACATGCGAGTCCGAGCGAAACTAAAATGTAAGACACGGCTTTTCCCTTTTCCCTTCCGAACAAGACCTCAAAGACAGAAGCGGTAAGAGTAAACACAATCCCGGCGGCAGCGAGATAACAAAAAAACAAGGCAATATCCCAGGCGAAACAAAAATGGGAAAACGCCGCCAGAATCGTCGAAAGGAGAGCGATGCGTAAGCTCCATCTGTTCAGACAACGATAATATGAGCCCCCGTTTTCGGTAAAAGGCTTCGCTTTTTTTCGTACGAATTTCAAAGAATTTTCTTCACGATTGTTCCGCGTCGTCGATTTTAAATTTTCCATAAACGAAACAAAGCAAAGCCAAACACAAAAGTCTAATTGATTTTCGGATAAAAAAACGCGTTCCCGCAAACACGGGAACGCGTCAATTCGAAGCCGGGCTCTTCTCTACTCACCGAGTACGCCGAATTCGGCGCCGCCAGCAAAGTCCTGACCGTTTTGCGAGGACAATGCGCGGAAGCGAACATAGCGCGCCTTCACCGGTTTCGGGAAAAGAACTTTCTTTTCTTCTTTCGTGCGCGGGAACGCACCTTTTGCAACCGGATCGCCCCAATTCTTGCCGTCGGTGCTGACAAAAATTTCGTAATCTCTGATGTCGCCGTTGTCGCCGCCGGAACGCGGGAGGTAGGAAACACCTTTGATTGTTTTGAGTTCTCCCGTATCAAAATCAACCCAATGCGGATAGGGCGCGACGGTTACACTGTAAGCCGTATGCCAAATCGTGGACGGATCATTATCAACAAGATTTTCTGCCGGTTCGCTGCCTTCCTGATTGCTACAGAAAGCGATTGCAAGACTGACTTTTTCGAGGCGAGGCAAATCCATTTCGGTTTTCAAGTCCGGGCGATCCGCATGCCAAGCGGCAATTTTTCCGCCGTTGCGGAACGGGATCGTTCCCGCGTACTTTTGCGCGGCACCACCGTCAACGGAGTAATAAATTTCCGCCTTCGGATCCTGAGCAGAAATCGTAACGACACCCGCGAGATCGCGATCAATCGCAAGCGGCGTTGCGCCTGCAGGGGCGACGCGCACTTGTTCGGAAATCGCGCCGGACTTAAGCGGGCGGATGATGAATCCGAAGCTCGTCGGAACCGCGAAAACCTTGTCGCGATCAAGCGTATCCGGACCGCAGGAGGCTCCGCCTAATCCGCGCACCGCCGAGCTCAACAACAACGTTGTTTTCTCCGAGTCTTCGGCGAGCGCATCGAGTTTGTACGCATTCGACGCCGCTTCGATTTGAGCTTGAGAAATCGGAAGTGCCGAAGCGCAGAAGCGCTCTGTCGCGATGAACGCGACGCCGCTCTTTTCTTCCTTGTTCAGAAGCGCGCACCAACGCACGTCTTCGCGATTTCCCATTTCCTGCGGGCGAATGTAATCGACAAGATTGTCGGCAACATTGCTCTGATAGCACCCCACGAAAGAACCGGATTTGCGGTCGGCGTAATTTTCAATCGGTCCGCGACCGTAGTACGCGAAAGTATCAAGATTTTCGTCTACGCCGATTTCATAGCCGAGGCGAGGCAAATCAAACTTGCTTTCGGAGCAGAAAATCATGGACTGCAACTCAATCGAGCCGTCCGGATAAACCGTCCAAATCTGGTGAGCATTGAAGCGGAATCCGTTTTGCCCTTCAGCGACAACCGGATAAGAAAGCGTGCAGACGCCCGTTTTTTCGTCTTGAGAAATCGACGGCGTTCCCGCCACGCTCTGCTTCAAATCCGCAAGCCCTGCTCGAGACCAACGTCCGCGCGGCACGTTGTCGTTGCTGACCGGCACGCGATAGGCGTTGATTTTCGGACCGTTCCCGTCGGCGATTACGACATCGTCGCTGTATTGCAACGACTCAATCGTTCCCGTTGCCCCGGAGAATTTAACGACAAAGCCGTTCCCGCGAATTTCCGCATCTCCGCTCGGAGTTTGGCTCAGTTCAACGCGTTCGCCCTTCGCGACATCTGCGATGCTCGGGTACGTTCCCGCCGCCTTAACGGGCAATTGCTCGTCCGCCTGAACGTAATCTTTTTCCGCCCAAGGCGCATCTTCTGCAAGGCAGAATCCGACATTGAGAAAATATTCGGACTCGGGCTTCAGATTTTTAACATCGACCGGAATATCAATAATCCGTTTCGCGCGCGGCGCGATACCGGCAAGCAATTCCGCGGGAACGACACCCGACTGAAGCGGTTTTCCGTCTTCGAGAAGCGTCCACTTGAGCGTGTATCCGTCGAGATTTTTGAAATAATATTTGTTAAATACCTCGATTTTCGAAGGTTCACCGGCAACGGGATTCACACCGATATTTTGGTAAACCTTTTTAACTTCGTAGTATTGCGGCTTAAGCGTGCGGTCGGCAAAAATGACACCGTTGCAAACAAAGTCACGGTCGTTCGGGAATTCGCCGAATTGTCCGCCGTAAACCAAGCCGCGCTTTCCGGCTTCCGGATCATAGCGGTAAAGAGCTTGGTCAACCCAATCCCAAATTGCACCGCCGCAAATGTAATTGGACGACTCGATCGCATCCCAATAATCCTTGAGATTGCCCATCGCATTGCCCATAGAGTGCGCATATTCCGAAATATGGAACGGCTGTTTGCAATTACCCTGCGCGGCGTAATTCACCCAACCGACCGACGGATATTGGTTTGAGCCCATATCCACGATGTTGTTGTTGCGTTCGTATTGAACCGGACGCGAGGCATCGAATTTTTTCAATTCCTGATATGCCGCCTTAAAATTGTCTCCGGGACCGGCTTCGTTCCCGAGCGACCAAATCACGATAGACGGCTGATTGACGTTGCGATGCGCCATTTCCATAACACGGGCAACGTGCGCCGGGCGCCATTCAATCGGGTGCGAAAGCGAGGCATCGCCGTAATAATACTGGTGCGATTCGATATTCGCTTCGTCTTCGAGGTAAATCCCGTATTTATTGCAGAGAAAATAAAAATACGGATCCGTCGGATAATGCGAATTGCGGACGTGATTGATGTTCCCGCGCTTCATGAGCATCACTTCCTCTTCCATGTCCTCGCGCGTAATCGCGTGCCCGCGTTCCGGATGTGATTCGTGGCGGTTGACACCCTTGAGCTTGACGGTTTTGCCGTTCACGTAAAGATAGCGACCCTTTTTGCCGAATTCGTCGATCTGATTGTCTCGAATTTCGACCTCACAAAAGCCGACCTGCGCGGAAACCGCTTCGAGCGTTTCTCCGTTCCGTTTCAGCTCGGCAACAAGCAAATACAAATTCGGTTCTTCGGCAGACCAACGCTTCGGCTCGGGAACGGAAAGAACCGTTTTCGGGAGCTCAAGGTTTTCCCTGCTCTTCAGCGCGGGAACGGAAGCCGTCGCCGTCGCCGCCGGAACGTCGGAATATTCATCGGAATAAAGCTCTTTTTGAGGATAAAGCGAGTAAACGATCTCGCAACCTTCAACGCCGATGCCGAAATTGCGCACGTCCGTAGTTACGTTAAGTTTATCTCGCTGCGGAATTGCGATTAAATCGCGGATGTGAACTTTGGGGGTGGAATAAATCGAAACGGTGCGGAAAATTCCGGGGAGACGATACATGTCCTGCGCCTCAAGGAACGACCCGTCGGAGTTGCGATAAACCTCAACGGCAACCGTCGCCTTTTCGCCCGGTTTCACAAATTCGGAAATATCAAAGCACGCGGGATCGCGGGAATTTTTCGAAAATCCGACATATTTTCCGTTGACCCAAACATAGAAAAATGAATCAACTCCGTCGAAATTAAGGAAAATCTCGCGCCCGTCCCAATCGGCGGGAACCTCAAAGTCACGCAGGTACGAACCGACTTCATTGCGGTAGACATAAGTCGTCCGCTGCTTGTTTGCCGGTTCGCGCATGACACCGAGCTTCCAGTCGCCGACGGCAACTTTGTGCTCAAAAATCACGGGCTGATTCACATACATCGGCAATCCGTACTTGAGCGAACCGTCTTTTTGAATTCCGGCAACATTCCAATTCGACGGCACGGGAATCGTATCCCACGAAGACGCATCAAAATCCGGTTTAAAAAAGTCTTTCGGACGCTCTTCCGGAGTCTTACACCAGTGAAATTTCCATTTGCCGTTGAGTGATTTCCAATAGCGGGAATATTCCGGAAGCACTTTTCTTGCGGATTCCGCATCGGCAAAAGAAGTAAATGTCGCACGCGGCATTTCCTTATTGAGTGCAAGATTCTTAACGCAATTTACGTCGCGCGCAGGATCCCACTCGTTCCCGGTCGGTGCCGAATCGTTCCCGTAGCGAAAACCTTCCAGTTGCGGCATAGCGCCGAAACAGGAAAGCGCTAATCCGGAAAAAATAAGAGCAAGGATATTTTTATTCATAAAGTTTATATGTCGTTTTATAGGGTTTGCTTCTAAAAATAGGAAGCCGACCGGAAGTCTCTCATTTTCGCTGTAAACTTGCAAACGCAAAGCAAAGCACAAGCGCCGAAATATTTTAAACATTCAATTTCACCGAAAACTTCGCCGTTGCGGCGGGAACGCGATTGGGATTAGATTCTGACAAATATTATGGGCAGTATCTTCGGCAAACTTTTTCAAATCTCAACATTCGGCGAAAGCCACGGAGCAGGCATCGGCGTCGTCATTGACGGATGCCCGTCGCAACTGCCGATTTCCGCCGAAGAAATTCAGTGCGAGCTCGACCGCCGCCGCCCCGGACAAAGCGCCCTTTCCACTCCGCGTAAAGAAGGAGACCGCGTCGAAATCCTCTCCGGCGTCTATCAGGGGCAAACCACGGGAACGCCGATCGCCCTGCTCGTGCGCAACACCGACCACCGCCCGCAGGCTTACGACAAACTGCGCGACCAATTCCGCCCCTCGCACGCCGATTTTACCTACATCGCCAAATACGGTTTCCGAAATCCGGAAGGCGGCGGGCGCGCCTCCGCCCGCGAAACCGTCGGACGCGTTGCCGCCGGCGCAATTGCGAAAAAACTTCTTGCCGCGCTCTGCCCCGAAATCGAATTTTCCTGCTACGTCGAAAGCGTCGCCGAAATTGCAATGCCGCCGAGCGAAACATTTTTCCCGCAAAGTGAAATCGAACGCGTTCCCGTGCGCTGCCCGCACGCCGAAATCGCGGAAAAAATGGAAACGCGCATCAAAACGGCACGCGCGGACGGAGATTCCGTCGGCGGAACAATTCGCTGCAAAATTCGCGGCGTTCCCGCCGGCTTGGGCGAACCGGTTTTTGACCGCCTCGAAGCCGATCTCGCCAAAGCCATGCTTTGCATTCCCGCCACCAAAGGCTTTGAAATCGGAAGCGGTTTCGCGGGAACGCGCCTCTGCGGCTCCGAACACAACGACGCATTTGAAATGCGCGAAGGAAAAATCCGCACCGCGACCAACCGCTCCGGCGGCGTCCAAGGCGGGATTTCCAACGGCGAGGAAATCAACTTCCGCGTCGCGTTCAAACCGACGCCGACTATCGCCAAGAAACAAGCGAGCGTTGACGCCTCGGGAACGCCCTGTGAAGTCATCGGGCACGGTCGCCACGATCCCTGCGTGCTCCCGCGCGCCGTTTCCGTCGTCGAAGCCATGGCGGCACTCGTCCTCGCCGACCATCTTTTACGCCAGCGCGCCCAACGCGTTTTTTAATTTTTGTTCAAACGCAAAGAACGCAAAGATTTTCGCTCTGCTAAAATTCGTGTGAATTTGTGTTTATTCGTGGTTTCTTTAAACAAATCTTTGCGTTAAAAAATAATTTTCCATGACAAATTTATATATTTTCCTCGGAACACCGAATTGCGGCAGGCGAGCAATCCTTGCGGATTTGATTCGCGACGGGCTCGACGGCGAAACTTCCGTTTACATCGCCGAAGCCGAGCGCAACACCGAAGCCGAAAAACCGCTTGCCGACGTTCCCGCGATAACACTGCGCACGTGGAAATTTGACGACGGGAACGCCATCGACCTCGGCGAAGCACACGATGCCGGAGACAATGCCGTTTTCCTGACCGACGGCGAAGACGATCCCGTGGATCAGATCGAGGCTCTCGCCGCGCTCGCCAAGCGCCTCGACTGGCACGTCGCACGCGTCGCTACCATCGTTGACTGCAAATTTGCCGCCGCCGTTCCCGCAAGTGCGGACTGGTTCGCCGCCTGTATTCACTTTTCGGATACGGTTTTGCTGACAAACCGAAACGACAACGCGTGGGTTAAAAACTTTGTCGACGGCTACAAGAAAAAATGTTTCCCCTGCCTCTTTGAATTCGTCAAAAAAAATCGCGTCGAAAATCCGGCGCGCGTGCTCGACCCGACGCCGCGCCGCATCACGATGATTTTCGACGAACAGGACCCGATTTACGACATTGAGTTCGACGAAGAAAACCTTCCGGAAGAGCCGTTTGATTTGGTCGCGCCGACCGACCCGTACTTGGAAACGACAGACGGCGGCGACCGCAAAATCGTCATTCCGCGCACGGGAGAATTACTCGACGCCTTCGATAAAATTTGCGGGAACAGGCAATAACGATGACAACCGCAAAAGCACTTTTTCTTGCCGCACGCCCACGAACGCTTCCCGCCGCGCTCTCGCCAGTTTTGCTCGGCTCGGCGTGCGCCGCCGTTGCCGAAAAATTTGCACTCGTTCCCGCAATCTGCGCCGCTCTCTTCGCACTTTTTGCACAAATCGCAAGCAACCTCGCGAATGATTACGGCGACTTCAAAAAAGGTGCCGACACGGAAGCGCGCATCGGGCCCGAACGCGCCACGGCGCAAGGCTGGCTCTCGCCGAAACAAACGCTCATGGCAGCAATTGCGGCGGTTTTCATTGCGGCGGCTTGCGGCTTAGCACTGGTCGGGTTCGGCGGCATGTGGATGCTCGCGGTCGGAATTGTCAGCGTGCTCGCGTGTTTAGCATATTCGCTCGGACCGTTCCCGCTCGCGTATCACGGATTAGGAGATGTTTTCGTGCTCGTATTTTTCGGGTTGGTTGCCGTCGCATTTACGACGTGGACACAAGCATTGGCGTTCCCGCCGTTCATGTGGATTATCGCTGTCGCCTGCGGACTCGGAGCCGACAACATTCTGCTAATTAACAATTTGCGGGATCGCGAGACGGACGCGCAAGCCAACAAGCGGACGACCGTCGTGCGCTTCGGCAAAGGTTTTGCGGTCGCGCTGTACAAATTTAATCTGGTCTTTATGTTTCTTTCGCCGCTGGCGTTACGCTTTGTTTTCGGCATGGAAGCGCTTTGCATTCTTTTGCCGATGGTCGTCTTGCCGTGGCTGATGGCGCCGATTCTGAAAACTCTCCAAAACTACAAAGACCCGCGGGAACTCAATCCGCTTCTCGGGAAATCCGCACAGTTGCTTCTGATTTACGCCCTGCTCCAAAGCCTCGGATTATTTATCCAAGCTTCCGAAGCCGCTTCCTAAAGCTCGCGCACATCGCTCAAGGCGCCGCATTTCCGTCGCGTTTCCCTACTCTTACGCGCGGGAACACACTTCCGACGAAGTAGTTCCCGCAGCGCAACGGAACAGAAAGCTTGAAGCTCTTCAAAACAAAAAAAACGTTCCCGCGAGTGCTTCCACGGGAACGTTCTTCTTTAAGCGTTAAGCTTTAAGCTTTCTTACGCGTTCGGATTCCAAACGGAAAGAAGCGCTTCGGCGAGGTGCGACGGCGTTTCCGCAACGGCGATACCTGCCGCCTGGAGCGCGCGAACCTTGTCTTCCGCCGAGGTGCCTTTGCCGCCGACGACCGCGCCTGCGTGACCCATGCGGCGACCGGGAGGAGCCGTGCGACCGGCAATAAACGCCGCAACCGGTTTTTTGACATGTTCTTTGATGTATTCGGCAGCTTCGATTTCGGCAGTGCCGCCGATTTCGCCGATCATCAGAATCGCGTCCGTGTCCGGGTCTTCATTGAAGAGCTTGACAACGTCAAGGTGCGTGAGACCCTGAATCGGGTCGCCGCCGATACCGACGCAAGTCGATTGCCCGTAACCGCGTTGCGTGAGCTGATACATACCTTCGTAAGTCAGCGTTCCCGAGCGGGAAAGAATACCAACGCGACCCGGCTTGGCGATGTAGCCCGGCATAATACCGATGTTGCATTCGCCCGGCGTCATGATACCGGGGCAATTCGGACCGATGAGGCGAACGCCCGGAGCCTGGCGAAGTTTTTCCTTCACGAGCGCCATATCGCGCACCGGAATCCCTTCGGTGATGCAGACGATGGTTTGAATGCCCGCGTCGATCGCT
The DNA here is from genome assembly GCA_045535075.1 of Candidatus Spyradenecus sp. GTDB lineage: Bacteria > Verrucomicrobiota > Verrucomicrobiia > Opitutales > UBA953 > Spyradosoma. The sequence continues at coordinate 163,261 of JAZSKX010000007.1, read as the reverse complement.
TCCATAATCCCTTCTGCCGCGAAAGGCGGCGGAACGAAGATGACGGACGTGTTCGCGCCTTCTTTTTCAACGGCTTCGCGGACCGTGTTGAAAACCGGGAGCGAATCGTTGAACTTCTGCCCGCCCTTACCCGGCGTCACCGCCGCGACGTAGTTCGTGCCGTAAGCAATGTTGTTAAGCGCGTGCTTGGATCCGGCTTTACCCGTGATACCCTGACCGACGACTCGCGTGTTCTTGTTGACGAGAATACTCATTGTCTAAATCTTTCTCTTAAAAATTATTGATTCGCGGCAACGTAAGCGTTGACTTCGGCAACCGCCTTGCGCGCACCGTCGATAAGGCTGTCCGCCGGCGTGATTTTCAAGCCGCTTTCGGCGAGAACTTTCTTGCCTTCTTCGACCTGATTGCCTTCGAGGCGAACGATCAGCGGAACCTTGATTTCAACCGTCTTGGCGGCGGCAACAATACCTTCGGCAATCGTGAGGCAGCTCATGATGCCGCCGAAGATGTTGACGAGAATGCCCTTGACGTTCGGGTCCTGCGTGATGATGCGGAACGCCGCCGTAACTTGTTCAACCGTCGCGGAGCCGCCGACGTCGAGGAAGTTTGCGGGAGAACCGCCGCAGTGCTTAATGATGTCCATCGTGGACATGGCGAGTCCTGCGCCGTTGACGAGGCACGCGATGGAGCCGTCGAGAGCGATGTAGTTGAGGTCGTATTTACGGGCTTCAACTTCCTTCGGGTCTTCTTCGGTGATGTCGCGGAGCGCTTCGATTTCCGGATGGCGGAAAAGCGCGTTGTCGTCGAAAGAAACTTTCGCGTCGAGAGCGATGACCTGCCCGTCGTTCGTGGAAACCATCGGGTTGACTTCGACAAGCGAGCAATCCTTCGCGGCGAAGAGTTTGTAAAGGTTCATCACGAGCTTTTTGAACTGCTTCGCTTCGTCGCCTTCAAAGCCGAGCGCGAACGCGAGTTCGCCCGCCTGATAAGCGCGCATGCCGATTGCCGGGTCGATCCAAACCTTGGCGATTTTTTCCGGCGTTTTTTCGGCGACTTCTTCGATGTTCATACCGCCTTCGGTGGAAGCGATAACGACCGGCTTCGAGGTCGCGCGGTCGAGAAGAACGGCGAGATAGTATTCGTGCTTAATCGAGGAAGCTTCGTTGAAATAAATCGTGCGCACGACGCGACCTGCGGGACCGGTTTGCTTCGTAACGAGCGTGTTACCGAGCATGGCTTTCGCCGCCGCAAGCGCATCTTCTTTGGTTTTCGTCACTTTGACGCCGCCCTGATAGCCGTCCGTGAACGTGCCTTTGCCGCGTCCTCCCGCATGGATTTGGGACTTAACGACGTAAAGCTCGCCCGGAATCTGGTCGATAGCCGCGGCGAATTCTTCTTCTTTCTGACAAGCAACGCCGAAGGGAACCGGAATCCCGTATTCCGCAAAGAGCTGCTTCGCTTGATATTCGTGGATATTCATAAAATAACTGAGTTAAAGTTCGACAGAGCCCGCCGCGGAGAAATACGCCGAAGCGCGCTCGTTTTGGCATTCTCTCGCTCTCTCCCTCATCTTGCAAGCCCGAATTCGGTGAAGCTGAAAATTTCAGGATTTTTAAAGAAAAACCCGCCGCGCTCTCAGATTCCGACCTTCAAGAATTACCGCAAGAATTTACGCGTTCCCGCGCCGCAAAAAAATTTTCTCGCGAACCCGACAAGAAATAAGGAAAATATGTCGCATTATATGAAAGCTTCCCTCCTGATTGTTGATGACGAAAGAAACACGCGCGAAGGCTTGGCGTCGACACTTGAAGACAGTTACGAAGTCTACACGGCAAGCAACGCCGATGAAGCTCTGCGCCTGATGGATTCGGAAAACTTTGATGTCGTCCTTACGGATTTGCGCATGGCCGGCAAGTCGGGGCTTTCCGTCGTCGATTACGCCTTGCAGCTCCCGCACAAGCCGGTTTGCATCATGATGACCGCCTACGGGAACGTCGAAACCGCCGTCGAAGCCATGCGGCGCGGCGCTTACGATTTTCTCACGAAACCGCTCAATCTGGAGAAACTCGAAATTGTCATTCAGCGCGCAATTCAATCCCGCACGACGGAAAAGGAAAACCGCGCAATGTCTTCGCGGCTCAACCAGAAATTTAATTTTTCCAAATTGGTCGGCAACAGCCCGGCGCTTTTGTCGACCGTCGAAAAAGCAAAGCGCGTCGCGTTAGCCAAAACGACGGTTTTGCTTCTCGGCGAAACGGGAACGGGCAAAGAGCTTTTCGCCCAGCTAATCCACCAAAGCTCGCCGCGTGCGAAAAAACCGTTTATCGCCGTGCATTGTGCGGCGATTGCGCCGACTTTGCTCGAAAGTGAAATTTTCGGTCACGAAAAAGGAGCCTTCACGGGAGCGAACGAACGCCGAATCGGGCGCTTCGAAGCGGCTAACGGCGGAACGCTTTTTCTCGACGAAATCGGAGAAATCGATTTGGCAACACAGGTAAAACTCCTGCGTTTCCTCGAAACCCATGCAATCGAACGCCTCGGAGCCCAAAAACAAATCCAGCTTGACGTGCGCCTCGTCTGCGCAACAAACCGCAATCTGGCGGAAATGGTAAAGGCGGGAACATTCCGCGAAGACCTTTATTATCGGCTTTCCGTCGTCGCGCTGATGCTTCCGGCGCTGCGGGAACGCAGCACGGACATTCCGATTCTGATCGAATATTACGTAAACTTTTTTGCGCAGGAAAACGGGCTTCCGCGCGTACGCATTTCCGGCGAAGCCATGGAAGCGCTCTGCGCCTACAGCTGGCCGGGCAACATCCGCGAATTGAGAAATTTCTGCGAAAATCTTGTCGTCATGCACGACGGAGTCGGCGAAGTAACGCCCTACGATTTAGATCCGCGTTTCACCTTGAAGCTACCGCTCGCGCCGCAAAAGAAAGTAAACATCATGCCGAGCGTTCCCGCAACGGAAGCTCCCGAGATGAATCCCGAAACCGAGCTGCCCGAAGAAAATATTCCGGAAAGATTTGCGGAAGCGCTCGAAGAAAAACGTAAAAACGTCGTTTCCATCAACAAAGCGCGCAAGGAAGCGCTCTCGAAGAAGGACAACGAAAAACGCCTTCTGCGCCAAGCCCTGATTCAGGCAAACGGCAACCGCTCGGCGGCAGCGGATTTTCTCGGCATTTCCCGCCGAACCTTTCACCGTAAACTGCTTGAAGACCCGTCCATCGGTGCCGGACTCACAGCCAAACGCGGGCGCCGCGCTCTCGACAAAGAAATCTAAATATTTATTTTTGTTACCATGTTGAAAAAAATCACGCTCCTTACCGCGCTCGCGGGAACACTTTTTGCGGGAACGCTTCACGCCGAAACGCTCAAATACGCAGGCTCGGACTTTCTTGTCGGAACCGCAGAAACCGTCCTCAGGGAAGAACTGAAAAAATCCGCAACGCCGATAACCATCGAAGGCGAGCTCCTCGGAAGCAAAGTCGCTTTGGATCAGCTGCGCAAAGGCGAAATCGACTTCGCAATCGTCATGCTTGCCGACTCAAACAGCATTCCGGAATTCAAAGACAAAACCTGGCGCGCCAACGCAATCGGCTATCAGGTTTCCTACCTGATTGTCCCGCAATCCAATCCCGTCGAAGAACTTTCACTTTTCCAACTGCGCGGCATCTTCGCCAATTTCTCGGAAGAACCGCTCAATTCCTGGAATGAAATCTCGGACAAAGTCACGGGAACACCGAAAATCCAACGCATCCTCAGCACGGAAAACGACAACGCCGGCGGCGTTACCTTCCAAAGCCTCGTCTTCCCGCGCGCAGGATTCAACAAAGACATCCGCAAGACCGACAGCGACGAAGACGCCGTCCGCGCCGTTCTCAACACCGGCAACGCCATCGCACTTACCGCATCGCCGCCAATCGGACAGCCGTCGCTCAAAACGCTGGCAATCTCTCCCGCCAACAAAAAAGGCGAAAAAAGCACGGCGTACAGCCCCGTTCCCGCGAATATTTACAATCATGACTATCCGCTTTCCGTCCAGTTTTTACTGGTTTATCCTGCTCAAAAACGGGAAAAAATCATTCCCGTCATCCGCACGATACTTTCGGAGCCCTTCGCCAAAGCCCTTGAAAAAGCGGCTCTCATGCCGATTCCGAAAAATATTCGCGAAATGCTCAAAAAAAATATTGACGCTCCCGAGAAATAAGTATTCTATATCAACTCATAATTTAAATCATTTATTTGATTTGAGTTTGCGGGCGTAGCTCAATTGGTAGAGTACCACCTTGCCAAGGTGGATGTTGGCGGTTCGAACCCGCTCGCCCGCTCCACTTTTTAACCTCTTCGATACGAAGAGGTTTTTTATTTTCCGAAGCTTTCTCCGAACCATGCCCGAAATTTTCCTCTTCTCTCATGTCGCGATGGCGACACGCTGGCATTTGCGCCTTGCCGAAGTTTCGCAAAGCGACGCCGAAGCCGCCGCGCAGGAAGCTTTCGCGCAAATCGACCGGCTCGAAAGCCTACTCAGCCGTTTTATCGCATCGTCCGATATTTCCCGCGTCAACGCACTTAAGGCAGGCGAAAGTATTGCGCTTCGGGCGGAAACCCGCGCCTGCCTCGCCGAAGCTCAAAAAATCGCGCACCTCACACGCCGCGCCTTCGACCCGACGGCGGGAAAACTCATCGATTTTTGGAAAAAGCAAAACCGCGGGAACGCCGCCTGCGAAAGCGGATTCTGCGAAGAAATGCCCGAATGGCGGGAAGCGTTTGAAGATTTCCGATTCGGAACCCTCGCACTCGGGGAAAATCAGGAAATTCGTTGCGTCACGGCGGGCGCCGCGCTCGATCTCGGCGGGATCGGAAAAGGCTTTGCGCTAGACTCCGCCGCCGCAATCCTGCGGGAACACAATATCAAACGCGCCCTGCTCTCCGCCGGCGGCTCGACAATTCTCGCTCTGGACGCACCGCCGAACGCCGAAGGCTGGAAAATCGGGTTTTCCGACGAAACCGCGCCGATATTTCTCGCCAACCGGGCAATCGGAAGCACGGGAACGCAATTCCTCGGAAATCATATCGTCGATCCGCGAACCGGGCTTCCCGCAATCCGCAAGCAGACAACGCGCGTTCTCGCGCCGAACGCTACCGAAGCCGACGCACTCTCGACCGCATTCTACGTAATGACGGAACACGAAATCCGCGCCTTCCTCGCCGAACATCCCGAAATCCGGCGCATCTGATCCAAAACGCCGGCGCCGAAATTTCGGAATTTGCTTCGCTTCGTTGCGGGCGGCTCCGCCGTGCCCGCAGACTCGCTCGCTTTTTCCGAAATTTATTTTAGCTCAGAAAATACGGATTTTATTCCCGAACTAAGGCAACGCGGAAGCCGAGGCTGCTGTCGCGATAGCCGGGCAAATCGGAGTCGCGACGCGCAGAGCGGCAATTCCGCTCGTAGCTGCCCCAACCCCCACCGCGATTCACGCGGCTCGAGCCTGAAGCCCCCGCGGGATCGTTCCCGCCCAGCAGAGACTCCGCATACCAATCCGAACACCATTCCCACACGTTCCCGTGCATATCGTAAAGTCCCCACGCATTCGGAGACTTCGTCCCGACCGGATGAGTTTTCTTCCCGCTGTTTCCGTCCCGCCAAGCGACCTTGGACAAAGCGGATTCCGAGTCGCCGGAGCAAAACCGCGTCGTCGTTCCCGCACGGCAAGCGTATTCCCATTGCGCCTCTGTCGGGAGCGTAAATGTATATTCGGCAGGCAAACCTTTTTTGCGTTCCCGCTCCGTCAGCTTGCGGCAAAACGCCATCGCATCTTCCCAAGAAACCGTTTCCACCGGCAAATTGTCGCCTTTGAAATACGAAGGATTATTTCCCATGACGGCTTTCCACTGCGCCTGCGTTACTTCCGTTTTCCCGAGATAAAACGGTTTCGTAATGCGCACGCGAACCTGACTTTCATCGTAGAATCGTCCTTCTTCACTTTCCGAGCTTCCTATCGTAAACGTTCCCGCAGGAATCGGCAAAAGCTCCATTTTTACGCCACCGCCCAAATCCGCGACAAATGATTTTCCGGAAACGCCGCTCCCGCCGGGCAAAAAACGTTCTCCGCCGAGCTCTGCGATGCGATTTTTCAATTTTTCATTTTTCGCATCCTGCTTGAAAGCCAGCAGATAATACGCGAGCGCGGTCATTTTATCGGCGGGAACGCCGTCGCCGCGTTCGTAGCATTCCGCCATGCGAATAATCGCGGGAACTTCGCCTTTGTTGGCGGCATATTTTAAATCGGCGATTTCGTCCGGCGACAGCGCCGAAGCCGCCAAGCTTCCGGCAACGAACAACAAAGCAGAAAGCAAACGGGATTTCATTTATTTTTCCTCCGCGTCGTAGAGTTTTTCGTTCCAATGCGGGAACGCGTCGTGCGAAAGCACGCTCGGGTTTTGCTCGAAATCGCCGAGTTTGAGCGATTGTTCAAAAACGGATTCCTTCAGGTAATTCCCGAGTTCGGAAAGCGAAATGTTCCCGCGGGTTTCCTGCAATTTTTTCAAAAGGACATAAGTGAAGAGCCCGTGTTTTTCGGATTCGGCAAAGTGCGCGGTTTGATCGCCGCTCGCCGCCGTAAAAACGACAAGATTCGGCGGAAGCCTTGACAAATCGCCCTTAGGCAAGGCGAGGCGAACCGCTTTTGCGGCGACAATCGGCGCGTTGTCGCGGCGCATTCCGCTGAAACAGGCATCCAAAAACACGCTGACGAGTTTGGCTTCGGAACGCGCGAGTTGTTCATAAATATTCTCCAGCTTGACGGCAGACGCATAGGCGAGCACCGCCGGCGAACAATCTGTCGGGAGCAAATACGCGCTACGCGTTTCGTCGTCGGGAACGCCGTGTCCGGAATAATAGAGGACAAGCTCGGCGTCTTTTGTTTCTCCGCGTTTTTCGAGCCAAGCGATTGCTTCGCTCATGCTGCCGAGCGTTGCGTCCTTACAAAACTTAATCTGGCTTGCGGGAACGCCGAGCGTTTTTCGGCAATATTCATAAAAAATATTTCCGTCGTTATGTGCGAAGCGAACGTCCGCCACGGACTTGTAATCTTCGTTAGCGATAATCGCGACGAAGAGATTGCGGGAACGGTTTTCCGGATTTTCGGGAATGTTTTTATCGACTTCGGAAGCGAAGGAAAAAATTTCGATTTCGCCGGAAGTATTGCCGGAGGCGCCGGCTTTAATCGTCGTTTTGCTTGTTGCAATCGAAGTATTGAGCCGCAAAGTCGTTTCCCAATCTTCGGCGTAAGTGCCGTATTTTTCGGCAAGCTTAACACGCACGGGAATTTCGTTCCCGCGATAGCGGCGCGGCACGAGAAGCGAAAACTCCAAAGGCTTAACGTCTCCGCCCGCCAAAGTGCCGAAAGCTTGTTTCTTCTCGCCTTCAACAAGCACGATTCCGCTCGGCAATTCGACTTCGACGGCAACGTCTTCCGCCCGCCCGGCAGACGTATTTTGAAGGAAAATCTGCAAGTCAAACGGCGTATTCTTTTTCAATGTCGAACCGCCCTGCCCGCTGACGGAAAAATCAACGATTTTAATCGCGGGAGCGACAAACGGACGCGTTTCGAGCGCGAGAACGCGTTCTTCCGAGTCGAAGCGATTGGGTTCTTCGACGACGAAAGAAAATTCGGCATTCCCGGCGCGAAGTTCGCGGGAAGCGGCAATCGGAATTTCGGCGACGACGGTTTCGCCTGCGGGAATTTTCGTGATGCCGAGGCAACGCGGGAATGTCAACGCGGCATCGGCATTTTTCACCTCCGCCAAGAGGCGGCAAGCGTAAGCGTCCGCGTTCCCGAGGTTTCTCACGGGAACACGAAGTACGCAACTTTCGTTCCCGTCAATCGCCCGATCTCCGGACGGATCGACGAGTTCGATTGCTTCAGACTCGATTTCGATTACGGGAAAGCGGTTCGGCGGAAAAAGCGCCGGCGCGTTCAGCGGGAAAATATTTTCACCCAACACCGGAATTTGAAGCGGCGCGGAAACGGTTTTAAGAGCGGAACAAAACGCGAAGGCTTCGTCGCCGATGCTTTTCAATGAATCGGGCAAAGCGATTGCCGCAAGCTTTCCGCAAGCGAAAAACGCACGCGCGCCGATTTTCTCCAGAGAGTTCGGGAATTCGACGCGTTCGAGCTTCGCGCAATGCGCAAAAGCAAGCGCGTTGACTGCAGTAATGCCTTCGGGCAAAACAAGCACTTTCAGATTGTCGTTCCCGAAAAATGCCTGAGCGCCGACAGAAGTAATTTTCCTGCCGTCAATACTCGCGGGAACGCGCAAGGTTGACGCATCGCCGTTGTAAGCGGAGATTTCGGCGTTTCCGCCGCCGAGATCGCGTAGCGTAAAATCTCCGGCAAAAGCGAATAAGCCGTTTAGAGAAAATATCAGAATTAAAAACCGCTTCACGGGAAGCCTTTGATTTGTAATTATTTCTCAACGACAAGAGAAAAGCGCGTCAGTACCAAAAAACCAAACAACGGCGGCAAGTCTCGCGGGAAAGCGCGACATCGCCGCCGTTTGTAATTATCGGAAAATTACGTTATCCGAATTATTTTCCGGAAAACGCGTTTTCGAGATTAGCGCGAAGCTTTGCCTTTTCTTCGGCGGAAGTTTGAACCGCCTTGTTGGAAAGAGTGTTCGCAAGGTCTTTTTTGTTTACCTCGATTGCGACGTAAGCGATGTAGCGACTGTCCGACGGCTCGCGGAAAAGCTCTTCGCCCAAAACGCGGACATTCACCAATGTTTGTTGAACGTGTGCTTTAGCGGCTTCTTTCCAGTTACGTTGCGAAATAATCGTCGCATCTTCCTGCGCCGTTGAGGCGGAAGATTCGGAAACGGAATCAATCGCCGTATTGATTTTTCCGGCGAGAATGACCTTCGCATTCATCATCGCGGCGCTTTTCGCGTTCTGCGGGATAGTGGCTTCCGCCTGAGCGCGGGCGCGAAACGCTTCGTCGGTATCGTTCACGAATTCGGCAAGCGGCTCAACAATTTTAACCGGAGCCGGAGCTTCCGGGTTGTACGGAAGCGAGGAAGCCGCTTCCGGATTGGACGCGCAACCGGCGAACGAGAGAAGCCCGGCAAAAGCCAAGCCTGCGAGAATTTTTCGGGAGTTTTTCATGTGGTGTTTCGAGTAAATGTTTTTGACAACTTGCTATCCAGCCGACTTCGACTGAACGCCATTTATTGTGTATGAAAAACTCCTGCGTTCAAGGCAAATTTCAGTTTTCAGGAGACACAAAAAAAGCCGGAAGCGAAACAACGCTCCGGCTTTCAAACGCTTGTCGGAAAATCCGCAAAACAAGCGTTCCCGCGAATCCGTCAATCGCTCTATCGCCTTCCCTTGTCAAAATAACGCATGAGCGGAAAAACGACGTCTTCGCCGCAGGTCAGAGAAATCCAACCGGCTTTGGCGCGCGCGGCTTCTTTTTCCAGCGCTTCGTGTTCCCGCTCGGCGATTTCCGCATAGAGCCGGCGAAATCCCGCGTTCGCGCAAAACGTTCCGCCGCCGAGCGTTTCGGCATCAACGACATTCCAGTTTCCGGGAAGCTGCCATTTTTTCTCAACCGGATCGTTGACATTGACCAACACGACATCGTGCCGGCGGGAAAGCATTCCCAATGCTTGTGTCCAGCGTTCCCGCGAGTCGAGAAAATCGGAAATGACAAAAACGACGGTGCGTTTTTTCAGCAGGCGGTGCATCTGCGTCAGCGCTCCCGCAATATCGGTTTCTCTGCCTTGCGGTTCGCTTGCGACGAGTTCGCGAATCATGCGCAAAACGTGCGCTTTGCCGCTACGCATCGGCAAATGCTTCTCGATACGATCCGAAAACATCAGCATTCCGACTTTGTCGCGGGAACGCACGGCGCTCAAAGCCAGCAACGCCGCAATTTCCGCTTGCGTGCGAATTTTTGTTTTTTCGCCCGAGCCGAACAAGCCCGATGCCGAAACATCGATTGCCAACAAAACGTGCAATTCGCGCTCTTCGACATATTTTTTGACGAACGGGGCGCCCATGCGCGCGGAAACATTCCAATCGATGTCGCGCACATCGTCGCCTAGCTCGTACTCGCGCACTTCCTCGAACTCAATCCCGCGCCCTTTGAAGCGGGAACGATACGCGCCGCCGACCATGTTGTCCACGATCCGCCGCGTCCGAATCTCCAAACGGCGCACTTCCGAAATCAGCTCTCCGACATCCATAATTCGTTTTGAAACGGTTTTGCGGGAACGGGAAATTTACGGTGTTTTCAAATTTTCCAAAATGAAATTGACGATGTCTTTCGAGGAAATATTTTCCGCCTCCGCCTCATAAGACGGCGCGACGCGATGCGAAAGAATGTCGCTTGCGACGGCTTTGACGTCTTGCGGGACGACATAAGCGCGCCCGTCCAAAAACGCGTGAGCGCGCGCGGCAAGAGCAAGCGCAATCGGAGCACGCGGAGACGCGCCGACGGCGACCCAATCCCGAATGCGGGAAAGATCCGTTTCGCTTTGCCGCCCGGAAAGCGAATCGCGCTTGCCCGGGCGCGTCGCGATAACAAGGTCAAGGATGTAATCCAGGATTTTTTCATCCATGTAAATTTTATCGAGCCACTTGCGCGCTTCGAGGATTTCATCAAGCGTGCAAACCTGAGAAACACTCAGCGTGTTTTCCGGGTGCGCCATGCGTTCGACAACTTGGCGTTCTTCCGAGCGCGTCGGATAATCCACGTTTACCTTGAAGAGGAAACGATCGATTTGCGCTTCCGGAAGCGGATAAGTTCCCTCCTGTTCAATCGGATTTTGCGTCGCCATCACAAGAAACGGATGCGGGAGCTTGTGCGTTTCGCCGCCGATTGTTACCTGTTTTTCCTGCATCGCTTCCAATAATGCCGCCTGAACCTTAGCGGGAGCGCGGTTGATTTCGTCGGCAAGAACGATATTCGCAAAAATCGGTCCGAGCCGGACGGAAAATTCGCTCTTTGCCGCATTGTAAATCGTCGTTCCCATCACGTCCGCCGGCAGCAAATCCGGAGTAAACTGTACCCGGGAAAACGAACCGCCGATTGCCTGTGAAAGCGTTTTAATCGCGAGCGTTTTCGCCAAGCCCGGCAAGCCTTCCACGAGCAAATGCCCGTTCGTAAGCAAGCCCATAATCATACGCGTAACCAGCGTATCCTGCCCGGCGACCACACGCCCGATTTCAATTCTCAATCGGCTGACAAATGCCGATGCCGCACGAATATTTTGCTGAAGTTCGTTGAGTTCGTTCTGTTCCATAATTTTCCGAATTATAGAAAAACAGCGGCGCAGATTCCAAAATTTTTCTTTTTATCCGCAGGAACGCTTTAGGCATTCGCCGCGAGCAGCTTTCGGGAGCGAATCACGCCTCCGCAAATTTCTCCAAAGTAATGTCGCCGGCGGCGAATGCGTGGAGCGTTCCCGCGTCCGTCCGGATAAGCAAATTCCCTCCGGTATCGACACCGCAAGCAGTTCCCGCGATTTTTTCGTTCCCGTAAACAGCGACGACGCGCTTGCCGCCCAAGCAGTCAAAGCTCCGCCAAGTTGCGGCAAGTTTTTCTCCGTGCGTTCCCGCGACAAAATCCGCATAGGCGGCTTCAATCGCGAGCAACAGCTCGGCGCAAACGCGATTGACATCAAGTTGTTTTCCGCCGAGTTCGGCTTTCAGCGAAGTCGCCGGAAAAGCATTTTTTTCCGAGAGAACATCGAGGTTTACATTTAATCCGATGCCGAAAATAATTCCGCGAATTTTTCCTGCGCCGACATGGGCCTCCGTCAACATACCCGCCATTTTTTTCCCGCGGCACCAAATATCGTTCGGCCATTTTACGACCACGGGAACGGAAAATTTTTCCCGCAACATTTTTGCGACGGCGACGCCGAGCCAAAGCGTAAAATTTGCCAAACGTGAAGGCGGGAGCGCCGGCGGCAAAAAACCGCAGGAAAGAAAAATATTGCCGGGAACGCTTTCCCAACGCCGCCCGGGAATACGCCCTCTTCCGGCACATTGCGCATTCGCGACAATCGCAAAATTCCCTTCCGCCCTGCCCGATGCCAGCATCGCCGCCGCATCCGAGTTTGTGCTTCCCGTCGTTTCCGTAAAAAAAACGGGAAGCATCGAACCGAGTTCCCGTTGATACCGCACAAGCGTTCCGGGATCTATTTTCTCCGGAAAATCCATGCTCAAATTAATTTTTTAAATCAAACCCAATTCCATTTTTCCTTCTTCGGAAATCATGTCCTGCGTCCAAGGCGGCTCGAAAACAATTTCGACACGCGCTTCGTTCACCCCGGGAACGGTCAACAGGCGATTGCGCGCATCTTCCGCCATAATCGGCCCCATGCCGCAACCGGGCGCCGTCAGCGTCATCGCAACTTGCGCCGAATATCGCTCATCGCCGAGCGGTACGACTTCAAGCTTATAAATCAGTCCGAGATTGACGATGTCGACCGGAATCTCCGGATCGTAAACCTGCCGCAGCGCTTCCCAAAGCGTTTCCTTGTCGGGCTCGCCGACATGCCCCGGATGCTCTGCCGTCCCGTAAGAACCGAACGCCGTCGTTTCGCCGGAACTTGCATTCAATGCATCTGCCTGCGTTTCTCCGAGCGCATCGGCATCTTTTCCGAGAATACGAAACATTCCGACATCACAGACAACGGTAAAATTCCCGCCGAGGCGATGCGTAATATTGACTTTCGTTCCCGCCGGCAAAAACGCCGCGTCCCCTGAAGGCACGACCGTCGCATCGACGTCGCGCGCCAAAATCCGATCATTTGAAGGCGAACTTATCATAAACTAGCCGCGAAGCATAAAAATTTTCCCTACTGCGAGCAATTTATTTTCCGAAGATTTTGCTTTAATCCCGAATCAAAAATTTCGATCGCGTTCCCGCAGCATTTAAACGCGTCGACGGAAAAAGAATTTGTCGAAACTCGATAAAACCTGACGCGCACGATAACGGCATATTTTTCGAGGAATCATGACCCGCAAAGTTTGGCGGCGAAGCGTTCGGCGTAGAGCGGAAGCCAAGTTACGCCTTTGGAGCCGAAGCCGTTGAAAAGGAATATTTTGGAAAATTTTTCGTGCGCACCGACTTTCGGCAAAGTTCCCCGAACGGCGGGACGCACGCCCGCGCGATGCGCGACAATCCGCGCAGACTCCGCGTCCGGCGTTCCCGCAAAAATCGCGCAAAACGAACGGCGGATACGCTCGGCGACTTCCGGCGTCGGTTGCGAGTCGAGCGTGTCGCGATCGTAATTTGTCCCGACACGCCAGCGCGTGCCGCCGAGCGGAATCGCCGCAACCGAGCTTTTTAAAATCTGCCCTTGGAATTTTTCCGTTCCCGCGAGTTCGATTTCGACAAATTCGCCTTTCGCCGGTTGCCATTTCAAATGCGAAAACCACGGATTTTCCCGCACGCGAAAGCCTTCGCAAAAAATGATCCCGCCGTGCACTTCGCGTCCGCGCCAGCGCACACCGCCGCGCGAGGTTTCGACATCCGCGTAATTAAAATTCTCTTCAAGAAAAACGCCGCGGGAACGCCACATTTCGCGCGCTCGGGCAAGCAGCTTCGGGATATCGAGCCAGCCGGCACGATTGACGAAAAATCCGCCGAGGCGGTCCGCAAGCCCTCCGCCGCAAAGCGTTCCCGAGGGAACGTCCGGCGAAAGCCAACCGTCGTAATCGGGATCTCTTTCGCGCTTTGCCTTAACGCTTTTTTCGTGTTCGGAAGTATAAAAACGATAGAACGGCGTTTCGCGGAAAAACGTTTCACCGAATCGCTCGGCAAGCTCCGCATAAACGCGCTTGGCAGCGGGAACGAGATCGTCCGCCCCGAGCGTTTTGACGATGCGCATTCCCGTTACGGGGTTGAGAACGCCGGCGGCAACCTGCGAGGCGGCGGTTTTCCAACCGTCGTCGACGATGAGCACCCTGCGTCCGCGTTTTTCAAGCTCGAGCGCGAGTAGCGTTCCCGCCAAGCCCTGCCCGACGATGACGAAATCGAGCGCGTCCGGCGAAATGCCAACAGATTTCTTCTTTTTAAAAAAATTAAAAAACATCGTCCGTAAACTCCTCTACTGAAAAATATCTCTAAAAAAAGAACCTGCCCGAAAACCGGGCAGGCCTCATGGGAGAAAAAGCAAGGAGCTTATTTCGCCTTAGCAGCAACAGCTTTGAGAGCAGAACCGGCTTTGAATTTAACCGACTTCGAAGCCTTAATCTTGATCTTTTCGCCCGTTTTCGGGTTAACGCCCTGACGCGCAGCGCGGGTCGCAACCGCAAACGTACCAAAACCAATGATTTGGACGGTCTTGTCAGCCTTGATACCGGCCTTGATGGATTCGAGGACGGCTTCAACAGCACGTTCTGCAGCAGCCTTGGAGGTATCGCCGCCGAGCGTTGCTTTTACTTTTTCGATGAGTTCACCTTTGTTCATAATTATGAGGACTAAGTTGTTAATTTGGTGTTAACGTAGTTAACATAGATAAATACAGGCGCGAAACGCCGTTGCGTCAACTGTAATTTCAAAAAAAGCGCCTAAAAACGAAGCTTCTTTATTAAGCAAAACAGATTTTTACTCCGAAAACTCCCAAAGTTCGTATCGCAACCTTAGAAAAAGGCAAAACGCCACTTGTAAAAGAGCAAAATCCTTAATTTCTGAGGACGTAAAAAATCATCTTGACACCTGCCCCATCGGAAAACGGCACGCCGCGCCCGAAAAGCACGATTGCGCCCGCGGGCTTAAGTATCCGCTTAAACTCGGCAAAGAGCGTATCTTCGTCAAACGGTCGATCCGGTCGATGTTTTAAATAGCCGTAAGGCGGGTAGGAAACAACCGCATCAACCGACGCGTCAGGGATTTCTTTGATCAAATCAAGGCAATCGCCGTGAAAAACCTGAGTCGTGCTTAAATCCATTTAAAAATAATGCCGCACCTCACACGGGAACGCAGAAAGGGAAAGGCTTGTTTGACAAAAACTGCTCACTCCTCGAAAAAACTACAAAAGCCGGAGAACTCGGTTGACTTTCGCAGCTTCTTCCGCAACCTTGCGTTTGCCGTCGGAAGTGTGGTGTGGCTCAATCCTGGGTTCTCCATTTATGGATTTTAATCCTCGTTCCGGCGGCATTTTTATTTCCTGCAATTCTACCGTGTAGAGGCGATGTCCGGCTGAAACACTTTCTTTCACGTGGATATCCGCATCCCGCGGGAGCGTAGCTGAGAGAATTTCAGAGCCCATCGTTTAATGAATTGATTTTTAATGAAGATGGGGCAAGATCGAACTGGGATCGCCGCGTCGAACACCACGGGAACAATCCCGGCTTCAATCCCACCCAAGACATTATTTTGTGAAGCTCCGGCAGTCGCGGGAACGCAGTTCAAAGACTCGTCTCCCACGCGCTTTCCTTAAATCCCACACAAACGGATGCGTTCGAAATAAGAAGCGGGCGCTTGATAAGCATTCCGTCGCTCGCGAGAAGTGCGATTTGTTCGTCTTCGCTCATTACGGGAAGCTTGTCCTTCAGCGCAAGCGCTTTGTAACGCAATCCGGAGGTATTAAAAAATTTTTTCAGCGGAAGCCCGCTTCGGGTAATCCAAGCACGCAATTCTTCGATACTCGGAGGATTTTCAACGATGTGGCGCGCCTCAAAATCAACGCCTTTTTCTTCAAGAAATTTCTTGGCTCGTTGGCAAGTTGAACATCTCGGATACTCGACAAAAAGGAATTTAGACATGCGAAAAATAATACGGGAAAAGTCGGAAACGTGAATACGGAATTTCATAAATGCTCCACGCGGGAACGCCGTCGGAAATTTCGGGATTTCGAGCGTTTTGGATTGAGTTCACACACGGAATTTGCTCTAATCACGGCAGTTCGGGAGAAGCCCGAATTCTTGTTTGGCAGTATTGCAAAACAAGCTCCTACAACCCCAAACCCCAGGAGTAAAAATACATATCCCATGAATGGAAAAATTAATATCAGCGGTATCAACCTTGATTTGACGGAAGCCCTGAAAACTTACGTCAGCGAAAAAGCTTCCAAGCTTTTTGAGCATAACGACCGCATCATCCGTGCAAATTTTGAATTGGAATACATCCCGACCAAAGATCCGAAAAACTCGTTTGTTGCAAAAGCTTCGCTGGAAATTCCGGGACCGAATATTATTCTTAGCATTACTTCGGACGACCTTTATAAGTCGATTGACGAATTAATGGATAAGCTGATTCGCCAAATCCGTCGGGCTCATCGCCTCGAAAAAGAAAAACGGAATCACCCGCAAGAAATTGAAATCGGAGAAGATATCCCGAAGACAAAATAAATTTAACCTCCATCCCTCAAAAAAGACCGAGTTCCCGCTCGGTCTTTTTTGTTTTCGGAGTAGACAAGCTCCTCAGCGTTTCAATTTTAATTCAAATTACATGTTGAGTACGGACATAAGGTTTTTCGGAATTTTGCTTTAAGCCGCTCGACGGCATAAGTAGAATCTCCGCTTATGGCAAAACTTTCGGATATTGTCGCCTATTGCGACACTCGCACACAACGCATCGGCTTCCGGGATTTTCCCGGTGCCAACAACGGCTTACAATTTGAAAACAGCGGCAATGTTTGCAAAATCGGTGCCGCCGTCGATGCCTCATCGAACGTTTTTGAAGAAGCCGCGCGACGCGGAATTAATCTTTTATTGGTACACCACGGCATGTTTTGGCATGCGCAACATCCGGTTACAGGAACGATTTATAAAAAATTCAAAACCCTCTTCGACGCGGATTTGGCGGTTTATTCTTCACATCTTCCGCTCGACGCGCATCGCGAAATCGGCAACAACGCAATTCTCGCGCGGGAACTCGGAATCCGAATTCTCGATTGGGGCTTGGAATACGAAGGCAACACCTTTGCCGCCGTGTGTGAAGGCATGTCGCGGGAACAGCTCCAGGAAAAATTGAAAAAACTCTTTCCGGCAACATTTAAGGCGATTGAATTCGGAAGCGAAACCCCGGAAAAAATTGCCCTGCTCTGCGGAAGCGGGAACACGGCTGTTCCCGCGTTGAAATCGCTCGGTTGCGATACGCTTGTTTGCGGCGAACTGAAGCAGGAATACTTCACGGCTGCACAGGAAGGCGGCTTTAATTTGTATCCGTGCGGTCATTACGCGACGGAAAAATTCGGCATCTGCGCGCTCGCGGCGGAAGTCGCCGAAAAATTTTCTCTCCCGTGGGAATTCATCGAAACCGCCTGCCCGCTTTAAACTCCATCACTTTCTGATTTTATTTCATGAGCTCGGACTTGATTTTATCGCTCGTTCTTTTAGGCATTTGCGTTGTTTTTTTTGTATTAAACAAACCGCGCATGGACATCGTAGCTCTAATCGCGCTAATGTCGCTCCCGCTTTTGGGAATTATCGACATTAAAGAAGCGTTGAGCGGATTCAGTGATCCGAGTGTCATTCTGATTGCTTTGATGTTCGTCGTCGGCGAAGGCTTGATTCGCACCGGCATTTCAACGGATGTCGGCATTTGGATTTTAAAAAAATCGCGTAACAGCCCGACCAAGCTGATTGTTTTTCTGATGGTTGCCGTCGCGCTGATCGGTTCGGTGATGAGTTCGACGGGCATTGTTGCTCTTTTCATTCCGATTGTTCTCGGAATTTCGACACGGCTGAAAATTTCCCCGGCAAAATTGATGATGCCGCTGAGTTTCGCCGGCTTAATAAGCGGGATGATGTCGCTTGTCGCAACTCCGCCGAACATGGTTGTTAACGCGATCCTCACGCGCGAAAATTATCCGAGTCTCGGATTTTTTGCTTTTACGCCGATCGGAATTCTTGTCCTCGTTGCCGGTGTTTTTTACATGCTCTACGTCCGAAAATTCCTCGGAAAAGAAACGGACTCGGACAAAAAAAAGAATTCCCGCGACGAAAAAACAACCAACTTCGTTGAACTCGCCGAGCGCTATCAGGTCTCTTGGCGCGACGCGGTTTTTGTCATCACGCGCGATTCGCCGCTTCGCGGAAAGAAAATCCGGGAGTCAACTTTGCGCTCGGACTACGGAGCCAATATTGTCTGCATCGAGCGGCGGGAACAGCGCCTCGGAAAGCGTAGCCTGATTAACCCCGGCGCCGATACGGAGCTACGGGAAGGCGATGCGTTGTTGATCGATTTTCTACACGATCCGCGACCGGGCGAAATTGATTTCGTTTCCGAAAAACTTTGCCTCGACCGCCGCCCGCTCGAAAGCCGCCACTTCACAAAGGCTGAACGCGAATTCGGTTTTGTGGAAATTTCCGTAATGCCGGGGTCGACGCTTGAAGGCAAGACGCTTGCCGAAGCTCATTTCCGTGAAAAATACCGCATGAGCGTTTTCGGAATCCGCCGCAACAACACCGCAATTAAAGCAAGTGAAATCGTACGGGAACAACTCAAAGTCGGGGATACGCTTCTCATCGGCGGTCCGTGGAAAGAAATTCCGACACTTCAAAAGCACACGCGCCACTTCATCATCTTAAACGTTCCCGCCGAATATGCGGGAGCCATCGCCGCGCCCGGCGGAGCCCCCTACGCACTTCTGAGCGTGGTAATCATGGTCGGGCTCATGATTTTCACGAGCATTCCGAGTGTGCTCGCTGCGCTGATCGCCTGCATGATTCTGATTTTCTCGCGTTGCATAGACATTGATCGCGCCTATCGCTGCATCAATTGGGCAAGCCTGATTCTCATTATCGGAATGATTCCGTTCGCGACAGCACTCGAAAAAACAGGCGGCGTCGAGCACGCAGTTTCCATGCTGATGTCCTTTTTCGGAGACGGCTCTCCGCGCCTTATCCTCGGATTACTGATGGCGTTTACAATGGTTGTCGGACTCTTCATGTCTAACACGGTAACGGCAGTTCTTCTTGCGCCGCTGGCAATCAGCATCGCACAGTCACTTAGCGTTTCGCCCTACCCGTTTGCAATCGGAATTGCCATCGCTGCGTCAACTGCATTTATGACTCCGATTTCCTCGCCGGTAAACACCCTTGTGCTCGAACCCGGGAATTATAAGTTTTTTGACTTCGTGAAAATAGGCGTTCCTTTTTCGATTATCGTCCTCATCATCGGAATCATCTTCATCCCGATTTTCTTTCCTTTCGTCGTCTGATAAAAAAGCGTTCCCGCGACTTTCGCCGCAGGAACGCTTTTTTTAGGTGATAGAGGAGAGGTGAGAGCTTAGAGGTAATTGCGCTTCGCGAAAGAAGTTTTCAAAATTCTTTTCCCGCTTGAGGGAAGGCATTTACCTCTAAGCGCTAAGCCCTAAGCTCTCATCTTCTTTAATCTCACCATTACTCTTTGCCGAACTCGCCGGAGAGCGCGGAGATGGTCGCCTTCGCGTCGCCGTAAATCATGCGTGTATTCTGCAAGGTGAAGAGTTCGTTTTCGATGCCGGAGAAGCCCTTACCCTTACCGCGCTTGAGCACGAAGACCGTGCGCGCTTCGTTTGCCTTGATGATCGGCATACCGTAAATCGGGGAAGATTTGTCCGTCGCCGCCGCCGGGTTGACGACGTCGTTCGCGCCGATAACGATCGCAACGTCCTGCATCGGCATGAGCGGATTGATTTCGTCCATCGTCTTGAGTTGTTCATACGGGACATCCGCTTCCGCCAAAAGCACGTTCATGTGTCCCGGCATACGACCGGCGACCGGGTGAATCGCGAAGTTGACTTCCGCTCCGTTTTCTTCGAGCTTTGCCGCGAGTTCCTTAACCACGTGTTGCGCCTGCGCAACCGCCATCCCGTAACCCGGAATAAACACGACCGAGCGCGCCGCTTCGAGCACGAGATAAGCGTCTTCCACGGAAACTGCCTTCGGTTCCGCGCCCGTTCCCGCCTTCTTCGAAGAGCCGGAATCCGCCGCGCCGAAGCCGCTGAAGAGCAAGTTGCCGATGGAGCGATTCATCGCCTTGCACATGATGACGGTGAGAATGACGCCGGAAGCACCGACCAAGCAGCCCGCAACGACGAGAACGTTGTTATTGATAACAAAGCCCGCCATCGCCGCCGCCAAACCGGACAAGCTGTTCAAAAGCGAAATGACAACCGGCATGTCGCCGCCGCCGATCGGAAGAACGACCGTGATTCCCATGATGAGAGAAACGACGATACCCGTGTAGAGCGCAACCGCCTGAACCGTTTCGGGGCTTCCTGCGGGAACGATGCCCGGGAACAGGTAAACCACCATCGCGCCGAGCGCGACCAAAACGATGAGCGCGTTCACGACCTGCTGTCCCGCAAAGAGGAACGGACGGCCGGAAATTTTTTCCGAAAGCTTACCCCAAGCGAGCACGGAGCCCGTGAACGTAATTGCACCGATGAGAATTGTCAGATAAAGCGAAACTTCGCTGACTGCATTGTCCGCCGTAAGCGCGTGCGAAACGGGCGAGCCGTCCGGATTGACTTTCGCAAATTCCGACCACGCGACGAGGAGCGAAGCCAAACCGCCGAAGCCGTTGAAGAGCGCGACGAGCTCCGGCATACCGGTCATTTTGACCTTTTTTGCCCAAACCGCACCGACGATTGCGCCGATTGCGATCCCGCCGAAGCACCACAGATATCCGTTGTGGTACCAATCCGTTGTCCAGGATTTCATCACGTCCGCATCGAAGAAGACGGCGATAACCGCGATGAGCATACCGAGCGCGGAAAGGAAATTCCCGCTACGCGCGGTTTCGGTTTTCCCGAGGCGTTTAATCCCGAAAATAAACAGGACGCACGAGACAATATACGCGAGGTTGATTACCGTCGCGGGAACGGCAAACGCCGTTTCTTGAGCCAAAATCATTGTATTCATCGGATTATTTTCCTTTCTTCTTGAACATGCCGAGCATACGGTCGGTAACCATGTAGCCGCCGACGACGTTGATCGTTGCAAAAACAATCGCGATAAACGCGAGAATCATGCCGAGCGTTCCCGTCGCCTGAATGGCGCAAACGGCGAGCGCGCCGACAATCGTAATGCCCGAAATGGCATTCGTGCCCGACATCAGCGGCGTGTGCAGCTGCGACGGCACTTTCGCGATGAGCTCGAACCCGAGGAACGCCGCCATCACGAAAACGAAAAACAACATTATCATTTCCATAGTGAACCTTTTATATTTGTTAAAATTTTAAGGTAAAACTGATAGTGGATAACGGATAAGTAATTTCACCTATCAACTATCAGTTATCCGTTTTTCCTTTATTACGCAGTTTTGAAGCGTTCGTGGACAACGGCGCCGCCTTCGGTGAGGAGGCATCCGCCCATGATCGGATCGGCGCGATCGACTTTGAGAGCCTTCGCTTCGTCGTCCCAGAAGTGCGTGAGAAACGCCGTCATATTTCCGGAGAACATGCGGGAAGCGTCCGCGGGAACGCAACGTTCCAAGCCGTCGCCGCCGATAATGCGCACGCCGTTTTCCGTGACGACTTCCTTCGTCGGGTCGGAACCTTCGACGTTCCCGCCCGTGGAAACCGCCATGTCGATGATGATCGATCCCGGTTTCATGCCCGCAATCATATCTTTCGTCAGCAAAAGCGGAGCCTTGCGTCCGAAAACCTTCGCCGTCGTAATGACGACATCGGACTGCGCGCAAACTTTCGCCTGCCCGGCTTTTTGCTTTTCGATTTGTTCCGGCGTGAGTTCCTTGGCGTAGCCCTGCGCCGTTTGCCCCATTTCGCCGAGGTCAATTTTAACAAACTTTGCGCCGAGGGATTTGACCTGGTCTTCGACAACCGGGCGCGTGTCAAACGCTTCAACGCGCGCGCCGAGGCGCTTCGCCGTCGCAATCGCCTGCAAACCGGCAACGCCGACGCCGATGATAAACACGCGAGCCGGGGAAATCGTTCCCGCCGGTGTCATCATCATCGGGAAAATTTTCGGGAGTTTCGACGCAGCGAGAAGCACGGCGTAGTAACCCGCGAGCGAGGTCTGCGAGCTCTGCACGTCCATTTTCTGAGCAAGCGTCGTGCGCGGAATCATTTCAAGGGAAACGGCGCGAACGCCGGCGGCGGCGAAATCGGCGAGCAATTCCTTTTCGTTGAAAGGATCCATGTAGCTCAGGTGAAGTGCGCCGGACTTAAGCCCTTTGGCGTTTTCCGGTTTTTGCACGCGCAGAACGATGTCGGCGGCGGCAAGTGCGGAAGCGGCTTCGGCGGCGGGAACGACTTTGGCGCCCGCTTTGGCGTAATCGGCATCAAGATAGCCGGATTTAACGCCCGTGCCGCTTTCGACGGCGATTTCAAATCCCGTACGGGTAAGGATTGACACGTCTTGCGGAATGAGCGCGGTGCGCGTCTCATTATCCGCGGTTTCGCGAGGAACGAATACGGTTTTCATATATAACAAATTACGAGTTGTACGGTGATGCTACTCCTTTTCCGTTGGCTGAACAAATAAAATTTCTGATTCCGACCTTTTCAAGCGGCGCGAGAACGTCTATTAGTAATCAAAACAATTACGGAGACATGAATCCGAAAAAATACTTTCTTTTTGCCGTCCTTTTCTGCCTCTCTGCCGGCAAGCTCTTGGGCGCGCTGATCGACACGCACATTCATTTCGTTTGGATGCGCAACGAAGACGTAAGAAGTGAGTTTTTTATAAAAACATCCGATTACAAGAAAATCGAAGGTTCCCTGAAATCGCTTTCGAGCGAAGCCCAAAAATACCGTGGAGAAAATCCGTTTTCCGTTTACCGAAAAAACGATGACGGGATTTACGAGGGCTGCGGAGAAATCGAAATTCCTGCGGGAACGCGCAACTGTGCTGTCATACTTGTTCCGGACTGGGAAAACAACGCGGAAACATTTGCACCGAAAGTACTCGATCTCGACAGTACAGAAGCGCAAGGCGGAGAGCTCATTTTTTGTAATTTTTCTTCACTCACGCTCCGGGCAAAGGTTCGCGGGAACGCCGTCGAAAAATACCTCCCCGGCGAATGTCGCAAGCTCTATGCGCTGGGCTCTTCGCAGGAGAGCGGTTCATTTTCATTTAAATTACTCGCATCGGCAACGAGCGCGGAAAACGTCAAGCGCACTTGGCGCTACGGAAATTCCATGCGCCTCGTAAAATCACAGCGATACTTTCTGATTGCCCTTCCCGGAAAGCCGAAAGACGATCCCGAAAAGCCGCCGCAGTGCGAGCTGATTACGCTTCGAGCGGAAGCGAAATAAATCGTTCCCGCGACAAAATCGCCGGGTGTTATTTCCGCTTTTGTTTTTCCTGATTCCTCTGTAGGATTGCGCGAACCTTTTTCGCGTATGATTACGTTCTTTTCCGCTCTGATTGCACTCATTCTCGGATACGTTTTTTACGGACGCTTTATCGCCGTTTTTTTCGGTGTCGATTCAAATCGGGAGACTCCCGCAAAACGACTTGCCGACGGCGTGGACTATCAGGTCCTTCCCGCATGGAAAGTCTTCCTGATTCAATTACTGAACATCGCAGGGCTGGGACCGATATTCGGCGCGGTGCTGGGCGCGCTCTACGGTCCCGTCGCTTATATCTGGATTGTCCTCGGGTGCATTTTCATGGGTGCGGCACATGACTTTTTCTCCGGATTCGCCTCGTTGCGCAATGACGGAATGAGCCTCCCGCAACTTGTCGGGAAATACCTCGGAACGGGCACGCAACGCTTCATGATATTTTTCTCCGGATTCCTCCTGCTCATTGTCGGTGTTGTTTTCACAAACGGTCCTGCCGGCCTTCTTCAATCCATGGGAAAAAGCACGCTCACGGAATGCTTCGGCGGCACATACGCGAATTGGGCGCCTTCATTCGATTTTTGGGTGATTGTAATTTTTCTTTATTACCTGCTTTCAACCGTGCTTCCTATCGGAAAATTCATCGGAAAAATCTATCCGGTTTTTTGCATTGCATTGCTGTTCATGGTCGCCGGCGTCGGCGGAAGCATGATTTACAAAACCCTTGCGGGAACGCTGACGCTTCCGGAAATCAGTTTTGAAAACCTGCGTAATTTTCACGGGAACCCGGCTCAAAACATGATTTTCCCGATGCTTTTCATCGTAATTTCCTGCGGCGCAATTTCCGGTTTTCACGGAACACAGTCGCCGATGATGGCACGCTGTCTCGGGAACGAAAAACTTGCACGCCCGATTTTCTACGGAGCCATGATTGCCGAAGGCATTATCGCGCTTATCTGGGCGACGGTTGCCATTGCTTATTTCGGCGGTCCCGAGGGCTTAAACGCCGCAGCTCAATCCGGGAAAACCCCGGCAATTATCGTCGAAACAATTTGCCGCGACTGGCTGGGAATCTCAGGTGCGATACTTGCCGTGCTCGGAGTTATCGTTTGCCCGATTACTTCCGGAGACACGGCATTTCGCGGCATTCGGCTGATTATCGCCGATACCTTTTCGTTCCCGCAGCATACGCTGAAAAGCCGCCTCCTCGTCTCGCTCCCGATATTTGCCGTCGCCTATTTCGCCTGCAAAGTGGATTTCTCGGTAATTTGGCAATATTTGGGAATCGGCAATCAAATTCTCGCCGCCATCACGCTTTGGACCGGTGCGGCATTTTTGGCCTCCCGCAACAAAGCTCACTGGATAATGAGCCTCCCCGCAACGTTCCTAAGCGCCGTCTGCATAGCCTACTTTCTCCTCGCACCCTACAAAGCAGGCGGACTCGCCGTCCCCGAACCGCTTGTCGGGCACGCCGTCGGCGTCGTCGGCGCACTCGCCCTACTCGTCCTCTTTACTCTCCGTTTCCGCAGACAGAAATAAATTAAAATCTCAGACAAAAAAGATGCCGGGTCGCGCTTTATTTGTGTTTTGAGGTTAGTTATATAGAGTCAAGTCGGTTGAGAGAGAAAAAAGGGCGCGCGTGAGACTTCGTTTCACGCGCGTTTCTTGTTTCGCAAACGAAACGCATTTCCTGTTGAAAGAGAAAGCATCGCCGATTTTAATCCGTTCATGATTGTGTTTGCTCTAATTGAGGCTGTTATTTTTTTAGGATTTGTTTCACTGGTTCTTGCCGGAATTTCCCTGAGTGTCGCTTATTTTCTCGCGAAAGACCCCTTGCGTTCCCGCAAACTCATCCTTGCCTTCTGGATGCCCTTCCTTGCCGTTTACGTTTTTTCCGGTATCTGTTTTTGGGGAAACGCAATCGTTGCAAACAGCATCGGAACCGACATCGGAGTCGGCGACTGGTTCTTCGTTAATATTTCCCGCAATTACAGCCTTTACTTTGTCGATACCACGGAGTACGGCGGGCACATCGGCAGCTCTGAAGGCGGCTTTCCGCTCGTTTCGGACATCGTCGAGATTTGCGAACGCGGGAACGTTATTTTCGGTAAATCGGAAAACGGAACGTTTTTTAGTTTCAATGTCGAAACGGAAAAGCCGGAAATCTACGCAAACGAATCCGCTCTGATTGCAGCAATCCCCGAAGCGGAAAATGCGGAACTCGTTCCCGCAGGAAATTTTTATCGGCAGAAAGCCGGCCAACTTTACGGCGCATGGCATTACATCATTCTGACATTATCCGCCGTGTTAACCGCCGCAGTCGTAACCGCGCTCTGCCGCATTACACTGAAAACGGCTACGACTAATCTTCAATCTTAATATCTTTGTTGCGGGAACGCGGACCGCCGGCACGAAGCCACGCGTTGATAAAACCGTCCAAATCGCCGTCCATCACCGCTTGAATATTGCCCGTTTCGTAGCCGGTGCGCAAATCCTTGACCATTTGATACGGCTGAAAAACGTAGGAGCGAATCTGGTTTCCCCAGCCGATTTCGCCCTTTTCGCCATAAAATTTTTCCATCTCGGCGCGCTTGTCGTCTTCCATCTTTTCGTAAATGCGCGCTTTTAAAATGCGCATCGCGAGTTCTTTGTTCTGGTGCTGCGAGCGTTCCCGCTGGCAGGCAACGACAATTCCCGTCGGCAAGTGCGTGAGGCGCACGGCAGATTCCGTGCGGTTGACGTGTTGCCCGCCCGCGCCCGATGCGCGATAGACGTCGATGCGCAAATCTTCGTCCTTAATCTCGACGTTGATATCGTCTTTAATATCGGCAACGATGTCGACGCTCGCGAACGACGTGTGGCGACGTTTGTTCGCGTCAAACGGCGAAATGCGCACGAGACGGTGGACACCGCGCTCCGCTTTGACGTAGCCGTAGGCATTTTCTCCGTCGAAACGCAAAACCGCCGTGGAAACTCCCGCGCCTTCTCCGTCCTGCAAATCTTCGATGCTGACTTTGAACCCGCGCCGCTCGCCCCAGCGCATATACATACGCATAAGCATTCCCGCCCAATCGCAGGCTTCGGTGCCGCCCGCTCCCGCTTTAATCATCACAATGGCGGAAGACTTGTCGTGCGGACCGGAGAGAAAGGAGGAAATTTCGAGCGTGTCGATTTCTTCGAGCATCGTTCCCGCCTCGGCATCGAGCGCGGCAAGTTCGTCGCCCGCTCCCGCGTCGGCTTCGTCCATTTCGCCGACAAGTTCGGCGAGCGTCTGCAAATCTTCCACGCGACGCAAAAACGCAACGAGCGGCGTAACGGCGGCTTTGAGTGAAGTGTTTTCGGAAATCACGCTCTGCGCCGCCTGCTGGTCATTCCAAAAATCCGCCTCCGCCATTTTGGTTTCCAGCTCGGCGATGCGACTTTGCTTCGCGGGAACGTCAAGAAACTTATAAAGATGCCCGCTGCGACGCACGATTTCGTCAATTTTTGCGCGGGTTTCAGGAGAAATGTACATAGCGGGAAAACGTAATCGGCGGGAACGCTCAGGTCAAACGCGAAGGCATTTTACTTTTTCTTCGCCCGTCGTTCCCGATAGCAAAGCGCCTGCTCAGAAACGCCAAATATTGCGCGCGACCATATAGGCGACGGTGAAGACGAGGTAGAAATTCAGCCACGTTCGTCGGGCTTTTTTCCAGCCCGGAAAATTCCGTTGCGGAAAGAGTTTTTCCAAAGCCCAATCAACGTATTCTCCGGCAAGAACAAAGGCCGTCGGAATCCACCAGCAATTATATTTCAGAACACTGAGAAAATCGCCCTTTGCCAGAGCGCAAAACGCGCGCGTTCCGCCGCATCCCGGGCAGTAAACGTGAAACCATTTGCGGGAAAAGCATCCCGGCGACAATCGCCTAGCCGCTTCCGCGAAAAAATCGCCCCACAAAAAAAGAGTTGTTCCCGCCAAGGCGAGAACAACCAAAGGAGCAAGGATTACCAACCCTTGAATTAAACGCTCAGAGCGTTTCGACACGCTTAATAAGCTCCGGAAGCTTCAAGCGACGCTGCCGCCAACGCTCCGGCGACATTAATTCCGATCCAGGCGACCGACACGATAAACCCGATAACGGCGCCCAAAATCATCCACATTTTTGCCTTGTCTGCGCACTTTGTGTGCTCGTCAAAGTTTCCCGCATCGTAAGCGGAATTTGCTTTCGTCGCATAAATAATCGAAACAACCCCGAAAGGAAGGCAACAAAAGAGCGTTGTCAGAATAGACCAAACCAAGTAATCGCGTTTCTTCATAAGTGAGTACATTTTCAAATATTTTCCAGAGGGAATCAATTACATTACTTCGCCTTCGGGAAGCGTCCACTCCCGGATTTCCTCCGCGGGAACATCCGGTTCGCAGGTGTTCCCGCAGCCTTCTACAATCGCCGGAACCACCATCGCCAACGCAACAATCAAAATATACGCGGCAATCGCCAGAAATCCGCTGACTGCACCTGCAATCATCCACCAAAACGCTTGCCGGGAGTAGCGGTCGGCTTCATCAAATTTCCCGAATTCGTAAGCTGAATTTGCCCGCACGGAACAGACAATTGCCACGACGCCGAAAGGCAAACAGCAAAGCAAGGTCGTCAGAATCGACGGAATTAAATAATCGCGTTTCTTCGGCGAAGGAGTCACGGAAGGAAAAGGCGGCGGTTCGGTGTTCATGTGCGAGTGATCAAATTTTCGCAAGATTTTAGTTCTTTCGCTTCAAAAAATCCAGTGCATGTTCAAAGGCTTCGCGGGAGTGCCGGAGCGCGGCGTGTCCGCAGGAAGCAGAACACATTTTCGCGGGAACGCCGGGAAGCGCTAAAAATTCCGGTGCGACCTTCGCATCGTGCTCGCCGCGCACAATACAAAGCGGCGGAAAGGCGCCGTTTTTCGGGAGCGAAATTTTTCTCAAAGGCGAATCTTCCGTGTGGCGTAAATCGGGCAGACAGCGATTGAAAAACTTTACCGGCGGAAAAAACTTCCGGATTCGTTCCGGCCAGTAGGAGCCGCCGTTCGGCGGTGCAAGCATGACGACGGCAGCAATCCGTTTCAGCTCTTTTGCGGCAAGCGATTCAAGCGCAACACGCAAAAGAATTCCGCCCATACTATGCGTAACGAAAAAGATCTTCTCTTCCGGTGAAATCGTTTTTAAAAGCTCAGTCAGGCGTTCCCGCAAAATTGCCCCGTGTCGAAAAATTCCCAAACGGCTCGTCGGATAATCGTAGCAAAAGCAACGAAATCCGTTTTCGGAAAAGCGTTTTTCGAGCCAAGCCATCGACGCTCCGCGCATCAGTAAGCCGTGAATTAAGATAACAGTTCCTGCCGACGGCGTTTCCCGGGAACTTGCCTCCGAGAAACAAAATCCCCGGCGAAAAAACGCGGGAACGCCGAGAATAAAATTCAGAATTGTCCGCATTTCAGCTCCGAATGCTTTCTAAGACGTCGAAAAAATCCGGAAAGGTTTTTCCGCAGCATTCCGGATTTTCGATTTCGATCCACGGCGACCCGTCACCGCGCAAATCAAAAGTGCCGAGAATGCCGAAACTCATCGCGACCCGGTGATCTTTGTAGGTGGCAATACGGATTTTCCCGCCGGGCGCGGCATCGGCGCGGGAACGCAGAGCCTCAAGCGAAATCGGAGTAATCGCCAGCGAATCGTCCGTTTGCACAACGTTTTCTTCACCGACGATTTTCGCCAATTCGTTTGCCATCGCCGAAACACGATCGGTTTCCTGTTTGCGCGTATGAGCGATTCCGCGAATCGTCAACGGCGTTCCCGCATCAAGTCGCGGCGCGACGGCGGCGAGAGTCAGGAACGTGTCCGAAATCGCATTAAAATCAACATCGAATCCGCGCGTCGCCGTTCCCGCCGTAACGGTGCAGTCGCCGCTTCCTGCGGTATTTTGATTCAGAGAGCAAAAAAGTAAATCGTGCGGCGGGGTTGACAGTTCGACGGCAAAAGCCGCGTCGCCCTGCAAGCCGTTCGTATCCAAACCGCGAATACAAATTTCACCGGAACGGTGGAGAAACGGTAAAATTTGGAAGTACGATGCCGCCGTCGCATCCGGTTCAATCGCGTAACCAAAATTGCCGTTCCCGTAGGCTCCTCCGCAGGTAAAGGAGTTCCCGCGAGTTTCAACGGCGCCGCCGAACTGAGCAATCATACGCGCAGTCATTTCGACGAAGGGTCTTGAAACGGTTTCGCCTTTCAGGAAAACATCGAAAGTTCCCGTACCGTTTTGCGTTCCCGCAACCGGAGCGATTAACATCAGTGCGGACAGAATTTGACTGGATGCACTTGCATCAACATCGATATCACGTGCGCCAATTCCGTTCGTCCGCATCGTAAACGGGAAAAATCCGCGCTCGCCGTGAAATTCAAATTCGCATCCGAGGCGGGTGAGAGCGTCAAGCAAACCTGACATCGGGCGTTTGCGCATTGCTTCGCTACCGTCGATTTTATAACAACCGCCTTTTTTCAGCGCGAGCATCGCCGTGAGGAAACGCGCCGTCGTTCCCGCCGTCGCAACAAAAAGCTCGGCATTGTCGGCAGGAATATTTCCCCCTTGCCCGCAAATTTCAATCGTCTTTGCCGCTTCGTCGGCTACGACACGAAATCCGAGCGTGCGCAAGCAATCGACCATCGTTCGCGTATCTTCAGAAAAAAGCGCTCCCGAAAGGCGCGTCGTTCCCGCACGCAGTGCGGCAAGAATAAGCGCGCGGTTGGTAATGCTTTTGGAGCCGGGCGGAGTTACGCAAGCTTTCCGAAATCGACGAAACGGTTGTATCGCAAGAAGTGTCATTTTTTTGGGAAAAATAATGTGCAAGTAAACAGCTTCCCGACGGGAACCGCGAGAATTAAAGCCTCATTTGAAATTTCCGGAAGTGAACAAAATTAGCGGCGCCGCCTGCGGGAAGGATTTTTTGATTTTCCGGTTTCAACGCGGAAGCGCGGCGATTTCGCATTCCCGTTCCCGGCATTTCGGTCTGCATCGGCGACCAGACGAAAATCCATCATGCGGCGAAAACGGTCTACGCGGGCAATCTCAACGGAAACGGTTTGCCCGAGCTTGAGAATCCGCTTGGTGCGTCGCCCGACAACCGAAGTTCCGTCTCCGGCAATTTGGTAGAAATCGTCCGTCATCGAAGAAAGCGGAATCAATCCGAAAGCCTGAGAAATTTTCAGTTCGACGAAAAGCCCGCGGGAACGGATATCGGTGATAACTGCCTCAAAAACGTTTTTCTTCGTTCTTTGCTCTTCGCGTTCGAAAAATTCGAGCAATTTGATTTTCGTTGATTCGCGTTCGGCTTCCATCGAAGAACGTTCCGTGTCGGAAATGTGATCGGCGCACGCGTTCAAATCAGCAACGGAAAGCGCGGCAAGTTTTTTTGCGGGAGCGCTCGGAAGGCGATTTCTTTGTAAGTAAAAATCAAATACACGGTGAACGGTCAAATCCGCATAGCGGCGAATCGGCGAAGTAAAATGCGCGTAATAGGTTTTTGCCAATCCGTAATGGCCGTCGGCTTTCGCGCGATAGCAAGCCTGCTTCATACTTCGCAAAAATCGGATACGGAGCGGATAAGCGTCTTCCCGTGAATTAAGCACTTTGAGCAGATGAATGACCTCGCTGCGTTTTGTCAAATCTCCGACTTTGATTCCCGCGTCCAAAAGTTCTTCCCGCAAGTCCGCCAATTTTTCCGGTTCCGGTTGATCGTGAACACGGGAAATATAAGGCAATTTCGCCCACGAAAATTCGCGTGCCACGGTTTCGTTTGCAAGCAACATGAATTCTTCGACGAGCTGATGCGATTCATCGTGGAACGTCTGCGCGATGCGGTCGGCGTATCCGTCGGCATCGACATAGATTTTGACTTCCGGCATGTCCAAATCCAAGGCGCCCGCAGACATCCGCCCTGCCCGCAAGCTCCGGGCAATTTGATTGAGCGCACGCACGTTTGCCCGCAGTTCGTTGAGCTCGGAATCGCTCAACTCCGCAAGCGACCGCCCCGGATGCCCGGACTGATGCGCGGGAACGGGCGGAATAGTTCGGATCGCCGCATTATCGTCTTCCTGCATCAGTGCCAGCGCCTGCCCGTAAGTCAGCCGCTTGCGCGAAGCAATAACCGTATTGGAAAATTCAGTTGCGAGAATCTCGTTCGTCGGAGAGAACGTGATAAAAACAGACTTCGTCAGGCGGCTCTCGTTTTCGACCAGCGAACACAAACCGCTCGAAAGCACGTGCGGGAGCATCGGAATTACGGTTCCGACGAGATAGGTCGAGTTCCCGCGGGCGCGCGCCTCGGCATCAAGTGCCGTTCCCGGGCGGACGTAATGCGAGACGTCGGCAATGTGAACGCCGACGCGCCGCTTCCCGCCGTCCAAAAACTCGATTGAGAGCGCATCGTCAAAATCCTTTGCATCATCAGGATCAATTGTAATTGTAAAAACATTACGAATATCTTTTCGCCCTCTCATTTCTTTGGGAGAAAGCGTTTCCTCGATTCCGCTCAGTTCCCGATTGACGGCTTCAGGGAACTTCGGCGAAAGATTATAGCGGTATAAAATTGCGCGATACTCGGCAAGAGGCGTGTGAGAAACGCCCAAGACCTTTTCGATTTCTCCGGTCGGGTTTTCGTTGCGGCGTTTCCATTCGTTGAGGCGGACAATGACTTTTTCGCCGTCTTTCGGTTGCGGGAACAGCGGCGATCGCGCCGGGTCCTGCACGAGAATTTCCATGCCGATTTTCGGATCGTCCGGCGTTACCATCCATGCATAACGCGTGCAGTGGAGCGTTCCCGTCGTTGTTGTAAACGCTCGCTCGAGGATTTTAACGACGGCTCCGAACTCAAAATTATCGTCAGCTGCATACGCTTCTCGGAATCCGCCCTTACGGCGTTTTTTCTCAATGCGGACAACCACGCGATCGCCCGGCAACGCGACGCCGGTATCTTCGGCGCGAATATGAACCGGCGGATGCGGTTCGGAGCCGTCGGCGGGAACGTCGGGAATCAATTTTGCGGAGCCTCCGAAACGGAAATGAATCTTACCGCTGATTAAGTTTGCA
The DNA here is from genome assembly GCA_045535075.1 of Candidatus Spyradenecus sp. GTDB lineage: Bacteria > Verrucomicrobiota > Verrucomicrobiia > Opitutales > UBA953 > Spyradosoma. Next base: position 130,904 of record JAZSKX010000007.1, on the reverse strand, counting down.
TCGCCCGGCAAACAATAGCGGTCGCGCTTAACCTGGGCGATTTTACCGTCGCGCACCATGCGCGGCAGGATTTTTTTGAGGCGAGAAAAAACTTTTCCGGTTCCGCCGATTGCTTTGTAAAGTTCATCAAGTCGCAACGGAACATAATCCTTCCGTTGCATAAGCTCTAAGATTTTATCTTCGATTTCCATAGGGGTAAACGGGAATGCGGCAAGCGTAAAAATTTCGCGGGAACGCTTAAAGAAAAAACTCCGACTTTCCGGAGAAAATCGGAGTTTTTTGCGGGAAATTAAACTTCTCCGCCGGCATCAAACGTACGCGGTCCTTTTCTGAATCCGCCCGGGCGTCTGTTCCCGAAAGGGCGTTTTTTGAAGCCGCCGTCGCGAGGCGCTCCGAATCGGCGCCCTCCGTCGAATCCGCCCTCGCGGCGCGGACTGAATCCGCCTTCCCGACGACGCGGAGCAAATCCGCCGCGGGGACCGCCGAAGCTGCGACGCTCCGGAGGCGTGTCTTCTCGCGGACGCGCAATATTGACCTTGAGCGGGCGCCCCATAAATTCGACACCTTCGGTCTTTTCAATCGCAAGTTGCGCTTCTTCCGGTGTGGACATGACGACGAAGCCGAAGCCGCGCGCGCGTCCCGTAAATTTATCGCGCATCACTTCAGCGGAATCCACGTTGCCGAATTGGCTGAAGTGTTGTTTTAAATCGTCCTCGTTGGTTTCCCAAGCGAGATTGCCGACGAATAACTTATTATCCATGTAATCTATACTATCTGACTTCTGAAGCTGCTTCATTGTTCCCGACCGTCGGGTTTCAAAGAACGCCGGAAAAACGGCGTTACCTTACCATCTGAAGCAGCGGACCTCAAAAAGTCGGCGCGCAGTCTCTAGGTTTCTTCCGATGAATGCAAACACATTCGACGAATTCCCGAAAAACCGACAAAAAAACGTTCCCGCGACTTTGAAGTCTACGGGAACGCTCGAAAAAACTCGAATTTGCGATTATGCGCGACCGAGATAAGCCTTGTTTTCCGTGCTGATGCGGATGACTTCGCCTTCAGCAATAAAGAGCGGAACCATGACCGTAAGCCCGGTTTCAATCGTAACGGCTTTCTGCGCGTTTCCGGAGGTGTTGCCCTTAACGGCGGGCGGAGCTTCGGTAACTTTTACTTCGATAGCCGCAGGAAGATTGACCGTAATCGGCTTTTCTTCAACAAAGAGAATATCGTAGGTTTGACCTTCGACGAGGAAGCCTGCGGATTCCTTGAGCGATGCCGCCGAAATCGGATATTCTTCAAACGTTTCCGCGTCGGAGAAAACGTAGTTTCCGTCTGCCTGATAAAGGAGTTCGAGCTGTTTGATCGAATTTTCGAGAACGTCAAACGAAGCTCCGATATTCGTACGCACCGGAATGACGCGCCCGGACGAAAGAGAACGCAGTTCCATTTGGCAGTAGGAAGCGTTGTTCGGAGGCGTGCGCACTTGGCATTCGAGAACGAGGCAGAGATCGTTGTTATAGCGGATGATGTTTTTGCGCTTAATGTTATTGACGGTTGTATTTGCCATAAGTTTCAAGAAAATCTCAAAAGACTTTTGCCGCGTCAAGAGCGATTTTCTTCGGGAAGAATACATTTTTGGCGTTGCACCGCAAGTGCTTCTCTGAAAAATGGAAAGACGCATTTTACCCTATCCATATGATTTACGATTCTAAGAAATTCCTGCTCATCGCCGGTCCCTGCTCCCTTGAAAACGAAACCGTCTGCCGTAAAGTTGCAGAAAAGCTCAGCGAGCTACGCGAAAAGTTCCCGCAACTCAATATCGTTTTCAAAGGTTCTTTCGACAAAGCCAACCGCACCTCGCTCACGGGAGCGCGCGGCCCCGGCATGGACGCCGGGCTGGAACTGCTCGCGATGGTCAAACGTGAATATAAATTTCCCGTTCTCACGGATATTCACCTTCCCGAACAATGCGAGAAGGTGAAACAAGTCTGCGACGTGCTCCAAATTCCGGCGTTTTTGTGCCGCCAAACGGATCTACTTCTCGCCGCCTCCAAAACCGGGCGTTGCGTCAACGTCAAAAAGGGTCAATTCCTCTCCCCGCAGGAAATGCGTTACGTTTACGACAAGCTCGCGCTCTCGGGCGCACGGGAAATTTGGCTGACCGACCGCGGAACGGCGTTCGGGTACCAAAATCTCGTCGTTGACATGCGTTCGTTCTCAATTATGGGAAAAACCGGCGCGCCGACGATTATGGATGCGACGCACAGCGTCCAACTCCCCGGCGCGATGATGGGGGCTTCCGGCGGGCAACGCGAATTCGTTCCCGCGCTTTCTCGCGCTGCCGTCGCTTCCGGCGCCGACGGACTTTTCCTCGAAACCCACCCCGAGCCGGCAAAAGCGATTTCCGACGCCGCAACGCAACTCCCGCTTACTGCGCTTGAAGATTTGGTCGGCGATTGCCTCAAAATTTGGGAAATCGTCAAATCCAAACGGTAAAGGACCGCTTCGGAAATTTGTTTTTGGGAGAAAAGCAAAACTTAAGGCCCGGAGAAAGTTCCGGTTCTGTCAGACCTCGGTAACAGCTTGTCCGGTTACCGTTTACAAACAAAACGCCCCGCGAAACGTTCCCGCAGGGCGTTTTTCTTTTTATCTCGGAAAACGCCTTTTGTGTCATCTTCGGATTCGGCTGAACGTCCTATCTGAATTTCTCAATTTGTTTGCGGGAACAATTTGCAAAGAGCGGAGAATTCCGTCATCATGGTTCTTTAATTTTTCAGAATCCTTACATGTCCGACGAAGCGCCATTTTTTGAGCCCGACGAAATTCCCTCCGAAGCATTCATTCCGGAGAATTTTTCGCAACCTGCTTCGTCCGGCCCCGAACCGCAACGCCGTTCCCGCGCAAACACGCGCTCCCGCAACCGGCACGCGGATTCCGATGCCTCCGTTTTCGCGAATCGTATTCCGCCGCACAACGAAGAAGCCGAACAAGGCTTGCTCTCCGCAATTATCTTGGACGGCGGAGGCGACATTCTCGCAGACTGCCAAACTCAAAAAGTCGTTCCCGAAACTTTTTTTCGGACCGAACATCAGGTCATTTACGAAGCGCTCTCCGCACTCAGCAACGAGGGCAAAGGCATTGACATTATTACCCTGCTCGAAAAGCTGACCGAGTTGGGCAAGCTTGAAGCCGCCGGCGGGCACATTTACCTGCGGGAACTCGAAAATAAAGTCGCCACAACCGTTCACGCGCCGCACTGGCTCGAAATCGTTAAAGAAAAATATTTCCGACGAAAACTCATCACGACGGCGACGCAAACCGTTGAGCGCGCATTTTCGGACGGCGATGACATCCGCATGATTCTCGACCGCGTCGAAAAATCGTTCTTCGAGATCGCGGGAGACAACATCCAAGAGACGGCAGAAAGCACCGATCAGGTCGGCGGTCTCGTCGCACGCACGCTCGAAATTTTACGTCAAATGGAAAAAAACCGCGGCGCGATTCACGGCGTTCCGACCGGATTTACCCAGCTTGACCAAATGACTTTCGGTTTTCATCCCGGGCAAATGATCGTCGTCGCTGCACGTCCGGGTATGGGGAAAACCTCCATCGCGCTCAACTTTATTGAAGCCGCGCTGTTCGACAAAAAGCGGGAAGCCGCTGGGAAAAAACCGCGCGCCGTCCTGATGTTCAGTCTCGAAATGACGAAAGAGGATTTGATGCAACGTTTGCTGGCGTCAAAATCCCGCGTCAATTTGCGAAATCTCCAAAAAGGATTCGGCACTGCCGAGCAGGTTCAAAAGCTTTACGAAATGTCGAAAGACTACGAAAAGCGAAAGCTCATCATCGACGACCTCGGCGGACAAACTATCATGGAAATTCGCGCCAAGGCACGCCGCATCCACGCACGCACGCCGCTTTCGCTGATTATCATCGACTATTTACAGCTCATTAACGGCACGGATTCCCGCATGCCGCGCGAACAACAAATCGCCGAAGCTTCGCGCTCCATCAAAGCAATGGCAAAAGAATTCGGGATCCCGATTATCGCTCTCGCCCAGCTGAACCGCGATTCCGACAAAGAAGACCGCAAGCCGCGCGCGAGCGACCTGCGCGAATCCGGCTCCATCGAACAGGACGCCGACGTCATCATGCTCATCGACATCAAGCGCGGCGGACAAAAAAAATCTCCGACGGAAGACGAGGAAGAACGCCAGCGCGACTTGCGGGAACGCGTTCTCATCATTGCCAAGCAACGCAACGGGCCGACCGGAGACATCCCTCTACATTTCCACAGCAACATCACCCGTTTCGAAACTCCCGCCACCAACATCAGCGAACCGAATTTCTGATGCGTCCAGCCAAGCCAGTCTTTTCCCAATCTTTCGCCGCATTCGCGGGAACACTCGCATTTTTCATCGCCGCGGGAACGCTTCCGCTTTCCGCACAGCAGGCAACACCCGCGACCGGCGGAAACGCGCGCACAAACGCCGCACCCCGCCAAGCCGCTAAAAAACTTTTCGTCCGCAATCTCATTTTCAAAAATGAAGGCGGTCCCGAAATCGACGAAGCGCTTATCGCCGCACATGTTTATCTCAAACCCGGAAGCGAATACACGCGCCCCGAACAATCCAAAACCATCCGATCGCTCTTCGAAACAGGGCTTTTTGACTTTGTTACCGTTGACCCGATTTTGGATTCGGAGCAAGAAACGCTCGACATTCAGATTTCCTACGTCGCGCGCCCGCTCCTCGTCGGCATTTATTTCGAAGGCAATAAAGAATGGGAAGGCGGAACCCCCGAAGCGCAATCGGAGTACGAACAAATCATTGTCAACGATTACGATTCGACGAAACCGGATTCCGAAAACGCCGTTATCGGATTTTTCCGCGGCAAACTCATCAAAGAGTGTACGGATGCCGGCATGACGGTCGGCGCGCCGTTGGATCGTAGCCTCGTCATGCGATCCGCCGAAAAAATTAAGAAAAAATACGAAGCCAAATTCCCCTTCGTCAAAGTTTCTCCGCAAATCAAAGTCGACAAGGAAAAAGGCACGGCAACCGTAACCTTTGTTATCGAAGAAAACCTAAATACCCGCGTTACCGAAATCAAATTTATCGGGAACAAAAGCTTTGACGACATGACATTGCGTAATGTCATGCAAACATCGACATGGGCTTACACCTTCGATTTCTCGGAATGGCCGGGTAACCGCTTCCTGAAATTTTCTCCGATTCGCGACCTCGGACGATTCAATTACGCCACTTATCAGCGGGACTTGGTCGAACTGACGAATTTCTATCAAAATAACGGCTTCCTCGATGTCCAGGTTTACGGGCAACCGCGGGAAGAACTCGAAGAAGGCTACAGCTTCGTCAACAACACCGAAACGGAAGGCGATTTGCCGCTTGAAATCACGATTTCGGAAGGCATGCGCTACTTTGTCGACGAAATTCAAATCAGCGGGAACGACTTAGGTAAAGAGCACGCACGTTTTTCTCAGCAGGCGATTGTTGCAATGCTCGCTCAGTACTCGCCGCGCGGCGTGCGTCGCGGGGACGATGTTTACCACGATTTGCTTTTCCCGGGCATGGCTTACTCGCCGCGCGCCGTCGAAGTCGCGACGGAAAAAATTCGTGATTACTACGGACAGGTCGGCTATCTGAATTGTCGTGTTTCGGTAACACGGGAACCGGATGTCGACACGGGAAAAGTCGTTGTTAAATTTAAAATTGTCGAAGGCGAAAAATCTTACCTGCGTTCGGTAAAAATCGAAGGCAACACGACTACAAAATCGGAGATTATCCTGCGGGAACTCGTCCTCGCTCCCGGTGAAGTCTTCGACATGGTGCGCATGAAAACCTCTGAATCGCGCCTAAAAAATACGAGCTATTTCCGCCAACCGAACGGGCAATCCACGATCTCCCTCCGCCCGGCAGATACCCCGATTCCGGGGCAAAAAGATCTGGTCGTCAGCGTTACCGAAGCTCCGACGGGATCGTTCAATTTCGGCGGCGGATTTTCAACTGTCGAAAGTCTTTCGGCGTACATCGAATTTTCCGAATCCAATTTCGACATCTTTAACTATCGCAATTATTTCCGCGGCGGCGGGCAAAAATTCCGCTTCCGCATTCAAGTCGGCACGAATTCTTCGACAATCGAACAATCGTTCGAAGAACCCATGGTCTTCGGACGCGAAATCGCCGTCGGATATGACGCCTACTACAAATCCGACTCCTATGTCAGCTCAAGCTACAACACCGTCGACGCCGGCGTAAAAATCTACGGCCGCCGCCGCCTCTTTGAGCGCGTCTACGGAACGCTGTACTACAAAATCGACAATTACGAAATCAAAGACATCGAGTGGGATGTTCCGCAATTTATTTGGGACGAGGCCGGCTACACATTGCTTTCCCGCGGCGGGCTCAGTCTTTCCCGCGACACGCGCGACAGCTACCTCTTCCCGAACTCGGGAACGAAAATCGTCTTCACAAACGAATTAGTCGGCGGTCCCTTCGGCGGCGATTGTACCTACTATAAAATGCGCCTCGATGCCGCCCGATGGTTCCCGATTTTTGATTATCAGGATCAAACCGTTAAATTACGCATGCGCGCCGATACCGCACACGCATTCGGCGACAGCTATGTTCCTTTCTTTGAGAAAATTAAATACGGCGGGCCTTACAACCTGAGAGGATTCCGCTACGCGCACGTCGGGCCCTTCGTAGAAGACGAACCGCTAGGCGGCGACTCCGGCGCTTTCATTTCCGCAGAATATACGATTAAACTGTTGGAGCAACTGCGCTTCGCCCTGTTCTACGACGGCGGCTTCGTCAATGAGGATTCTTTCGATTTCTCGCCGCGGGAATGGAATGACGACGTCGGATTCGGCTTCCGCATGCTTGTTTGGGGAGCCCTGCTCAACCTCGACATCGGCTTCCCGATTCACACATCGGAAGAAAATGACGACGGAATGCGTTTTAACATTTCCTTCGGAACCAGTTTCTAATTATTATACAAAAATTATGTTCAAAAAACTCACCACACTCGTCGCGATTCTCGCTATTTCCGCGGGAACGCTTTTCGCACAAGCCACGAAAACGGCGATCATCAACATGGATGCCGTTATTCAAAGCTTCTCCAAAACGCCGATCGCGCTTGAAAAATTGAAAGCCGACATCCTCCTCGTTCAGGAACAGGAAAAAAGTTCCGTTGCCGAATTGCAGAAAAAAGCGGAAGCGCTGCAAAAACTCGTCAAGGAAATCGAAAATCCGATGAACAGCGAATCCGCTAAGGAAAAGGCAAAAGCTGAAGCGGTCGAACTCAACAAAACAATCCTCAAAGAGCGCCAGGAGCTCTCTGAAGCTCTTGCAGCCGCCAAGCAGGCCATCGAAGATAAACGGAATACCGAACTCAGCAAAATCATCAAAGAAATCGTTCCCGTCATTCAGGAATACGCAAAGGCAAATAAAATCGATATCGTTCTGAATACTGCACCGAATACCGTTGTCTACTTCACTCCCGAAGCCGACATCACCAAGGCGATTCAGGAACGCCTCGCCGAACTCTTCCCGGCGGAAAAGAAAGAGGACAAAACCTCTAAGAAATCCGCTCAATAAGTTCGAATTTTCATCCACAAAAAAACGTTCCCGCGATCAAAGTCGCGGAAACGTTTTTTTGTACATTTTTTAAGCTTTAAGCTTTTAATTTGCCGTGGTGGGCTTGGAGCGAATCGACATCGACCGTTCCCGCCTTGACGGCGGCGATGCCCTGCACCGTTGCCAGTGCCGCCGCGAGTGTCGTGAAATACGGCACGCGGAGCTTGATGGCGTTTTTGCGGATGTAGGAATCGTCGATAACCGAGCGTTTGCCGACCGGCGTGTTGACGATGAGCGAAATTTCCCGGTTGACGATGCCGTCCACGATATTCGGGCGTCCTTCGTGCTGTTTTTTAATCAATTCGCACGCGATACCGTTTTTCGTATAGAAATCATACGTTCCCGCCGTTGCTTTGATTTTGAAGCCGAGCTTGACGAAGCCGCGTCCGAGTTCGAGCGCCTGTTCGTTCTTTTCGGCGATCGTAATCAAAACCGTGCCTTCGGTCGGGAGCTGCGTTCCCGCGGCTTCCTGCGCCTTGAAAAACGCGGTACCGAAGTCCGGCGCGATGCCGAGCACTTCGCCCGTGGAGCGCATTTCCGGCCCGAGAACGGGGTCGACTTCCGGGAATTTGTCAAACGGCAAAACGGCTTCTTTCACGCCGTAGTGCGTTCCCGCGACGAAGGGCTTCAAATTCAGCTCTTCAAGCTTTTTGCCCATCATGAGTTCCGTTGCCGCGCCTGCCATTTGAATATTGCAAACCTTGGAAACCAGCGGCACCGTACGCGAGGCGCGCGGGTTCGCTTCGATAACGTAAACTTTGCCGTTTTCGATGGCGTATTGCATATTCATCAAGCCGACGACTTTCAGCTCGTGTGCGATTTTGCGCGTGTAATCGACGATATCCGCGTATTGCTTCGCGGGAATGTGCACCGGCGGAATGACGCAAGCCGAGTCGCCGGAGTGAATACCTGCGAGCTCGATGTGTTCCATAACGGAAGGAATGAAAACGTCGTTCCCGTCGCAAAGCGCGTCGCATTCGCATTCAAGCGCGTTTTGCAGGAAGCGGTCGATGAGAAGCGGCGCATCTTCCGTCACGCCGATTGCCTTGCTGACGTATTCTTTGAGTGCCGCGTCGTCGTAAACAACTTCCATACCGCGCCCGCCGAGCACGAAGGACGGACGAATCATCACCGGGTAGCCGACTTTGTGGGCGATTTCGAGAGCCTGCTCAATGTTGATCGCCATGCCCGCTTCCGGCATCGGGATTTCGAGCTTTTGCATCATCAGGCGGAAAAGATCGCGGTCTTCCGCCGTATCGATGGTGTCGATACTCGTGCCGAGAATTTTCACGCCGGCTTCTGCGAGTTTGCGCGCGAGGTTGAGCGGCGTTTGCCCGCCGAACTGCACAATCACGCCTTCCGGTTTTTCGTGTTCGTAAATCGCGAGCACGTCTTCGAGCGTGAGCGGCTCGAAATAAAGTTTGTCAGACGTATCGTAGTCGGTCGAAACCGTTTCCGGGTTGCAGTTGACCATGATGGTTTCGTAGCCCATGCGGCGCAGCGCCATCGCGGCGTGGCAGCAGCAGTAGTCAAACTCAATGCCTTGCCCGATGCGGTTCGGTCCGCCGCCGAGCACCATAACTTTTTTCTTCGTGCTCGCGGGAAGTTCCGTCACGGGAACGCTGTCCGCATACGTTGAGAAATAGTAACAGGCGTTTTCGACACCGCTGACGGGAACGGCTTCCCAGCGTTCGACCACGCCGAGCGCGATGCGTTTTTCGCGAATTTCTTTTTCGGGAACACCGAGGATTTTTGCCAAATACGCGTCCGCGAAACCGTCTTTTTTGGCCTGAATCAAAAGCGCGTCTGCGGGAACGCTGCCCTTGCTTTCCAAAAGTTTTTCTTCGAGCTCGACGAGTTCTTTCGCCTGTTCGAGGAACCAGCGATTCATTTGCGTTTTCGCCTGAATTTCCTCAATCGTCGCGCCCTTGCGGAAGGCTTCGTAAATCACGAAATGGCGTTCGCTGTTGGCTTCGCGCAGCATTTCGAGAAGTTCTTCCTTCGTTTTGGAATTAAAATCCGCCGCAAAGCCCAAGCCCATGCGCCCGTTTTCGAGCGAACGAATCGCTTTTTGGAAAGCTTCCTTGTAGTTTTTGCCGATGCTCATGACTTCGCCAACCGCCTTCATCTGCGTGCCGAGCTTGTCCTGAACGCCTTTAAATTTTTCAAATGCCCAACGCGCAAATTTGACAACGACGTAATCGCCCGACGGCGTGTATTTGTCGAGCGAGCCGTCGCGCCAATACGGGATTTCGGAAAGCGTCATGCCGCTTGCAAGTTTTGCCGAAATGAGTGCGATCGGGAAGCCCGTTGCCTTCGACGCGAGCGCGGACGAACGCGAGGTGCGCGGGTTGATTTCGATGATGACGATGCGCCCGTCTTTCGGGTTGCGCGCGAACTGGACGTTCGTGCCGCCGATAACGCCGATCGTGTCGATAATTTTCCACGCCTGCCGCTGAAGCTCCGCCTGAACGTCCGCGGGAACGGTCATCATCGGTGCCGTGCAGAAGCTGTCGCCCGTGTGCACGCCGACGGGATCGACGTTTTCGATGAGACAAACGGAAATGAGTGCTCCGGTCGAGTCGCGAACGACTTCGACTTCGAGTTCCTCCCAACCGAGGATGGATTCTTCGATGAGGCATTGGCTCGTCATCGAAGCCTGCAAGCCGCGCGCGACGATGGTTTTGAGCTCGTCCATATTGTAGACAAGCCCGCCGCCGGCGCCGCCCATCGTGTAAGCCGGGCGGACGACGAGCGGGAAGCCGAGTTTTTCGGAAATTTTCACCGCTTCATCAACCGTGTAGGCAATATCGCTGCGCGGCATGTCGATGCCGATGCGCGACATCGTTTCTTTGAAAATAAGACGGTCTTCGCCGCGCTCGATGGCTTCGAGGTTTACGCCGATAACCTTGACGCCGTATTTCTCCAAAATTCCTTTTTTGTTGAGCTCAATGGCGAGATTCAAGCCGGTTTGTCCGCCGAGATTCGGCAAAAGCGCGTCCGGGCGTTCTTTGGCGATGATTTGCTCGAGGCGTTCTTCGTTGAGCGGCTCGATGTAAGTAACGTCGGCAACGGTCGGGTCCGTCATAATCGTTGCCGGGTTCGAGTTGACGAGCACGATTTCGTAGCCGCATTCGCGGAGCGCTTTGCACGCTTGCGTTCCCGAGTAGTCAAATTCGCAGGCCTGCCCGATTACAATCGGACCGGAGCCGATGATCATGACTTTTTTAATATCGTCGCGTATAGACATAGTAATGCTTTCTAAATGAGAAAAAAGGTTAGTTCGGAGCTGTGTTTTGAGAAAATCATAAAAAAGCTCAAACCTGAAAAAGTTTGAGCTGAAAACTGCATGGCGGGCGCTTCGTTTCCGGAAGCGTTCATGAAATTCTTTTCATGGAGAGCCGCGTTTGCCATAAATTTTTCTAATTCAATCGTTCCCGCCCTGCTTTGTCAATCTCCGTCCCGCGTTCCCGCGCGGCAAAATTCGATTTATCACGGGAACGCGATATTTGAATTATTTTTGAAAAGCGCGAAAAAAATGCGCAAAATTCCGGAAATTCTTTTTTGATTATGGAAAACAACGTTCCCGCAACGCAAAACGAAGAAATCCACGCGGCATTTCCGCAAAGCCGCCGCATTTACGTCGAAGGTTCGCGTACGGACATTCGCGTGCCGATGCGCGAAATTTCGCTTTCGCCGACACGTTCCCGCACAGGAAAAATCTTGCACGAAAATGCGCCCGTACGCGTTTACGACACTTCCGGTCCGTGGGGCGACGAAGCCTTTCACAAAGACATTCGCAAAGGACTTCCCGCCCTGCGCACGCCGTGGATTCTCGAACGCGGAGACGTTGAAGCCGTCGAGCCGAGCTATCGCGTTCCCGCCGTTCAAACCGCCTGCCACGTCGAGCAATTCGACCGCAGCGACCGCAAAGTTTACCGAGCCAAGCCGGGTGCGCGCATCACGCAGATGGATTACGCCAAGCGCGGCATTATCACGCCGGAAATGGAATTTGTCGCCATCCGCGAAAACATGAAATTGCAGGCGGTGCGCGATGAAATCGCAAAATCCCCGCGGCAGAATCTCGGGTTCATGCACCCGGGCGAAAGCTTCGGCGCGGCGATCCCGCAGGAGATCACGCCGGAATTCGTCCGCTCGGAAATCGCCCGCGGGCGCGCCATTCTTCCCGCGAACATCAACCACCCGGAAGCCGAGCCGATGATTATCGGGCGGAATTTTTTGGTCAAAATCAACACCAACATCGGCAATTCCGCCATCGCTTCCGGCATCGAAGAGGAAGTCGATAAAATGCGCTGGTCCTGCCGCTGGGGCGGCGACACGCTGATGGATCTTTCCACCGGGAAAAACATTCACGCAACGCGGGAATGGATTTTGCGCAACTGCCCCGTTCCCGTCGGCACCGTTCCGATTTATCAGGCACTCGAAAAAGTCGGCGGAAAAAGCGAGGAAATCAATTGGGAAATTTTCCGCGAAACACTCATCGAACAAGCCGAGCAAGGCGTCGATTATTTCACGATTCATGCCTGCGTGAAAAAAGACTTCGTGCCGCTCGTCGCCTCGCGCGTTACCGGCATCGTCTCCCGAGGCGGCTCCATCATGGCGAAATGGTGCCGGCATCATAACACGGAAAATTTTCTCTGGGAACATTGGGACGAAATCTGCGAAATCATGGCGGCCTACGACATCGGCGTTTCCATCGGCGACGGATTGCGCCCCGGCTCTATTGCCGACGCAAATGACGAAGCCCAATTTGCCGAGCTCAAAGCGCAAGGCGAGTTGACCAAACGTGCTTGGGAACACGGCGTGCAAGTCATGAACGAAGGTCCCGGGCACGTTCCCGCGCAACTCATTCGCGCGAATATGCAAAATCAGCTCGACTGGTGCCACGAAGCACCGTTTTACACGCTCGGACCGCTCACAACCGACATCGCGCCCGGCTACGACCACATCACCAGCGCCATCGGCGCGACGCTCATCGGTTGGTTCGGTTGCGCTATGCTCTGCTACGTTACGCCGAAAGAACATCTCGGCTTGCCGAACCGCGAAGACGTTCGCGCCGGCGTTATCGCCTACAAAATCGCGGCGCACGCGGCGGATTTGGCAAAAGGGCATCCGGCGGCACAATACCGCGACAACGCGCTTTCCCGCGCCCGCTTCGAGTTTCGATGGGAAGACCAATTCGCGCTCTCGCTCGACCCGGAACACGCACGCCGCCTCCACGACGAGGCGCTCCCGCACGACGCGGCGAAAAAAGCCGCGTTCTGCTCCATGTGCGGTCCGGATTTCTGCTCCATGCGCATTTCCTCCGAGCTGAAAGATTAAGCCGGAGAAAACGGTCTACAATGCATTGCTCGCACGAATCCTAAAACTCAAAAATCTCAAGTTCGTCAAAGCACACATAGTCGTCGGGAGCAAAAAGTCCGGCACCGAGGCAAATCTCGCCGTAGGCGGCATTTTCCGGTGCCGTTCCCGCGACGATGAAGCGCTCCCAATCAGCGGTTTCTCCGCATGCAAGGCGTACAAATTCCCGCTCGCCGACGACGTTCCCGCGCGCATCTTTCCAAACTAGCGCAAGCCCCGCAGTCGCGCCGACGGATATTTTTCCGCGCGCCTGCACCGAAGCGGCAAGCCGCATCCCGGGTTTAACGGCAAGGCGGCGTGAAAGCTCGGTCGTCTCGCAGGCGCCGGCGATTTTCAGCGCCGCGTTTCCGAAAGCGGTCTTGTCGGTCTCGCCGCAAAAAAGATTTTCGGCGGGAGCCGTCATCAAGCGCAACGATGCCGGACCGGCGATTATTTTTCCCGCGCGCCAACCGTCCGAATTGATTCCGACAAAACAGGATTTCAAATCCGTTTCCCCGGTTTCGTGCTCCCAAATTTTAATTGCTTCAAAATCTTCACTGAAAATCGGTGCGCCCGAAAGCGCGGGAACGAGCTTCCGTAGCATCTCGCTATCATTTTTCGGAAGTTTTCGGTTAAGAATTTCCGTCAACTGCTTCTCCGCCGCCAAGCGTTCGGGCGAACGCGGGCGTTCCCGCAACGCATCCGTCAGGCGGACAAACGCGGTTGCTCGCGGATCGCTTTCACGCATTTTACAAGGCTCAAAACCGGCATCCGGAAAGGCTTCCAGCCAAGCGGTATCGTCGTAAATTTTCTCAAAATTCCAAGCCGTAGACTGCAGTACCGCAGCCAGATTTTCTGCGGAATCCAAATTCTGAGAGCAAAGTTCCAATTTTTCCCGCGCGCGGAAGCTCTCCGCAAATTTCTTGGCTCGTTCCAAATAGATTCGCGTCAAATCCAAGCGGGCGACGATGCGCCGTTCCCGCGCGTCCGTCGGCGCATTCGGGAAACAGGCGCGCGCCCTTTCAAGCCATTCCTCACAACTTTCGCCGACTCTGAAAATGTGCGTAGAATTTTCGTTTCGCCAACCCTTAATCCAACGGCATTGCCCGCCCTGCTCAGCCCAATTCTTTTCGCAAAGCGAGAAAAACGCATACATCTGCTTGGCGGCCTTCCCGTAAGCAAGTTCGCAAAACCGTTTTAACTCCGCATCGGGATCCGCGTCCGGATTTTCAAGAAGTCGCGATAAAATCCAAATTTTCGGAGCATCAAAAGGAACTTGCGGAAAGATTTCCGCGTAAAAAAGCCGCGCGCCGTTGGCGTACGCATAGCGTAACGATTCCGCTTGCGCTTTGAAAAAAATTCGCGGGAACAAGAACGGATTCCCGTAATAATAATCATAAATTCCCCAAGCCTCCACGCCGGACTTTCCCCAACGCCGCATCAGCGCCTTGTCTTCTTCGGCAAATTGCGGGAACACCCACTGAGAACGATCCGCGCACAAGACGGGAAAAATATTTTCGGAAAGCGGAAACGTCGGCGCGTCCTGACAGTCCAGATACGCAATTGCGGAGATTTTTTTTTCGGGGAAAGCCGTTCCCGCAAGCGATTTTGCGACGCAATCGGCAAAACGCCAAAAGTAATCGGAACGATTCGGAAGATTTCGAAACCACCGCATCGGAGCGTTCCCGTAGGCACGCGCCGACTCCGCGGATTCGTCCCAAGAAAGACAATCATTGATTCCGACGGAAAACATCGGAGCTTCCTCGTTTTCCTCAAAATATTTTTCTGCCGCATCTCGAGCAATTTTGACCGCAAGCGGATTCGCCAAATTTGCCTGAGGCGCATATCCGCCGCGCCTCCGCGCATTAACTTTGCCGAAAGATTTCGGCGCGAGTTGCGGATGTTTTTCATAAATTTCCGGCGTAAAAATCGTATAAAGATTATGCGACATCACCGGACGAACTCCAAAGCCCAAATGTGCCGCCCAATCTGCATTTTCCTCTCCGTTTACACCGATATTCCGCCAAGTCCACGCTCGCGTATAAACTTCGTCTTCCTCGGGAAATTTCACTTGTTTTTTCGGTTCCCATTCCGCACCGTCGTCTCCCGGAAACACGAATTCCACGCCCAAATATTTTGTCAGCAATTTTGCCGCCGCATGGCGCGTTGCCATAGGATTGGCGCCGACAAGAAAAAGCGCATTTTCCATCGAAGAAACTGCAAACGCCTCGGGCCCGAACGCCTCCGGACAAATACCTTTCCGCTGTGCTGCCTGCGTTTTTCCGACAAAGATTCCGGACGGATTTTCCGTCGACGCAAAACTTTCCAATCGCACGCCCAAGTTTTCGATTCCGCAAACTTTCCCGATCCAATAGGCCAAATCCTGAGCAGCAACAAGTTCGTCCATCGAACAATCGTCCGCAACGAAGATTTCGCCGAAAAACACGCCGTCGCGCGCAAGGAATTTCCCGCCTGCGGGTTCTTCAGCTCCGACGGGAACAAGGGAAGCGACGGCAAAGGCAAAAAATCCGGCACTCAAAAACGATTTAAAATTTAACTTCATAAAACGGGAACTGGCTAAATTGTCGTTTCTCGTGCGCAAAATGCAAAATCAAAGTTCGAAGAATCGCTCAAAAATTCCCTTTCGGCTTGCAAAACAAACGTTCCCGCGCGAGCATTGAACCCAGTCTTTAGGGTGCACGCATTCGCTCGGAAGCGCAAGTTTCCGGGAGGAAAGTCCGGACACCGCAGGGCAGGATTCCTCGTGAAAGCGAGGGCGGCGCGTCGCAAGGCGCGTTGACGGAAAGTGTCACAGAAAACAAACCGCCGGCGGCAACGCCGGTAAGGGTGAAACGGCGAGGTAAGAGCTCACCGCTCGAACGGCAACGAACGAGGCGCGACAAACCCAATCCGGTGCAAGACAAAATAGGTGAGCGGGTTGCCCGTCCGATGCTCACGGGTCTGTCGCATCGCCGCAAGGCGAAATCGCGGGAACGCAAATTTCCGCGGTTAGAGAAATGAATGCGACCGTGTTCCCGCGCAAGCGGCACACGGCACAGAATCCGGCTTATCGCCCCTAAAGGCTACCCGAATTTATAAAAATCGGCTTCGACCAATTGACTTGAAGCTGAAATGGCTCTCGCGTCTGCCCTTTCGTCCACATCGCAAGCCCCTCTTGCTCCATGATGTCCTCGCCGCGCTTTCCGGTAAGGCAAGCAAACACCTCTTCGGCAAGTTCCTCTTCGCTAAGCCCGTGATAAACAGACTTCTTGTCGGTCATCGCTTCCATACGGAAACGTTGATACTCTTTTGTCTGCTTCATCAGCTCGACAATGCGTTCAATCATTCGCGGGTCTTCGCCTTTGAGCCACGCCCACCAACCGTGCGTCCACTCGTGAATAGGTGTGTCAAAATCCGCAAAGTCCTTGTTCAAGTGCAACTCCCTGCGCACAGGGTCAAAGTAGCCGTAAATTACGCCGTTGTGTTGAAGCGAAGTTATTCTGGGTTGTTCACCATAAACGCCACCATTCTGATAATTCTCTCCCTCGTAGGAAGTTTCCCCGTTTCGTCCAACGTTTGAATTATCAGCTGACTCATATCGCGCAAATCGTTTCCATTCTTTAATGCGATAATAAGATATGGCACTTCCTCCTTTCTGCATCCGCAGTGAAGAAGCAAGCTCGCGCAATCCCTTTGCAGTTGAGATAGTGCCATTTTCAATTTCTGCCGTTAGCTCATTGAGTATGTCCTATTAAGCGGTAAAACGCGGTTGCAAGAAAGTTGCTCTTTATTGGCAAAATACGGCATTATTTGGCATTATTTAGCAACTTTTTTGCGCAATTCCAAAAGCGCGAAAAAGCCCGCAACCCTTTTGTTTGAGCGGGATTGCGGGCTTTTGAAAGTGGTGCGGCTAGAGGGAGTCGAACCCTCGTCTCAACCTTGGGAAGGTCACATAATAGCCGTTATACGACAGCCGCAAAAATATTGGGAAAGAATTTATATTTTTCCGGGAACTCGCGCAATGCATTTTTTTTGCGTTCGTAAAAATCAATCGGATTTTCTTTTTCTGCGACGATATTCCCAAGGCGGGACCGGATTCGAATCTTTCCAAAGCCCCAAGCGCCGTTCCCGCGCATATTTCTCCGCCTCTGCATATTCCGTCGCTTTTTTGGCATAGTAAACATAGTGCCACGCGAAGCCGTCCCGAACCTGCAAGAGATTTTCATTTTCGTCGCCAAGCCAAACAACAGCAAGCAAACGTCCGTAGCGATCTTTCCCGCGAACGTCCAAACGCACATCTTTTCCCGCAATATTATCGGCGAGGCGGCGTCTTGCGGCTTTTCCGTAAGCCTGTTTTGACTCGGGAGCGTCAATCCCCCAAAGCCGGACGCGAATCTGTTTGTTGTTTTCGTCCAAAACAGTGATGGTATCGCCGTCCGATACTTTAACGACGCGCTCTGCCGACGCGGTCGCGGCAACGAACGCAAAAGGGAGAATTAACGCCCATGCTTTCATGATGTGTCAGTGTTAGAATTTGTGTTTTTCGCGAATTTAAGATGCGCGCATCGGGTGTCATTCTCCCCTCGCTCCGGAGGATTTTCAAGTTAATTCCCGCGCCGATGAAGCGTTCCCTTGACCTGCGGGAACGCCTTTTTTTATGGGAACAAGCGCCGATTTCGCGCCTGTATTTAAATTTTATTTTCCGGCTCGAGCATGGCGGGCAAGCTTACGCATGAGCGCGGGGCGTAAAGGCTTTGCGACGATGTAACCGCAACAATTTTTAGACGCGCACCGACACGGATGCTCAAAAAATCCCGCCAACTCGAATCCGTAGTCAAAAGACAATTCTTCACCGACCTTAATATCTCGAATCGTAACAATTTCCATGCGTCGTTCCCGCGCATTCCAAATCGCCTCACAATTTTCATCGCAAGCGTGATTGATGTAGCGTGCCGGATTTTCCTCCTTAACTTCGGTCGCATCGATAAAAATTCCGTCTCCGACTTCAAAATAATAAACCGGCACGTTTTCGCCCTGCTCCTTTCGTTCGGCGCGCAACTTCTCCCGGCGCTCAAGCTCGGCTTGGGAAATAATTTCGCCCCGGTATTCCGCTACGCAAGTTCCCGCGGGAATCGGCTTTAGAGCAAAAACGCCGTTCCCGTGAATCGGAGAACTGCGGACCTGGATCAGCTTGTTCAAAGGGTTTTAAAAGATTCCTCAAGCGTACGGAGTAAATCCGGCGTAACGTCAATCCCGCCGAGCGAAAGCGCACGAATTGCCGCACCGACAACCGGCGGGAGCGACGGCTCGAAGATTTCACATTGCGGGAAACGGCTTCGCATAGCGTCGACAAAAAGCGTCGCACACGGTTCGTTCAAAATAACTCCGCCGGTGATTCCGAGTCGCAATTGCTCCGGAGGGATTTCCAGTTTTCGGGCAACCGCTTCAACCATATCGACCAAATCCGACATCGCGCTTTTGAGAATTTTCCCGGCAACGGCGTCGCCGGCGAGATAAGCATTTCCGACGAAAACGGCAAGCGCCGCGATTTCGTCTTTCGTCATCGGCGATCCCGGATTTTTCAATGAATCCTGATGAAGCCGTTGCGAAATTTGTCCGGTTTCCGCAATCTGCAATTCTTTAAAGAAAATGTCTTTAAGCATCGTTGCTTCGCCGCGCCCGTCGGCGGCACGCACGGCAGCGATGAGGCCGCGGCGCGCCAAATCAAATGCACCGGCTTCGTCGGAAACATGAAAATCGTACCCGCCGGTTTCCCATTCGCGTCCGTCTTCGGTTCTTCCGTAGCATTTCGATCCCGTTCCCGCGATTAGGACAATTCCGGATTTCATTCCAAAGGCGGAGGCGCAAAGCGAGCGCGTATCGTTTTCCACGGCAATATTTTTAAAACAAACGCTCGAATCGGCGATGAGTTCCCGCCGAAAATCTTTTGCCGTCAGACTATCATTGACTCCGGAAATGCCGAAAAATGCGCCTTCGAAAACGGGTTCGCCTCCGGAAGATTTCGCGGCAGCCCGCAAACCCTCAATCAGATTTTCGTGAGCTTTGCGTGCGCCGACGGAGTTCGGGTTGGAAGCTCCCGTGAGTGCAATTCCGCGGCAAATACCGTCTTCCGAAACAACGAGCGTGCGCGTCTTCGTTCCGCCGCCGTCAACGCCGACAAAAAGCTTCATGGCGATTCTTCGTTTCCGGTTAAAACTTACGGGCGAGCCGGCGGTAACGCCGAAACACGCGCCTTCAGTGCCGTTCCCGGGACAACGAGAATTTGCCCTTCGGAGACGTTCCCGCTAAGCACGCGCGCTCCGACCATGCGGCGTTCCGCCGCTTCGACGAGCACAAGCGCGGTCGGAGTCAAATCCAAGCGGCGAACGGCAAGTTGCGTTCCCGGCAAAACACTTTCGCCTGCGTTGAGCTGAGCCACAAGCGTGCGCGCAAGCGGATCGACGCGAATGATAATTCCGATTTCACGGTTTTCGGAAATCCCGGCATTTTCGACATCCGCTTCCGCAGCGGAAGTGAATGCGGCGACTTCAGCAAGCGCATTTCCTGCGTCACCGGCAGAGTTTTTCTGAGGTTCCGCATCGCGGGAGGAGGCGCAAGCGGCAAATGCGAGCGTCGCGCCTAATAAAAAGGAGAGCAGAGTTTTTTTCATGGTCAGCAATTTAGAACATTTTTCGAATACGAATCAAGGCATCGGAAAAAGCATCAACTTCTTCGAATGTATTGTAAAAAGCAAAAGACGCGCGCACCGTTCCCGTAATGCCGAGGGCCTTCATAAGCGGCATCGCGCAGTGATGACCGACACGCACGGCGACTCCGTAAGTGTCGAGCATTGTTCCGATATCGCTCGGATGAATTCCGTCGATTTGAAACGAAATCACCGAAGATTTTCCGGCAGCACTTCCGAAAATTTTCAAGTCGGGAATTGCGCTCAGTTTTTCCGTCGCATACGCAAGTAGCGCAGCTTCATGAGCCGCCGCGGGAACTCGCAAAGGCGAAAAATAGTCAATCGCCGCCGCTAAGCCGACAGCGCCGCAAATATTCGGCGTTCCCGCCTCAAAGCGCTCGGGAATTTTTCGGAAAGTCGTTCCCGCGAAATCAACTTTTTCAATCATATCGCCTCCGCTTTGATAGGGCGGCATGGCGTTAAGAATTTCCGCCTTCCCGTAAAGAACACCGATTCCGGTCGGCGCAAAAACCTTGTGCCCGGAAAAGACAAAGAAATCGCAATCCGTCTCCTGAACATCGACAATTCCGTGCGCGGCAGACTGCGCGCCGTCCACCAACGCCAACGCTCCCGCGGCGTGTGCGGCTGCGACAAGTTCCTTTACCGGGTTGACGGTGCCGAGCGCATTTGACATTTGTGTGATTCCGACAATGCGCGTGCGCTCGGAAAGCAGATTTTTCCACGCGGGAACGTCAAGTTCGCCGTTCGGCAAAATCGGAGCCGGAACAATCTTTGCGCCCGTGCGTTCGGCAATTAATTGCCACGGAACAATGTTCGCGTGATGCTCCATCTGCGTAAGCAAAATCTCATCGCCTTCCCGCAAATTTGCCGCGCCCCATGCACTCGCGACAAGATTAATTGCTTCGGTCGCGCCACGCGTAAAAATACATTCGCGGGCTTCGCGGGCGTTGATGAAACGGGCGACGCGTTCCCGTGCATTTTCAAATGCGGCGGTTGCGTCGGCGCTCAGGCGATAGAGTCCGCGGTGAATATTGGCGTTCCCGCAAGCGTAAAAACGGCTCACGGCATCGATGACACACTGCGGTTTCTGCGCCGTTGCGGCGTTATCCAAATAAATGAGCGGACGCTTGCCGGCATTTAAGGACAAAATCGGAAACTCGGCTCTTATTTTCTCTATCTCAAAGGAATCGGACACGATACCGAAGTTTTGCACGCGCGGGAGCGTATCGCAATCATTATTGTCGTTCGGAGCTTCCGCCGCTCGCGTCCTTACAATTCGTGAGAGAAACTCTGTTTACAGCGAAGCCTATCGAGGTTATCTTTTTCGCTTATAAATAAAACGCCCGAACATGAACAAACCTTCCGAGCCGAAAGCATTCAAACGCGCACAATCGACCGTCAGCAGCCCGTTTTGCCTGCGGGAACGCCTGCGCCGCTACGATTCGCGCATCGGCATTGTCCCGTTGGCGAGTGTTCTGCTCGCCGCATTGTTGCTCTTTTCGATGACTTCGACTTATATCTACGCGCCGGGGCTGACTTTTGACCTTAATCCGCTCAAAGAAGGCGAAATTTCGGAAACCCATTTTCGCTCCGCCGGGACCGAACTTCCCGCCTTCCCGGGAAAACTTGAAGGGAAGCCGGTTTCCGCACTCCTGACGGTTCGCAACAACAGCATGTTCATTTTCGGCGGACGTATTTACAAGGACTTGACGGAAGCTCTACCGCCCTTGCCGCAGTCTCAGGCGGGAACTCGCGGAATACTTCTCGTAAAGACGGACAAAAGCAACAGCATTCAAGGGCTTTTTAATCTGATGAAAATCGCGCGCGATGCCGGTTTTTCCTCAGTTCAACTTGCGGGCGAAAGTACAGCGCCCGATTCAAACCGCTAAATTATGTCCCAAGATCCTTTCGGAGTTGTTTTTTATTTCATCGTAACGATGTGGCTCGCCAATATGTGGTGGCGAGACTATCGCGAAGCCAAGGAAAACCCGGAATCTATCGGGAAAGGACTTCCCGGCGCAACACCCTGCTCGATCCGCCCGATCCTTATAGCCGTCGCGGGAACGCTCATTTTACTTGCGGCGGAAACCTACGGAGAAATTCACCTCGGCATCGCTGAAGAACAAAGCGACGTTTCCTGGTTTTTCCTGCTTGCGATGATTTCGGCGGCAATCGCGGAAGAATTTATCTTTCGCGGATTTCTCGTCGTCGAATCGCGCGGGAACACCGCAAAATGGATTTCCGTTTTCGCGTTTTCGGCTCTCTTTGCCCTGATTCATCCTTACCTTTGGTCGTTCGAATGGAACGATGAATCAACTGCGGGAACGCTCGTAAAAATCATCAGCGCGTTCGATTTAAACCTCACACTAAAAGGCGCTTTCACGACTGCGTTTATTTTCGTCGGCTCGCTTTGGTTTTACGCCGTCCGCTTCTTCCGTTGGAATCCGCACGCCTCAATTTTGGTTCCTATTGTCGCACACCTTGCTAAAAACGTTGCCGTTTTTGCAATCAAACTTGCACAAGGGCACGTTACTTCCGTTTTCTAAAAATTCTTACCCCATGTTTTGCTCCGACCGTTCCCGCATTTTAAGTTTCGCTCTCGCCGCGTTTCTGTTCGCCGTTCCCGCAAAAAATTTTGCTGCCGACGAAATCAAGCTTGATGCCGTTTCCGGGCTGACACTTTCCGGATACGACAAAAGCGATGAATTGAAGTGGACTATCGCCGCAAGCGCTGCAGAACTCGAAGAAGGCAGCAACGCGGACGGTGTTGACGCAATTAAAAACGGAAAATGGAATGTCCGCGGACTTGAGGTAAAAACATTTTCCGACGGGAACGACGATGTTTCCGTAACAAGCGCGACCGCCGTTTTCTTTCCCAAAGAACGCCGTGCGGAAGGCAAAGAACTGGTTGAAGTCAAAGATGTTGCAAAGCGTTTTTACGTTAAAGGCATCGGTTGGCTTTGGAAATGCGATAAGGAAAGCGATGTTAACACAATTGCCGTCACGAACGGAGTCAGCGTCGAACTTTACGATTCAAAAGCCTCGAATGAAGTCCGCGCCGAAAAGACGGTTAAGATTTCGGCTCAACGCCTCGACATCAGACTTGCGGACGATGAAACGATTCTGACTTTCGGCGGCAGCAACGGAATGCAGGTTAAAGTCACACAAGGCAATGTCGTTACCACTTGCGACAAGCTGGAGGTTGTCATTCCGCAAAACGCCCATGAAATGGATGAATCGGCACACGACTCATCAAACGAGAAAACTTCCCTGAACCGCATTCGGAAAATTTCCGGTAGCGGGAACGTAAAAATTCTCCACGAAAAGCGTGAAATTTCCGGCGAATCCGTAGATTTAGTCCCGGAAGAAAATCACTTCTATCTGAACGGCAACGCGAAATTCCTCGACCCCGACGCCAAGTTAAAAATTTCCGGAGAAAAAGCCGTCGGCGTCATGCGAGAAACAGGAAAAAAGGTTTTTCTGGATAAAATCACCCTCGTCGGCAAAAACGACGAAAAGATTCAGGTCACGACACAATCACTCGAAGACCAAAAAGCCGTCGGCAAAAACGCAATTTTTACCGGGAAAAAACTCTCCGTCACGTTCCCGCAAGAAAACGAAACAACCGTAGCGCTGGAAGGCGATGTCCGATTTAACGACGCCACAATCACGTTGAATTGCGACAAACTCGAGATGGACTCCTTGCGCAACCTGAATACCGCCGGAGGGAAAAATCGCCTTGCCGCAATCCGCGAAATCCGCGCAAGCGGCAATGTAAAGGCAACTCAAGACGGACGAATTTGCGAATGCGAAAGCGCCGTCATTGATGCTACACGAGAATTGACGATTCTTTCCGGGAACCCGCGCGTAAGCGTTCCCGCGCAAGATTTTCAAATCGCCGGCGACCGTTGTGAAATCGACCGTAAAAACGAAATCATCCGTCTTTACAAAGAAGAATCCGGCAAACCGATTCGCGCCGAACTTCGCTCAAAAAGCGCCAAGAAAAACATCCTGCTCTGCGGAGATTTCCTGGAAGTTTCCCGAGACTCTGCCGACAAGCAAAACCTCGTCTTCGATCTCAGCGGCAACGTTGAATTGGAAGACTCCGCGGAACAATTGAGCGGAACCTGCCACCGCCTCCTCACGCATTACCGCCCGCAAAAAACAAAAATCGGAAAAACTCCGCTTAACGCGTTGCAGAAAATCGAAGCGCTCGGCGACGTAAAATTGCAAAAGGAATCAACGCGCATTTTCGGCGGGAAAGTGCTCTTACTCAACAACGTTGTTATTAAAGAATGGATACGGGAAGACGCAGACGGGAGCGACGGAGAAAATCCGATGCAGGTTAAAGTGCTTCCCGGCGACGAAGATTTTCCCGGACCGCGCCCGCGCATCGTCTTCCCGCAATCCGCAACAAGCCGATCGCTCAATTTGCCGCTACCCGGAGCGAACGACCAAAAAAAGCCGTCTGCGTCACGTGAAATTTGCGTCGAAGGCGACGAATTGGAAACAATCATCGGCGAACGCCGGCTCCGTTTCTGGCTACGGGAAAACGTTGTTTTTACGACAGCGGAAATGAGTTGTTCCTGCGCAGAATTCGAAGCGGAAATGCGCCGAAAAAACAGCAAGGCAGCATTTGAGCCGGAAGCGATTTTCTGTCGCAACGGCGTAAAAATTATCCGCGATGACGTTTGCGCGTACGGGAAGCAACTTGAAATTTTCCCGAAAAAACAAATCGGATTCCTATCCGGAAATACTTACATACAATCCGAAAAGTTCGGGCGAACGACACCCGGAAAATCAGCGGGAGACCGCTTCATTCTCGATCTCGCCAAAAAGGAAGTCCGTATGGAAATGGATCCGAAGTTGCTCGAAGGAACGCCGGCACAAGTCGCACGACCGCGTACGATGTTGCCCAAAAACATCCGCGACGAATTTTCTCTTAAATTGAAAAAACACAAGCACAAGCACGAAAAGGAATAAATTCTCTATGTTCGGATTCAATATCAATCAACAGGTTACCGATTTTCTCAATCAACGCTTCGGCGAGGTCGGTCAGGTTACCGACTTTAATTTTTCCCGCGGGAACGTAACAATTTCGCTCGCGCTCAAGGGCGAACCCGAAATTGTCACGCTCGAAATTTCCGAGCTCTGCTACAACACCTCCGACGGGAAAATGAACCTCTACTACACGGATCTTCGCGCCACGAAGCCGTGGGTTCAGGAAATTTTCAAAATGATCAGCGAAAAAACCGGTCGCATGATTTCGTTCCCGGACAATCTGAAGCTCATGCCGCTGAAGATGTTGCTCCCGAAAAAACGCTAAATCGACAGCTCCACGCCGCCGCAATTCCGGGCTTTTCCGCTTCCGTTCGTGTTTCATTAAAAATGTCGTGTTCGCGCAGTTTTGCGTTTCCGCCGATGCCGCCGGATTTTTTTACCCGGCTGGCATGTTCTCCGTGTAGCGAAAAATTTATTATTAAAAATAAATTACGCAACATTGCCGAAATCGGAATCGGTCATTGCGGGAACGCGGATTCGGACAAAATTTTTCACGCTCGAAGTTTCGACAACGGCGAACATTTTTCTCTCAAGCCCAAATGGGAAATTAACCGGCGTGAAAACAAAGTCTTCATACGCAGAAATCTTGACGAAGATGAAGCCTGCTCGCCCGAAAATTTCGCGCGGGAGCTGGACGCGTTGATTGCATCCGCTCCGGAAGCCGGCTCGGAAAAAGTTCCGCATATTCCGGTTCCGCAGGAAGTCGGCGGCGAGTGGTATCGCCCGGCAGCGCAAGCGCTCATCGACGAAATCCACGCAGGAAGTCTCAAAAAAATCGTGCTCGCGCGCTCGATTCGTTCCCGCGCAGAAAAACCGATTCCCGTAGCGCCGATTCTCGGAAAACTTCATGAACGCTTCGAGAAAAACTGCACGATTTTTTCTCTTTCCAGAAACGGAAAAACTTTTCTCGGGGCTTCGCCGGAAACACTCGTCCGGCTTCAAAACGGAATCGTTGAAACCGAAGCACTTGCCGGCTCGATTCCGAATTTTCCCGGAGCCGACATCGCCGCGCTATCCGGACAATTACTCGGCGATGACAAAGAGCGGCGGGAGCACCGAGCCGTCATTGACTTTATCGCAGAGAAACTTCGGCGAATGGGGCTGAACGCCGATTTTCCGGAAACGCCGGAAATCGTTGTTTTGCCGAATATACTACACTTGAGAACGCCGATTCGCGCCCGGGCAAATCCGGACATCCATATTTTAGATCTTGTTTCCGAGCTTCATCCGACACCTGCGATGTGCGGCGTTCCCGCCGAAACCGCCCGTCAAAAAATTCTCACAACCGAACCGTTCCCGCGCGGGAATTTTGCCGGACCGCTCGGCTTTTACAATTCCGCCGGAGAAGGATTTTTCGCCGTCGGCATCCGATGCGCCGAAATATCCGCTTGCGAAATTCGGCTTTTTGCCGGCTCCGGGCTTGTCGCGGGAAGTACGCCCGATCGGGAATTCGCAGAAATAGACAGCAAGTTTTCCGCCGTGCTTGCGCACATCCAAAGCTAAAAAAACTTTCGGTGTGGCGGAAGCCGGCGCATATTTATCGCCACAAATAAGAATCCCGGCGAAGTAGCAAGGTGCCGTCCGGCGCCGAGACCGTAAGTTGCCATGCCGGCGGGCGCTTCTTTGAAAGATTTTCGCCCCAATCATCTCCGGTCAGACCAAGCCGCAATTCACGATGCGGTGCCGCATTAAATTCGGGAAGCGTCCAACGGCAATGCTGTATGCCGCTTTTTCTCGGATGAAAATAACGTAACTCGGCAACACTTCCTGCGGGAACGACAACCCCGGATTCAAGATTAAGAATCATGTAAAGCCCGTCGCGACTTTCGGCATCGCTACGCACGGTAACGTTGGCGCCGGGATTTTCCTTGTCCGTAAAATACTCGGAAATCCGCTTAAAATCGTCCTCCGTTTTCCAATAAAACGACGCATAGCAAATGCCGAGCGAAGTTCCGGCATCTTCTTCGTGGTAAGGCGGCGACGGCGGCTGTTTGCACGCTGCACTTGCCAAAAAAACAACGACGCCCGCAATCATTCCCGCGGTTTGAAAAAAAGTTTTATTAAAGGAAAACACGATGCTTCATCTTCTCCTGTTCCCGAAGTTTATTCAAATAAAATTCCCGAAAAAGAATTATTTTCCTCGGAAGAAATCGGGAAAAGCAAACATCGGCGGGCGTTTTCCTTTTTCAAAAAAAAGCAACACGTATTCGACATTACGGAGAAACTCCGATAATCTCGCGACTTAAAATTCTATGCTTAAATCGAAATTCGCTTTGTCATTTTTTTGCTCCGCCGCTCTGTTTGCCCTTCCGCTATCCGCCAACGCACAGCAGCTCATCTCCGCAAACACGACCATCACGGACCTCAACGAATTTTCCGCCAATTACGCTCAGGATTTCAAAATCGACGGAGCCACAACCGTGCTCACGATTCGTCAAAACACAGACGGAGAATATGCGGGAACAATTTCCGGCAACGGAGAGCTGAAAAAAACCGGCGACGCCAACTTAGTTTTCGAAGGAAGCCTCGGCACATTCGACGGTTTTATCTCCGTCTCCGAAGGAGCCCTCACGCTCTCAGATCGTGCCGAAATTCCGACAAAAGGCATTCAATTCTCAAATGCAGCGACACTGATTTTTTCCTGCAACGACCGCTTCGGCATTCCTACCGGCTCACAAAATTCGGCAATCGAAATTTACGGACACAACAGCGATAACGCTAAAACGGGTATCGTCGAAAAGCTCGGTGCGGGAACGCTCTACCTTGCGGGAGCCGAAGGCGACAAGCTGAATATTTACTCCGGAAAAGTCGTACTCGACGGCAATGCAAGCTTCAACGAAATCGCGGTCGCCGGCAATGCCGAGCTTTGCGTCGGAAACGGGAACATTCACGGTAGCTTGAGCGGAAACACCACGCTCGCCGAAGCCGCAACCCTGCGCTTCAATCGCAAATCTTCGAGCGATAACCCGCTCTACGCCAACGGCGCAATCGGCGGCGCGGGAACGCTTGTTTTTGACGGCGAAGCGAGTGTTTATCTCGGCGGCAACATGAAAAACTTTACCGGGAAAATCGTTGTTAATGCCGGCTCTGCTCTCCTCGCAGACACTTCCGGTGCCGGAAAATCCGTTGAGACCCAAGCAAATCGCGTCGATATTAACGGAGGTTCATTCGGCGGGAACGGGAGCGTTGCCGGAAACATTCACGTCAAAGGGAAATATTTCGTGCAAGGGGCATCGAACACCAACGGCGGCTCGCTGAATCTTTCCCTCGCGGGCGGTGTTCTTAAAGTGGGCGGCGATCTTCAATTCGATTCGGCACAGCAGGAAGTCGTTTACGACAAAGACGGAAAACCGACTTTGCGCCTCTGTGATTACGGCGGACAAACCAATGTTTACCTAAGCGAAAACGGTTGCGGACGCGTTGATGTCGCGGGAACGACAACGTTGGCGGGAACGCTTATGATTTCGGGGAGCGAAAAACTTGCGCCCGGGCAAATCGCCGTTTTTCTCCGTGCGGCTAATCCGATTCAAGGAGATTTTCAGCTTGTTTACACCTCGGAAAAAACGATGCTCGTTTCGCCCGGCATCGCGGGAATCGCGCAAAATGAATACGGCGTTGCTTCCATCGAAAATCGCAAGCTGCGGGAACGTCCCGCATTCAGGGAGCACGAAGGAATTTCCGAATTCGTCGATTATATCGCATCGCAAACGGAGCTGAATCGACCGAACGAAGTCGCCCAAACCGTCAACCTTGCAATGGGGGAACACATTTCCGAGACGGTCAATAATTATTCACCGCTCGCACATTGTTCGCTAGCGGGAATGCCCGTACGCCAATCCAATCTGGAAGTGGATTATCTCCATCGCATTTTCGCTCCCGGGCTTTCTGCGCCGCCGTCGCCGGACGGTCTCTCCATTCCCGCAAACACTCAGTATTTTACGACATTGCTGACAGAATTTGTCGACAACGACAATGACGTCAGCTCCCCGATTTACAATTCCGATTCCATCGGCGTGATGAGCGGATTTTATCGCTGGATTGACAGCGAACGCCTCGTCGGCGGAAGCCTTGCCGTTCACCACGGAGCTGCGGCAACGCACGGTTTTTCCGGAAGCTCGTTTGAAGACACCGCCCTGCGCTTCCGAATGTTTGCCGGAATGATGCCCGCCAACACGAATTGGAATCTCATTTTCGGCGCCTCTGCCGCAGTTCACTATTTCGATATCAACCACGAAACGGATACGGGAACGAATCGAGCAGAAGAAGGCGGCTTGGAAGCCGGAGCCTTTTTTGCATGGACAATGCGAGATGATCTCGGCAACGGTTGGACGCTTTCCCCTTTCGCACGTTTGGACTTAAATTACATCCGCGTCGATACGATTCGGGAAAAAGGTTCGTATTCCGCACTGGAAATTGATGCGTTCGGCTACACCAGCGTGCGCCCGCGCCTCGGATTCGGAATTGAACGCGAAGTCCAAAAAATTAATTCCCGTCAGACGCTAACGCTCGGAGTTGACTTCGCCCTCGTCGCGGAACTCGGCAAAGATCCGCGTATTACCTCCGAATTCAAAGCCTACGAAGGCTCCCGAACGACAATTCGCGGGAACGTCGAAGAACGCGGAGCATTTGAAATCACACCCAATATGCATTTCGAAATTGCGCCGAAATGGATTCTCGACACAGCCGTCCGCGTGCAGATAACGCCCGACGGCGGCTCTTCGGCTGCATTTTCCCTCGGTTTGAACTCCCGATTCTAACGCAATGGACGCGGAAACGAATTACGCTCAGAGACTTCTGGAATTGGAGGTAAAAATTACTTTCCTCGAAGACTACGTCTCCAAGCAAAATGAAGTCATCGTCGAACAGGGACGCCAAATTGATCGTCTCATCAAAGCCTTGCGCCAAGTGGCCGAAAAAGCGGAAAACTTCGGCGGGAACGATTCCATGCCCGCGAACGAAAAACCACCGCATTGGTAACAAAAAATCGGAATCCGAATCCGAAGTTCCGATTGTACTCGGCTTTCGCCGTCCATTTAGTAAATGTTTGTAAAACCGTACTCGGAGAAAACAGATTTCGCGTGCACGACCAGCTCTTTACTCGGCTCCGAAGTCAACTCAAGCGGGTCGGACAGACCGAGTTCTTTCCACTTAAACGCGCCTAATTTGTGGAACGGAAGCACGTCAACCCGCTCAAAAATCGGCACATCCCGCGCGAACTCCGCCACGCCGCGAATGCAGGCATCCGAATCCGTCAATCCGGGAACAAGCACGTAGCGCAACCACGCCTTTTTTCCGAGCGCGTGAAGGCGGCGCGCAAATGCCAAAGTCGGCTCAAGTTTTCCGCCGGTCGTTTTTCGGTAAATTTCCGGCGTTCCCGCCTTGATATCAAGAAGCACCAAATCCGTGTCTGCAAGCATCGCATCCGTCGCAAGATTACCGAGCGTTCCCGCAGTATCCAATGTCGTGTGCAACCCGAGCTCCTTACAACCACGCAAAATTGCCGCCGCAAAGTCCGCCTGAAAGAGCGGATCACCGCCGGAAATCGTCACACCGCCGCCGGCATTTTTCAAAAAAGTTTTGTACGCAGCAATTTCATCAACGATTTCTCCCGCAGTTTTCGTTTTCCCGCGACGTACAAATGAAGTATCCGGATTATGGCAATAAACGCAACGAAGCGCGCATCCGGAAAGAAACACGATGAAACGAATTCCCGGACCGTCGACCGTTCCGCAGGTTTCTACGGAATGGACGAGGCCCGGGACATCACGCCAATTTTTTTCGAGCTCCATCAGCTCGTAACGTTTAGCGCTGATGGAAGGTGCGGGAAACAACGTCGAGTTGTTGCTCGCGCGTAAGCTTGATGAAGTTCACGGCGTAGCCGGAAACACGCACCGTCAGTTGCGGATATTTTTCCGGGTGATCCATCGCATCGAGGAGCGTTTCACGATTGAAGATGTTCACGTTGATGTGGTGCGCACCTTTGTTCGGATTGGCCCCGAAATAGCCGTCGAGCAGGCTCGCGAGTTTGACTTCGCGCTCGGCGAGGTCTTTTCCGAGTGCGCCCGGGACCATCGAGAACGTGTAGGAAATGCCGTCGAGCGAGTCGTCGTAAGGCAGTTTCGCGACGGACATCATGGAAGCAACGGCGCCCTTCGTGTCGCGCCCGTGCATCGGATTGGCGCCCGGAGCGAACGGTGCTCCCGCGCGGCGACCGTCCGGCGTGTTGCCGGTTTTCTTGCCGTAAACGACGTTCGACGTAATTGTGAGCACGGATTGCGTCGGGAGCGAGTTGCGGTAAGTCGGGCACTTGCGGATTTTCGCCATGAAGTTGGAAACAAGCGAAACGGCGATATCATCCACGCGCGGATCGTTGTTCCCGTAGCAGGGAAATTCGCCTTCGGTAACGAAATCGACGATGAGCCCTTCTTCGTTGCGAACCGGTTTTACCTTCGCGTATTTAATTGCGGAAAGTGAGTCTGCCGCAACGGAAAGTCCGGCGATCCCGCAAGCCATCGTGCGGAGAATTTCCACGTCGTGCAACGCCATTTCAATGCGTTCGTAGCAATATTTGTCGTGCATGTAGTGGATGCAGTTGAGCGCGTTGACGTAGGTTTTCGCGAGCCAATCCTGCATTTTGTCGAAGCGTTCCATGACTTCGTCGTAGTCGAGCACGTCCTTTTCGTAAATCGGCGTTGCGGGAGCGACCTGCTTGCCGGAAACTTCGTCGCGACCGCCGTTGAGCGCGTAAAGCAGAGCCTTTGCGAGGTTCGCACGCGCGCCGAAGAACTGCATCTGCTTGCCGATACGCATTGCGGAAACGCAGCAGGCGATCCCGTAGTCATCGCCCCAATGCGGACGCATCAAATCGTCGTTTTCGTATTGAATCGAAGAGGTTTCAACGGAAACGCGGGAACAGAATTTCTTGAAGTTTTCCGGAAGATCTTTCGACCAAAGCACGGTAAGATTCGGTTCCGGAGCCGGTCCGAGATTGTAAAGCGTGTGCAGCATACGGAACGAGCTTTTCGTGACGAGCGTGCGTCCGTCTTCGCCCATGCCGCCGATGGATTCCGTCACCCAGGTCGGGTCGCCGGAGAAAAGCGAATTGTATTCCGGCGTGCGGATGAAGCGGACGATGCGAAGCTTCATCACGAATTGGTCTATCATTTCCTGAAGTTCTTCTTCCGTAACCGTTCCCGCCCTCAAGTCGCGTTCGAAATAAATGTCGAGGAAGGTGGAAACGCGTCCGAGCGACATCGCCGCGCCGTTTTGTTCCTTAACGGCGGCGAGATAGCCGAGATACGTCCACTGCACGGCTTCGCGAGAATTGCGCGCCGGACGCCCGAGGTCGCAACCGTAGCTTTCGCCCATTGCCTTGAGTTCGCCGAGAGCGCGGATTTGTTCCGACATTTCTTCGCGGAGGCGAATCACATCTTCCACGAGCGTATCCGCGTGGTAAGCCGCCTGTTCGCGCTGGCGCTGAGCAACAAGGAAATCGATCCCGTAGAGCGCCACGCGACGGTAGTCGCCGATGATGCGCCCGCGTCCGTAAGCGTCCGGCAAACCCGTAATGATGTGCGCCGAGCGCGCTTTGCGGATGTCGGACGAATACGCGTCAAACACACCTTCATTGTGCGTTTTGCGGTGTTTTTTGAAAATTTCTTCCGTTTTCGGGCTAAGCGAAAAGCCGTAGCTTTCGAGAGCCTGTTTCGCCATGCGGAGCCCGCCGTAAGGCATGAGTGCACGCTTGAGCGGCGCATCCGTTTGCAAGCCGACAATGACTTCGAGGTCTTTATTGATATAGCCCGGACCATGCGAAACGATGGAGGAAACAACTTCTTCGTCGGCATCGAGCACGCCCTTTGCCGTTTCCTGCTTAATCAGCTCGGAAAGTTCCTCCCAAAGCTGTTTCGTTTTTGCGGAAACTCCGCTCAGAAACTTGTCGTCGCCTTCATAGGGCGTGTAGTTTTTTTGGATAAAATCGCGCGTGTTCACGCTTTTCATCCAATCCCCGGGAACGAATCCTTCCCAGGCGGCGTTCAGGTTTTCCTGCATCAGGTTTTGTTCGGTTGCCATATCGTTGAGTTGACTTTCTGAGTTAATTTGAAATCCCTAAAAATGGAATGATTCCAAAGTATAGTATTTTTTATTACAGGGAAAGCACCAAAAGCATCTTTCGGCAAAGCAAGCTTCTAAGCCGCTTCACTACAACAAACTATTTTTTGTAGACGATTGTGAAATTATTCCGGATTAACCAAAGCTTCCAGCGCGTAGGCATAACCTTTCAAACCAAGTCCGCAAATTTGCCCGACACAAACAGGTGCCGTTAGCGAACGATGACGAAATTCTTCCCGCGCGTGCACATTGGAAATGTGGACTTCAATCGTCGGAATCCCCGCGCCGGCAAGTGCGTCGCGCAAAGCAATACTCGTATGCGTGAACGCACCGGGATTGAATACAATTCCAGCGACTCCGCGCCCTGCCCAATCGTAAATCTTGTCAATTAACTCGCCTTCATGATTACTCTGAAAGCACACGAGTTCGCAATTGCCGAGACTTGCCGCGTAATCCGCGAGTCCATGTTCCAAGTCTTCCAGAGTTTTGTTCCCGTAGACTTCGGGCTCACGTTTACCGAGCCAATTTAAATTGGGACCGTTAAGAATACCGATTTTTTTCATGAAAATATTCTTTTTGATTAGGGGAAATTAGACAACTAATTGCGTGCGGAAATTTCAATCAGCTCACGGAAACGCCAAACGGTTTCGCCGCAAAGCCGTTCAAACTCCGCGTCGGAAAGGCGCCATTGCCAGTTTTTCCTATCCGTTCCCGGCTCATTGAAACGCGCTTCAGCGCCAAGCCCGAGCAAGTCCTGAACGGAAACGACCGCTAAGCGTGCGTGCGACTTCATCGCTGCGTTAATCATCGCCCAATGCGGGGCGTTCCCGTCGCACCAAAGATAGCGCCGGAAGAAATCACGCTCATGTTCGCCGCAAGCGGTGTACCAGCCGACGACCGTATTGTTGTCATGCGTTCCCGGATACGCGATTGTATTGGCACCGATATTGTGCGGCAGGTAAAGATTTTTCGGGTCGCCTCCAAAAGCGAATTGCAAAACCGCCATCCCGGGCAATCCCGTATCTGCGAGCAATTTGCGCACGCCGTCGTTCATATCGCCGAGATCTTCCGCGATAAGTTGCACGTTGCCGAGAGCCTTGCGCACGGTTTCAAAGAATTCCAATCCCGGGCCGAGCACCCACTCGCCCGTGCGCGCGTCGGGCGCTCCCGCAGGAATGCGCCAGTAGTCATAAAACGCGCGGAAATGGTCGATACGAACGACGTCATAAAGCGTAAAACAAGCGCGAAGACGCGCAATCCACCACGCGTAATTCGTTTTCTTAAGTGCAGACCAGTCGTAAAGGGGATTTCCCCAAAGCTGCCCGGTTGCCGAAAAATAATCCGGCGGAACACCCGCGACGGCGAGCGGCTCGGCAGTTTTCGGGTCAATTTGGAAAATTTCGGGATTCTGCCAAACGTCCGCGCTGTCCAGAGCCGTGAAAATCGGCGTATCTCCGATAATTTTAACGCCGCGTTCTCGCGCATAAGCGCGAAGTTCCCGCCATTGCGAAAAGAAAATAAACTGAATAATCTCCGTTTGTTCGATTTCCGCAAGCACGTCTGCGGGCCATTTTGCTTTTATTGCCGAATTAAAATTGCGGGCTTTTTCCTGCCAACGATACCACGCTTCCCCCTTAAAATGCGTTTTCAGCGCGGTATAAAGCGAAAATCCCTTGAGCCAATAAGCATTGTCGCGGCGGAAAACCTCGAAATCTCCGATTTTTTTTAACAGGGAACGATTCTTCCGGATATTCCCGCAAAGCTTGCGTGCCGTCGTATAAAATGCGCTCCAAAGCGCTCCGTAGTCAACGCGTTCCCGCGGAAGCGCGCGCAAAAGCCCCAAATCCGCCTCTTCAAGCAAACCGAGTTCGACGAGTTTTTCAAAGTCGATTAAATACGGATTCCCAGCGAAAGAAGAGAAACACTGGTACGGCGAATCACCGAATCCGGTCGGGCCGAGCGGGCAAACCTGCCAATAGCTTACGCGCATTTCCGCAAGCGCGTCGATAAAGCGATAAGCGGATTTTCCGAGTGTTCCGATGCCTTGTCCGGACGGAAGCATCGTCGGGTGGAGCAAAACACCGCTCCCGCGTTGATTGAGCCAATTAAAGAGAACCATGAGAAAATTAGAGATTAGTGCTTAAAAATCAAAGAATTGCGGGGAGCGTATTCAAACCGCGTCCCCGCTTTGAGAATCAGATTTCGTCGGGCGAAAGCCAACGGAACGAAATAATTTTGTAACGGCGCCCCAAAAGGCGGTTGATTGGTTTGAGCGTCGTATTGCGTTCGAATTTTTCGAAGAAGTGTTCGTCGTTATCCAAATTTTGGTTGCGATAATTTTTCTTAACTTGCAACGAATCGAAAAGCGTTTTGTCGGCATTTTCGAGAACTTCATCTTCTTCGGACGCCACCCAATCCGGCAAGCGCTGAACAACCGCTTCGCAGTAAGCGCGCGCTTCGGGAAGACCGCTCAAGCCGAAAATGTCGCCGTAAGCGCGAATCGTAAACGTATCGGAGCGCACTGCCATTCCCGCGCCGAGGCTCGAAAGAATGTCGCCTTGCGTCAGATAACCCGGGGCTCCGGCTTTCTTCGAGGGGCTTCCGCTGTTCGGAATAAGATTCGGGAACTCTTTGGAGTCCGGCTTGCTCTTTGCCTGCCCTGTCGATTTGTTGATTCGGGAAGTCTTGTCAATCGCCGCCTGAAGCGTTCCCGCGTAGGCGTAATCGCTTTTCGAATTGAGGCGGCGATTCACAAAGTCTGCCATCGACATAAACGGCCCGCGCAAACGAACTTCTTCGACGATATTTTCTGCGAGTTCCTGAATATCGCTATCGTTCAGCGAGCGGAACCAACGCCAGCCTTCGCCTTCATCGTCTCCGGAATCCGCAACCCCGTCGCCTTCGCCGCCTGCTTTGCTTCCGATAATTTTCATGAAGCGGACAATCGGGAAATCTTCGGCTTCGGAATATTCTCCGTCGATATTCAGATATTGCTTATGCAAACTAGCGAGTTGCGCCTTCCATGCTTCGACGGAAGTCGAATTCACGTTAAAGGTTCCTTCGTAAAGAAAATTGCGCGCAATTTTATTCGGATCCTTCAGTTCTTCACGCACGACACTATCCGTCCGGGAAAGATCATGCCGATTCCGAATAAACGAAACACGCGGATTCGCCAACGGGTTTTTGAGCGGATCGCCTTCCAAAAGTTTTTGCGTGAATGCGGAGATATTCTTTTCTTGCCCGTTTTCGTCTCCGAAATTCACGGTCGAGAAGAAGTAGCGGTCAAACAATCCGAGGTTTGCTGCGAACGGAGTGTCCGCGCGCGGCTGAATCGGCGGCATATTGCTTTTGGCTTCCGGCCAGTCGAAAAGCGTATCAAGGTCCTTAAAGCCCACGGGAACGTAAGAATTCCCGACAACATAACTCGGCTCATAATCAAAGACGGAGCAGTCAACGCTTTGGAACTGTCCGAGCGAAGTCATCGGACGCGTCGGCACTTCATAGAGAACAACGTGCGTTTGTCCGTCACCGGCTCCTTCTCCGTCGCCCCAATAAGCGTTCCCGTTCCCGGTGTGCTCAATGGTTTCGGCTTCATCCATACCGACAAGTTCCTTGATTTGCGCCGTCCATCCCGGACCGTTGAGAGAAAACTTTCCGTTTGCTTTCGGTTCATTAAGGATGCGTTGCGGACGCACGTTTTCAACCAATGCCTCGTAATCCCAAGCGCGCGGGTCAACCACCCACGGGCGCGAGTTCGAGAGTAGCGGTCCGGCAAACGGGCTATCGTCCGCCGACGCTTTGTAAACTTCGTAAACGCAAATCGCCTGTTTCCGAGCGCTGTTGAATCCGCTCGTTCCTTCTCGGTTAAAGCTTTTTCCGAGTAGAGACCAGTCCGAGTCATAAGTTCCGCTCGGGCGATACAAGACGCCACGGGAGACGGAGATATTCTGAAGAAAGGTTTCATCCGATTGGTCGCCCCATCCGGAAGAAGTTCCCGGGTCATTCCAAGTACGCGTCAAAGATTTTGTATCTTTTCGGGAATCGCCGTTGGAGCCTCGCGGATAAAACAGATAGAATGAAATAATATCCGACTCAAGTTGAGCGTGGTGGTCGATATAGTCCGGCATTCCCACGGTTGTATCGGGAGTCGTATCGTTAATCTCGATCGTAAAATCGAAATTAAGGTCATTTTCCCCCTGCATCGCTTTAAATGCGATCGGGAGTTGGAATCCCGGCATCCCGCCATCCGGGTCCGGTTCAAAGTTCCCGAGAGAGGTTGCGAGCCCGTAAGTACGGTTCGGGTCCGGAGTAACGGGGAACTGCTTTGAATACGGGAAGACCGGCTTGATTTCTCCGGGCTGGAGGACGATTGAGCCGTTCGGAGATCCGGAATAGGAGTTCGTTCCCGCGAAAAGATAAAGCGAGTGAGCGGATTTTCCGAGATGGTTTCCGGAAAAAAGCCAAAGCGGGAGCGTCATTTCCGGACTCGAAATGGGCGTCTCCGTATACTTTTGTTCACTTTCAGACCACGAATTCTGCTTCTGAGAAATATCCCGCATTGTATTCCAATATTGGAAATTTCCGCCGTCGGTGCGTCTTAATTTTAACGTAAACGGATAGAATTTCGTGAAATTCGTTCCGATTCCGAAAAATTCAATCGGAACGTTGTACGGATTGTGTAAAACGAAAAGCGGCTCTGCGAGCAACGCTGCCGAATTTTGATTGAAAACAATGGAAAATTTAATCGAGAAGCGCAAAATAACGGGAGCCAGACGCATCGCCTGCGGAATAATGCCCGAGCCTTTCATGATTTCGGATGCGCCGCCTGATTCAACTGCCCCGGTTTTAACTTGCGGGGAGGCATTGCCGGAAAACTCCGTCAGATAAATCGGAGCATCCACAAACTGAAATGTTCCGTTATTGCCGGTACTTCCCTGCCGCTCGATCCCGCCGCGCCACGAAGTCGCGCCGTAATTCCATTTCGGACCGAAAGTGCCGGCATAGGTCATCGTCTGGGTTGTCCCTTCTCCGGTCGAAACCAAAACACTCGTTGATTCGCGAACAATATTGTCATCGCCCTGCAAATAGCTGTAAGGCGCCATTCCCGTGGCGAGCCAATTGGAGTCTTCGCTTGCTTTTAAGCCGCGTACGCCCTTGTTTTCGAGTTCACGTTTGTAAAGGCGGTAATAGTTGCGGAAGACGTCCCAAGTCGGACCGCGCAAATAACGTCCGTCGGAGTTCCCGCGCTTTGCGATTTTGGTGTCAAATTCATAAACGTAGCCCAATCCTTCCTTGGGTTGGTCCAGCCACCATTCCGTGGTCGAATCCTTTTGAACTTCGAATTTGCTGAGCAAGTTCATTTCGTTCTTTTCGCCGGAACCGTGGAACTGCGGATAGTCGCGGAAGCCTTTATCCCAGCCGGAGTCGCCACCTTCCCAAGGCATTTCAAAAGCAACGGAAAGGTCTGTTTTCAGCCCGCCGTTGTAAACATCGGAAAATACGCCGCGGGAATAAAACGAAACATCGTGATAAAGCGCTCGCGCGTCTTTGAGAAAATCTTCGGAATTTTCGTTCCCGTAAGCCGCCAAATCTCCGATACTCAAAACGTAAGGCAAACGCGTCGCCCCCGGATTCCCCGCGCTCTTGGCATCTTCCTGCCACCAATCGCTGAGCGATTTGTAAGCACCAATCGCTTCGGCACCTACACGCTGCGGCGTCGCCCGAAGCGTTTTTTGCCAATCCGTCAGCGTTCCGTCAAACGCATTAGAATAACTGTCGGAAAGATTAACGCGCGCCTTAACGCCTTCGTCGCCGACCCAATAAGCAAAGGAGCCGGACGTTTTTTGAGTTTTCTGGAAATCCGTCCGTTTTTCCATCGGTACGCGACGAACTTTGACGACATCTTCTTCCCAACCTTCTTTTTTCCCGAGCGTTCCCGCGCCGACAAGCGTAACGAGCTCCGTACTGTCGTCCGCGACATCATAAGCGGCAACGGCTTCACCAACCAACTCCTGCCCGCGTTCGGCATTTGCAGACGCCTTAGCGACGGGAAGTTCGAGCGGAGAATAATTTTCTTTATCTTCGTCGTACCCGGAAACGAGCCAGCCGAGGAAGGGTTTTTTGTCCGGTTCCTTGTAATCCCAATCGCGCAGGACAGTTTGGTCGGATTTGTCCAAGCCGCCGGTTGCCCAAACGCCGGTCCAGTGGCGCTTGCCTTTGTAAGGTCTTCCGGACGGGAGCGAGGCGTTGTTCCCGCCGCCCTGTTCAAGAATATCCGCCGTCGCGGTAACGCGCTGGTCATCGCCGGAGAGTAATTGCAACTGGGCGAGAGCGATACGTAAGCCGCAGATGGCATTTGCCTGCGCCTGATAGCGTTTAACTTTGTAGCCTCCGAGAGCCGATTCGAGAACGACAAACGAGACGAGCGAGATTGCGATCAGCAACATCAACGCCATCATGACCAATGACACAACCAGGGAAAATCCGCGGCGGCGCTGTTTCTTCAATGTTTTTTTAAGGGAAACGGGTAAAGCAAACATAGTTGAATAATCGCATTTTCCGAAATTCCCCCCGGAAACACAATCAGTAAATTACACGATCGGTTTTCTTCTGCGGACGAGCTTGTTGCCGCCCGTTATCGCGTTCCCGCAAAATTGAAAATTTCCCGCTTGAGAACGGCGAAAGAAAATTATCCAATGGAGGTTAAAAAATGTTTTACGTGCCGCCGAC
This sequence comes from Candidatus Spyradenecus sp., assembly GCA_045535075.1. Taxonomy (GTDB): domain Bacteria; phylum Verrucomicrobiota; class Verrucomicrobiia; order Opitutales; family UBA953; genus Spyradosoma. Next base: position 91,277 of record JAZSKX010000007.1, on the reverse strand, counting down.
AAAAAAGAGCTTTTCGCTCAGCGCGCTTAAGTGCTGGGGAGAGCGCTTAGCATCCGAACCGAACGCACGTTGGGAAACATTTTTAGTCAACGGATTTCTCGAAGATGCACAGGCGTGTTACCGTAAAATTTCCCATCCCGTAGAAATCTTTTTGGAAGACAACGCCGCGTCCGTCCAATTCAGGACGGAAGAAGACGGCGACATTCATATTTTTTTCTCGGCAGACGAAAAAGGCTGGCTCCACTGGCGCAGTTCCCTGCCCGAACGGACGCAAGCGGCTCCGTTTGCGGGAGCGGCAATGTATTTCATCGAAGAATTTGTCGCCGAGGAATTTCCGCGTCTGCCGATTGAAAGCGGAGAAGTGCGCTCCGAACCGCAAACACCCGCCGAGCCGGAAACGCCGCCGGTAAGCGTTCCCGCAGACTCTCAGCCGGATGAAAAAACGCTCGTTCCCGTTTTTTCGGCGGAGGCAACACGCCTGACCTGTTCCGCGTTTTGGGAAATACGGGAAACGGGCGAACGCGTTCCCGCGCTCGGCAAAAACGCACCCGCCCCGGCATCGCTCTCAAAAAAAGAACGCGAACAACTCATCCGTCTGGCGACGCTCGCCCGGCGCGCCTATTTTTCCTATGATTCCGAGCTCGCCTGCTATGCGCTCCACGGCTATTCGCAGATCGCAGCATTTGCGAGCGCTCATCTCGACAAATGGCGGGAACGCTTTGAAATCGAAAACGACGAGCTCGTCGAAACCTTCCGTAGCGAACCGCGGGAACTCGAAACCGAAGCCGTCCTTCATTCGGAATCCGCCGACGCATTTTCCCTGCTTTGGAATTTTGAAATCGACGGCGAGCGCCTCACACCCGAGGAATCCCGCATCGTCATGCGCCACGCCGACGAGTCCGTATTTCTGCCGGGGCGCGGCGTTGTCCGAATCCGCCGACGCGCTCAAAAATTTATCAGCGATTGGCCCGATCCCGCCACGCACGGCATGCCGATTTACACCTTGCTTTCGCTCTTTCGAAATGAAGACGCGTTAAAGCTGACTCCGGACAGAAAGCTGCTCGCCTGGAGGAAAAAATTTTTGGCGGAACCCAAGACTCCGGCGGACATTCCGGATTTCTTGCGCCCTTATCAGGCTCGCGGCGTTTCTTGGATCCGTCAAATGTTCGACCGCGGCGCGCATCCGCTCGTTGCCGACGAAATGGGGCTCGGGAAAACAATCCAAGTTCTCAGCGTACTTGCACTTGATACGCGCAAAACGTCAAGCGCGCTTATCGTCTGCCCGGCGTCTGTCGTTCCCGTCTGGCAAAACGAGATACGGAAATTTTTCCCGCAACTGAGTTATTCCGTTTTGAATTCGGAAAAAAAATCCTCCGCACGGGAACGCCCGAGAATTACGCTCGCAAGTTACGGACATCTGCGCCGAAGCGCAGGAAAAATTTCCCGAAAAAAATTTACCTATGCGATTCTCGATGAAGCACAATTCATCAAAAATCCGCACACGCAAGTTGCCCGCGCCTGCTTGAAAATCAACGCGACGCACCGGCTCGCGCTCACGGGAACGCCGATCGAAAACCGCCACTTGGATTTGTGGACGATTTTCCGCTTTCTCATGCCGGGACTTTTAGGACGACGTACCGAACTCGAAACCGCGCTCGCAGACGCGGAAAACAGCTCCGCCAATCTCGAAAAGCTCAAAACCCAAATCGCGCCTTTTATCCTGCGCCGTACCAAACGCGAAGTTGCCAAAGAACTTCCCGAAAAAACACAAAATCTGCTTTTCTGCCCGATGCTCGATTTGCAACGGGAACACTATCGCGCAATCGTGCAAAACGGACTGGAAGGCTATCGGAAAAACATTCGCGCCGGAATTTCCGCTCAAAGCGCATTGCGGGAAAACCCGAGCAACCTGCTCACGTTGCTCATGCGCTTGCGCCAAGCGGCATGCGATCCCGCATTGCTTCCGGGATGTTCGGAGCTTTCTCACGAGCACTCCGGGAAAATTTCTGCCCTGCTCGACCGCGTCCAGGAAATCATCGACAACAACGGGAAAATCGTCATTTTCAGCCAGTTCGTCATGCTGCTCGAACGCGTTCAAACCGCCCTGCGGGAACGCTTTCCGGAAACGCCGCAATTCATGCTTACGGGAAAAACAATCGACCGCGAAACGCCCGTTCAAGCATTCCAAACTGCGAGCGGTCCCGCCATTTTCCTCGTCAGTCTACGCGCCGGCGGTACCGGACTAACATTACACAGCGCGGAATACGTTTTTCTTCTCGATCCTTGGTGGAATCCCGCCGTCGAAGAACAAGCAATCGACCGCGTTCACCGCATCGGGCAGCAAAAACGTGTCTTTGTCTACCGCATGGTTGCGGCGGGAACGATCGAAGAACGCATCGAAAAACTTAAGCAACAAAAACGGGAACTCTTCGACGCGCTCGTCGGCGGCATTCCGGATATGTCGGACTGGGCGCAGCACTTCCCGTCGCTCGAATCACTCATTGAACTTTCTGAATAAACCATGAAAAAAGCACTGTTTCACCGCATCGGACTTCGTTCATGGGATCTCATGATGATCCAATCATTTAGCGGAGTGCTTGTTGCTCTGCTGTGCATCGTTTACTTCCGCACCTACGTTGCACTCCTGTTTTTCTCAGTATTTTCCGGCTTGCTCATTTTTCAATGGCTGCTTAGATGCAGCATCAAAAAACGCTCCTGCGAAAAAGGCACAATCGCCGAAGCCGACGCGGAAACCTACCTGCTTCGCGGGAACGACGGCAGCGAATTGCGCGTCCCGAAAAACAGTAAATGGATTTTCGTCGAGCAGAGAAACGGGAACGCCGAATCCGTTCTCTTCCTGCCTGTCTATGAATTTTCAAACGAAAACGGGAATGCCGTTCCCGCGCCGGACATTCAAACTCAGCAACCGCCGCCTTACGCCCGAAAATTCATTGCCGGTATCCTCCTAGTCGCCGCGGGAACGATCCTGATTTCTTGGATTCTAGGAAAATACCTCCCTCTAAGTCCCCGCATCATTCATTGTCATTCCTGCACCTGCCATTCTTCCGCAAATCATCCGGACAAATCTGCTGTTGACTCCGCCGAAAATTGAAACCTCCGCAAACATGATTTGTCTTGCGGGAACGGCGCGTTTAACATTTCATTTTCGCCATTCATAAAATAAAAGAAAGTCGACCATGAATTCCATTAAAACCCTACTTGTTCTTCTCGCATCACTCGCAATCGTCGGTTGCACACCCAAACGCGGACCGGAAGACGGAGCCAACGTCAAACCCGCACTCGGCAACGGCCAAGGCGACATCACGGCAGTCGAATCCGGCGATCTCGGCGAACAGGATGTCATTGAAGAAGCTGACACCCGGACGACGGACGAAAAAGTCGCCGCATGGTTCGCAAACAACCAAATCCCCGAAGAAGCCAAACTTTGCACGATTTATTTCGGATTCGATAAATTCTCGGTTGATGCCGAAGGACGCGCCAAGCTTGACGCCGTGGCCGACCAAACCCGCGGAGATGCCATCTACATCGTCGGATACACCGACTATCTCGGAAGCGACGATTACAATCTTGCGCTTTCCGACCGCCGTGCCCAATCCGTGAAAAAATACCTGAACCAAATCGGCGGCGCACAAAGCGCACAGATTCAGGCAATGGGCGAGCAATTCGCAAAAAAGAGCGGCACCCGAGAAGAAGTCAAAGAAGACCGCAAAGTTATCGTTGTTGACGGGAACGCCGCGAACTAAATCTTTAATTCAAACAAAACTCCGGAACGTTCGCGTCCCGGAGTTTTTTTAATACAACAGAACACATATGAAAAATAATACGCCGCAATTGACTTGGTGTGAAATCCGATTCGGAGACGACATGAATTGGTGGATCAAAGAACTGAGCATTCCCGTTCAGTGGGACATTGATTCGCTCTCCATCATTGATCCGCGCCAAATGAGCTACATCCTCGACCTGCTCGACGCCATGCGCGACTACGGGCTGTCGATGGATATCGTCGAGAATGCATTCATCCCGTTCCAACTCCAAAAAATCAATCCGGACAAAACCGCACGCCTCGTTCGCGTCAACGAAACCTTCTTCGATACCGACGAAGAACTTTTTGCACTTCCGGACACACTCGACGAAAACAAGAACACCTACGCCGATTTCCTCTCCCACATCACGAAATTGCGTGTGAATTATCTGAACGACAAAATCGATTTCGAACAGAAATTCACAACCACGGAACTCGAAGAACAAATTCGCGACGCACAAACACAAGCCTTCATGGAAGGACGCGCCACGCACCTCTTCCGCGAAATTATCGATATCCTCGAATTCATCCCCGACGGTTTCGAAATCAGCGGAAGCGATGATGACGACGAAAAGCTCAAAACCAAAAGCGAAGAAGACTTCTCCGCCGTTAAAGATATCGCCGAATTCGATGATAAGGACCTCGAAGAGGACGAAACCATGCGCTGGGACGACGAAGACGACGATCGCCCTAGCGAGTTTGACGATGGTCTCGGACTCGAAGAACCGAAACCGGAAAAAAAGCGTCGCGGACGCAAACCTAAGAAACAGCAGGACTAACAATCCGAGAAAACAAAAAAGCGTTCCCGCGAGATCGTCACGGGAACGCTTTTTTGTTTGGAAAAGAGAACAGAAATTTTGCCTGTTTAAGGCAAAAATGCCTGTCCTGCGCGGCGCGATGTTTAAGCGGGCGCGCCCGCGCGTTGCTTCGGAAGTTTGTCGTAAAACATTTCCGCGCGGTCGATGATGTTCGCAACGTTTTTGTAAATCTTGCGAAGATTTTCGAGCAACTCCAGATAAAGAATGCTCACTTCAGGCAAGCAGGACCCGCCGTTCACGCGCGCCATGTGGTCGGCTTCAACCGCATTGAGCAAATCTTTCATCTTGCGCTTCGTGCCTTTCGCTTCAAGAAGCGTGTCCGTCGATTTCTTTTCCAGAAGACGAATCGCGAGATCTGCAAGGCTCGTCAAAAGCGTGTGTAAATCGTCAAATTCCTTTTCCGCTTTTTCGCTGAATTTGTATTTGTTCGCGTGAACGCGGTTCATGATGTCGCGAATGTCGGCAGCCAAATCACCGAGGCGTTCCGCGTCGTTCGTGCAGTGCAAAAGCAACGGAATTTGCTCGGCTTCCTGCGTCGTGAGTTTAACCTGCATGAGTTTCGCGAGGTAATCCGTAATATCTTTTTGACGCTCGTCAATATCCGCCTCGCGCTTTTCGAGTTGCTTGAGAACCGCCTGATTTTTCTCGTCGTTTTTATTGTAAAGGCAAAGCGTGCAATCGACGATCTGCCAGGATTTTTTCAGCATTTTGCGAAGCGCTCCCGCCGTTTGCGCCAGCGCGATGGACGGCGTGTAAAGCAGGTGTTGCTCCAAGCGTTGGAATTTGGTCTGTCCTTTGTCGAGCGGAATGACGCGCTCGCAAATTTTCGCCAGAAGCGGAATAAATCCGACCAAGACGACGGTCGCCGTAACGTTGAAAAGCGTATGCGCGTTTGCGATTTGACGCGGCAAATCGTTCCCGTCAGAGAACCACGTTACCGCTTTAAAGAAAATCGGTTCGCCGTCAATCGTGAACCAGAACGTTCCCGCGATAATGACCACGCCGAGCACATTGAAAAGCGTGTGCGCGAGCGCCGCCTGCTTCGCCACGCGGTTTGCCGTGAGCGACGCGAGCTGCGCCGTAACCGTCGTCCCGATATTTGAACCGAGAATCAACGCCACCGCCGTGTAAATATCGACAAGCCCGCCGACGCCGAGCGCGATAACGATCCCGGAAACCGCCGAACTGCTTTGCACGATGAATGTCGCAATCACGCCGACACCGATTGCGCCGAGGAGCGCGAGCGGGGGAATCACGCCGTCGACGGGAGCGCAGTTAAAAGTTTGGAAAAGCTGCATGAACGCGGGATCGGTCGAGAGCGTTTTGAGTTGCCCGCTCATCAGTGTCATGCCGAAGAAGATAAAACCGAGCCCGATGACCGTTTCGCTCCAATTGCGAATCGAGCGCGCGGGAACGAAGCTTAACAGCAAGCCGAGAATGATCGACGGCATGATAATCCACTCGATGTCGAAAGCGACAATTTGCGCGGTAATCGTCGTCCCGATGTTCGCGCCGAAAATAATCGCTATCGCTTGCACAAGCGTCAGAAGACCCGCATTGACGAAGCCGATAACCATGACGGTACTCGCGCTCGAAGATTGAACCACCGCCGTGACGGTTGCGCCGGAAAGGATTCCGACAAAGCGATTTGCGGAGAAGAGGCGTAAGACCGTTCGCATTTTGTCTCCGGCAACATTGTGAAGCCCGTCGCTCATCAATTTCATCCCGAAGATGAAAATCGCTAAGCCGCCGAAAACGTTTAGAAGCAGCATCGTCATAGTGTTAATTGGGTTGGGTTAAATCCTTGAAAGAAACTTCAAATGAGAGGCTTCGAGTTTCCCGAGTTTCCTTCAAAAAGTCAATCGAATGCGGGCGGATCGACGAAGCCGGCGAATTCAATCTTTACTTAAGGATTCAAAAAAAGCGTTCCCGCGAGATCGTCACGGGAACGCTTTTTTGTTTGGAAAAGAGAACAGAAATTTCGCCTTTCTAAGGCAAAAACGCCTGCCCTGCGCGGCGCAATGTTTAAGCTGGCGCGCCGGAACGTTGCTTCGGAAGTTTGTCGTAAAACATTTCCGCGCGGTCGATGATGTTCGCAACGTTTTTGTAAATCTTGCGAAGATTTTCGAGCAACTCCAGATAAAGAATGCTCACTTCAGGCAAGCAGGAACCGCCGTTCACGCGCGCCATGTGGTCAGCTTCAACCGCATTGAGCAAATCTTTCATCTTGCGCTTCGTGCCTTTCGCTTCAAGAAGCGTGTCCGTCGATTTCTTTTCCAGAAGACGAATCGCGAGATCCGCAAGGCTCGTCAAAAGCGCGTGTAAATCGTCAAATTCCTTTTCCGCTTTTTCGCTGAATTTGTATTTGTTCGCGTGAACGCGGTTCATGATGTCGCGAATGTCGGACGCCAAATCGCCAAGGCGTTCCGCGTCGTTCGTGCAGTGCAAAAGCAACGGAATTTGCTCGGCTTCCTGCGTCGTGAGCTGGACCTGCATAAGCTTCGCCAAATATTCCGTGATGTCTTTTTGGCGTTCGTCAACGTCCGCTTCGCGCTTTTCGAGTTGCTTGAGAACTGCCTGATTTTTCTCGTCGTTTTTATTGTAAAGACAAAGCGCGCAATCGACGATTTTCCAAGATTTTTTCAGCATTTTGCGAAGCGCTCCCGCCGTTTGCGCCAGCGCGATGGACGGCGTGTAAAGCAAGTGCGGTTCGAGGCGTTGGAACTTTGTTTTTTCCTTTTCGAGCGGAATCACTTTTTCGCAGATTTTTGCCAAGAGCGGAATGAATCCGACCAAAATAACCGTTGCCGTTACATTGAAAATCGTATGTGCATTCGCAATTTCGCGAGCAAGCGAGCCCTGAGCTTCTTCCGGGGAAAGACCGGATGTTCCCGAGAAGAATTGAACCGCTTTAAAGAAAATCGGCACGCCGTCAATCGTGAACCAGAACGTTCCCGCGATAATGATCACGCCGAGCACATTGAAGAGCGTGTGTGCGAGAGCCGCCTGCTTTGCCACGCGGTTTGCCGTAAGCGACGCGAGCTGCGCCGTAACCGTCGTCCCGATGTTCGAACCGAGAATCAACGCCACCGCCGTGTAAAGGTCGACGAGTCCGCCGACGCCGAGCGCGATAACAATCCCGGAAACCGCCGAACTGCTTTGCACGATAAACGTCGCGACCAAGCCGACGCCGATTGCGCCGAGGAGCGCGAGCGGCGGAATCACGCCGTCGACGGGAGCGCATTTAAAGGTTTGAAAAAGTTGCATGAACGCGGGATCTTTCGCAAGTTCCTTGAGCTCGTCGCTCATCAGCGTCATGCCGAGGAAGATGAAGCCGAGCCCGATGACCGTCTCGCTCCAATTGCGAATCGAGCGCGCGGGAACGAAGCTCAACAGCAAGCCGAGAATGATCGACGGCATGATAATCCACTCGATGTCGAAGGCGACAATTTGCGCGGTAATCGTCGTCCCGATATTTGCGCCGAAAATAATTGCTATCGCTTGCACAAGCGTCAGAAGCCCCGCGTTGACGAAGCCGATAACCATGACGGTGCTCGCGCTTGAGGACTGAATAACCGCCGTGACGGTTGCGCCGGAAAGGATTCCGACAAAGCGGTTTGCGGAGAAGAGGCGCAAGACCGTTCGCATTTTGTCTCCGGCAACGTTATGGAGGCCGTCGCCCATCAATTTCATCCCGAAGATGAAAATCGCCAAGCCACCGAAGACCTGAAAAAGTAGCATTGTCATAGTGTTACTTTAGTTGGGTTAAATTTTTGAAAATATTCAAACAATTCGGAAACGATCCCCGATTTCAAACGGAATGTCAACCGCCCGAAAGTTAGGATTTTGTTAGGAAACAGATTACGCAAATTTCTATTTTTCGCTTTTAGGAAGGAAATGAAAATTCTACAATGCCGTAATGAATATCTCCGCGTTTGACGTTATCGGGCCGGCAATGGTCGGGCCTTCCAGTTCGCATACGGCGGGCGCGGTTCGCCTCGGACTGCTTGCGCATCATCTTGCCAAAAGCTTTGCGGCGTTTGCGCGCGTAAAAATAGAGCTTCACGGTTCATTTGCCGCCACGGGAAAAGGACACGCGACGGATCGCGGAATCGTTGCCGGCTTACTCGGCTTGAGCCCGGACGACGAACGCCTCAAGGACTCGCTTACACTCGCGCGCAAACGCGGAATCGGCGTCGATTTCGAAACTGTCGATCTCGGAGCCGACGCACATCCGAACTCGGCTCGTATCACATTCTATTTTCCGGACGGAGAAAACCTCATTGTGACGGGAGCGAGCGTCGGCGGCGGGAACGTCGAAATTCGAGAAATCGACAGTTTCGAAACCCGCCTTTCGGGCACGCTTGATTCCATCGTATGCTGGCATCTCGACCGTCCCGGCTTTCTTGCGCGTGTTACCGGATTGCTTTCTTGCGTCGAAGCCAACATTGCGACGATTATCACCGCTCGAAAAATGCGGGAAAATGATGCGTTTACCGTTATCAAAACCGATTCTCCGATTCCGGATGACTGCATGAGCGTTTTACTTAAAATTCCGTTCGTAAAACGCGGTGTCCGCATTCCGAAAATTTGCTGATTTTTCCGATGAACCAAGCTCCTGATTACGACTACGAAAACGCCGCCGAAATGCTCGCGATTTGCGAGCAGGACTCCATTTCCGTCGGTGAACTTGCGTTACGCCGCGAAACTCTTTTTTCCGGAGTTTCCCGAGAAGAAAACTTTGAAAAAATGCGCGAGCATTTTCGCACCATGCGGCAGTCCGTCAAGCGCGGCTTGGAAATCACATCAGCGTCCCCAAGCGGGCTTTCCGGCGGAGATGCCCGAAAAATCCTTGAGTACGCCGCCGGCGGGAACACGCTACTCGGAGCCGAATTGACGCGTCTTGTTGCGTACGGCTATGCCGTCTTGGAAACCAATGCGCAGTTCGGCAAAATCGTTGCGACGCCGACAGCCGGTTCCGCAGGCATCGTTCCCGCGTGCCTGACGCTTTTGGAGGAAACGCGCGGCCTTGATGAAGACACGCTCACCCGGGCGCTTTTTACGGCGAGCGGCATCGGTATGATTATTGCGGACAAGGCGTTTATCGCGGGAGCGCAAGGCGGATGCCAAGCGGAGGTCGGGAGTGCCTCCGCGATTGCGGCGGCGGCAATCGTCGAAGCTCTCGGCGGCACACCGCGTCAGGCCTGCGCTGCGGGAACGTTTGCGCTCATCAACACGCTCGGGTTAGTCTGCGATCCGATCGGAGGTTTTGTCGAGGTTCCCTGCGTATCGCGCAACGGGATGTTTGCCGTTCATTCTTACCTTGCGGCATCGCTTGCTCTCGCCGGAATTTCCCCGCGTGTAACGCTTGACGACGCGATTTTCGCCATGCAGGATGTCGGTCGCCGTATGCCCGCCGAGCTGCGGGAAACCTCCAAAGGCGGGCTCGCCATTTCGCCGTCCGCCTGTTCGCTCTGCAAGAATCGCTAACAATACGCGGGAACGGCATATCCGATAAAATCGATATAAAAAAACAGCCGGATTTAACATTCTTAAAACCGGCTGTTTTCTTTTTTTATATTTTTCGAGGAAAATTTAATCATTTCCCTGCTCTTGCGTTCCGTATTTTTCATCGCGCGCCGCATCTTCGGCAGCAACCTGATCCAGCAGGTCAATCACGGAAACGCCATGGGCAACACCTTTGTCTTCCACAAATCGGTACGCCGGCGTGTACTTCAAAATAACGCGCTTGGAGACTTCCATGCGCAGAGTCTTTGAAACACGCTCAAAAAGGCGACGCGCCGCGAGACGATCTTCCTTCCCGCCGATGACGGAATAATAGATACGGGCTTCCCGCAGATCCGGCGAAATATCGACAGCGGTAATCGTTACGCGAACGCTTTCCGTCGGCCAGCGCCGGTGAAGTTGTTCACTGATTTCGAGGCGAAGCAATTCGTTAACGCGAACAGTTCTCTGTGACATTGTAAAATTCTCCGTTACGGATTAGAGCCCGAAGCATTCGAGGAGGCGCGCAAGATCGTCGTTCCCGTGATACTCGATAATGATTTTCCCCGAGTTCTTCCCGTGCTTAACCTGAACTTTCGTATGCAAATGCGAACAGAGATTCTTTTCGATATTGAAAATCTCCTGAGATATTTGGCGAATTACGGGAACGTCGCCGCTTCCGCTCTTGGCATCCGCCTTTCCGTCCTTGAGCTTCTTGGCAAGTTTTTCGGCATCACGCACGCTGCACGCAGATTCGACAAAGCGCCGGGCGAGCAAAAGCCGCTCCATCTCATTGTCGATTCCCAATAGCACCTTTGCGTGTCCGACGCTAAGTTGCCCCTTGGAGATGTAACCCTGAATTTCCCTGTCAAGCGAGAGCAAGCGCAACGAGTTCGCGACGGATGATCGAGCCTTGCCGACGCGCTCCGAAACGGCTTCCTGTGTAAGATTGAAATCGCGCATCAAACTCCCGATGCCGAAAGCTTCTTCAATCGGGTCAAGATTTTCCCGCTGAAGATTTTCAATCAGTGTCATCGCCGCGCTGGAAGCATCGCTTGCCTTAACGACGCGTGCGGAAATTGTTTTCATTCCGATTAGCTTACATGCGCGCCAACGGCGTTCGCCCGCGATAAGCTGAAATTCTCCTTTACTTTTTTCCCGAACGACAATCGGTTGCATCAGTCCTTCAGCGCGGATGGAATCGGCGAGTTCGTTCAACGCATCGGCAGCAAAATTCCGGCGCGACTGATTAGGCGAGGCGGAAATTGCCTCTATCGGCAAATCGCGAAACGGCGAAACGGGAAGATTTGCCGCCGGAATCGGCACCGCTGTTTTGCTCACGGGAACGGCGCCGGAAGCCGAAGCGACGGGAACGTTTTTCTTAAAAGAAGCATTCGCGGCTTTTTTGACCGCAGACTGAGAAATCAGATCGTGAATACCGCGACCGTGACCGAGTTTTTTCTTGGATTGTGCCATGATGTTGTCGAGAGTGTTTTATTCTGCCTGCGGGATGACGATTTCCTTGCCGAGCTGAAGGCGGTTCGCATCCAATCCGGGATTCACATAAAGAATCCAGTCCAACTTCGAGCGGTGTTCCCGCGCGATTTTAGAAAGCGTATCCCCTGCTTTAATTTTATATTGAATTCCTTTTGCGGGAAGATCCTTCGGTTCTTTCAACGGAGTTGCCGGCTTTACCGGTTTGTCCGTATGAACGGAATCCAACGCGGCGTTAACCTGGCGCCGCATATTGTTCAAAGCTTCGTTGACTTCCGCGCTTACACGCGCAATACGTTTCTCGGTCTCGGCAGAAATCTCACGGCGCTGAGCCTCCAGTTTGTTGTTGATTTCCACACGCAACGCAGCAATTTCCGCGGCATCGCTCGACGAACGTTTCTTACTGCGAACCAATTCTTCCAAACGCACATTTTCCGCGCGCAAATCTTCCACGTCCACGCGCAAACGATTCACTTCATCACGCAACGCCGTTATTTCCTCAATCAAAGCGGCAATCCGGCGCGCCGAAATTTGCTGGGCGCAAAGCTCCGAAGGAAAAATACAAAGCAATAGAGAGAGAAGCGCTGAACTAAAAACTAATTTGAACATGGACATTTTCTCATAGTTTCCAACAAGAACGCCCGCTTGTCAAATGTGCGTTCCCGCGAATGGGGAATTCCGCTTCCGCCGAGCATTTTACGCCGATAGAAACCGTTCGAGATTTTATTTTTCAAGAATATAAAGCGACGCGTTTTTCTGCGTAACATAAAGAGCGTCTTCAAAAGCAATCCACTGCTCAGCCGTATGGTCGCCCCAAGAATCGGATACACAAACTTCTTTTGTTTTAGAATTATAACCGATGATGAGACACACGTGAGCGTGGCGCATCAATTCGTTTCGCGGAATTTCGAGCTTGTCGGCATTTTTGAGTTTTTTGGCAAACGCGGAAAAATCCGAAACCGCCGCACGCTCCAAAGTATTTGCCCGCAAGCGGTTTAAATAATCCGGAGCCGCAAACATACACCAAAACATCGGAATTCCCTTGTCCACGCATTGACGAATTTTTGCAAACTGCATGCGGCGCGTCGCAAATTTCAGGCGATTTTTTTTAACAACAGGCCCTACGCCGCGAACAACATCGGGCATCGTCGTTCCGCCTCCGACATTTGTCTCCGCCAACTCCGCAATTTTGTGCATATCGAGTTCGCTGATCCCGTAATAACGCAAAACGCGCTCAATCGTCGCGGGAACGCAATAGCCTTTCTGCCCTTGGTCGACCATCGGAATTTCCCCGACGAGTACGTCTCCGTTGGGGCGACGAACGACATTTTCCCGCAAGTCTCCTTTGGCACGCTCCGCAGCCGAAGACATCAGCTTCTTTAATTGAACACGAGGAACAACAAGTACGCGCACGAACTCGTTTTCCTGCGCATCCAACAGAAATGCATTGGCTCCGTTTTCCCAAATCTCAACGCTACGCCGCAATTTGAGCGAACCGATTTTCCCGCGGCGCGCCTTGCCGAATTTTCCTAGAACCCGACGAATTTCATCAGCGCACTTTTCCCACTGTTTCTCGGTAAAATCCTTTTTCTCGCCGCGCGACTTCACGCTCTCGGAACCGAATCCCAAACGCGATGCCGTGTCGCCCTTATTGAAAAACATAATTTCAATTTCGCAAAGCTTTCCGGCAACGACTTCCAACTTAATCTGCTCTGCGGGAACGCCGAAAATCTTCATTCCGCTAAGATATGCAGAGTACTGAATCGGCGCGTCCTTTCCCGCAGTCTCCGTCTTCTGCCAACGCACGGCATAGCCGGAATTCCAAGCTCCGACAAACCCGTTCCCGTCACCACTCCAAAATGTCGTAACGCTCTCGGAAAACGCCTCCGGAGTTTTCGTGTCGATACAATGCGTTCCCGCCATTGATTCGTCCTCGGCAAACACCGTCAGATTTAAGAGACAAGCAACAACCAAAACGCTGAAAATCGGGGCAAAACGCATGATCGACATTCTAGGGGAAATTGCTTTTTTTATCTACCAATTTCCGGAAAGAAATAAAAATTCCCTTCCGCGTATTCGCGCTCTTCATCGCAAATTGTCGAAAATTGAATTGCGTGGTTCTTTCCGCAAAGATTCAATTCTTTCTTTTATTTTTAATTCAATTCAGCCGGAACATGAGACATTTTTTGAAAGAAACCGATTTGAGCGTCGAAGAAGCCGCCTACGTTTTTGAACTCGCCGCCAAGCTGAAAGCCACGCGCGGGAGCGCGGATGCGCCGAAGCCGCTTGCCGACCAATCCTGGGGGCTTCTGTTCTTTAAAAAATCGACGCGGACGCGTGTCTCCTTCCAAGTCGGCGTGCGCGAACTCGGCGGCAATCCCGTCATGCTCAACGCGGACGATATGCAACTCGCGCGCGGCGAAACGCCGGAAGACACGGCGAAAGTGCTTTCGCGCTATCTGCACGGCATGGTGATTCGTTGCCACGAACATTCGTTGCTCGAAACCTTTGTCCGCGAAGGCTCGATGCCCGTCGTCAACGCCCTTTCCGATTTTCTCCACCCGTGCCAATTCTACACGGACATGTTCACGCTCGCCGAACGCTGGAGCGGCGGGAACGCGAAAAAAATGGGCGAATCGCTTCGCGGGCGCAAAATCGTTTTCATCGGCGACACGGCTTGCAACATGGGCAACACGTTCGCGCTCGGTTGCGTTCATCTCGGCATGGAAGTCGTGCTCTGCGGTCCCGCGGGCTACGAGCCGCCGGCGGAACTTTACAAGCAGTTTGAAGCGGACGGCATCGCGCCGAATTTCACCTTCACGACGGATCCGGAAGCCGCCGCCAAAGGCGCAGACGTGCTTTACACGGACGTTTGGGTGAGCATGGGCATGGAAGACGAAAAAGAACGCCGCCTGCGCGAATTCCGTCCCTATCAGGTCAACGAACATCTGATGTCTCTTGCGAAAAAAGACGCGTATTTCATGCACTGCCTGCCCGCGCACATCGGCGAGGAAGTTTCCGAAGGCGTTCTGAAAGGTCCGCAAAGCATCATTTTTGACGAAGCGGAAAACCGCCTCCACACGCAAAAGGCGATTCTTGCGTTCTTGGCGCAAGAAAACAAAAAGGTTTAATAAAAATAAACTTTCGCAAAAAAGCGTTCCTTTTCACGGGAACGCTTTTTTTGTGAGGTCTTTCCGGAAACAAAGAATACGCTTATCGGAGAGCGGCATCCGGAAAATTTTAAGAATTTTTCTCCGATAAAATCCTATCTAATGCGATGCAATCGACTTTTCCTTTAGAATCAATCGGAAGTACGGGAACGGGAATAAGGCGTTTGGGCAACATCCACGAAGGAAGTTTTTCACGCAAGCGGCAGATCGTGTCCTGCGGGAACGGCGACACCAAAAGCGCTACAACGCGTTGTCCCCACTCGGCATCAGGCTCTCCTGCCACCAAAACCTCTTTCGCGCCCGCATCGCGCAAGGCGTTTTCGACAAGTTTCGGATCGATTTTTTCGCCGCCCGAGTTGATGTAACGATCCGCGCGCCCAAGCACCCGAAGACGAGCGGATTTGTTGAAACACCCTTCGTCGTTGGTTTCAAAAATACCGTTCGGATTCGGAAGTAAAACGCCGCTTTCGTCCAGCGTTTCGCCCAATGAATCAGCCGCAATGCGGATTCGGGAATCAGCTTCGGAAAGCGTGATTTTCGCGTGCGGAAGCGTCGTTCCCGCGATTTCTTCGCCTTCTCCGTTTTTCCAAAGACTCACGAGCGATGCCGTCTCCGTCATGCCGTATCCGATTCCGAAATTCAATTTTTCCGCTTGAGCCCGTTCAATCAGTCCGACGGGAACGGCAGCCCCTCCGAGCAAAATAAAATCAAATTGTCGCAACCAATTCACGCCTCCGGGCAAATCAAAAATACGCATCAATTGCGTAGGAACGAGAGAGACTGTCCAAAATTCTCCTGCAAAATCTCGAAAATTTTCCAAAGAAGACGCATTATGAAAGCCGGTATCGGAAGCGATATGTAATTTTCCGCCGGATACACGGGAACGGACATAAGTCATCAATCCGCTGATATGCCACGGCGGCAGGCAGGAAAAGCAGTTAAACGCCGTTCCCGCAGAAATTTTCAAATGCCGAATCAGTGCATGCGCGCTGGCTTCCAAACTTTTCTGCGTGTGGGCAACGAAGCGGATTTTTCCGCCGCTCCCGCCGCTGGCGATAAAGATTTTTCCGCGAACATCCGGAGAAGCTTTTTCAAATTGACCTATCAAGGTTTCGGCAACGGAGCGTTGAGCGCCGCTCCATGTCGGATTGAGCAAAAAAATATTTTCGTCGCTCCCGTAGTGCGCGGCAATTTTCCGGAAATAATTCTCCGAATCGAGTTCGCAAATACGAACGCTCATGCCAACAAGCAATTAACTATTTTATTCGGAAACATTATCCGACTTGAATGTCGGTATCGTCGTTGGCTTTGATTCCCGCGCCGCTCGCCGGCTTTTTGATGAGCTTGCGCTTGGCGGGTGTTTTTTTCTTTTCCGCTTTCGGCTTGGCTTCACGCGGCGGGAACTCGAAACGCACCTTCGTCGAATTTTTTCCCAAACACAAAAACGCGTCGAACGGACGTTTCGTACGATTGGAAATAAATCCTTGGATTAAATCCGTTTTGCCTTCGGTCAAAAGTTTTTGCACTTGCTCGAGCGTAATTTCGGCTCCGAGCATTTTCTTTGCCATCGAGAACGGAGTATTTTTTTGCGCTTTCGCTTCTTCCGGATTGGGGCGATAACCGTTCGGCGTGTCGTAAATTTTGAGTTTGGTTACAGGGCATTCGCCGATGACCGTTCCCGTGGAATAATCGAACGCCGCTGCCGCCGCATCGCCTTCGCGTTCCGGGAAAACAAAGGTCGAACGCAAAAGTCCGCTTTCATTTTTTTCGAGCTTGAGTGTCGCCGTAAACGGTTTGCCGAATCGAGATTTAAAGTCCTCGATCGGACCGATTTCACCCGCCGAAACAAGCGTCCGAACCTCCTCAATCGTCAGGTTGTGTCCGCTTGCATTTTTATAAATAACAAGAGCCGGAAAAGAACGGCCGTTGCCTACGACAACCGAATCCTGCGAACGATAAAGTCGATAATTTTCGAGCAAAACCTTTCCGTCCGTCGGAGAAATAATGTCGGTTTCGTTCCACTGATCGTCGCCGCCGTCGGAGCCGACTTTTTCGACGATTTGCGTCGCAAGCGAAACAATGCCTTCCATGAATTCCTTACGGGAACGCTTGCCTTCGGCGACTTCCTGCAAGCGGAATTCCCAATCGCCGGTCATCGCCGGGCTGGTGAGAATTTCGACATCCGTTACCTTGAGAAACGCCATCAGCTGTTCCGCCTTGATCGTCGGCACCAAATCACGCCCGGCTCGATCGACGTATTTTGTTTTAATTAAATGATCAATGATTCCCGCACGCGTTGCCGGCGTTCCGAGCCCGCGCTCTTTCATTGCAAGAGCGAGCTCTTCGTCTTCGACGAATTTTCCGGCGCTTTCCATCGCCGCCAGGAGCGTCGCTTCGGTGTAGCGCGCCGGCGGTTTTGTTGATTCTTCCTGGCACTGCACTTCAAGGACTTTCGCCTGCGCGGGCACGCCGTCCGCATCCGTTACCGCCGGAAGCGAATCTTCGGCTTTCCCTTCCTCGCGCCCGTAGATTTCTTTCCAGCCGGGAACGACGAGAACTTTTCCTTCGGTTTTAAAATTATGCCCGGCAACGCAAGTCATACGCGTTGTTACGTCGAACTCCGCAGGAGGAAAAAACACGGCGATAAATCGACGAACGACCATGTCATAGATTTTTTCCTCGTCGGCGGAAAGAGCGCTTTTGGGCGGCTGGTCGGTCGGAATAATCGCAAAGTGATCGGAAATTTCCTTGTTATTGAAGATGCGTTTGTTCGGGCGTACCCATTTATTTTCGCAAACGCGCGCGGCAAATTTTCCGACGTTTCCGCGCACTTCGAGGGCTTCGAGCGTACGGTAGCAAGTGCCGATATAATCTTCGGGAAGCGCCCGCGAATCGGTTCGCGGATAGGTGGTTGCCTTGTGTTTTTCGTAGAGAGCTTGTGCGATTTGAAGCGTTTTCGTCGCCGGGAACCCGAAACGTTTGTTGGCTTCGCGCTGAAGCGTCGTCAAATCGTAAAGGCGCTGGCAAGCTTCGGTTGTGTGTTTTTTCTCTTCGGTAATCGTTCCCGTTCCCGCATTTTTGCAGGCTTCAAAAATCGCTTCCGCCTGCTCTTTGTTCCAAATGCGGTCAGCTTTGTCGCCGGCTTCGGCGTTCCCGTCGTTTTTGTCGGATTTTTTAAAATCCGGACGTTGGTAAACGCCTTCGTACGTTCCCGCGGCAAGTCCGAATTCGCCGACAATGCGCCAATACGCCTTCGGGTCAAAATTACGAATATCGAGTTCGCGCTGAACAATCAGCGAGAGCGTCGGGGTTTGCACGCGACCGACCGTCGCCACCTGTCCTTTTCCCGCCGGGCTCGTCCGCAAAGTAACGGCTCGCGTTCCGTTCATGCCGATAAGCCAATCGGATTCGGCTCGGCAACGTGCGGCTTCGCAGAGATTGAATTTTTCTTCTCCGGCGAGAAGATTTTCAAAGCCCTCGCGCACGGCAGTCGGCGTCATGCTTGTCAGCCAAAGGCGCTTAGTTGCCTTTCGGCAACCGGCGAGATCGTAAATGTAAGCAAAAATCAATTCTCCTTCCCGCCCGGCGTCGCACGCGTTGATAACGCAATCGACGTCTGCGCGTTCCATGAGTTTTTTCAGTTTTAAAAACTGATCTTTCGCGCCGCGCTCGGCGGAAGCCTTGAGTTTAAAAGTTTTCGGAAGAATCGGAAGCGTCTTACGCGACCAACGTTTCAACTTCGCATCATAATCGTCCGGATCGCAAAGAGACACCAAATGCCCGACTGCCGAGGAAATGACGTATTCGTTATTTTCGAAAATATCTCCCTTTGCGGGAACCTTCAAAACCTTCGCAATATCTTTTGCAACGGACGGCTTTTCTGCGATAACCAAAGACTTCATAAAAAAAGAAACGTTAAATTTATCAAAAAACCTTCACGGAATAAACTTCAATTGGCAAGCGAATTCGCATAGCGCAGAGAAAAAACGTTCCCGCAGAAACACCCGCGGGAACGCTCTTCGGAACGAGACTGATTTTTCAGAATCCCGATTTAGAAACGCATACGGAAACCGAGATTGGTGCTGTGATTCGTATAAGCGTCCGTTCCCGTGCTAAACGTGTAGCCGCCGTAAATGCTCATGGTCGAATTGAGATTTACGTTCAGCGTCGGCCCGGCGGAGAAAACATCTTCCGGAAGCGCTTTTGCCGTTTCCGCAATAAAATCTCCGCCCTTCGACATAACTTCGACATCGACTTCGTCGCCGAGGAAATCGTGCGAATATGCGAGATCCAATCCCAGGCGCCAATCCGTTCCCGCGAGGTCAAATCCCCACGAGAAGCCGCACCCGATACGCGCACGCAGGCTGTCGCCCTTAATGGTATCCGCATCGAACGCTTTTTCGGTTCCGTCTTCTTCAAATCCGTCAATTTGAGAATGCGTGTATGCCAAACCGATATAGGGCATTGCGAAGATATTTTCCTTTTCGGACAAAGTCAGCAGTGCGCCGGTTTCGGCAAAAACGCCGCCGCTCAGCCCGTGCGTATCACCTCGGGCGTTCCCGTAGTCGGTTTTGCGTTTTACATCGTAATTTGCATAGCCGAGTTGCGTTCCCGCGTTCAGATAAAAACGGTCGTTGAATGTTTTTCCGAAATAAGCCGTAAAACGAAGATCGGAAGATTCGATTTTGCCGCCGCCGTTGTGGATTTTCGCCTCGCCGTTGTCAGCTCCGAAGGCGATACCGACAATCGTTTCGGCGCTTGTTTTGTAATCAGCTCCCGCGAACACGCCGTTCGTATCGAAGTCAAACATCGCCGAATCCGTTTTCGTGTCGGTTTCAAATGAACTGAATTGCGCTTGTGCGAAGAATTCCCAACGGGCATTTTCCGCAAATCTGTCGTAGCGGCGCTGCTCCAATCGGGAGGCGACACTGCGAACGTCCGAGTGGAAAGACTCCGCCGCCATCGCCACCATTGCGGCGTAGCTTTTCGGGGAAAGGCGGTCGAGCACAGCGCGCGCCGCAGAGGAATCTCCGCCCAAAATCGCCCGCAAGAGCGGATCGTTCCCGCCGGAAAGTACCGGATCGTCGATGTTCCAAAATCCGCTTTGAATGGAGTCGAAAGTATTTCGCGCATCTTTCATGCTCCACGCCAAATAGCTTTCGCTCAAGCCGGCGGTGTCGACATCCGCATTTTCGGCAATTCCGGAAGCGACACGAACATTTAAGCCGTGTGAAAGATCGTAAACCACCATGGAACGCGCGGCAAAGTCCGACAGAATTGCGTCGTTTTCAAGGAAGCCAAGCACATCGCCTTCGACGATGCCGTCCGTGAAAATCGAAACCGTCTCGCCGTCCGCCAATTTGTCGACTCCGGTTTCGTCTCGCAATTTCATTGCCACCGGTTTTTTCGTGAGGAAATTCAAAGACGACGAAGTTTCAAGGACCGCGCGCCCGCCATTGAGTACGACGGTTTCCCCCTTATCAAGATTGAGCTGCAATTCTCCGGCAATCACGATTCTCGATCCTGCACCGTAAGTCATCGTAACTCCGCCTCGAAGTGTCGCTCCTTCTGCAACGGAAATTGTTTTTGCTCCGACATTATTTGCGAACGCAAGATTCGATGCGGGAGCGAGCGCAATCGTTCCGCTTCCGCTCGTTGTATTGGCAAAAGTCCTCGTACCTTCGAGGTTTAACTCTCCGTAAACGACAAATTCACTTCCGATTTCCGAAGATTGCGGGAGCGTGAGTTTCCCGCCCTGCTCGATTTGCGTTTTCCCGGAAAACGCCGATGCATCGGCTTCAAATATTACATCGCCGCGCACGACCAGCGCCCCGTCGCCGGAAATTTTATTGGAAAAACGACGCGTCCCGTCCAAATCCAAATTCCCCGCGAGTTCAAAATCGCCGGTTCCTAATTCGGTTCCGGAAGCGACGGCAAATGTCCCCCCCGTAACAGAGGTTTTTCCGCTAAATCCGGAAGCGTCGCCGGAGAGCGAAAAATCTTTTGCCGTTGTCAGTGCTCCCGCGCCCGTGAGTGTTCCCGAGAAGCCGGCGTCGTCGCCTTCAAACTTTGCGACGGCATTTTCGGAAATATCCAACTTTGCCACGCCGACAGCCGTTGCAAAAGCGGTTGTTCCGGAAACGAGATCAATCAAGCCTTTCCCGCTCGTCGTATTTTCAAAGGTTCGGTCGCCGCTTAGCGCCAAAACGCCGTCAACTTCAAACACGCCGCTTCCTAATTTCGAGCCGGCGGCGACGGCGAACGTTCCCGCCGTAACGGAGGTTTTTCCGCTAAATCCGGAAGCGTCGCCGGAGAAAGAAAAATCTTTTTCGGTCGTAAGCGCCCCCGCGCCCGTGAGCGTTCCCGCGAATCCGGCAACGGCATCAAATTTTGCGACGGCATCTGCGGAAATATCCAGTTTTGCAGTGCCGACATTTTTCATGAACGTTGTCGTTCCCGAAGCAACACTAAGTGTTCCCGCGCCGGATGTCGTATTGCCGAAAGTGCGATTTCCCTTCAGCGCAAGCGTTCCCGCAACTTCAAAATCTCCGGTCCCTAAGCTTGCGGCTTCGGTGACGGTAAACGTTCCCGCCTTGACGGAAGTTTTCCCTTCAAAACCGGAAGCATCGCCCGACAAGACAAAATCCTTCGCGGTCGCCAAAGTTCCCGCGCCCGTGAGTTTCCCGGAAAAACCGGTTGCCGTGCCTTCAAAACTTGCGGCGGCATTTTCGGAAATATCAAAGTTTTCGGTACCGACATTCGTCGTAAACGTCGTCGTTCCGGAAATAACATCAAGCGTTCCCGCTCCGGTGCTTGCGTTGTTGAACGTGCGGTCTCCGACCAATCCCAACGTTCCCGCGACGTTGAAAGCGCCGGTTCCAAGCTTTGCGCCTTGGGCAATCGTCAAGGTTCCGGATTCAACTTTCGTCGTTCCCGTGTGGGCGCTTGCATCTCCGCTAAGGGTAATATTACCGTTGGTTACAAGCGCTCCCGCGCCGGCAACGCTTTGTCCGAAATCACGAGTCCCTTCGAGACTCAAAGTTCCGGCAGCGGCGACAACATAATTTTCGGACCCAAGCGTTGCGGCTTCCTTTATGGTGAAACTTCCGGCGTTGACATAAACCGTGCCGGAAAGATTGGCAAAATTCCCGGAAAACGCCAATGTTCCGACGGAATTCACGTCTCCTTTTCCGGAAACGATCCCGCTGTATTCCGTGAGCGACACGGCAAAATTCGCGATATAGCCCTCATCGGAAAGGACTGCGTTTTGCTGCGCTTCCCTGATGTCGACGACAACGACATCGAGCTTTAATTTCAGGGAATTTTGGGCAACCTCAAAGGTCCAATTATCGTTTGCATACTCAACTCCGCCGACATAAAGCGCAATTCCATCGCCGCGCTCCAAGTTGAACAAGCCGGAAACCGATGCATCGTCTGCCCAGTTCATAACGGTAAATTCCGACGTTTCGCCCAAGACCCCGGTAAAATTAACAATCAACCCCGAACCTTTCGCGAAGCTGACGTTTCCGCCGCTTGCGACGTTTACAGCAAGCCAATCCGCCGCATCGGAGACACCGAGTTCCAAAACAGCATTCGTTGCAAGATTCAAATTTGCACCCGCGCCGACAGACAGCACTCCGTTCTCAATTGCAAGCGTTCCCGCAAATGCATCAACATTCGCATCGAAATCGGTGTCTTGCGTCAGCGTCAGTTTTCCCGAACCGCTCAGAGTTCCCGCGAGATTGTTTCCGCTGATTCCGGACTCCAAGCGCAACGCAGAGCCGCTCGCCAAATCAATTTTGTTTGCTCCGTTTATGAAGGTTGCGCCTTCAGCAAAGACCACGGAAGCATTCGCAGCAATCCCCAGTGTTCCCGCATTTGTCACGTTTCCGGCATAAGAGGCAATATTTCCTGCCGTACTTCCCAGCGCACCGCTGCTGACTGTGATACCGCCGTCAACCGTCAGCATCCCGCTCCAAACAACACTTCCGCCGGAAAGCGTCAGACCGCCTTCTTTAATCGCCGTATCTTTTGCAAATGTTCCCGTTGCTTTTCCCGCGAATTCGATTCCGGATTTTGCGACAATCGTTCCCGCCGCCGAAAGCGAACCGCCGATAGCCTCTTCGCCGTTTTTGCCGACAGCGACTTTTTTCGAGAGCGTCGCGCCGTTGTTAATTTCGACGAAGCCGCCTTCAACATTCAGAGCAGTCCCGAACATTGCATTTTCCGCCAAAACAAGCTTACCTCCGTAAACCGGAAGCGCCGCCCCGACCGAAATTTCCGTACCGGTTGCGCCGACATTGAGCGTGCCTCCGTTAACAGTCATTCCCGTTCCCGCGGCAAGCGTTTTGTAGAGATTGAGCGTACCGCCATTGAGCGTTGCACCGCGCTTAAACGTTGCGTCGCCGCGAATCGTCGCACTCCCGCCGTTTTGTGTGTATTTCACACCTTTTTCGGCACCGAAAACACCGCCCGTGTAGGCAGCGAGCGTTCCGCTTTCCGCGAGTTCAAAAGTTCCCGCGTTAATCGAAACGGAATCTTCAACACGCATCGTTCCCGCGACGGAAAAGCTTCCGCTTTCCAGCGCAAGCATATCCGCATTTACGGATTCGGATTCCGCGATTGCAACGTCGTCGGCTTCAAAAATTACTTCGCCCTGCGTAAATTCCACGGAGTCTACGGAAACCCAATCCGTCGTATTAACACCGTCGTCGACGGAATATTCGACGAGAACGCGCCAGTTTTCGGCTCCGTAGCTTGCTCCCCAAAACGCATTTGAGAGGAACTTGTATCCGGAAAAGTGTTTAGCATCCGCCGTCGTTGAAGCATCGCCGACCGAACCTTGAATAACGATACTTTTGGCATCATCCGGTGCGATCAAAGTAACTTTCAGCGTTGTCAAATCCAAGTTGACCTGAGCGGCATCGGAGAATTCCACATGCACGGAAACGGTTTCGATGTTTTGCGCCAGAGCACCGTCGCCGATTTTTACCGAGAACTCCGCCGTACGCAACGTTCCCGTAGCGGTTTCGGTTGAAGCGATTTTTTCAATTCCCGCCGAAGTCTGCGTAAACGTCGTTCCCGTCGTCGTATAGAGAATGTCGCGAGTTGCATCAACGAATTTTACGGGATCGACTAAGCCGAAACCGTAGTTGTTATTAAACCAATAGCCGCCGTTGTTTTTCTGCCAAAATCCGGTAGGCGATTCCCATGCGTAGTGAAACTCGTCGGGATCAATGTTCGGAGCTTCGTTGTGTCCGGAACTCCATGCGAGCGCGTGCTTTGCCCAACGCGCATCCATGTCCGGGCAAACCTGCTTTCCCAAAGCCATCACGCCGGCGACAAGCGGTCCGGCAGCGGAAGTCCCGCCGAAAGAGTAGTAGTTTCCGCTCGGAGCCCAGGAATATCCGGAGGTATAGCCGAGATCTCCGGTTCTGTCCGTCGACGGCACAGCATTTCCCGGAGCCGCAATAAAGACATTGGCGCCGTAATCGGAAAAACTCGCGTAGCGCCGGAACTTGTCCGTCGCGGCAACATTGATCACGGAAGCATGATTGGCTTCCGGCAACCAACCGCAGTTCGACGGGAATCCGTACTGGTGGTTGGATTCGCCGCGGGAATTATACGCACTACAGGTAAAAACAACATTGTTTTGCGCCGCGAGATTCAAATACTCTCCGACTGAGTCTTTCGAAAGATCTCCGCTATAGCCGTAAAACGAACCCAGGTAAAAATTCTTAACGTCAATCTCCGCCTCTCCGAGGTAAGTTCCGTCCGCCGCAACTCCGGAAGCCCACAAAAACGTCTCGGCTCTATAATGACCTCGCAACCCCGCAATCGTTGACCCCGGAGCGGCCCCGACGAGCCCGACTCCGTTCCCGCCGACAGCTCCCGCCATACCGGCGCCGGCGGTTTCGTGCGCGTTTTCATTCGGATAAAATTGATCGTCCGTCTCTTTCGGCGATGTGCCGGGCCGATTAAAGTCATAGCTCAAGCCCTGACTCAAATCCGCCGTCTGCCAATTTGTTCCCGGGTTGTAAGTCGAAACATTCAAGTCTTCGTGAAACGGTTCGACCCAATATCCCGCAATCCCGATGACAACTCCTTCGCCCGTGACACCGCTGTCCCATACATCAGCGATGTTAATCCCGCCTTGGTCCGGATGCCATTGCCATTGATAACTGACTAACGGATCGCTGAAAACTTCCGTCGGAGAAACGGCGGTAAGCGTTCCCGCAGAGGCCGCAAGAAGCCCTGCAACGAGCAAGAAATTCTTAGAGAAAATCGGACAAGAGTTCATAAACGGTAGTGAATTTGGGATTAAGCAGAATTAAAATTCCTCGCCTAGAAAACCGGCGATTAGCGAATTTTCCGAAAAAACAGAGCAATCCGCAAGCTCAATTCATGAAAATCCCATGCACAACGGAAGCTTTCCGACGCGGGAACGAAAAAGCCACAGGCGCATTTTCGCAAAAAAAAAAGCGTTCCCGCGACTTTCGCCACGGGAACGCTTTTTTTGAAAAACGCACAATGCGCTTATTTCTTTTTGCCTTCGAAGTAAGCTTCGATTTCTTCGAGCGTACGTCCCTTCGTTTCCGGCAGGAAGAACACGGCGGTAATCCAGTAAATCACCGTGCAGCCCGCACAGAAGAAGAAGATTGTCGAGTAGCCGAAGTTGCCGACAACCGGGAGAAACGTTCCCGCGATAACCGTGGAAACCCCTTGGTTGATCAGAAGCGCAATCGACATCCCCATCGCGCGGATGCGGTTCGGCATAAGTTCGGAGAGCGCAAGCCAAACGCAAACGCCCGGTCCGACCGCGAACGACGCAATGAAGATCGCGAAGAAGAACGTAACGAGCCAGCCGTTGAGCGCGCTCGGGAGCGGTCCGACTTCGATGGATTCCACATTGAAGGGAAGCACTTCCGTGCCTTCGTCATTCTTCGTTTGCTTCACCTTGAACGTGATGTCTTCAACCGGCGAATCCTGCTTGGCGATAATCGTCTTGATGACTTTTTCTTCGCCTTGCGTGTAAACGATTTTGACTTGGAAGTCCTTAACGTCGTCGAGCTTGGCAATTTTTGCGAGAACCGGAGCCGGGAGCGGCATATCCGCTTCATAAACCACATTTTCCGAAACTTCCTTACCTTCGGCGTTTACCGTCGTTTCAAGCTTCGTGACGGAGCTGAAGCGGAACTTTTCGGAGCAGTCGACCATCTTGCGTTCCGAATTGAGGAAAAGGCACGCAACGCCGAGCAAACCGACGATAATTCCGGAAGTCCCGAGTGTGAGGAGGAACTTGCGCCCCTTGCGGTCAACAAGAATCATGGCGAAAATCGTCATGACCATGTTCAGAATCTTAACGACGAGGTCGCCCTGATTCGCGAGTGAGCCTTCGAGCCCGGCCTGCTTGAGCACGTCAACAATGTAAGCGAGCACGGAGTTCACGCCCGTTGCCTGATTGCAGGCGAGAATAACGACGGCGAGAACGAACGGGACAATGTATTTTTTCTGGAAAAGAGAATCCTTCGGCTTGTCGGCTTCTTCGGCGACGGAAGTTTCTTCCGCCTTGTCTGCGCCCATCCCGGCGAGTTCGATTTTCGCCTGTTCCGGACCGCGGGAACGCTCAAGAGCCTTAAGAGCGGCTTCCGTTTTACCCTTGCCGTAGAGCCAGCGGGCGGATTCGGAAATGAAAAGCGCGCCGACCGTGAAGATCACGCCCGGGATTGCACAAATCCAGAAAATAGCGCGCCATGCCAAGTCTTTCGCAGCGAAAATCGCCGACGCTTTGTCCGCGACCGTCGCGTATTCCGCCGTTTCAACTCCGTCCACGTATTCCGCACAAATAATCCCGGCGACCGCCGCGAAAACGAGTCCGACCGTGAGCATGAACTGGAACATTCCCGTGCCGAAGCCACGCTTGTCCGCCGTGAGGCATTCCGCAAGATAAAGCGGAACGACAACGCCGATGAGCCCGGCAGCCGCGCCTTGGAGAATACGCCCGAGAACGAGTGCTTCAAAGCCGAACGGCGAGCAAATCACCGGAACGGAAAGCACGAAGCAGACGCCCGCGAGGAGCATCACTTTTTTGCGCCCGAACAAATCGGAAAGCGCTCCCGCAAAAAGCGAGGAAAGCACCGAGCCGAGCAAAACCGCCGCGACCACCGTCGAGAGCTGGCCGGGCGTGTAGTCCGTCGTCGCCTGCAGATACGGAAGCGCACCGGCAATAACGCCGACGTCGATCCCGTAAAGCAATCCGCCGAGTCCTGCGATAAAGAGCAGGTATTTGTTATAGAGTGAGGTTGATTTTGACATAAGGTTTTTGAGTAAAACTGGAAATCTCGGATTTTAATACCGAACTCCCTGCGAAAACAATCCTTATTTCACGGGCAATTACTTCCGACTACTGTAGAATATCCGAAAAATCCCCGTCTTCGGGAAAATATTCCGCCTCACATCGCGCGTTATAAAAAAGATATCCGTCGTAAGGGAACAAAATCGTGTCCGACACAAGATAAAACGGAAGAGAACAAGCATAGCAGACGATATTAGGCACGGCATTCTCGTCAAAAAAATCTCCTCCAAGCAAACTGCCCGTACTCGACAACAAACCCGACGACGTTTTGAAAGTCGAATAAAACGGCATACTTATGCGTTCCCGCACCGAAAAGTCCAAACAACTCGACAATAAGCACCCCGAAAGAAATACTGCAAACACCCGCTTCATAAATCCGAATCCATATTCTCGGAAAAAATCTTTCCGTAGTCGATCGTACACTCATCACTCGGAGAAAAAAATGTATCCCACAAAAGACTCACGGGAACACCAAGCGTATTCCATGTTTTCACGATAACCCACGCGGGAACGGAATACTCGACATTTGAATCTGCCTGCCCCGTGAGATTTAATACCGTAAATTGAATTCCCGCAAAAGGGCTTGCCAAATATTCGTGGATTTTTCCTTGCGAAAGAATATTATCCGGAAAACTCTCAAATATGGACACTACCGACTTTCAAATTACTCCGGAATTTCGCGAAAATATCCGCAATCAAATTATCGGGCTTGACGCTCCCGTAACACTTAAAGACGGCACACAAGCGCCGCTTATCAACCTCGACAATTCGGCAACGACGCCGTCTTTTAAAGCTGTTTTCGACGAAGTTCGCAAGCAACTGGATTACTACGGTTCCATCGGGCGCGGAAAGGGACAAAAATCCGTTCACTCCACGCAAATTTACGAAAACGGGCGGGAACGCGTTCTGCGCTTTTTCGGAGCGACCCCGGAGAAATATACCGCATTTTACTGTACCTCTGCATCCGACGGACTCAATCGACTCGCAACGGCATTGATAACCGACAAAAGCAACCTTGTCCTCATTTCCCGCATGGAACACCACTCAAACGATCTGCCCTGGCGCCATTGCGGAACACCGATTTACATTGATATTGATTCTCAAGGGCGCCTGAAAACAGAAGATGTCGAACACCTTTTGCGGGAACACGCCGGCGCGGTGAAGTTCGTAAGCGTTACGGCAGCGTCCAATGTTACCGGCTACGTTAACGATGTTCACGCGATTGCAGAAATCGCCCATCGTTATGGAGCACAAATCGTTGTTGATGCGACGCAAATCGTCGCTCATCGCCGCTTAAGTGCCTGCGGAAACACACCGGAAGCAGATCTCGATTACATTGTTTTTTCGTCCCATAAAATGTACGCGCCGTTCGGCGGCGGAGCTGTCGTCGGCAAGCTTTCACACCTCCAAAAATGTCTCCCGCACTTCTACGGCGGAGGAATCGTCGATGTGGTCTCGGATTGGACGGAGACTTATTTGAGCGCTCCGGAACGCTACGAAGTCGGTTCTCCAAATTATGTCGGTGTTGTCGCCATGCTTAAAACCATGGACATTCTTGATGCCTACGGTTTTGACGCAATCGAAGAGCACGAACAACGCTTGCTCAAATACGCAATCGACGGGCTAAGAAAAATTCCGGGGCTAAAACTTTATGCCGACTGCGAAAACATCTCGGACCGCATCGGCGTACTCGTCTTTAACCTTGAGGGAATTTTACACTCCGACGTCGCGCAACAACTTGCCGAAATGCGCGGTATCGCCGTGCGCCAAGGCTCGTTTTGCTCGCATCCGTACGTCTGCCGATTGCTCGGAATTTGCGATGAAACCATCACGGAATGTATGTGCCGAAGCGACTTCAGCCTTCCCGGCATGGTGCGCGTCAGCTTCGGGATTTACAACGACGAATCCGATGTCGACGCACTGCTCTCCTGCCTCAAGAAAATCTCCGCCGCAACGCAAACGCTCCGGCAATCGTAGAAACGAAGAGACCGGCTAGGCTCCTAAAAAAACCCGCAATCCTTGTATTTATAGGGATTTGCGGGCGCTTTAAAGTGGCGGAGAGAGAGGGATTCGAACCCCCGGAGGCTTGCGCCTCAACGGTTTTCAAGACCGCCGCAATCGACCACTCTGCCATCTCTCCGAAAGAATGGAAAATTTCGCTCTATGAAAGGAATTTATTCGCGCGCTGGCAAGGTTAAACGCAACACGCTCGCCCAAAATCACAAGAGAACTTCGTAGTCGGAAATGACGGGAGCGCCGGACGCTAATAAACGTTCCCGCGATTGATGGGCACGCTCGCCGTGATCAATCAACACGCATTGCACGCCCATCGCCGCCGCCGTTTCCACATCGTGAAGCGTATCTCCGACATAGAGAACGAATTCTGCGGGAATGCCGAGTTTCTTTAAATGCCCGGGCGCGCGATACGACTTGTCGTTTGCAAAAATATCATCGTTCCCGCTGAGATGAACGAAATATTTTTCCAAATCGTGTTCGGCAATAATGGACGTAAGGTAATCATGTCGATACGCAGAAAGAACGGATTGTGAAATTCCGCGGGCGTGGACAGCGTGGATAAATTTTCGTGCGCCTTTTTGCAAAGTACAATCGAGCCGATGCGCTTCGTAATAGCCGATAAATTCGTGGCTCATCGCTTCAAAAGCGCTCTGCTCCGTCGAAAATCCGAGGCTTTTATAAACGTTAATAACGGGAAAGTCGAAAATTCGCTGATAAGTTGCGGTGTCAATCGGCGGCTTTCCGGCGGCGGCAAGCAGACGGTTCAACGATTCACGGCAAAGCCACAAATCGTCAAGCAAAGTTCCGTTCCAGTCCCAAACGAGATGACGAAAATTTTTCAGCTTTATTTCCATAATCAGGATTTTAAATCGGAAGACGGATTTAAGGGAAACTTTAAATCCCGCATTCCCGTTTTCCCTCAAACTCCGAAAAATTTCTTAGATTTCGATTTTTAATGTTCTCCGCTCGGATTTCTTGTTGCCAAGCGGCGGGAGCGCCGAAAGTATCTTCTGCATGAAAGCATTTCCTTTTCTCCTTCCGATTTTTCTTCTGCTCGGCGCATGTGCCGGAGGACCAAAGACCGTGAGCGAACTTTCGCGGGAAGACGCCATTCGCCTTTACAACGGCGGAATCGCCGAAGCAGAGTGGCTGGCTCAATTAAACGTCGTCGCCAACTCCAATTCCGTGAAACTTGCCGACGGCTTTATCTTCTACGAAACGGAAGAACGCGATGACGGAAAACATATTACCAACATCGCCCTGCCCGCCGATGCGCCCGCCGAATTGAAATCGCTCGCGCGATCCTTTCGCACAAAAGCCGAGCCGACCAAAGAAATTCACCTCAAAAAAGAAGCAATTTGGCTCGACGGCAATCCCGTCACGGAAGAACAGCTACTCGCCGAAGCACAACGCCTGCAGGCGTTCCCGCGCTCGCGCCGCCCGCACTGTCGCCTCATCATTGAAGCCGGGGTTGATGCAGACAGGCAAAGCCGAGTCAGCGGATTATTAAAAAAATCCGGAATTGTCATCGATTCGGCAGAATAACGCATCAAATCCCAGCGTTCCCGCGAATAAAACAGGTTGCGAAAACGGGCAAAAGCGCATTTCATTGCGAGTTGCGTCTATGCAAAAAACGTCTCGAAAAACTATCCTCTTTGTCTGCACCGGAAACACTTGCCGTAGCCCGATGGCGGAAGCACTCTTTCGCGCCGAATTGGAGCGCGCCGGGTTGTCGGAACGTTTTGAAACGGCTTCGTGCGGCGTTGCGGCAATAGACGGAGAAACGGCTTCGGTAAATGCAATTCGTGCCGTCGCCGAATGCGGAGCGGATTTGAATAGCCACCGTTCCCGCCGAATTTCTGCAGATATTTTGGGAAAAACACTCGTCCTTGTCGGGCTGACGCGCGGACATATTGACGCGGTTGAAGAACTTTTTGAAACGCTCCCGCCGCATGTCTTTATCGCCCGCGTTCCCGACCCGTTCGGAGCGACTTTGGACGGCTATCGCGGCGCACGAGACGCTATTCGCGCGGCGTTCCCGCAACTCATCGAATTTTTAAAACAACTTCCGGAGGCCTGACGCATGACGGACGACGACGATTTGACGCAGGAAATCAACGGAATCGGCGGGAACGAACTCGTTTCCCCGCAGGATTTCTCCTATGACAGCCCGTTCGAATTCGAACTCGGCGGCTCCATTCCGAACTTCACGCTACGCTACGAAACTTACGGCACGCTCAACGCCGACAAATCCAATGCCATCCTGATTTGCCACGCGCTTACGGGCGACCATCACGTCGCGGGAAGACATCGCCCGGAAGACAAACGCCCCGGTTGGTGGGATCATTTCATCGGTCCGGGAAAAGCTGTCGACACACGCAAATATTTCGTCATCTGCTCCAATTGCCTCGGCGGTTGTAGCGGATCGACGGGACCGACTTCCATCAATCCGGCAACGGGCGATCCTTACGGCATTGATTTTCCCGTACTCACTTTCCGCGACATGGTACGCGCGCAGAAACTGCTCATCGACTCGCTCGGCATCCGCACGCTCCATGCCGTTATCGGCGGCTCCATGGGCGGCATGCAAGCGTTGATTTGGGAAATCGAATTCCCAGACAGCGTCAAAAACGTCATCGCCATGGCTTGCGCCGCGAAGCAGAACACGCAAGCAACCGCATTTAACGCCGTCGCTCGCGCCGCCATCACTCAAGACCCGAATTGGCTCGGCGGCTACTACGGCGAACTCGAAGGCACGGGACCGCGCAGCGGGCTCGCCGTCGCACGCATGATGGCTCACATCACGTATCTTTCAGACTTCAGCCTTACGTCCAAAATCCGCCGAAGCCCCGAGCAACTTCCCGGCGGGCGCATCGCAACGGGAGAATTTTTGCGAAAAATCACGTTCCCGATCGAGAGTTATCTGCACCATCAGGGCGACAAATTTCTCGACCGCTTTGATGCCAATTCCTATCTCTACATCACGGCGGCAAACGACTTTTTCAATCTTGCCAAAGACCACTCGCTCGACCAAAGCTTCGCTCCCGTGAAAGCGCGCACGCTCGTTGTCGGCTTTTCTACGGATTGGCTTTATCCGCCGTGGCAGAATCGTGAAATCGTCATCGCTCTCAAACGTGCGGGAAAAGATGCGCGCTATGTCGAAATTGATGCCATCGCCGGACACGATTCTTTCCTGCTCAACTCGCCCCATCTTTACGAAACGACCGCCAAATTCTTAAACGGGGAATAAAATGCAGAAAAAAAAGAAAGTCGATTTAGCCGCGCTCCAAAGCCCATTCATGCGTATTCCGCAAATGCCGGTCGCCGTCGCCCGCTATCTGCTCGATGCCGGCTACACGGATATTTTTCAGCTTCAGGGACGTTCGGCGGAATCGCTTCTTCAGGAAATTCGCAAATCCGCCAATTTGCTCCCGGAAAGCAACACGCTTCCCGCCTTGCGTTTGGCAATTTATTTTGCGGAAAACGAAAATAATCCCGACCGCGCCCTGCTCAATCTCCACGCCTGGAATTAATACTATGAAAAAAATCCTTTTTTTAGGCGACGTCGTCGGTTCTCCCGGAAGAGAATTGCTTTATAAAAAAGCACGGGGACTCAAAAATCGCTACGCGGTAAACTTTCTCATCGTCAACGGAGAAAACGCCGCTGCAGGCTCCGGAATCAACGAACGCATCGTTCGGGAAATGCTCGACGCCGGCATTGATGCCGTAACACTCGGCGATCACACTTGGGATCAGCGCGGCTTTGACATCGCGCTCCCGCGACTCGAAAAAATCTGCCGTCCCGCCAATTACTATGCCGGCGTTCCCGGGGCGGATCACCTCATTCTTGAAGACGCCGACGGCTTCAGGCTCCTCGTTTTCACCGTTCTCGGACAAACGTTTATGCGCGGAAAAACTACCTGTCCGTTTGCCCAAGCCAATACCCTGCTCAAGCAGCTCGCGGGAACTTACGATGCCGCATTCGTCGAAATTCACGGCGAAGTTACTTCCGAAAAAATCGCAATGGGCTGGCACCTTGACGGACGCGCCGCCGCCGTCGTCGGAACGCACACGCATGTTGCAACCGCCGACAATCGCATACTTCCCGCGGGAACGGCTTACCAAACCGATGCCGGCATGTGCGGCGCGCACGACGGCGTTATCGGACGCAACAAAGAAGCCGTTATCCAAGCATTTTCGGACGGGCTTCCGCGACGCTTTGAAATTGCCGAGGGCGACGTCCGCCTCTGCGGATGTCTGATTTCTTACGACGAAACTCAATCACGTGCCGTTTCGATTGAACGCATCGAAATTTTCGCCGATTAAATTCGTTTCAAAAAATCGCGCAGTTCCCGCAGGCGCTTGAGGGGAGCAAGCTGTTGGAGCCGCGGGAAATTTACGCCGACACGGATATATTCGCCGTTGCGACGGCGAGCTTTGATCTGTCCGGCCTCCGTCACAAGATCGACGATTCCGCGCGCTTCTGCCAAGCAACGCAATTCGGCGATTTCGCAAAACACGCGGGCGGGAAGCGGCATCTTCCCGAAGCGGTCTTCCATGGATTCCGCTGCCGCGTGCACTTCTTCCGGCGTTCCCGCCAAAGCCAATTTCCGGAAAACATCAATACGCACGCGCACGTCCGAAACATAGCTCGCGGGAATGGTCGCAATGATTTCAGCGCCTTTAAATTTTGCGTTTTGCTCGTCTTTTAAAATTTCGTAATTCGTACGCGCATCCTTAGCTCCGGATTCGGGAAGTTGCGCATAATGCACAAAATCCAAATTAATTTCCGCGCGGAAAATTTTCTGCGGATTTTCACCTTTCAAACTCGCCACGCTTTGTCTCAACAAACGGCAATAAAGCTCGAATCCGACGCCGGCAATATGCCCGCTCTGTTTCAGTCCGAGAATATTTCCCGCTCCGCGCAACTCCAAATCACGCATCGCAATACGAAAGCCGGCGCCAAGCTGGTTAAATTGGCGCATCGCGGCAAGGCGTTTCCGCGCCGCATCGACAACGGAGCGATGCCGATGCAAAAGCAAATATGCATACGCCTGACGGTTAAAACGTCCGACACGTCCCCGAAGCTGATAAAGTTGCCCTAACCCGAAACGATCTGCGGCTTCGATAATAATCGTATTGCAGTTCGGAATATCTAAGCCGGTTTCGATAATCGTCGTGCAAACGAGCACATCATAACGTCCGGCGACAAAATCCGTCATCACAAGTTCCAAATCCCGCTCGTCCATCTGCCCGTGCCCGACGGCGATTTTTGCTTCGGGAACGAGCGAACCGAGCAAGTTTGCGACTTCGTAGATTGTATCCACGCGATTGTGCAGATAGAAAACCTGTCCTCCGCGCTCGATTTCGTGCAAGATGGCGTCTTTCACCAATTTTGCTTCGTAAGTGCGGACAATCGTTCGAATCGGCAGGCGTTCCCGCGGTGCCGTTTCGATAACGCTCAAGTCTCGCGCCCCCATCAGCGCCATGTAGAGCGTCCGCGGAATCGGTGTCGCGCTCATCGCGAGCACGTCAACATCGGATCGTAGGCGCTTGATTTTTTCTTTCTGTTTTACGCCGAAGCGATGTTCTTCGTCGATGACAAGCAAGCCGAGTTGTTTAAATTTGACACTCGAAGCCAGCAAAGCGTGCGTTCCGACAACGATATCCAAATCGCCGCGTTCGAGTTGTCCGCAGATTTTCTTGCGTTGCGTCGGCGTGCGGAAGCGCGAAAGCATTTCGACGGAAACCGGATAATGCGCAAATCGGTCTCGAAACGTATTAAAATGCTGCTGGGCAAGCACGGTCGTAGGAGCTAAAACGGCAACTTGCCTTCCGCTCAAAACAGCCTTAAACGCCGCGCGAATGGCGACTTCCGTCTTTCCGAAACCGACATCGCCGCAAACAAGCCGATCCATCGGCGACGGGCGTTCCATGTCTTTTTTCGTTTCGTAAATTGCGCGGGACTGGTCCGGGGTTTCCGTAAACGGGAACGCCTTTTCAAACTCGCGTAGCCACGGCAAATCCTCATCCGGGAGCGCAGAAAATCCGGGGCGCGTCGCGCGTGTTGCTTGGACTTCGAGCAATTCCGCCGCGAAATCCATGGTCGCTTTTTCCGCCGCTTTGCGCGTTTTTTCCCAAGACGTGCTACCGACTTTCCCGAGCTTCGGAAGCGCTTTACGCATCCCGACATAACGGGAAATCAAGTGCGCCTCGCGAAACGGGATGTAGAGCGTAACCTTGTTTTCAAACTCCAACGCGAACATATCTTCCCGCGCGCCACCCGCTCGCTCAATCGCCTTGATTCCCCGGAAAATACACACGCCGTGCTGAAGATGAACGAGGTAATCGCCGTCGGCAATTTCGTTAAAATCCAACAACTGCTCTACATGCGCTTTGTTCGGAAGCAAGCGCTTACGCACTTGAGCGACGCGGCGGCGGTGGCGCCCGAAAATCTCGCGCTCCGTCGCAACGACCAGCGCATTTTTCTCCTCGCCTTTTCCGCGCACGACACGAAACCCGGCGCTGACGTTCCCGCGAAAAATTTCGGGAGAAAAATCTTTACCGACCGTTCCCGCCCGGCGTTCTTCGTCAAGGATTTCCCGCAAACGCTCTTCCGTTCCCGCGTTCTCGCAAACAATCGCAACGCGTTCCCTTTTTTTCGACCAATCGTTGAGAAACAGCAAAACGCGCCGCCGCAATTCTTCAGCCTCGGCGAGCCGCTCGATGCCGAGAGCTCCCGCCGAAATTTCGCCGTAAGCGAATTCCTCCAAATCCTGGGATTCCCAAATCTCCGGCGTTCCCGCGCACGGAAAATTTTCGGCGAACCACGCCGGGACTTCATCAAAAGCGGAAAATCCGGCAACGCCTAGCGCGCGATTTCGTGCGGATTGGATGAGTTCCCGCAACTCATTTGCATCGAACATTTCCGCCTCGGCAAAAATCATGCGCGCCTTTTTCGGGAAATAGTCGTAGAGCGTTCCCGTGCGTTGAGTTTTTTCAGGCGAAATCAGCATGCCCGAAGTCACGGAAATTTTTTCGAGCTTCCGCAACGTCCGTTGAGTCGTCGGATCAAACTCGCGCAATGCCTCAATTTCGTCGCCGAAAAAATCAATACGCACGGGAGCCGAAGCGTTCAGCGGATAAACGTCAATCAGTCCGCCGCGCACGGAAAACTGCCCGGGGGATTCGCAGAGCGCTTCGTTATCGTAATCAAAATCCGATAACAATTTTTCCTGAAGTTCCCGCATGGAAATTTTCTGTCCCTGCCGTAAGACAAATTCTTTACCGGAAAAAACATCCGGCGCGGGAACGTCCTGCGTAAGCGATTCCGGCGTACAGGCAAGAACAATGCGCTCTTTTTCTCCGGCATTTTTTATCGAGGAAAGCACGGAAAGCAAATCGCAAGTCCCTTCAAGACCGGAAATATCCGACATCAGCGGCAAACCGCGAACAATCAGATTTTCCCCGGACGGCTTTTCGGACGATTGGGCTTCATCGGAAAGAGAAGAAAAAAACACCGCATCTTCCGCCAAAACTTCCGCGCGCCCAAGATTTTTTGAAACCAACAAAATCAACGGAGAGCGTTCCCGCATCAGCGAGGCAACGGCAAGCCCCGACGCGGCGGCATTTACGCCGAGCAGGAAATCCGCTTTCGCGAAATCAGAATCGGAAGCACAATCAGACACAGACAAAGATTTTCGGTGGAATAAAAAAGCGACACGGAATCGGAACTCCCTGTCGCCTTTTGAAAAAAACAAGCACTAAAGCGGTGCGGCTTCCGTCGTTTCCTCGGGCTGCGTTTCCGCGGGAACGTCGTTTTGCGGTGCCGCCTCGGGGGTTTCGTTCAGCGCGGGAACGGAATCTGCCGGCGGCGGAGGCGTTGCCTCTTCGGATGCGGTCGGCGTTTCCGTTTCTTCGACAGCGGGCGGAAGCGCTTTCGCGTAGACGAGCTTGAAACTTTCCGCCAGCTTCAGAGGAACATTTGCATTGTAATCAAAATCAACATACATTGCCTCATCGGTTTTCCCGCTGATAAGGCGGCGGGAACGCCCGATTTCAATGCCGGTTCGGTCGTGCGCCTGCAAGATAACGGCTTCCGAAAACGGCTGAAGGAAACTTACATAAATCGTCGCCTTATTTGATTTCTTTGCAAGAAGCACGCGATCCACGCGCAATCCGGCCGCCCGCATTGCGTCATCGACATAAATTATACGAATTTCGGAGTCTTCGATTGACGCCGCCGTTTTTGCGGAATTTTGAGAAATCCAAGTTGCTAAGCCGAATCCGCCGGCAACAAAAATAAGTGCAAACAACAAAGCAAAAATCTTGTTTTTCATGAGAAACATTTTCGCGTTCCCGCCGAAAAAAGCAAGGCGAGAAGCGCAGTAAACACGCCCTTGAAAGAAAATTAACCCGGCAAGAATCAACGCTCCCGAAAACCTCATTCGGCTTGAAAAACCGAACAAAAGAGAATTTCATCGTTTCTTTTTAAAATTCATAACTTATATGAGCGAAAAAACACTCATCATCCTCAAGCCCGACTGCATGGAAAAAAATCTTGCGGGAACGGTGCTTGCACGCTTTGAGGCGGCAAATCTAAAACTTGCCGCGTGTAAAATGATGCGCATGACAGACGCGCTTCTTCGCGAACATTACGCACACCTTACCGATAAACCGTTTTTCGGATTTCTTTGTGAGTTCATGACAAAATGCCCGGTCATCGTTGCCGTGCTTCAAGGCGAAAACGCAATTGAAAAAGTACGCGAACTGCTCGGACCGACGAATTCGGCAGTTGCGCCTGCGGGAACGATTCGCGGCGATTTCGGAAACAAAGAAGTAATTACCTACAATATTTGCCACGCGTCCGACGGCGAAGCTTCCGCCGCTGCGGAAATCGCGCGCTTCTTCAACGAAAACGAAGTTTTTTAAAGAATTTAGGGCTTAAGGGAACCTCTATAAATAGAGCTTCTGATGAGCGAGGAGAAGTGAGAGATGATAGGTATTTGCGCTTCGCTTCGCGAAAAAGGTTTTCGAAATCCTTTTTCCCGCTTGCGGGAACGCATTTCCCTCTAAGCTCTCAGCCCTCAACTCTCATCGATTCCCTCAAAAACGAATTTTTAGAGGTAGCCTTAAGGCATTAAACACCTAATCTTTCTTTAATCTTTAATCTTTCAAAAAATGCTCGATATCAAATTTTTCCGTGAAAACATCGACATGATTCGCGAACGCTTGGCGACGAAGAAATTCGACGTCGATTTCGACGCGATTCTCGCCTGCGATGCAAAGCGCCGCGCCCTCGTCGGCGAATTTGAAGCCGCGCGCTCCGCGCAAAACGCCGCAAACAAAGAAATGGCGGCGATGAAAAAAGGCACACCGGAATTTCTCGCCAAAGTCGGCGAAATGAAGGCGATTTCCGCCAAAACGAAGGAGCTCGAAAAACAGGTCGGCGAAATCGAAGAGGAATGGCGCAAACTTTATCTCACCGTTCCGAATATTCCGGACACGAGCGTTCCCGTCGGCAAAAACGAGAACGATAACGTCGTCGCGGGAACGTGGGGCGATCCCGCGGAACTCGTTTCGCCGAATGCCGTCGCACACTGGGAGCTTCCGTGGTTTGAAAAGGCAATCGATTTCAAGCGCGGCGTGAAAGTAACCGGCGCGGGTTTCCCGTTTTACGTCGGCGACATGGCGCGCCTGCTCCGCGCGCTGATTCAGTTCTGCCTCGACGAAGCTCACGAAGCCGGCTACGAGGAAGTCATGGCTCCGATTATGGTCAATCCCGCTTCGGCAACCGCGACCGGGCAGCTTCCCGACAAGGAAGGGCAAATGTATTACGCGCCGGAAGATGATTTTTACATGATTCCGACGGCGGAAGTTCCCGTTACAAATTTCTTCCGTGACGAAATTATCGACGAGCGCGACTTGCCGATTCGCCGTTGCGCCTACACGCCGTGTTTCCGCCGCGAAGCCGGAAGCTGGGGCGCGAACGTGCGCGGGCTCAACCGCTTGCACCAGTTTGACAAAGTCGAACTCGTCAAGTGGACGCACCCGAACCAATCTTTCGCCGAACTCGAATCTCTCAAAGACGATGCCGCGCGCCTCTTGCAAAAACTCAATTTGCCGTATCGCGTTTTGCTGATTTGCTCCGGCGACATCGGTTTTCCGCATGCCAAGCAATACGACCTCGAAGTTTTCGCGGGCGGACAAAAACGCTGGCTCGAAGTCTCGAGTTGCTCCTGCTTCACGGACTTTCAGGCGCGCCGCGCAGGAATCCGTTTCCGCCCGAAAGACGGCGGCAAAGCGGAAACCGTTCACACGCTCAATGGCTCCGGGCTCGGCTTGCCGCGCGTGCTTGCCGCGATTTTGGAAAACAACGTTCAGCCCGACGGCTCCGTTCGCGTTCCCGAAGCGCTCCGCAAATACTACGGTAAAGAGTTTATCGGAAAATAAACTTCGCCGACTTCCGTTTAAAAAAGAGCGTTCCCGTGATTCGTTTTCACGGGAACGCTTTTTTGCGAATGAAAATCGTGTATTAAACTATTTTTCTTCGGCTTTTTTTCCGCCTCTCAAGAATTTATACGCCAGGTAAATAGCAAAAATCGCGACAAGCGCCAAAATTGCCCAAGAAAGTTCACGGCTGTATTCATTGATAATTTCCTGCTTTCCGTGCGCATAATAACCGACGATTGCCAAGATGATATTCCAAATCATCGCTCCAAGAAAGGTAAAGACAACAAACGGCAACATTCGCATCCGCGCAATTCCCGCAGGAATACTTATCAGTTGCCGAATCATCGGAATCAAACGCCCGAAAAACGTCGACGAAATCCCGTATTTTCTGAAAAAAATTTCGGATTTTTCAACTTTTTCGCGATCAATCAAACACATGCTTCCCAAGCGCGACTCGGCAAACCAGTTGATGAGCGGGCGTCCGAAAAACAGTGCCAAGTAGTAATTAATCAAGGCTCCGACGAGCGCTCCGGCAGTTGCGGCAACGATTACAAGCCCGATATTCACCCAGCGGTTTTCCGTTACATAAAGCGAACTTTCCGGATTGCATGCAGCATAAGCCGCCGGCGGCACAACGACCTCCGACGGGAACGGAATAAAGGAACTTTCCACCGTCATCAATAGCGCCACGGTCCCGTAATTCAGATTTTCGGCATACCAGGCAACCACTTTTTCCGGAATCGACTTCTCTGCCGGCGCATCCGTCGCGGGAACGGTCGAAGGCGCGACAAAAGCTTCCTCCGCGTTCAGAGGCACAAACAAAATTGCCGAAGCCAAAAAAACGAGCGAAAGCAATTTTTTCATACGCTACTGGTTTTCCAGATATCGCTGAGCGTCAAGCGCGGCGCGTGCGCCCATTCCCGCCGCCGTAATCGCCTGTCGGTAATGGCGATCCGCACAATCTCCTGCGACAAACACCCCGGGAACGCGCGTATGCACGCCGGAATTGTCGTTAGAGACCAAGGTTCCGTCTTCGTCCATCGGCAATGCTCCCGCAAGGAATTTCGTATTCGGCACATGCCCGATGGCAACAAAAATTCCCGAAACCGGAATTTCGCGAAGCGTTCCCGTAAGCGTATCTTTAACGACAAGTGCGCGCACTTTTCCGTCGGCTCCGCCGAGAATCCGCTCCGCTGCAGCGTTCATTACCAATTCGATTTTCGGATTACTCGTAACGCGTTTGACCATAATATCCGACGCCCGGAATTTATCGCGGCGATGGACCAAATAGACTTTCGAAGCAAAGCGCGTGATAAAGTTCGCCTCTTCGCAAGCGGAATCCCCGCCGCCGAGCACGGCAACTTCTTTTCCCTTGTAAAACGCAGCATCGCAAGTCGCGCAAGTGCTTACACCGTTTCCGCCGTAAAATTCTTTTTCCCCGGGAACGCCCGTCAGACGCGGTGCCGCCCCCGTTGCAACGATTACGGACTTGGTTTCGTAAACTTTCCCCGTATTGGAAATGAGTTTTTTCACGGAATCGGAAAAATCAACGGATTCGATTTGATCAATTTCGAAACGCGCGCCGAATTTCTCAGCCTGTTGGCGCATGTTATATGTCAGCATATAACCGTCGATACCTTCCGGAAATCCCGGAAAATTTTCGACTTCGGAAGTTGTCGTAATCTGCCCGCCGGGCAAAGAACCTTCGAGAACGAGCGGGGAAAAGCCGGCGCGAGCCGCGTAAATGGCGGCTGTCGCTCCCGCGCAACCGCTTCCGAGAATAATGATGTTTTCCATAATTTTTAAAGTTTATGAGTTTATAAAAGCGAATTCCGAAGCGTAATTATTTTTTCAAAAATTTTGCCAAAACAGCGCTTAGGACAAGCGCCCAGAGCAATGAATTCAACGCCATGACAATCCACAAACCGACGTTGTTCCCGCCGAGACCGGCCAAAATCCCGAAACCGCCGAATCCGAGTTCCCGCGCAAGATAAATGCCCGGCTGCCCGATAAGCTCAAAGGTTTTGGCAACAAGATTCCCGCCGAGCCCGTTCGCATAGCAAACAACGATAAGAAAATGAATAACGGCAACTAAAACCGTAGACGTAGCAATTTTTTTTAACATAACGCAAATTCCGAGCTTTTAAAGATTGCCGCCAAAAACCGTTTTTTCAACGCTATTCTTCCCCGCCTCTC
Source organism: Candidatus Spyradenecus sp. (assembly GCA_045535075.1). Classification (GTDB taxonomy): domain Bacteria; phylum Verrucomicrobiota; class Verrucomicrobiia; order Opitutales; family UBA953; genus Spyradosoma. The sequence goes on along the minus strand of JAZSKX010000007.1, from coordinate 49,448 downwards.
AGCGAAGAAATCAAAGAAGAAAAACACCTTCCGATTTAATCCGCAGGCTACGGAGAACCGCGCATTGGTTTTGCGGTAAGACGGCTAAAAACGGATTTTATTCCGAGCTTGAGGTATTCCGTGGTTGCTTCGCGGGCAAAAGCTCAAGAACGGCGATTTCGGGAAGGCAAAAGAAACGAAGCGGAAGTACGCTTGTGCCCAAGCCTCGCGTGATAAAAATCGGCTTCCCGCTCGCGGGAACGGTTTGCATTCCCGAAGAAAATTGATTTTCGGCAACACGGCAGGAATTAAAAATCGGCAGACCGCCCGGCAAACAGATTTGTCCGCCGTGCGTGTGCCCGCACAAAGTCAAATCAATACCCGCATCAAGAAACGGCAAGACATCCGGAGAATGCGACAGCAGGACAAAAGGCATCGTTCCCGCGTGCGGATTTTCGGGAATATCATCGCGATCGAAAACAGGGAAATAGCTGTGCGCATCCAAGGTTCCGCCGACAAAAATGCGGTTTCCGTTTTTCAAACTCAACACCCGCCCCCCCTTTTCTTCAAATACAACAATGCCGTGTTCCCGTAACGCGTCTGCGATTTCCCGCCGCCCGACGTATGCATCGTGATTTCCGAGTACGGCAAAAACGGGAATTTTTTCCGCCAAGCGCCCGAGATGTTTTGCAATCGCCCGGGGAGACATCGAGCTTTCCCGCTTATGTCCGTTGGCATAATCGCCGAGTAAAAAGACCGCGTCGGGATTTTCCGCCAGAATGGCTTCAACGATTTTTTCCGCTCGAGCGCCATCATTCGGCGCGAAATGAAAATCTCCGGCAACGGCAACACGAATGCGATTTTGCGTTCCCGCCCAGCCGTCAAAACGAATCTGCTTTCGCGTAACGGACAGCGAATTCGGTTCGACAAAAAATGCCTGAATCAGACAAGCGACTGCGAGTAGAAAAGCACAAAAAAGCCCGGCGAAAATTTTCTTCTTCGTCATAATCATTTGCCGTAAAAAGGATTTCTGATGAGGAGGCTCACCGGTTTTCCGTCTTCTTTGATTTTCGGAAATCCGATCCAAAAATATTTTTCCCCGCGCGGAAAATTCTCAATCGCGGGAACGTTCCCCTGAGCATCAGGCTCGCCGAGTTGTGCGACAAGCCGATTTTGTTCATCGACCAAAACGGCAATAAAAGGTTGCGGGAACGGGAGTGCGACGGGCCTTCCGTCGTTCCCGCGGAGTTCCGAATGCGTGTATGTAATTTGAAGATACAACGGCGAGTCGTCTGCGTCGTCGGGAGTATTCAAAACTTTTACTCGCAAAATTCCGTCGGCATCGGTTCGCACGATGGAAGCCATGTCAACGGCATTGCGAAATGAAGTCCAAAAGGCGATTCCCGCAGCAACGAGAATCAGCGCCCAAAGTCCGAAGCGTTTTAGCGTTTTTTCGCTCATGCGTTTTTTCTCAAGGCTTCGGCGCGTTCAAACAACGTCGGATGGGAATAATGGAAGGCACTGAAAAGCGGATGCGGCGTGAGATTGGAAAGATTTTCCGTGTGGAGTTTTTCAAGCGCGGCGATGAGCGGCTCCGGAGAGCCGACGGCTTCCCGCGCAAAGGCATCGGCTTCGTATTCGTGTTTGCGTGAAAAATAATTGGAAATCGGCGAAGTCCAAAAAGTAATGAGCGGAGTAATTTGGCTCAAAAGCAGAAGTGCGGGAACAAGCATTTTTCCTTCGTTAAACGAAAACCCGAAGGCTTCAAAAAACGCCGGTTGAGTCAAAATCCAAGCGACTATCCCCAAAGACACGAAGCCGCTGAAGAACGAAAAAACGAGCCGTTTTGTAATATGCCCGCGGCGGGAATGCCCGATTTCATGCGCCAAGACAGCTTCAATTTCTTCGGCGGAAAGTTGCTTAATGAGCGTATCGTAAATCACGATGCGCCGCCATTTGCCGAATCCGGTGAAAAAGGCGTTGGAGTGTCCGGAGCGTTTGGATCCGTCGATAACCTCGATTTTTTCGGCGACAAATCCCGTTCGCCGCGCCAAGGCTTCGAGTCGTTCCCGCAATTCGCCTTCGGGAAGCGGAGTTAACTTATTAAAAAGAGGAAGAATCCACTTCGGGAAAATAACGAGCAGGAAAAGCTGGAACACAAAAAGAACACATTGCGCAATAATCCACCATGTTTGCGGGAACGCGTAATAAAACGCAATCAACGCCCAAATCAGCGGCAAGCCGATTACGCAGGAAACCAACACGGACTTCGCCAAATCACTAAACCAAAGCCCGAGCGAAGATTTATTAAAACCGTATTTTTCTTCGATTTTGAAGGTCGCGTACGCATCAAACGGCAGATCCAACCATGAATACACAATTGAAAACGCAATGAGAATCGTGCCTTCCCGCCAAACGGAACTCCAGCCGCCGAGCGTCGGCGCCCAAGCAAGCAATCCCACCGCCCAATCGTAAACCGGCACAAAAAGGAAAAGCACCAACGCAATGCTCCAAAGCGCCGAATAGGTCATTGAGCAAAATCCGAAATTGATGTTTTCAACCGTATATGCGACCGACTTCCCGTAATTTTTGTAAAGATCGTTACCAAGCTTCGGCGCACTCGCAAAATTATCAGCTTCAAACTCTTTTGCTTTTTTCAAAACATAGCCGCGATTCAGCCAATCCAAAAGGAAATCCGCACTAAACTTCGCAGCAAAAAAAACAAGGAACAAAATCTGCAAAAAATTCATGGGCGTTTACGCTAAGTGCTTGAAAGTCGAAAATCAATTTCGGCTTTCAATTCTGATAAAAAAAAATTATTTTGCTCGGAATTTTTAATTTTTCATTTATGGAATCATTACAAAAATCAGAACTTGAAGTTGCGGCAACCCGGTATCACGCGCTCCCGCGTCAAGGGAAAATTGAAGTATTGCCGACGAAACCATGCTTTTCTCAAGCGGATTTGACTCTTGCCTATACGCCGGGCGTCGCCGTGCCCTGCCTTGAAATCCAACAGGATCCTTCTAAGGCGGCACACTACACGGCACGCGGGAACCTTGTTGCCGTCATTTCCAACGGAACCGCAGTTCTCGGTTTGGGCAACATCGGTCCGCTCGCGGGGAAGCCCGTCATGGAAGGCAAGGCTTTGCTTTTTAAAGCTTTCGCCGACGTTGATGTTTTTGATATTGAACTCAACGCGAAAACGCCCGACGAAGTCGTTGCCGCCGTCAAAGCGCTTGAGCCGACTTTCGGCGCCGTCAATTTGGAAGACATTAAAGCGCCGGATTGCTTTGAAATCGAAGAGCGCCTGAAGCAAGAAATGAACATTCCCGTTTTCCACGACGACCAACACGGGACCGCCGTCATCACGGGAGCGGCATTGCTCAACGCTGTCGAATTGACGGGACGCGACATCGCCAAGGTGAAAGTCGTCGTCAGCGGCGCGGGAGCGGCAGCCATTGCGTGTACAAAATTTTACCTGAGCCTCGGCATTCGTTCGGAAAATGTTTTCATGTTCGACTCAAAGGGGTTAATCCACAAAGGACGTACGGATTTGCATACGAGCAAACTTCAATTCGCACGGGAAGAAAATTGCACGCTGGCGGAAGCTCTGACGGGAGCGGATCTTTTCCTCGGGCTTTCCCGCAAAGGACTTTTGACAAAGGACCTGATTGCGCTCATGGCGCCCTCGCCGATTGTTTTCGCCTGCGCCAATCCGGATCCGGAAATTACTTACGACGACGCGAAATCCGCGCGTCCGGATTGCATTATGGGTTCCGGGCGTTCCGATTGGCCGAATCAAATCAACAATGTTTCCTGCTTCCCGTTCCTGTTTCGCGCGGCACTCGACGTGCGAGCAACGCAAATCACGGAATCGATGAAAATTGCGGCAGCAAAAGCGCTTGCGGCTCTTGCGAAAGAACCCGTACCGGAGTCCGTTGTCAACGCTTACGGCGGAAAAACCTTTTCTTTCGGTCCGGATTATGTAATTCCGAAACCGCTCGACCCGCGTATTCTTGCTTGGGAAGCTCCCGCCGTTGCAAAAGCGGCGGCAGAAGCAGGCGTTGCACAAGCGCCGATTGCCGATATGGAAGCCTACAAAAAAGCTCTCGCCGAACGCATGGGGAAAACCGAAAAGCGCATTCGTGCCTTGGTTTCAAGCTACGACGAAGCTTCTTAAAATTCCGAAATGCAAACGCGTCTTCAAATCGCCGAAGCTATTTTGGCAAAAGCAATTGCCCGAAGCGATACCTCCATCGCCTGTGCAGAATCCTGTACGGGCGGGCGAATTGCCGATACGCTAACCGACGTTCCGGGGGCAAGCAGAGTTTTCCGCGGAGGGATTGTCGCCTATTCCGTTGATGTTAAAAAAAACATCCTCGGCGTTCCCGCAACACTGCTTGAAAAATTCGGAGTCGTCTCCCGCGAATGTGCAGAAGCCATGGCAAACGGAGCGGCAAAAACACTCGGCGCAAATTGGGCGGTTGCGACAACCGGTGTCGCCGGCCCCGGTCCGCAGGACGGCGTTCCCGCCGGAACTGTCTGCATCGCTGTTGTCTCTCCGGACGGTGTCGAATCCGAGCAATTTCTTTTTCCGAATGCAAATCGGGCAGAAGTAAAAGAGCTTGCCGCCCGAAGCGCCCTCGCCCGGCTACTTGAAAAATTGGACGCTCTTTGCGACGAGCCGCAAAAAAATCCCGCCTGACGACGGGATTTTTATTTATTCGAACCGCGTTCCCGCGAAGCGGAAGACTCGGCTAAAACGCTTGCGAACCGAATTTCGCCTTATGTGCAGCAGAAACGATTAGGTATTTTTCCGCCCAATAGCGAAGCTTTTCCTGTTCTTCCTGTGTAAGGATTTTTTTGATTTTCGCAGGACAGCCGACAACCATCGCTCCGTCAGGCACTTTCATACGCGGCGGAACAACCGCTCCCGCAGCAACGATACAGCGATTGCCGATTTCGGCTCCGTCGAGAATCGTTGAGCTCATCCCGATAAGACACTCATTCCCGATTGTGCAGGCGTGAAGCATCACGCGATGCCCGACCGTCACGTAATCGCCGACAACCGTCGGCATATCGTCTGCAAGATGAATGCAAGTCCCGTCCTGAATGCTGGTTCCTTCCCCGATACGAATTTCCTCGATGTCGGCACGCATTACGACTCCCGGCCAAACATTGGCGCGCGGACCGATTTTCACGGCTCCGATGAGCTTGGCTTCGTGAGCGACGTACGCGGACTCATCCACTTGAGGCGTTTGATTAAGAAATTTTTCCAGGCGGGCTTCCGCATCTTTTTTCTGTTCGTCTGTCATAAGCAATAAAGTTACGCCTAGTTTAAGATTCCGTATGAACTTGTGAAACAGAATTTTTCGGAAAAAGTTTTCAAAAAAACATCGACTTGGCACGCAAATCGCTTTCATGTTTTCCACGATGAATGAAGATAAACTAAAATCCTTTTTCCGCGACGCACTTATAATTGCTTTCGGAGTTCTTTTTGCCGCTTGGATCCTCGGTCCGTCACACATTCAATACAGCAATTTCCTTGCGCTGTTCGTCGTCGCGATGCTCATCAGCCTGCTCAACGCATTCCTGCGCCCGATGATGCTCACATTTGCAATTCCCTTTTTGTTGACGACTTTCGGCTTGGGAGCTGCGGGAACGCGGCTGCTGAATCCGCGTTCGCTCATGGGAACACTCGCGCTTTTCGGAATCGGATTTGCACTTACGATTTGGTTTATTAATGCTTGCATTTTCTCGCTCGCAAGCCTCTTGGCGGGAAGCAGTTTCATCGTCCACGGTTTCGGGTCCGCGATGCTCGGCTCCGTTTTTACAAGCTTGGCGACACTGGCGATTTGCGCGTTTTTCGGCATAAAACGCGAATCGTTTCTCGGAAATATTTTCCGAAATATCCGTATTAATCCGGGAGCAGGAATGCAAAATCCGCCGCCTCCGCCGCGTTCCCGCAGAGAACGTCGCGAACATGACGACGACGTCATCGATATTTAAGAGGCTCAAAAACGCCAACGGTTTTCCTGCCTCAAACAAAACAGAAAATCCCGCGCTCCGGAATTCGGAATGCGGGATTTTTATACGGAATTCAACGAAACCCGATTAAACTTTTTTGTTCAAAGCAACCGTTCGCGCATTGATAAGCGCATTGCGAACGCGTGAAGCTTCCGCAAGCCCGTACAAGCGGATACGGTTCCCGCTCCCGCCGCCGGAAACATCAAGATCCAGCGCAAATACCTTACAAAAATGCATCAGCGGCGTACGGCACAAAGTAATGCGGGAAACTTTATCAATCGGCACCGTCTTTTGAGAAAAGAACCCGCAGTAAGTCGTCTCAGCGGAAACAACATCATTTTTGAAAGAATAAACAACGGACTTTGCGTAGCGTTCGGCGATAAGCGTCGAGATTTTATAAAAAATCACGTACGTAAAAAAGAACACCGCTGCCGCCCAAATAAAATTCCCGCTCGCGAGAATGCGAAGCGCCAAGAAAACGAGAATAATAAAAACCGGGAAAAACTGACGCAGGTGAAAATACGTTGTCAGCGCATTCAATGAGATTTCATACGGATCGTCCTTAAGCGGTTTTTGCGGCTTGGGATCGGGTCCGTTGTCGATGATAGACTCTAAATTTTCGTGTTCGGTGGATTCGTGCATATTCTTAAAATTGAACTTTAACGTTTTTGCGAGCTTCGGGAGAGTCGATTTCAAGCTGTTTCGTTTCGACGAATCCGAGCGTTCCCGCGATTAAAACGGCAGGGAAAGATTCACGGCGCGTATTGTAAACCATGACGGCGTCGTTATATGCCTGGCGCGCAAAGGCGATTTTATTTTCCGTCGAAGAAAGTTCTTCCATAACCTGCGCCATATGCTTATCGGACTTCAAATCCGGATAGGCTTCGGCGACGAGCATGAGTCGGGAAAGCGCGGAATTCAACGCGCCTTCGGCGGCACCGAGCCCGGCAATCGCACTCGCGGAAGTCGGATCCGCGCCCGCAGTTTTCGCCGCCGCGAGTGCCGTATTACGTGCTTCCGTAACAGCCTGAAGCGTTTCGCGCTCATGCGTCAAAAAACCCTTTGCCGTTTCCACCAAGTTCGGAATCAGATCGTAGCGGCGTTGCAACTGGACATCAATCTGCGCAAAGGCGTTTTTAATCCGGTTCCGCAATCCGACAAGCCCGTTATAGACGGAAATTCCCCATAAAAGGACAATCAGAAGCAGGACACCGACGACACAAAGGATAGCGAGGATAATTATCATTTCGTAAAAATTATTTCCTTAGAAATCTTAATGTATACGTTTTCCGCGTCAATCGCGTTCACGCGGCTAAATGCCTGCCGTCGAAAACTTTTTCTTTAAACGGTCAAAGACGGCGGCGGGAACATAACCGTCAATCCGCGAAACATCGAGACGGACAATCTGCTTCACAAAAGACGAATTGTAATACAGAAAATCCTGAGTCGGCATCATATAAATCGTTTCAACGCGCGCCTCCAAACGTCGATTGTGCATATCCAAAAGCAATTCGGACTCGAAATCGGAAACAAGGCGCAAGCCGCGCACGATAACGCCTGCACCGAGCCTTACGGCGTTATCCACCGTCAATCCGTCGATGAGCACAACCTCGATTTTGGGCGTTCCCGCAACGACTTCCCGCAAAATTTCCACGCGTTCTTCCGGCTCAAAAAGCGGATTCTTCAAAGGATTTTTGGCAACAGCGACGTAAAGCTTGTCGAACATCCGCAACGAACGTTCGATAATGTGAATATGTCCGTTGTGGACGGGATCAAAACTTCCCGGATAGAGTGCGACTCGCGGCGAAACCATTTCTGCAGAAACCATGATTTTGAATTTTCAATTTAGGGGATATTCGTTAAAGTTTTTCCATTTCGCACATTTTCGCAAGTTATAACTCATGAAACACCTTCCGAACATTTTAACTCTCTCGCGGATTCCGTTGCTTTTCATCATCGTCGCCCTGCTTTGCTTTCCGATTAAATTCGGCGACACGCTTGCGCTTATCCTCTTTATCTTAGCGGCAGTTTCCGATTGGCTCGACGGCTACATCGCGCGCAAAGTCGGAGCCGTTTCCAACTTCGGGAAACTCATGGACGCGCTGACGGACAAGATCATCATGGTCGGTCTCTTCGTCGCCCTGCTCGCGTTGCCTTGGCACCTGCCGGATGCCTACGGGAACGCCGCAGGCAAACTCGAAACCCTGCTCCCGCAATATTGCATTTTGCTGGTCATGGTAATTATTTGTCGTGAATTTTTAATTACGGGATTACGTTTAGTTGCCGCAAGCAACGGCATCGTCCTTGCGGCGGGAAAAGCAGGAAAAATCAAAACCGCGCTACAGATGACATCCATGTCTCTGCTTTTGGCGGCGCAGGCACTCGCAAGCGATTGGACGTCGCTTCCGGTTGAAATAATCGCGTGGGCGCGGGAACTCGGGCTTTGGACATTTTACGCCGCCGTCATTCTGACGATTTACTCCGGAACCGGCTACCTCATCCGCAACCGAAAAATATTCCTCGGCGACGCCGCACAATAAAATGAGTTTCTTCCAATCATCCGCCGGGCAAAAACTGCTCGCCTCGCTTGCAACGCTCGGTCCCGTAGGGCGCCTGCTTCCGGCACCGGGCACTTGGGGTTCGCTCCTGGGCGTCGTTTTTTATTACTACGCATTTCAAAAAACCGGGCTAAACATACCGGACACCTTTCTGCAGTTTTCCATCTTCTCAGCCTTGCTTGTCGTCTGCGCAATTCCGATTTGTGAAGCCGGCGAAAAAATCCTCGGAAAAAGCGACCCGGGCGAAGTAAATTTTGATGAATTCGCCGTCATGCCGGTTTGCTTTGCCGGACTCGGGAACGTCATCGACTGCGGGAACGCGGGAACGCTCGCATGGCTCGGAGCCGGATTTGCTCTTTTCCGCCTTTTTGACATCTTCAAGCCGTGGAAAATCAAAGACCTCCAAAAACTCAAAGGCGGATTCGGCGTTGTCGCCGACGATTTTGCGGCCGCGCTCGCGACCTGCGCCTGCCTTTGGCTTGCCCACGGATTCATATCCATTTTTAATTAATCATAATAGCAAACAAATATGGCAACTTCCTTTAATCGAAAGAAAACACGCGGCGCATTCGGATCCAATAAAATCCAACCGGTCGGTCATCACTACGAAGTTCTTCTTAACGAACGTGCCGAGCCGCAGGCAGAACCAATCCAAGACCCGAATCGCCCGAACATCGCAAACATTATTATCGACTTTGCGCGCCCGCTACTCGGACAAGCCGGCGGAAACCGCACTGCACTCAAAGGCGCAATGAATGTCGCCGTCCTGATTTGGAATGCTCTCGTCGAAGGCGATGCCGCTGTTGCCGCCGCCCGCGAAAAACTACTTGCGCTTCCGGACGCTTCGGCAGAACAAATCGACGAATTGCTGAAAACAATGCGGGAACGCCGCGAAGTCGTCGGCGGAAGCAAGATCAACCTGCTCGTTCGCAAGTTCGATTTGAATTTCACGAAACACGGAATCAACTTCTCGGTTTCCACGATGCCCGGTTCCCGCATCGAGGGCGTTGAAAAATCCCCGCTGATTTCCGCCTTGGGCGCCGCTCCCAAAACAGAATAAACTTCTCAAAAACCTCTGAAAATTTCGATTTTTAGAGGTTTTCTTTTATCATATTCACGCATTAGAATTTTCGAAAATTATGAGCGCTGATTTCTATGTGTTAATCAAAAACGGATTGGTGATCGATCCCGCCAACGGACGCGAAAGCGTCGGAGAAATTGCTATCGCCAACGGGAAAATCGTTCCCGCGCTTACGCCGGAACAAAGCGCCGAAGCTTTAATTATCGATGCCACAGGCAAAGTCGTCGCACCGGGCTTTGTCGACTTGAACGCCCACCTTTACCAGCCGGGGAAAACCGCCCGCGAAACCATCGCTTCGGGAACCGCCGCCGCCGCCGCCGGAGGATTCTCCACGGTGCTTTGCACGCCTGACGAAAAAATCGTCTGTGATAACGCGGGAACGGTGCGCCTCGTCAAAGAGCTCGCAGAAAAAGATGCCGTAGTCAATGTCCTTCCCGTCGGCAACATCACGCTCGGCGGGAACGGCGAGCAACTCGCCCCCATCGGGGCGTTAAAAAAAGCCGGTTGCGTCGCGATTTCCGATTCCGTCGGCGGCGTCGCCAACAACGAAATCATGCGCCGCGCGCTCGAATATTCTTCAATGTTCGATCTGCCGATTTTTGACCACTGCCAAGACTCAAGTATGTCGAAAAACGGAGTCATGCACGAAGGCGAAAAAAGCCTGCGACTCGGACTTCGCGGGATGCCGCGCGCCTCGGAAGATATCGTCGTCGCCAGCGATACATTGCTTTCCCGCCTCACAAGCGCCAAGCTTCACATTCAGCATGTCAGCTCATTCCGAGCAGTCGATTTGATTCGCGACGCCAAAAAGCACGACGTGCGCGTTTCCGCGGAAGTTTCCCCGAGTCACCTTTTGTTGACGGACAACGATGTCGGCAACTACGACACGGACAAAAAAATCAATCCGCCCCTCCGCGCCGAAAAAGACCGGCTCGCTCTCATCGAAGCGCTTAAGGACGGAACAATTGATGCCATCGCGAGCGATCATTCGCCGCGTACTCCGACGGAAAAAGATTGCGAATTCGATTACGCACCGTTCGGAGCAATTAACCTCGAAACGGCGCTCGCCGCCTCGCTCGAAGCGCTTTATCACAGCGGAGCGATGACGCTTTCCGCCGTCATCGAAAAACTCACCGTCGCACCCGCGCGCATCGTCGGCATTCCTGCGGGAACGCTTTCCGTCGGCGCCGATGCGGATATTACGATTTTTGACCCGAATACCGCTTGGACGGTTGAACCCGAAAAATTCGTCTCCCGCTCCCGCAACACGCCGTTCGCCGGACGCACGCTTCGCGGTAAAGTCGAAGCGACGCTCGTTCGCGGAAAAATCGTTTTTCAAGCGCAATAAAAATTTACACCTATGCAAAAAATCAAAATCGGAATCTTAGGTTACGGAAATCTCGGCCGCGGCGTCGAACTCGCGGTCGCCCAAAACGACGATATGGACCTCGTCGGCGTATTCTCCCGCCGCAATCCGGCAAACGTAAAGCCGGCTCTCGCGGGAACGAAAGTTTTCGCCCTCGATGCGATGAACGATTTCGTCGGGAAAATCGACGTGATGATTCTCTGCGGCGGGAGCGCAACGGACCTCCCGAAGCAAACGCCGGAATGCGTCGCAAAATTTAATTGTATCGACAGCTTCGATACGCACGCAAAAATTCCGGAGCACTTCGCCGCGGTTGATGCCGCCGCAAAAACCGCAGGAACGGTCGGAATCATCTCCGTCGGTTGGGATCCGGGCATGTTTTCTCTGAATCGCCTTTACGGGAACGCCCTGCTCCCGCAAGGAAAAGATTACACGTTCTGGGGAAAAGGCGTCAGCCAAGGGCACTCGGACGCGATTCGCCGCGTTGAAGGCGTTGCCGACGGCAAGCAATACACCGTTCCCGTGCAGGACGCGCTCGACGCCGTGCGCGCCGGGAAAAATCCGGAGCTTTCCACGCGCCAGAAACACACGCGCGAATGCTTCGTCGTCGCCAAGCCCGGAGCGGATTTAGCCCGCATCGAAAACGAAATTAAGACGATGCCGAATTATTTTGCCGACTACGACACGACCGTGCATTTTATCTCGCAGGAGGAACTCGACCGCGATCACGCGGGCATTCCGCACGGCGGATTCGTTTTGCGTAGCGGCGCAACGGGCGTGAACGGCGAAACGCAACACGTGGTCGAATACGGCATCAAGCTCGGCTCGAATCCGGAATTCACGGCGAGCGTGCTCGTCGCCTACGCGCGCGCGGCAATGCGCTTGGCTGCGCACGGAGGCAAAGGCGCTTACACGGTTTTCGACATCGCTCCCGCGTGGCTTTCGCCGAAATCCGGTGCCGAGCTCCGCGCGGAATTGCTATAAAAAGAAAGCAAGCAAACGGGAGTTGTGAGTTTAAAGGTATTTCCGGAAAATATTTCGACGGCCTTCCTGCCGTAGGCAAACGCATTTACCTCTAAAACATTCAACTCTCTTCCTCTAATCTTAATCTCTTCCCGTGGATCGTCGTAATTTCATAAAAATCTCCCTACTTGCCGGTGCAGGGCTTGCACTCGGCGGGATTTTTATGAACGCCGCGGGAACGGCATCTTCACCGAAAATAAAACTCGGAATCGATGTGCTTGAGGCGGAAAAATTCAAACGTCTCCGCGGAAAACGCGTCGGATTGGTCACCAACCAGGCGGGCGTCAATTCCCGCGGCGAAAGCACGATTCAGGTTCTGCATACACGCGGCCGCAGAGCGGGTGTCAAGCTCGTCAAACTCTTCGGTCCGGAACACGGCATTTACGGCAACGTTCCCGCCGAAAAAATCGTTCAAAATCAAATCGACTCAAAGACAAAGCTTCCGGTTTTTTCGCTTTACGGCAAGACACGCAAGCCGACTCGGGAAATGCTGATCGGATTGGACTGCATGGTGATTGATTTGCAGGATATCGGCTCCCGTAGCTACACTTACGTTTCGTGCATGCGCTATGTGCTCGAAGCCTGTTTTGACGCAGGGATTCCCGTGCTCGTACTCGACCGCCCGAATCCGCTCGGCGGGCTCAAAGTAGACGGTCCGATGCTCGACGACAAATGGCAAAGCTACGTCGGCATGTATCCCGTGCCTTACGTTCACGGACTCACTATCGGTGAACTCGCAATCGCCGCCACGCGGGAAAACTGGCTGACGCTGACAAAAAATGCGCGTTCCCGCGGGCGAGTCGATGTCGTCAAAATGAAAGGTTGGACGCGCTCGATGCGTTGGCAAGACACCGGGCTAAAGTGGATTCCGACCTCGCCCTACATCAATTCTCCGGAAGCCGTCGAAGGCTACGCCATGAGCGGCTTGGGAACGCAGGCAGGCGGATTTGCCCACACCCACCGCGCCGCCGACGGCAAGCTGACTTTCCCGTTTCGCTGGATTACGTTCCCGAAGAAAAACGCCAAAACGCTGGTCGCGACAATCAATAGTTATTTTATCCGCGGGCTGACGGCGCTCCCGCGCGATGTCGGAAACCGCGAAGGCGCTTACCTCGGCATATCGAATTGGAATGCTCTGCGCCCGTGCGAAATCAGTTTTCATCTGATGCGCCAAGCCTGTGTGTGGAGCGGATCGAATCCGTTTGCCGCGCTGAAAAAAAATGAGCGCGAACTTTTTATCAAGCATGTCGGCTCCGAAGCGTTTTTCAACGCCCTTGCCCGCGACGGCGCAAAAATCAATATCCGAGCCTGGTACGATCTTTGGGACAAGCAAGCACGGCTTTTTCAAATCCGAATCAAAAAATATTGGCTCTACGCCTAGAAAATTTTCATGGCAAAGAATCCTCCGGAAAAATTTCTGCCGCGCGGCGTACGCATTCTTTTCGAAGATGCCGATTTGCTCATCATTGAAAAACCCTGCGGGCTTCTCAGCGTTCCCGCACGTTACGAACCCGACAAAAACGCGCTTTCGCTGATGACGCATTTCATACGAAAGGGACAAAGCAAGTCGCGCAAAGAACTTTTTGCCGTCAATCGCCTCGATCGTGAAACCAGCGGAATTCTCGTTTTTGCAAAGTCCCTTGCTCTGCGGGAACGCATGCACGACGATTGGAATGCCGTGAAAAAGCTTTATCTCGCCGTCGTCGCGGGAAAACTCCCGAACGAAGAAGGAGTTCTCGAATCTTACCTGACCCAAGATGAAAATTATCGCGTTTTTTCCGTAAAAAATCCGCGCGACGGTAAATTGGCGCAAACGCGCTATCGCGTTTTATCCCGCAGTAAAAAAGAAACCTGCGTTTGTGCCGAATTAATTACGGGAAGAAAAAACCAAATCCGCGTCCAATTCTCCGAAATCGGGCACGCCGTTTTGGGAGATAAAATGTACGGCAAAATTCGCGCCGAACGCTTGGCGCTTCACGCCTGGAAAATCGCGTTCCCGCACCCGCGCACGGGAAAACTCATCGAAATCGAAAGCCCTCCGCCGCCTTTTTTTGAAGCTTATTCCCCTCTCCCATAATTATATTCATATTCTTTCCGTTGCTGTATCATTCCGATGTAACCGCGCATCAAGTTTGAGAAATAAAAATCAGAAGTTTGAGAAATAAGAAAGTAGAGGCGTCTTTCGAGAATTTGGGAAATATAGTTTAAGAAATAAAATCGCAGGTTTGAGAAAGACGAGCCTCTCAGGATTAAATCCCGAGAGGCTCTTTTAGGAGGAATTATTGTATTATTTCTTAATCGTCGTCCTCGTCGACTTTTTGGAGGCCAAAAACCTCAAGCATCTTCGAGACGTCGAAACCTTTTTTGCAGCGCCAAGCGCGCTTGACTTCCTTGGCTGCCTTGTGGGCAGTCTTAAAGTCCGAAAAATAATTGCCCGCCTTTTTATGAGGATCGTCAGGGGCAACGTCGCCGACTTTCGCAGCAACGCAACCGTCGGAATCCACGTAGAAAAACGCAACATGAGAATCGTCGGGGTGAACGCGAAACTCTTTGTTGTCATTATCAAAATCAGGGTTATCGCCGGCATTTTGCCACGATCCGGTACGCGAGTCGCGAACCTGAACGCGGCGCCCCGTGCTAAACGCGAGAATTTCGTCGTAGTTGTCGCCTAAGACTTCGCAAACATCCGTAAGCGCTCCTTTATCAAAATGCCCAATGAGCTTTTGCGCATGAACTTTTTTCATACTATCCTTTCGCTTAAACGTTTACCCTTGCGGGCCCGGAAAACCCCGAACCCGCAAGGAAGGATCGCTAGGCAGTCGCCGCGCTAGCTGCCCCGGTAACGGTTGTTGCCGGAAGGCGCGCCAAGATGGCTGCAAGCGACGCACTAATCGAGTTAAACGCCGTCGTGATGGCGTTGCTTTGCTGCGCGTTGTTGTTGAGCAAGACGCTCGTTTGCGCCGTCGTGAGCAGGTCGCCGATGCGTTCCTTTTGATTTTGAATAATCTCGTCTTTGTGCGCGAGAAGGTTCGCCGTCTGGAACTCTTGAGCTTGCGAACGGGTCGCATTGCCCTCGTCTTTGATGGCCTGAAGCACAGCGGCGAAATTACGCTCCTGCTGGAATCCAAGCTGAGTGAAACCGGCTTGAATCGTGTTGGTTTGCTGAAGAATGGACTTGTCCACCCCGCAGAAGCCTTCCGCGATCACCTGTTTCGTCGAGCAGCAGCAATCAGCAATCTTGCTCTGAATGCCGAGGCTTGCCATATCGACGGAGTGCCCAAGGTTGCACATTTTGTCGCTAAGCGAAGCCGCCGCCGTGTTAACAGCGTCGAGAATCTGCCACGAGCGTCAGCACCGCCTCGCTTTCAACGCCATACAAAAGCGCTCGCACCAAGCGACGACGACGCTGTAAAACCGCCTCGCCGCGCGGCAAAAGCGCGTCTTTAATCTTCTCGACTAAGACTTTTCGCGCCTCATAGTCTCGCCCTTGCCACGGATTTGGCACTACCAGTTTTTTCCCGCATTCGCGACAGACACACTTTCGCCCGTAATCGCGAATACCAAGCCCCTCAACAACAACAGCCGCACACCACGGACACCTTAACAGCCAATTCGTCGCCACCTTAAATATTGATATTCGGAGGGCCTGCGCCCCATGGGTTACTTACTTCGGCGGCGCGGGCTGCCGCCGATGTGATAAATTCTTCATCTTCGGCGGGCGTGAGGGCGCGCCCGGCCGTTTTTTCTGCGCGCGCTTTGGCGTAGAGGTAAGCCGCGACCGCATCTTCGGCGTATCCCGCCGCCAAAAGCGCCATTCTGCGCGCATTTTCCGGCGTTCCCGGCGTCTTTGAGTCGCGCACCGCCCGCGCGCCCGCAGCACGCGCAGAGAGCTCTGCCTTAGGCAAAGACTGCTTGCCCTGATAAGACACCGCATCCGCATCATCAACAGCAAAACCGGCTTCGCGTAAGGCTTTAACAACTGCCAAACGAACAAAATTGGACTTTGTCGTTCCCGCAAGGCGAGCAGCAGATTCGACGAGCGAAACCAACGATGGATCAACCTGGACGCCTAGCAACACAGTCCTTTTTTCGCAAGCAGACAACAAAAACGACGCTGTGTCGTTTTTGCTTTTCTCTTTTTTTTGTTGTGTTTTTGCGCGTTTCATTCGCCGCTAGCCTTTTGTTTATGCGGATTTGAGCAAAGCCTACTACTTTTTCCGAAAAATCAAAAGTTTATTTTGACAAACCGCAGTCGCACGCACGGAAAAATTTTTACAATTTTTAAAAAAACTTGTTGACTTATTTAATAAGCTGAGCGTTAATAGTGGCATATTAAATAACCCAATAAGCCAAAAACACCATGACCACCAATACCATTATCGAAACACTTAACCACAAGCACCGCACCGAAGTCGAAATCGACGACGGGCAGTTTAGCCTCTGCGGCGTCGACTTTGTCGCAAACTATAGCTCCGTTTTTTGCGATAACGACGAAAACGGCAACGCGGTTTACTTCGCGAGGGCGGGCGCGGAAGCCGAAGACGGAACAGTCTGCGTCACGATTGAGTTTCCGTACGTCGACGGCTGGGACGAACTCAGCGACGAAGAAAAAGAAGCCCTCATCGCCTGCGGCGAACAGTGCGACTGGACGCGCGCCTATGCGAGACGGAACGTTATCGTTTTTTGGGCGTAAACACAATGGATTGTGACTGGACGCGCGCCTATGTGATGGAAGGAACGTTTTAACCTCTACGAACCATTTTTCATAAACAAAAAAATCTCAATCAACAATGGACACCGAAACAACAAACTCCGCCCGCGAAGACCGCGTCGCATTTTTCCTTTTGGCCGCCGCCATCTGCATTTTCGCGGCGAGCGTAATCTTCTGTGAGGTGATTTAACCCTAAAACCACATGATCAAGCAACCGTTACACAGTACAAGCATTAAAGAAATCGAACAGTACATCCTCCCCGAGGAAACTGTCCGCGCAATGAAGACGGCAATCGCCCACCAAAAAACGCAAATTGAATACTTTAGCACGATCATGGAGGCGCAGGCGCTTTTTGGCTGCGTCCGGTCGACCAAACCCGAGCCGACACCAACCAAACACGAAGCCGCGGCCGGCGACAACGCGGAGTCGGCCGAACAAGACTTGAAGTTTTGGAAGCCAATCCTCATCGGTGGGACTGTCCTTGCCGCGATCTTTCTCACCTACTTTTTCACGCTCATCTTCCTCGCGTCATGAACAAACGCAACCACTCACCAGGTCGGGTCCACCCTCGGAACTTTGGACAAACGTTCCTTCCCGGAGAGGTGACGAAAGTACGCCTCCCGACTGCGTACGAGCTCCATATCGTAAGCGCGGCGGACGCGATCATTAACGTTTTGGCGCTCAGCGAGGCGCCACGCAAGCACGCCCGTATTTTCCGGGCGCAGACCATTGCAAAGCATGCACTGCTCCAGTATCTGCGCGTCCTCATCGAAGATTGGAGTCGGCGCGGGTATTGTGCAGACCGGATAATGCTTATGTCCCCCGACAAGCGGCGCAAGTTTGCCGCAGGCACAAGCAAGGTGGAAATCGAGCGCAGCACCAAGGAGGTAATCGTCGAAGTCCCAATAAGCAACACGTTCCCGGACAGCCTTTTCGATGGTTCCGGCGACGCCGCAGACATCGAGGCTACCGACCGCAAGGCCTGGAACCTGTCCGTATTTCAAGAAAAAATCCACTCGACTCCATTGGCCGTCCGCCCATCGACGAGCGAATCCGTCGGAATCAGCAAACGCTACCAAGAGCTCCCCGTTAAGCCCGGGCTTAATTGTTACTCGTCCCTCGCCTATCTCCCGCTTAGCGCGGTTGTCGAGCTGCTTCGCAGTCTCAATGAGTCGCACCGTAAACAATTCGTCCATAAGACAAAGAATAAACACGGCAACTCCGCCGCCAACCAAAAAGACCGATAAAAATGCGCCCAAACAACAACCATCCCGCTCCGACCTTTGCCGAATTGGGCGCACAGCTGTGCGCTAAAATCAAGGCTTACAACCGCCTCACAACGGCGAAAACCTTCGGCGCGACGGCGGAAAGCCGCCGGCAGGCTTGCGAAGCCGAAAACGAAATCGCGCTCATCGTAGCGCGGCGCGGCATCATCCGCAAAATGGCAGACACCGCCAAAGCCGCCGCCGAAAATACCGGCGCCAAAGCCGAGGTAATCCTCGACGCATCATCCGTGCGCTGCAGCGGCGGGCAACTGCGCTACCGGATTGCGCTCGCCTCGCCAAGCCGTAATGCCGCCGACCTTGCAGCCCGCGCAATCACCCGCGACCTAAAGGCAACGTGCGCGCTCAAGTGCCGCCGGGAACAGTCCGACGACGGACGAATCTATTTAGTCCTCACCAAAACAAGCAAGTAAAAAAATGATACACAACGACCAAAACCCAACAAGCACCATGCCGGTGCGCGTCGCACTCGCCGCTGCCGGAAAATCCGGACAAGACGCCAAAATCCACATCGAAGTCTCCGGCGAGACCAGAGACGTCGTTTTTTGTCTTGTAAAGCTAATCGACAAGGTACTCACGGCGGCGCAATGCCCGACCGAAATCTTCTGCGAAGCCCTCAAAGCGGCAAACAAAAAATAAACATTTATGGACACACAAAAACAACAATACACCACGCCGATCCGGCTTAGCGCCGTAGCGGATAAAACAGGATCAATTTCCGCCGAAATCGTCTTTTCGGCGGAAACCGACCCGGAAAAGCAGCTCGCGCTGGTCGCAAAGGTCGTCTTTGCGATGCACGAGGAGCGCGGCATTAAGACCGCAACCCTCCTTGAGGCGCCGGCTGTCGCCCCGATCACGGCAGACCTGGAATTTGTCGCGTGGATCGAAAAAGACAATTCCGTCAAAGCTTGGTTTTCGGGCGCCGCACTCGAGAGTGAGAAAGGCGCACTCTTCCGCGCCTGCGTCAATGCGTGGCTTGCAAAAACGCCGCAATTTAAAGTGGAAGACGTGATCGCGGCAACAGTCGGCGCCGGCGTGGAGCGCGCCCAAAAAATCACCGACAACGCCTCGGGAATCCCGCTTGCCGCGATCGCGCTCGCGGCGATGTCTGCCCCGTTCGGGCAGCGCGCCCCGGGCGTTGCCGGAGCGATCGCCTTTTCGGCGTGCAGTCAACTTCCGCGCAAGGCGCGATTCGTCCTTGGCGCGCGCCTAATCCTGGATGCCGTTTTTCGCAAATAAATACTTGACAAAAAAAATGAACACCGGACAAAACGAAATCATTAACGCGGTCGGCGCGGATGTGCCGGCGCTTTATAGCGGGCTGAACGCCCGAATAACGGGCTGCTCCCCCGCCGGGAAAGCTGCGATGGCTCGCCTCGGCGAAGGCGTGGACGAGGCCGCACTTTTGCAAGCCGCGCAGAAGGCAAATGCCAGCGCGATCCAACACGCCGCACACTGCGTGTGGCTCGGAATCCTCGCGCAGGGACGCAAGGAGTACCTTGACGCACGCGGAGGCGATCCACGCGCCGCCAAGGGAGACGGCTTTGAGGCTTGGGCGGCGAGCGCGCTGGACGGCGTCATCTCGCTGCGCACGCTCCAGCGCTACATGGAAATTTCCCGTGCGTTTTTGATTGACCTCGAGGCGGCGCGCGGAGAAGTGCCGTGCACGGGCGAAGCTCTCCTGGAGCTGATCCAATGTTGGTGCGGCGAGCGCAAGCTCGCGGAAATCCGTCGCGATGTGCGCGCGGAAAAAGAGCGAAAAGAACTCAAGGCGAGCCCGGACGCGGAACCCGCCGAAGAAGAGGTTCCTGAGCAAGATCCGGACGCGGCGCGAGCCGAGGCGATGCTCCGCCTCAGTAAAATTCTCGATCGCGCGCTTGAGCGCGACAACGAGCTCCGCGAGGCATTCGAGCAGGCGGCGCCCGAAATGGGCAATGCGGAAACAACACAGTACCTCGAGGCGCTCGCCGCGCACTACAGCGAGCTCCACGGGTTTTACGATCGCCTTGCGCAAAAGGCGCGACAGGTCGGCGAAAACGTACCTCACAACGCTTAAAAAATGAGCAAAAACAAAGACAATCCCGACCGCCTTTCGGTGACGGTGGTGCTTCCGCGAGATCTCGCGGAAGCCTGCCTCGCGGTGGCGGAAGACCCACACGAATTCCGCTGGGGGCCGTTTTTCCGATCCCTCGCCCGCAAACACCTCGAACAGCTCCGGCACGACCCGCGTGCGCGCCTCCGAGCCGCTGTCAAGCCGAATGCTTAAAGAAATCCGACACCCTCTGCACATCATGATTAAACTCTTCGAGAAGCTCCGCGCTGCCGAGAAAAATCTCGACACCGCTAACCGTCAACTCCGCGAAACCGGCGACGAACTGCTTGCCGAACGCAAGCACAACCGACACCTCGCTAAGCATTTGGACGCCGCCAACAACAGGCTGCGCGCGGCCGAGCGCGAACTGGCGACCTATCAAGTCGGTTTTTGGTCGCTCTGCGGCATCGGCGCGCTGACCTTCGTTATCGTTTTTTGGGCCTAAAACACAATGGATTTGTCCGCTCAAGACCGCGCCATTTTGCGCGGACGCGTCCCGGAAAAGCTCCGATTTCCCCCGGACGTGATTTTTACGACGATTTCAAAAATCGCCAAGAAATGGGGCGTTTCCCGAAATCAGGCGATTACCCTTGTCCTTTCCCGTTACGGGATGGACAGAATCAACGTCTCCCGCTCGCTTGCGCGCCGGACGTTTCGTGTGGACGTAGACGATTACTACCGCGCGACACTCGAGCGACTTGAATCCGGCATACTTTCCAACCCTTCCAAGCCCGAACCCGGGCTATTCGGCGATTGCCGCCAGTTTGACCGAAAATGAACGTCGACGACATCATCGAGCTGCAGACGCTTAGCGACGCGAATAAAGAGCGCGTACGCCTGCTTTCTGCGGCGTTTGAGACGCTCGACACCCTCCCGCCGAGATCCAACCGCATGGAGGCTTACCGTCTCGCGGCAGCCAAACTTTCGGCGCAACTACCTGCGATCACGCGCAAGACAAAAGCAATTTCCGTTTCGTCGCTGATGCGGCTCTACGGCGACTGGAAAAAGCGCGGATGGCGCGCGCTGGTCGTCAATTACGCGCGCAAAAGCGATTTCGTCTCGCTCCCCGGCGCTTTTATCCATTTTTGGCAGCAAAAATATCTCGATTTTCAGGTCGATTTATCCGGAAAGCAAGCGCACAACGCGCTTATGGACCGCCTCGCGGCTTGGCGCGCCGGAGATTCCCGCAGCGCGATTCCGGGATTTGCCGAGCCGCCGCCCAATCAGCCGGGAAAAGACTTCCCCCTCGGCTGGAGCCTCCCGAATCTGATGCGCCACAAGCCGAACAAGCTCGTTACGGCGCTTGTCAAGCACGGCAGAAGCGCGGCAAAGGCGGAATTCGGGCCGTTGGTGCGCCGCACGCGCCGCGACCTTGAGCCGGGCGCACTCATCGTCTTTGACGACGTATGGCAAGACCACGAGGTTATGTATCCGGGGCAAAAAAATGTTGTCCGCCCGCTCGGACTCGTCGCCCTGGACGTGGCAAGCGGCAAGCAAATCGCTTGGGGCTTGCGCCCGCGCCTGCGGAACGAAGCGGACGGCAAATCTGCACAACTGAAACTTTTTGATATGGAAATGTTGATCGCAGACGTACTTTGCCGATTGGGCGTCCATCCGCAGGGAACCGTTTTTGCGATGGAGCGCGGAATCGCAACCGTATCAAGAAAAACCGAAGAATTTTTAAGAAATTTCGGAGTAAGCGTCGAACGCGGCGGCGTAGATCGCGCAGCCTCGTTTTTCGGCGGGCTGCCGGGCGCGTTTAAGGGGAACTCCCGTTTTAAAGCGGCGCTCGAAAGCCATCACAACCTTTGCCACAACGCGATGTCGTTTTTGCCCGGATACGTCGGCAAAGACCGCACACCCCCGGAAAACACGCAAGGGATGAAGCTCGCCTACGCCGCGCTGATGCGCCGCGCAGAGCGCGAGGGCTTGCCGGAGCACGTCCGTAATCGCCTCGGCGTGGGGCATTTGGACTGGATGACATTTTTTGACGCCTACGCCGCAATCGTCGACCGAATCAATGCGCGCACGGAACACAATCTCGAAGGCTGGGAAAAGCGCATGATCACGGAAATCCGATTCGCGGAAGGCGCGCCGTGGACGCGTTTTGATCCGAGCTTGTTCCCGCCGGAAATCGCGTCCGCGCTCACGGCCAATCCTCTGACGCACCGCGTGCGCCGGATGAGCCCAAACGAAGCATGGGGCGCAGGCGCCGGAAAACTGAAGCGACTTAAATTTTCGGCGTTTGGCGAAATGTTTTGCGGCGACGGGAACGACGCGCGCCTCATTAAGCGCGTTTCGCCTAGGCACGAATTTGAAATCAAGGCGACCGCCGACGATCCGCACGAGTATATTTTTTCAAGCGAAATCCAAACCGCCGACGGGCGGCGCATCCTCGAAACAGGCGGGCAGTATAAGGTGCTGCTCAATCCGTTTTCCGGAGGCGACGAGCTTTGCGTTTACGGGCTGGATGGCGCCTACATCGGGAGCAGCTTCGCCAAGCGCGTGCGCGTCCCTTACAACGACAACGAAGCGGCTCTCCCCGCGATCGGGCAAAGCGCCAAAGAATTTGCGGCGCTGGCGCATCCGGCAGACATGCTTGCCCTCTCGCGTCAAGACGAAATCGCCGACGCGGGGCGCAAAAACGCGCTCATTCTCGCCGAAGAGCACGCCCGGCAGTCGCAAAAAGAACAAGCACGGGAACAAGACAAAATTCGCGCGCTCGAACGCGACGATCTGACCATCACACAAACACTCGAAACGCCTATGCTTCCGGCGGCAAGCCCGGAAGAAGACGAAGAACCCAAGTTTAGCTTTTAACACAAAAAACAACCATGAAAAACACCATTACCGTCAGCGCGGCCGAGCCGCTTCCGTTTGTTGAAACGCGATTTGCAAAACGCGTTTGGCAAACAATTAACTACGCCCGAAAGTACGGCAAAATCACTTTTGTTTTTGGTGAAAGTCAAATCGGAAAGACGCGGGCAATTCGCGAATATGTTTCCCGTACCGGCGGCGCCTATTACGTGCGCATGCCGTCCAGCCCGACGCTGCGTTTGTTCGTCCACGACTTTGCCGACGCTCTCGGAGCGCCGGAACGCCTGACGTTCCCACAGCGCCGCAGATACATCCTCAACCGGCTCAGCGCAAGCGACGTTGTCGTCGTCGACGAATGCCATCAGGCAATCCTCACAGAGAGGAGCATCAACCCCACGACGGCAAAGATTTTTGAATTTATCCGCGAAATTTACGATGCAGTAGGATGCGGGCTGACGCTCTGCAGTACCAATGTTTTTGAAAATGAAATGACAAACGGCGCGTTGTCCGGCGTGCTCGAGCAATGCAACCGGCGGAGCCTCGTAACGCTCCATTGCCCGAGCCGCCCGAGTGCCGGCGACTTGGCAAAATTTTCCGCTGCGCAGGGCTTGCCGGAAATCACGGACGAAGCCCGCGCCGTGCAGGCGGAAGTGGTAAAACACGAATGCCTCGGCGTGTGGCTCACCATCATGCGCATGGCCGGCGAGATTGCCGCAAGCCAAGGGCGCTCGGTTAGCTGGGACGACGTTGTCCTAGCAAAGCGCGAACGCGACGCCTACAACGCCAAAAACTAATAAACAAACCGATGCCCTCTATTGCCCGCCTCAAAGAAATCGCGACGCGCTACGGCATAAAACAGGCCGCAGACAAATGGCACGACGCACTAAACCACGATAAAGGCGATGCGGTTTCTTACGCCTCGTGCGTTTGCGCGGCGGCGTTTGATGTGAACCGAAACAACACCAAGCGAGCAGAGGCGATTTGCGACGCTGTGTGGGCGGATGAAGAACTCATGCGGGAGCGCTATTTCCGAGATCGCCGAGATGTGGCGCTTGAAATTTTTGACGACTACAAGGCCGGGCCTTTTGTTGTCGTCGAAATCCGGAATCGCTACGCCGTCGCACAGTACGACGTCCTGGTCGACCTGCAGTGCTGCCGCTGCGGCGTGCGGAGAACAGCGCGCGCCTCGCGGCTGGCAAAAACCTTTGCCGCAAAATGCCCGACGTGCGGCGCAGAAATTTAATTTTTCACCCAAAAAAAACATGATAAACAAATACGTAAAAATCACACGCGACCAATGCGCCGAAGAAGTGCGAAAGTATGCGGAAACACAAAATCACATCAACGCGCTTGATGCGAAGATGAACAAGGAAATCCTTGCCATCAAGGAACGCTTTGAGTCGCAGATCGAGGAGCTAAAACAAAAAGCCAAAGTCCACGCAAAACTCATCGAAGGCTGGGCAATGGACAATCCGGACGAGTTCCCGGCGGACAAAAAATCGGTCGACTTCCCGTGCGGAACAATCGGGCACAGAACAGGGACGCCGACCGTCTCGACGATTGGCGGGTGGACACTCGGGCGCGCGCTAAAGGTGCTCATATCGCGCGGAGACGCGCGCTTTGTCGCCACGAAAGAATCTTTGTCCAAAGAGGCAATTTTGACGGCGTTCCGAAAAAAAGAAGTCTCTCCGGAATGGCTGCGCGAAGTGGGCCTTGAAGTTCGGCAAAACGAAAAATTTTTCATCGAGCCGAAACTGGAATCAACTCAAATGCAACCCAAAGGCTAAAGCGATGGCAAAGCCGCTCACGCGAACACAGATTACCTCGCTCGCCATCGAGGCGCGGAAGGCGTTTGACTCGCTCCCGGAACGCGAAACAAACGCCATGCGGGAACGCGTCGCGTCCCGACTCGAAGCAAGCGGAGATCCGTTTGCGTGCGCGGCAACCGTCAAGACAACAGCTCTCTTTGAGGCGTGGCGGCGCGAACAAACCGCCGCCGCGCTTCGGGATGCCGGGAAAAAGCCGACGGATTCTTTTAAGGCGCTCACTCAAAACGACTTTTTGCACGTGCGAGCTCATTTCGTTCGTTTTTACGACGCCGAAGCCGCCGAAAAGCTCGCCCGCGAAGCAATCGCGGACGACCGAAAGCGATACATTTGGGCGATCGAACAAATCTGTAAAAAGTCCGGATGGATGCGATTTCCGGAATATCCGCAGACGATCTGTAAAGCTCAATACGGGTGCCGCCTCGAAAGTGCCCACATCGACCAGCTGCGCCGCATCCTCTTCACTGTCAAAAACCGAATCAAAACAAAAAACAATAATGAACGCAAAAATTGAAACAAGTATTGGAATCGTCGGCGGAGTCAGTGTTAACAAGTACAACATTTACATTTTCGACGATCGATTTCCGGAAAATTCTGTTTTCCGCAAGCGGCTCGTCGCTACCGTTTACGACAGAGAATACGCAAAATACCTTCAAACACTTTTAAATAAACAACGATCATGAACAAACAAGAAAGAAAAATCCCAAAGCCGCACCCGTACACCAAAGAAATCGTCGCTTGGGCAACAAAAGGCGCGCTTATCGAATACTACGACGAATGTTTTAGAGAATGGATACCATGCCTAGGCAACCATCCGGGTTGGCGCGAGTACATCAAGTACCGCATTAGACCCGAACATAAAGATCCGTGGAAGCTCGAACACAAAGATCCGTGGAAACCCAAATCGGGGGAAACATATCGTTTTGTCACGTCCACGGGGAAAGTCGTATTGAACACTAATCAGGACGAAGCTCAAGACATCAACAGGATTGCTATCGGGAACTGCTTTCCCGATTCCGAGGAAGGCATAAAACAAGCCCTTGCCGCCGCAGAGCGCGTGAGAGACGCACTTAAAGGCGAATCAGCCATCAGCGTCAGCGAGCCAGAACGCCCAAAGACAGAGCTCGACGGAGTGCCTCTGAACTCTAACGAAAAAGCGCTAGTTAGGGAGCTTCGCAGTGGTGTAAGCGGCGAAGATTTATTCGACCTCTTTGAACGGCTCTCACGCTTCGAAAGGATGTGGAAATGACGCACGCGCTCAAGATATTAAAGTCCTTCGCCGATGCGAAGCTTGCAGGTGCTAAGATGTTTGAAATTCGCTACAACGGCGACCGTGGATTTCAAAAAGGCGACAAGGTTAAGTACACCGTTATGACCGACGACGGGAGATACACGGAGAGACACCACGAGCTAAACAAGAACATTTACGAGATTACGTATGTCCTAAACCATGAAAAATTAGAAACGGGATACGTGGTTTTCGGAGAACGCGAAATTGAAAAACAAAAATAAAAAAATGAAAATCACCAAAGACCAACTTTTAAATTTTTTAACTGATTTATCAATCGCTTACGAACTTCCACCTTTGATTGAAAAAGTCGAAGAAGTGATTGAAGCCTTGCAAAACAACGAACTCGAAATCGAAGGCTACGAGCACGTTAAATGGACGAAGTTCGATCCGGGTAAAAGAGTCACATACCCGCCGAAAGGGGAGGAGGTTTTGGCTTGGGGTTTGCCCAGCCCTGACGACAGCGAAGTGCCGACACTTTTCGTGTGTTGGCGCAGTTGCTTAGGATTTTCTTGCGAAGCATCCGCATACCCCGAAATTCATTTCTGGCGACCGCTCCCGCCACCGCCCGGAAAGGAGGAAGCGGGAAAATGAAGAAGTGGAAACCGAAGAATGGAGAGTGGTATTGGGCTATCCATCGCATATTGCCGCACATGCACGACAGCAAAGACGCGATTATAGCGACCCCCTATATTTGGAAAGGAGACACTGGCGATTTATCAGCATTTCGCTACAGAAACGTATTTGCGACCAAAAAACAAGCAATCGCGGCGGGAAAAACAATGCTAACCACTCTCAAAACATTTCAGAAAACGGAGGAGGCGCAATGATTAGCGAGCTCGAGCTTTACTGCATACTGAAGTTAGATGCTATTTCTAACGCGATTTTTTGTTTAGCATCTGCTTCAACTTTTTCCTCTTTATTGCTCTTGATTGCGGGAATTCTCTCCGAGGCGGATAAAGGAAGTAATGTCAGCTGGCATTTTATAACAAAAAAAGAAAGAGCAATACAAAGAGCAAAAAACTTGAGGCTCAGCAAACAGATTAAAAATTGTTTTAGAGCGTCAGGATTAGCACTTTGTTTTTCGCTTTTCTTTTGGGCGGTTTACACGTTAATGCCCACAACTAAACAGGCGGCGGCAATCATGGTCGTCCCTAAAATTGCCACGAATGAAAACATAGAGACTCTCACCGACGAAGCCAAAAGTATTTATGGGCTCGCCAAGGAGTACTTCAGCAAAAGCGTGCGCGAGGAAACATTTTAAAACTACTTAACAAAATAGATGGAGACTAAAAATGTGGATAATATCACAACCGATGATGCGTGCTCTCTTCGAGAGCTTGCGCTTTTTGCAGGCGCAGGAGGGGGTATCCTCGGAGGGAAACTCCTTGGATGGGAAACAGTCTGCGCCGTCGAGATTGAGCCCTACGCCGCAGCGGTGTTATGTGCTCGGCAAAACGACAGAATTCTCCCGCCTTTCCCGATTTGGGATGACGTGCGAAGCTTCGACGGACATCCTTGGAAAAATCGCGTCGATATTATTTCCGGAGGCTTTCCCTGCCAGGACATATCATGTGCGGGGAAAGGTGCCGGAATCGAAGGATCTAGAAGCGGACTGTGGCGGGAGTTTGCGAGAATTGTCAGTGAGGTTCGACCGCGACTCGTGTTCGTGGAAAACAGCAACATGCTCGTCAAACGAGGGCTGTCCAGGGTGCTCGGTGATCTTGCCACGCTCGGGTACGATGCGGAGTGGACGGTTATGGGAGCGGACGACGTCGGCGCCCCGCATCGCAGAAAAAGACTGTGGCTCCTCGGTGTGGATCGGAACGCCAACAGCTCGAGCGAGCGTCAGATCCGAGAGCTTTCGGTGCGGACGGCTCCCGACTCCGGCGGAATTCGCCGAACGGGAGCGCTTCCTAACACCGACAGCGACAGATGCAAGGCGCTCTACGCTCAAGCTGGAGTCGCTGCGGAAGCGATATGCGAAGCACCCGCAGGGGAACCTTGCAGAGCAAATTTCCATGTTTCCAACGCCAAGAACGAAGGGAGCGTGCGGCGGAACGGGAAGCCTCGAACAGATGAACAGACTCCAAGAGGCCGGAGTGATCTCCGAGTCCGAGAAAAGGAAGATGACAGCCGGGAATGGTGGAGCGCTGAACCCGACGTGGGTCGAGTGGCTGATGGGGTGGCCGCTCGAGTGAACCGACTTAAAGCCATTGGCAACGGACAAGTTCCACTCGTGGCTGCAACAGCATTCCGCGAGCTTCTCGCTCGACTAGCAGAGCCTGTTTAAGCGCTAAACAAAAACGCCTCGGATTCTTCCGGGGCGTTTTTTTATTTCCTAAACTTTCTCTGTAATTATCAAACTTTCAATTCTTATTTCCTAAACTATTTTTGCGTTATTTCCTAAACTTCTGATTTTTAAATGCTTTGGCGGCTCTTATTTCCTAAACTCCGAAAAACACTCAAAATCGCCCGCGAGCCGCATAAAATAGCACCCTAAACCAATTTCCTAAACCCTATTCCTATTTCCTAAACCCTTTGATTTATTTCACCGACTATTAAACGGTAAAAAGACGATTCCCATCATAAAAAAAACGTTCCCGCGAAAACCTTCACGGGAACGCTCTTCTTTAAGCGTTAAGCTCTAAATTCTAATCTCTCTTATGCTTGCGCTTTGACGCCGCTGTTGACGAGAGCAAGGAAATCACTCGCAACAAGAGCCGCGCCGCCGATCAGGCCGCCGTCGATGTCCGGCTTGGCAAGAAGCTCGTCCGCGTTGGACGGCTTCATGGAACCGCCGTAAAGGATACGAATCTTATCCGCGACCGGGCCGAGGATTTCGGCGAGCATCTTGCGAACGAACGCGTGGACTTCCTGAGCCTGCTCCGGCGTTGCCGTTTTGCCCGTGCCGATTGCCCAAACCGGTTCGTAAGCGATAACGATGTTTTCCGCTTTGTCTGCGGGAACGTCTGCGAGACCGCCGACAAGTTGCGTTTTGATAACTTCTTCAACCTTACCGGCTTCGCGTTCTTCGAGCGTTTCGCCGACGCAAAGGACGGGAACGAGATTGCTTTCGAGGCAGGTCAAAACTTTCTTGTTAATGAACGCATCGGTTTCGCCGTAGTAGCTGCGGCGTTCGCTGTGTCCGAGAATGACGTAAGAAACGTGCAAATCACGGAGCATCGCGGCGGAAATTTCGCCCGTGTAAGCTCCCGAAGCTTTGTCGCTGACATTTTGAGCGCCAAGCTTGACGGTCGAGTTGCCGACGAGAGCGGAAACCGCCGGAATCGACGTGAACGTCGGGCACATCAAAACGTCGATATCGTTCTGATTCCCGATTGCTTCGATGATCGGTTTCGCGAGTTCAACGGCTTCCGTCGCCGTTTTGTTCATTTTCCAGTTACCTGCGATGAGAATTTTACGTGCCATAATATTAATAAAAAATGGAGGGTTAATGGTAGATATTTTTTAGTAAATAGCGAATAACGAATAGTGAATAACGCAATGCCTAAAGTTTTTTGCCTGCAAAAACGTTAAAAAGAGAATTATTCACTATTCATCGTCCACTATTCGTTAGCTTTTATGCTTTGTCGAGAGCGTCAACGCCCGGGAGGACTTTCCCTTCGAGGAGTTCGAGGGAAGCGCCGCCGCCCGTCGAGCAATGGGAAACGGTTTTTGCAACGCCGAATTTCTTTGCTGCCGTCGCCGTATCGCCGCCGCCGACAACCGTCGTTGCGCCGTCTGCCGTAGCTTTCGCGATTGCGTCCGCCATGGCTTTCGTTCCCGCGGCGAATTTGTCAAATTCAAACACGCCTGCCGGACCGTTCCAAACGATGGTTTTGGAAGCGAGAATGGAAGCGGTGAAGATTTCGCTGGTTTTCGGTCCGACGTCAAGCCCCATCCAGCCGGCGGGAATGCCGGTTTCGTCGGTAGCCGCCTGCGTGTTCGCGTCTGCCGCGAATTTGTCCGCACAAACGTAGTCAACCGGAAGCGTGATTTTCACGCCTTTTTCAGCAGCCTTGGCGATGAGCTCGGGAACGAGCTTTGCGCCTTCTTCGTCGAAGAGCGAAGAGCCGATTTCCATATTTTGCATGACTTTTTTGAACGTGAACGCCATGCCGCCGCCGATGATGATTTCGTTGGCTTTATCGATGAGATTTTTAATCAGCGGAATTTTGTCTGCGATTTTCGCGCCGCCGAGAATGGCGAGAAGCGGGCGCGCCGGATTGTCGAGCACCGCCGCAAACGCCTTGAGTTCTTTTTCCATGAGGAAGCCGGCAACCTTCGCGGGAAGATCGACGCCGACCATCGAGGAGTGCGCGCGGTGAGCCGTGCCGAATGCGTCGTTCACATAAACGTCAACATTCTTGGAAAGGCTGGCGCGGAAGGCGGCGACTTTTTCCGGATCGGCTTTGATTTTGTTGCCGTCGGCGTCTTTCGCCTTGCCTTCTTCTTCGATGTGGAAGCGAAGATTTTCGAGGAGGAGAATTTCGCCCGGCTTGAGATCGGCTTTTGCCTGTTCGGCTGCTTCGCCGACGCAGTCTTCGACGAATTTTACCGGCTTGCCGATTTGCTTGGAAAGTTCTTCGGCGACGGGTTTGAGGGAGAATTTCGGCGTAACCTGACCGTTCGGGCGTCCGAGGTGCGAGGCGAGAACGACTGCCGCACCGTTGTCGAGCGCGTATTGAATCGTCGGGAGCGCCGCGATAATGCGTTGCGGATTGGTAATCGCACCGGTTACTTTGTCCTGCGGGACATTGAAGTCAACGCGGATGAACACGCGTTTGCCGTTAACATCGATATCACGAATTGTTTTAGCTGCCATGATGTGTTTGTAGATAATTAAAAAGTCCTTTCATTAAACGCCTGCGAGGGCTTTTTGGCAAATTCAAAAGCTCTCCGCACCGCCGAATTTGAACAGGAAACCGTCTTTCGGTTTCTTCCTTTTTATGAAAACGTTGCGTCCTTTAAGTTGAAAATTTCCGTAGAAATCCGTGGGGCAGAAATTAAACGTATCTTCACATAAAAAAGCGTTCCCGCGCGGCAAAAGCCGAATCACGGGAACGCTTCGTTAAGCCTTAGGCTTTTTTTACTTTACGACGATATTGACGAGTTTGCCGGGAACGACGATTTCTCGGATGATTTCCTTGCCGTCGATGAATTTTTGAACCGTCGCATCGGCTTTCGCGGCGGCGACCATCGCATCCTTCGTCGCGCCGACGGGAAGTTTCGCTTCGCTACGGCGTTTGCCGTTGACGGAGAAAACAATCGTGACGGAATCTTCGACGAGCTTGGCTTCGTCGCAAACCGGCCATGCGGCGACGCAGACCGAGCCCGTTTCGCCGAGGCGGCTCCAAAGTTCTTCCGCGATATGCGGCGCGAACGGGGCGATGAGCTTGAGCAAGCCGCGCGCAGTTTCACGCGTGAACGCCGGCTCTTTTTCGAGCGCATTCATCAGAATCATGTATTGCGAAATCGCCGTGTTGAAGCCGAGAGATTCGATATCGGACGAAATTTTCTTAATCGATTGGTGGAAAACGCGTTGGAAATCCGAGCTTTCCTGCGCGGAATCGGAAATGCGCGCGGAGAGCGTTCCCGTCGTTTCGTCAACGAACTGACGCCACAAGCGGCGCAACAGGCGTGCCACGCCTTCGATGCCTTTCGTGTTCCACGGTTTCATCGCTTCGAGCGGTCCGAGGAACATCAGGTAAAGCCGCAACGCGTCCGTGCCGTAATCGGCAACGATTTGGTCGGGATTAACGACGTTCCCGCGTGATTTCGACATCTTTTCTCCGTCTTCGCCGAGAATAATTCCTTGGTGGAAAAGGCGCGTGAACGGCTCAGGCGTGGAAAGCACGCCGATGTCGTAAAGGAAGCGATGCCAGAAACGCGCGTAAAGCAGGTGAAGCACGGCATGCTCGGCGCCGCCGATGTAGAAGTCCGGCGTTTGCCAGTAGGCAAAAGCCTCGGGGTCAACGGGCGCGCCGTCGAAATCCGGCGAAAGGTAGCGCAGATAATACCAGCAGGAGCCTGCCCACTGCGGCATCGTGTTTGTTTCGCGCGTGGCGGCGACCCAGCCTTCCGGCGCGGTTTCGCCTTCGGCGCGGGAACGCGTTTCGCCTGTCGCGAGGTTGATGAAAACGTTTACCCAGCCCTTGGCGTTCGCGAGCGGAGATTCGCCCGTTCCCGAAGGTTTGTAGGATTCAACTTCCGGCAGTTCGAGCGGGAGCGCGGACGCCGGGAGCGCCACGGCGACAAGTGTTTCGCCGTTGAACGTTTTGTAGGAAATTTTTTCCTGCGGCATAAATTCGCGCAACGCGGAATCCGCCGGAATTTTTTCGTAATCGCTTTCCGAAATCCAAACAATCGGGAACGGCTCGCCCCAGTAGCGTTGGCGCGAAAAGAGCCAGTCGCGGAGCTTGTAGTTGACGGTGCCGCGTCCCCAGCCTTGTTCTTCAACGTATTTCGTAATCGCTTTTTTCGACTCGGAAGTCGGCATTCCCGTAAATTTTCCGGAATTGACGAGCACTCCGTTGGCGACAAACGAGGCTTCCTGCACATCGACTTTCGCGTCCGGATTATCGACGACTTGGATAATCGGAATGTTATGCGCTTTGGCAAAATCCCAGTCGCGTTCGTCGTGCGCGGGAACCGCCATAATCGCGCCCGTTCCGTAGCCCATGAGCACGTAGTCGGCAACCCACACGGGAACGCGATCGCCGTTGAGCGGATTGATGGCGTAGCAACCCGTGAAAACGCCGGTTTTTTCCTTCGCCAAATCCGTGCGTTCCAAGTCGGATTTGTTGCGCGCTTTTTCGACGTAGGCTTCGACTTCTGCGCGTTTTTCCGGTGCCGTGAGGCGTTCCCGCAGCGGATGTTCCGGCGCGATAACCATGTAAGTTACGCCGTAAAGCGTGTCCGGGCGCGTGGTGAAAATTTTGAGCTTCGTCGCGGGATCATCGGCGAGCGGGAATTCAACTTCCGCGCCTTCGCTGCGCCCGATCCAGTTTTTCTGCAAACGCTTCGTGGAATCCGGCCAGTTCAGAGCATCCAAGCCCGCGATGAGTTTTTCCGCATAAGCGGTGATTTTTAAAACCCATTGGCGAATCGGGCGGCGTTCGACCGGGAAGTTCCCGCGTTCGCTGCGCGGACCTTCGTCGGTGTTGAGCACTTCTTCGTTGGCGAGCACGGTGCCGAGCTCCGGGCAGAACCATACCGGCTTGTCGTCAACGTAAGCCAAGCCGTGCTTGAAAAGATTAAGGAAAATCCACTGCGTCCACTTAAAATATTTTGAATCGATGGTCGCGATTTCGCGTTCCCAGTCGATGGCAAAGCCGAGCATCTGGAGCTGGCGTCGGAAATTGTCGATGTTTTCCAGCGTTTGCCCGCGCGGATGGTTGCCGGTTTTGATGGCGTATTGTTCGGCGGGAAGCCCGAACGCGTCCCAGCCCATCGGGTGAAGCACGTTGAAGCCCTTGGCGCGTTTGTAGCGCGCGAGAATATCGGAACCGGTGTAGCCTTCCGGATGCCCGATGTGCAAGCCCGCCGCCGACGGATACGGGAACATGTCGAGCACGTAAAATTTCGGTTTGTCTGACTTGTTTTCGGCGCGGAACGTCTTGTCGTCCGCCCAGAATTTCTGCCAGCGTTTTTCGATTTCGGAAAAATTATATTCGGAAGAGCTCATGTAAAAAAAGTATTTCTACCCATCGTAGATTTTTCGCGGGAACGGCGCAAATTGAAATTTAATCGCACCCGCGTTTTACGGCAGGTGAATTTTCGCCAAAACGTTCAACGCTTCGCCTGCAAAAAAACGTTCCCGCGGACAAAATCGGCGGGAACGTTTTTCAAAAAAAGGAACTGCTACCTGCTTCGGCGGCGGCGGGAAGCGACAAGCGCAAGAGACATCAAGCCGGCGAGCAAGCCGAACGCGGACGGCTCCGGAATCGCATACGGAAGTGCCAACGCGCCCCACGATACAAGTTTGTAGCCGTCGCTCCCGTAATAATCATTCAAATAAATTTGTGTTTCGCTCCACGCGGGGCTTTCCTCTTTTCCGTCTTTTATTTCCTGCTCGTGCTGAATTTCAGAATAAAGCACATTGTACGCCTGCAACTTCGTAACACCGTCATCGGAGTCCGTAACGTAAAGCGTTTTTATATTATTCCCGTCATATTCCATGCCCCAGAGCGTAATCGCGTGCCCGCCTGCCCAATTTCCTCCGGGCGCGATTGCAAGCGTAACGCCGTAGCCGCGTTCAAACTGATCTTTCAGCGTTCCCACGAGGTTTTCCGTAATCTGCGACGAGCTTGCCGTTTCGGCAATCAATCCGCCCGGGATCCATGAAGGATCTTTAACCGCCTCACTCTCGTATCCGCAGGTTTCCTTTACATAATTCTCCCAATAGCGTCCGCTGTTTTTCGGATCTGCGATACGGAAATCATTCGCATAATTATTTTCCACCAAGTCGCAGCCGCCGAAATACCATTTCCACCCGATGTTGGAACCCAATCCTTTGTCCTTAAAACTTGTCCGAAACGTATCGAAAATATTTTCGACGCCCTGCGGCGTTCCCGCGGGAATTTGCGACGGATCGGCTTTCGATTGCCACCAGTCAATGATATTACTCGCCGCCGCTGCCCAGCAAAGCATCGAGTCGTTATTGTTGCTTTTATTCACATCCACCCAGCCGCTGTCCGTAGTTACACCGTCAGCCCAAACGGTTTCGGCAAAGGCAAGCGGAGAAGCAGAAATTGAAATAAAGACACCAAGTCCGAACGCAAAACAATTTTTCTTATTCATAATGAGGGTAAATACGAGAGGGGTTTACGCGCCCTACTGAACCAAAGAGCGGCGAGACGGTCAAGTTCTATCCGGCATTAAAACTTAAAAAACGTTGACGATTTTTCGCATAGGGAATACCCCTATCTTCCGAATTATGAAAATGCCTCTTTCCGCCCGACACAGCCATTGCAGCACCGACGAAATGAAGAAAAAGCTCGTTGCCCGCCTGCGCCGCATCGAAGGGCAAACGCAAGCCCTGCAAAAAATGGTCGAAACCGATCGCGATTGCATCGAGATTTTGCGCTTGGTCTCTTCCGTAACCGGTGCCTTGCGCGGCGTTTGGACGGAAGTTTTGAACGACCACCTCAAAGGTTGCATTCGGGAATCCCTCGAAAAACAGGACACGCGCCTGCTCGACGAGCTTACCGATCTTCTGAAAAAATCCCGCTAACGTTCCCGTTGCGTTTTCCTATGCTCTCGGAAAAAGAAAAAATGCTCGGCGGTGAGCTTTATTTCGCCGCAGACCCCGAATTAAGGCAGGAATTTTTTAGAGCCAAAAAACTGACGCGCGAATACAACGCAACAACCGAAGAACAGGCCCGAACACGCACCCGAATCCTGCGGGAACTGCTGGGAGGTTGCGGCGAAAAAATCTACATCGAACCGCCGTTCCGCTGCGATTACGGAAGCAATATTTTCATCGGAGAAAATTTTTATGCGAATTACGACTGCATCATCATTGATGTTTGCCGCGTAAAAATCGGGAAAAATGTCCTTTTCGGCCCTCGCGTCGGCATCTATACGGCGGCACACCCGCTCGATGCCGAAACACGCTCAAGCGGTGCCGAGTTCGGCAAAGAAATAGAAATCGGAGACAACGTCTGGCTCGGCGGCGGAGTCACCGTGCTTCCCGGCGTAAAAATCGGCTCCGGAACCACGATCGGAGCCGGAAGCGTCGTAACCGCAGATATTCCGGCAAATGTTGTCGCAGCCGGAAATCCCTGCCGCGTTATCCGCCGCCTAAGCCCCGAGTCCTAACAGCATCGCTTCTCAAAATTTCGATGCTTCATTGCTACTCCCGGTTTTTAATTTTCATAAAACGCAAAGCCATTTTTTAAAACATTCCGTACTTTCCCTCGCTACAGCCGCGCGGGACGTTCCCGATCATCGGCATTTCTTTGCTTCGCAAAAAGAATTTCGGAAGCCCTTTTTCGACGGGAACATGAAAATCTCAGCTCAAAAGAGTGAAAACAGATGAATCAACGTCTAGGAACAATCTTCCTCCGGTAAAAATACACCTGCAAATAAAATTCCGACAGCGGCACCTCGGAGTGTTTGGGCGTTGTTTTCTCAATTTCAAAAGATCGCCGATTATGAATTTCCTTGCGGGAACGGCAGGATGCTTTAGACTCAAACTAATAGAAGTTTTGATTTTTGAAACATGAGCTCCACAAACACCGAAGTCGGTTATAACAGTAAAATTGAAGGCGGAGTCGTCGTCACAAAATTGGACGCTGCGCTCAACTGGATTCGCTCACATTCCGTTTGGCCGATGCCGATGGGTTTGGCGTGTTGCGCGATTGAATTTATGTCTGCGAGTTGTTCGCGCTTTGACATTTCCCGTTTCGGGATGGAAGTTACGCGCTTTTCGCCGCGCCAAGCCGACTGCATGATTGTCGCGGGAACGGTAACTTACAAAATGGCGGAAGCCGTTCGCCGTATTTACGACCAAATGGCGGAGCCGAAGTGGGTCGTTGCCATGGGAGCCTGCGCGAGTTCCGGCGGAATGTTCCGCTCGTATTCAACACTCCAGGGCGTGGATCGTATTATTCCCGTAGACGTTTATATTTCCGGCTGCCCGACGCGCCCGGAAGCGCTTTTTGACGGCTTGATGGCGTTGCAGGAAATGATTGCCAAGGAACCGGCGTTGCGCTTGCTCAAGCGGGAACGCCCGATTAAGCCGCTTTATTTCGCGTAAACGAAAAGCCACTACCAACGATTTTTCCCATGCTTTCCGAAAAAGATTTAGAATTGCAGAAACACTTGCTTGAGGCGTATCCGTATGTTACGGAACGCCCCGGTTCGGCGGACCATGCTTCGGTGGACGTTCCCGCAGACAAAGCCCTTGAATTTGCTCGTGCGCTTCGCGATGTCGAAGGCTTCGCCGCAATTCAGGAATGTTGCGGTTGCGATTGGGGCGTGGACGCATCCCCGCGTTTTTCCGCAATTTGGCATCTCTACAACTACGACAAACACCTTTACGTGCGCATGAATGTTTATGCGACGGATAATGCCAAGCCGGAAGTGCCGTCGATGTGTGCTGTCTGGGCGGGAGCGAACTGGCACGAACGCGAAGCCTACGACTTGGTCGGCGTGCGTTTTACCGGGCATCCGGATATGCGTCGCATCATGATGTGGGACGCTTATCCGTATCATCCGCTTCGCAAAGACTTCCCGCTTGCCGGCGTAGAAGTGCCGTTCCCGGACGCAGACACGGTAGCACAAACCGGCGTAAAAGTAATGCCGGCCCCGCAAAACGGCGGTCCGTTTGTTTCCGGTTGCGGGAACACACTCCGCACGAGCGAACCCTTCGGGCGTGACCAGGAATGGCGCGAAAACAATCGAAAAGGATAATTCCCCATGGCAAAAGAAATTGAAATTTCCTGCGCGGACAACGCCGCGCGCACCGCTCAGGCAGAAGAAGAATTGCTCAATTGCGAAAAAATGCATCTGACGATGGGTCCGTCTCACCCGGCGACTCACGGGGTGCTTCGTCTGCAACTCGAAGTGGACGGCGAAATCGTTACGAAGTGTACGCCGGTCGTCGGCTATCTGCATCGCGGAGACGACAAGTTGGCGGAGAACATGACGTATAACCAGTTTGTACCGTTCACGGACCGTCTCGACTATCTTGCGCCCATTTGCAATAATGTTGCTTACGCCCTGACGGTTGAAAAACTCGCCGGACTCGAAGTTCCCGCACGTTGCGCCGCGCTTCGCGTTTTAACCTGCGAACTTTCCCGCATTTCTTCCCACCTGCTCGGTCTCGGCGTTTACGCCATGGACACGGGAGCGCTCACCGTCTTCCTTACGACTTACACGGAACGCGAACGCATCTATTCCCTTTTCGAAGAACTTACAGGACAGCGCCTCACGAACAGCTATACGCGCATCGGCGGCGTTACGCATGACGTTCCCGAAGGCTGGCTTGAACGCGTTGAAAAAGCCTGCGATTCGATTCTCAAAGGTGTTGACGAAATGGAAGGCTTGCTTTCCCGCAATAAAATCTTCCTCGACCGAACGAAAGATATCGCCGTCATTACGAAGGAAATCGCGTTGCAATACGGTCTGACGGGCGTGAATTTGCGTTGCGCCGGAATCGAATCTGACATTCGTAAGAGCCGCCCCTACAGCGGATACGAACAATACGACTTTGACATTCCCGTCGGCTCTGTCGGCGATTGCTACGACCGTTACTTACTCAAAACGGAAGAAATTCGCCAATCCGTGCGCATCGTACGCCAAGTCTGCAAAACGCTTCCGGACGGACCGATTTTCGCCGAAGATGCCAAAAATATTTGCCTCCCGCCGAAAAATCGCGTGCTCAGCGGCATGGAAGATTTGATTCAAAATTTCATGATTACGACTCACGGTCCGCAGATTCCCGCAGGTGAAGCTTACTTCGAAGCGGAAAATCCGAAGGGCGCACTCGGGTTCTTCATCCACTCCAAAGGCGGAGGAAAACCGTATCGCCTCCACGTCCGCGGACCGTCGTTCGTTTCGCTCTCGACGCTTCCCGTCATCGTTCCGGGCAACTTCGTGACGGACATTCCCGCGATTCTCGGTTCGCTCGACTTCGTTCAGGGCGAATGCGACCGATAGGTATCTCAGACGGATAAAACCCGACTACCGGCAATTTTTTCATTTGAATGAAAGAAAAATTTTTCCGGTTCATGGCGAAAAACGCGGCATTTGTCGCGCTTTTCGCTTTTTTATGCGCACTGATCGTCGGAGAAAAAGCGTTCCCGCAAATCGACGAAAAAACCGATGCGTATTTTTCGGAAACCGTCACGGAAGCGGCGACGGTCTTCGCGACGGCGCGCTTAATTAACGGCGGTATTTCCGTCGTCAAGGAATCAACGGTAACGGTAACACCGTTCGGCTTGGGAACTGAGATCGCACTCGGACAAATTCTCGATCCCGTGGACGATGTTATTGAACGGCTTTCGGACGTTCTTTTTACCGTCATTGTTTCGTTGGGAATTCAAAAAGCAGTTTACGAAATTATCGGCGCAACGGCGATTTACGGAATCGGAGCATTGCTCGCCGGTAGCCTTTTAATCGCACTTTGCTTCAAAAACAAAAAATTGCGGGCATGGAGCGTTTTTTTGAAAAAAGCCGCATTGCTGCTACTGCTCGTTCGCGTTGCGTTGCCTTGCACGGCGCTCATCTCCGATGCGATTGAAACGCACTTTTTTGCTCCGAAAATTGCCGCCTGCCAAGAACGCCTGGCGGTTTTTGAAGCAGAAACGAAAATCTCGATTTCCGACCGGGATTCCTTTTGGGATAAGGCAGGAAAAATGAAAGACGAGTTCCGGGCAAAAATGGAAGTTTATTGGGAAAATGCGATGGACATTGTCGAAGTCGCCCTCGAAATTGCCGGACATTATATCGCGCTTTTTCTTGTTCAGGTAATTTTTCTCCCCTTGGGAATATTTTGGATTCTCATAAAAATCACTAATCGATTTTTTAAACGTGAACTCCCCGCGGTGCTTCCCGCTCCCGCGACAATGCCAGGCGAAGAGAAAACACCTTCGCAAGACTAAAAAAAAATCCCGCAGAGTTTAAATTTTCTGCGGGATTTTTGATTCAACGCGCATGCGGCGGCGTAAATTGCTTAAGCCGCTCCCACATGGAATCCATGGATTCGACGAGCGTACGCGTATCGCCGATGACAGGCATGAAATTGCTGTCGCCGTCCCAACGCGGAACAATATGACAATGCAGATGTTGCGGGATACCCGCACCGGCGGCAGAACCGAAATTAAAGCCGACGTTAAAGCCGTCCGGCTTGAGCGCGTCCGTGAGAATTTTTTCTCCGAGAACAATGAGTTCCATCATCTCGGCGCGTTCCTCCGCCGTCAGGTCGGCAAGTGCGGGAACGGCACGATAAGGCGTTACGAGCAAGTGCCCCGCATTGTACGGGAACGCATTCATAACGATGTAGCAGGTCTTCCCGCGATAAATCAAATGAACTTCTTTTTCATCCGGTTGATTCGGGATTTCCGCAAACGGATCCGCCCATTTCGGCCCGGATTTGTTTGCCTGAATGTAAGCCATGCGCCAGTAAGGATGCAGGTGGTTCATAATTTTTTCGGGTTCGGGTTAACGTGCAATTGTCAAAAGATCCGGAAGCTCGACACGCTTTTCATAAAGCGCTTTGCCGACAATGGCTCCGTCGAGATTCGCATACTTTCCCGCGAGCTCCCGAATGCGGAGAATGTCTTCCAGACGTGAAACACCACCGGAGGCAATAATATTCGCCGACGTGCTTTTGAGCATTTCTTCAAGCGCAGGAAAATTCGGCCCCTTAAGCATACCGTCTGTCGCAATGTCCGTGTAAATAATTGTCCGAACCCCAAGTTGAGCCGCCGTTCCCGCGAGCTCCGTGGCACGCCGCGTCGTTACATCCACCCAACCTTTGACGGCAACGAATCCGTCCTTTGCATCAATCCCGACGGCTATTTTTTCGCCTCCGAAAGTTTTAACGAGTTCGGCGACAAAGGCATCGTCATGCGCGGCTTTGGTGCCGACAATGGCGCGTGTCGCTCCCGCGTCGAGAACAGAACGAACATTTTCAAGCGTTCGCAATCCGCCGCCGAATTCAATTTTCAAACCGGTTTCGGCAATGCGTTTAAGCGCCTCCAGGTTCTTGGGCTCGCCGTCGAAAGCGCCGTCCAAATCAACAACGTGAATCCACGCGCTTCCCGCAGCGGCAAATTCCCGCGCAGGTTCCGCCGGATCCTCAAAATAACGTGTCGATTCGTTTGCCAAGCCTTGTTTTAAGCGGACGCAATGCCCGCCTTGGATGTCGATTGCCGGGTAGATGTTCATGGAGTTCAATTAAATAAAATTCCTTTGCCGGATTCAATCTTGATGAGGTAAAATCGGCGTCAGTCCGCTTGAACCCTCAGCCCGTCGTAGGCAAGAGCGATATTCGCGGGGAGCTTCGCGCTCCAAGTCGCATGGTCAATTTGCCAAGTCATATGAATCAAATAAGTCTGCTTGGCGCCGATTTTCTGCGCGGCTTCAATCGCTTCGGGAATGGAAAGATGCGTCGGGTGCGGATCCGGACGCAACCCGTCGATGACAAGGACATCGGCATCCTTGGCAAGCGCGACGGCTTCCTCGGGAACGACATTGCAATCTGTATAATACGCAAGTTTTTTCCCGCTTGCTTGCTCGGTGAAAACCAAACCGAGCGTCGAAATCTTTTTCCCGTGCGGGAGAATGACGGATTCAACAAGCGTCCCCGACGGAAGCCGTAATTGATTTTCCATTACAATCGGATTGAGCGCAATGTAGCCGTCGTCGGAACGTTCGCGAATCCCGTAATCGAAAAGCGTTTTCACGCGTGCAACACCGCTTTCCGTCGAATAAACCGGAATCGCGTTCCCGCCGTTAATCGCACAATATCGGCGCAGATCTTCCATGCCGAGAATATGATCGGAATGTTCGTGTGTGAGAAAAAAATAATCGACGGCGGGAACACGGTTTTGAATGCAGGAAAGACGAAATTCGGGACCGGCATCAATTTGAATGTGGCGGTTATCAATCAGCAAATGCGCACAGCTGCGACCGCGCCAATTTTTCGGATTATTCAAATCCAAGCCGACGCAATCCCACTCAATCATCGGAACGCCTTGCGACGTTCCCGTGCCCAAAAATAGGAGTTCCATACTTATTCACGCGAATCTATCACGGAGTCCGAAAAATGAGAAATTAAAACCGGAAAAATGCCAAAAAAGATTGAAGGAAACTTCTGCAAACAGAGGTTTCGTCTGAAAGGAGAGCGGAAACCGAACATGCCCCTACGTTTTGAAAAAAAAGCGTTGACAGTAAAAAATATAGAGGGTACCCCTATTTTTCATAAAGCGTATGAATACCTCTGATCGTTCCTCGAAAGCGCACTGCCATACGGATGATGTTAAACGAAAACTCATCTCGCGATTGCGTCGTATTGAGGGACAAACGCGAGCGCTTCAACAGATGATCGCTGACGACCGCGACTGCATTGACGTCCTACGCCTCACAAGCTCTGTTACAGGTGCCTTACGCGGTGTGTGGACGGAAGTTTTGAACGACCATCTCAAAGGTTGCATTCGGGAATCCCTCGAAAAACAGGATACGCGCCTGCTCGACGAGCTTACCGAATTTTTGAGAAAATCCCGCTAATATCGCCGCTTTCATGTCTTTCCTCCGAAACATAGCTCTTATCCTCGCCTTTGTGCTGATGCTTGTCGGCAACACGGCTGCGTTGGATATTTGCGTTGTGGGAGGAAAACTTTCTCTCGCGGGAACGCACCCCTGCGAGTGCGCTAACATACTGCACGACGACACGCATCAGGAATGCGGCAAAACCCACCCTCCGGAAACTCCGCACGAGCAT
Source organism: Candidatus Spyradenecus sp. (assembly GCA_045535075.1). Taxonomy (GTDB): domain Bacteria; phylum Verrucomicrobiota; class Verrucomicrobiia; order Opitutales; family UBA953; genus Spyradosoma. The sequence goes on along the minus strand of JAZSKX010000007.1, from coordinate 6,940 downwards.
ATGACGGTTGAATTGGACGACGACCTCTCGTCCGGAAAGACCTCCACAAGCATTCCCGTTCCGACATTTGTTTTTCTCTGCACATTTTTTGAAAGCTTCTCCGAAATCCGCGTCCTTTCAACAACGGAAGAAGCTCCGCCCCCGCCGCCTGACTCGCGGCAAATTCTTTTGCAATCTCCCGTCGCGACGGGAACGCGCCCTCTCTTGGCATAGTGCGCATCAGCGCAAGCTAAAACCGAAAACGGAAGCGAGAATGCCTTCTCATTTTCGCTTTCCGTTCTGTTCCCGTTTCTAATTCTTCACTTTTTATTCTTAGAAAAATGCCCAAAAAAAAACTTTTAATTCTACTCGGAGCAACGCTTCCTCTTGCGTCGTGCGTGAGCTACGAGGCGAATCCGATAAGGCTCGAAAAAGAAACGCTCGCGTGGGTGGAGGCTTCCGAAAAGGCACTGGAAGCGTTCCCGCAGCTCAGTTTCGCCGATGCGCAAACGCTCGGGCTCGCGTTCAATCCCGAGCTGAACCGCGCGCGCCTGCAACTCGCCAAAAGCCGCGACGTAGAAAAACAATCCGGCTGGTGGGAAGACCCGTCCGTTTCGTTCGACCTCAAACGCGTGCTCAACACGGGCGCGCAACCTTGGGCTTACACGCCGGGCGTCGGGCTGAGCGTTCCCGTAACCGGGCTTCCGGGCTTGGCGGAAGAAGCCGCCGCGCACTACGCCGAAGCCGATTACTGGACGCTCGTTCAGGCGGAGTTCGACTTCCGAAGCGCGCTCGCCGAGCTTTGGATTGATTACGCCGTCGTTGCCGCAAAAAGCAAATTGACCGAAAATTATCTCGCGAAAGTCGCTGAAGAAAAATCCCGCTTGGAAAAACTTTTTGCCATCGGGGAAATTTCCACCGGAGAAATGCAAAAGGAAAGCGACCGCTACAATTCCGTTATTTTGGAAAAACGCGCGCTCGATTCCGCCGCGCTCGAACTGCGTTCCCGCATCGTTCAAAAACTCGGGCTCGCGCCGCGCATCGCGCTCGAACTCAAGCTCGACGCGAAACTCTCGCCGGAAATTCCCGCGCCCGTTGACTCGCCTGCACCGGAAAAACTCGCCGAACTCCCGAAAATCCGCGCCGCGCTCGCGAGCTACGACGCAAGCGAAACCGCGCTCAAAACGGAAATCCGCCGCCAGTATCCGGACCTCTCGATCGGCACGAGCTACGAACTCGACGGGAACGACAGCTTCGAAGATTCGCTCACGCTCGGCATCGGCTTCAATCTTCCCGTGTGGAATCGCAACCGCGTCGGAATCGCCGCCGCTAAAGGCGACCGCGCCCTTGCCCGACTCGACGCGATGACGCTTTGGCAGGAACAATTCCACACCTTGCGCCATCTCGAACGCGAACAAAAAATCGCCGAAACGCATTGCCGCGAACAAATCGTTCGCACGGAAAAATTCCGGGAACGCACCCAAAAAATTTACGCCGAAATCGAAATCGGCGAAGCGCTCCCGACCGTGCTTTCCGAAGCCGCGCAACAGCATTTTGCCGCCGAGCTCGCCGCCTGCGACGCCTACGGCGATTACCTCAAAACCCGCATTCGGATTTTGGCTCTGAAGATTAACAAAAATGAGGGCTGAAGGCTGAGAGCTTAGAGGTATTACTTAATTATTCACCAAAAAATATAATTCTCATGAAACAAAAAAATCTTTTCAAAATTTCCGCACTTCTCCTCGCCGCCGTCACTTGGAGCGTTCCCGCAATCGCCGAAGAACATCATCACAATGAGCACGGCGAAAATTGCTCGCACGCGCATGAAGAAGAACACGCTCATCTGCACGGCGAAAATTGTGCGCACAGCCACGACGAAAAAACTTCACACGAAACGCATGAACACGTTCACGGGGAAAACTGCTCGCACGCGCATGCTGCACATTCCCGTGAAGAGCACAATCACGCGCACGCAACCCACGCCGCTTGCGACGGGAACACACACAGCGACCACACACACGTTCATTCCCACGAAGCCCACGCGCACGATTCTCACGCGCATTCGCACCACGAAACCGTTATCACGATTTCCGAGCGCGCGCGCCAATCCGTCGCGATGGAAACGGAAAAAGTTTCCGCCGCGCCCGTCGTTTCCTCCAAATCTTATTACGGGCAAATGCTGATTCCGCCCGCCGCCGTCGAAACCTCCGCACTCACCGCCAACGGAAGCGTCCGCTTTTTCGTGCGTCCCGGACAAAAAGTCGACGCGGGAACGCCGCTCTACGCCGTTTCCTCGCCGGAACTTGTCGAAATGTCCGCCAACATGAAAGACGCCGATGCCGCTCTCGCGCGCTCCCGCGCCGAACTTGAGTCGCTCAAATTCCGCCTCGCCCGCCTTGCCGAAATCGGAGTCAAAAACAGCGAGCTCGAAAACGAAGCGCGCTTCAAGGAAGCCGAAATCATTTCCCTCGAAATCGCCGCCGAGCGTTCCCGCGCCCTTTGGAAACAAGCAACGACGGGCGCGAATTTCTCCGACGGCACACTCACCGTTTTTGCGAAAAATCCCGCCACCGTCCAAAGCCTCGACCTCAACGAAGGCGCTTGGGGCGAACGCGGGCAAAGCGCACTTTCGCTCATCAAATCCGCTCCGCTCGAATTTAAGGGCGTCGCGTTCGGGAACGACGATTTTTCAAACGCTGCCGCCGAGCTCGTCATTTCTTTCGCTAAACAAACATTGCGCCTCGCGGGAACGCTGCGCATTGCCTCGCAAATCGACGAAACCACGCAGGCGCGCACGATTTATTTCGTTCCCGAAAATCTGCCGGAGAAAATTTTCCCCGGGCAAGTTGCCCGCCTCGACGTTTTCATTCCCGAAACCACGCAGGGGAAATTCGTTCTCGTGCCGAACAGTGCCGTCATCAAAGTCGGCGTCGACGACATCGTCTTCGTCTGCGACCCGAACGATCCGAACAAATTCATCGCGCGCAAAGTCAAAACGCTCCCGTCGCGTCGCGGCATGACGCCTGTTTCAGACATTCACGCCGGAGAAAATGTTGTATCCAAAGGCGGATACGAATTGAAATACGTCCTTCCCGCAGACGGGAACGCGCCCAAACGCAAAACCGCCGGACACTTTCACGCCGACGGCAAATTCCACGAAGGCGAACACTAAGGAAAGCTAAGAGCTGATAGGCATTATCGGATAAAAATGAGAAGCCAGAAATTTCCCGTTCCCGGGTTTTTAATTCTTTAAAAACATTTGCCTCTCAGCCCTCAACTCTTCTCTCTCAACCATTTTTTCACTAAAAAATAAATTTTTTCCCATGATGGATTCACTGATTGCATTTTGTTTACGGAAGCGCTGGACCGTGGTCCTGCTGACGCTTCTGCTCGTCGCCGCATCGCTTTTTGTTTTGAAAAATACACCGGTCGACGTGTTTCCGGAATTGCGCGTGCCGCGCGTAACGATTCAAACCGAAGCCGGCGGGCTGACGGCGGAGGAAGTCGAACGCTACATCACGATTCCCGTCGAATCCGCGATGAACGGCACGGCGGGCGTAAAAGAAGTGCGCTCTTCGTCCGGCGGCGGACTCTCATTTGTCTGGGTGGATTTCGATTGGGACACGGATATTTACCTTGCTCGCCAAATCGTCACGGAACGCCTCGCGAGCGTGCGCTCATCGCTCCCGGAAAATGTTGACGTCGAACTTGCACCGATTGTTTCCGTCACGGGCGAAATCATGCTTATCGCGCTCACGCCGGATGCCTCGTTTGAAAAACTTTCCGCCGAAGAGAAAAATCAGCGTCTGCTCGACATGCGCCAGCTTGCGGAATATCGCTTGCGAAATCGCCTGCTCGCGATTCCCGGCGTCGGGCAGGTTACCGTGCTCGGCGGGCGTTTGCCGGAATATCAAATCATTTACGATCCCGCGCGCTTGCGTCAGGCAAATGTTTCGATTGACGATTTGAAAGCCGCCGTTGCCGCCGCCGGTTCAGCCGAGCCTGCCGGCTACCTCGAAGATGTCGCCGGGCTGGAACTTCCGCTCCAACAGGATTCCCGCGTTGAAACGCTTGAGCAAATTCGCCGCTCGCTCGTTCCCGCGCACGCCTCGGGAACGGTAAAAATCGAAGATCTTGCCGAAGTCAAAATCGACGGCGCACCGCGTCGCGGGAACGCCGGCTTTATGGGAACCGATGCGATCGTGCTTTCCGTGCAAAAAGTGCCCGGCGCCAACACGCAGAAGCTGACACAAGCCGTCGACCGCGCCGTCAAAGAATTTTCCGCAAGTCAGCTTCCCGCCGGCATGGAGCTCCACGTCGACGCTTACCGCCAGTCGGACTTCATCGAGCTTTCGCTTGCCAACGGTGCCGAAACACTGCTTACGGCGGGTATCGTCGTCATGCTCGTCATTTTCCTGACTTTGCTGAACGTGCGAACGGCACTCATTACGCTTGCCGCGATGCCGCTTTCGATTCTTTTCGCGTTCCTGTTTTTCCCGATGTTTGATTTGGCAATCAACATCATGACGCTCGGCGGCTTGGCGGTTGCCGTCGGCGACGTCGTCGACAACGCGATTATTTTTGTCGAAATTGCGTGGCGAAAACTTTCCGAAAACGCCGCGCTTCCGCCGGAAAAACGTCGCTCGAAATTCGACGTGCTCATGGGCGCGAAAAACGAAATTCTCGGCTCCATCGGCTACTCGTCGGTGATTATTCTGCTCGTGTTCACGCCGGTGCTTTTCCTTTCGGGCTTGGAAGGTCAATTTTTCCGTCCGCTCGGCATTTCGTTCATGCTCGCGTTTGCGATGTCGCTCGTCGTTGCGGTAACGGTTGTTCCCGTACTTTGTTCGCTCGCGTTCCGCGAAAAGAAAAGCGCACAAGCCGTTCCCGCCGCAAGCGAAACAAGACCTGCCGCACAGGAAAGTTTTTCCGTGCGCCAAATCCGCCGCCTCTACACGCCGATTCTGAATTTTTGCCTGCGCCGCGCAAAAAGCGTGGTCGCGGGAACGCTCATGCTCACGGCGGGCGCGCTGTGGCTGGCGAGCACTTTCGGCGCGAGTTTTCTCCCGCCGTTTAACGAAGATTGCTACACGGTCTTCGTCAACGCCGTACCGGGAACTTCGCTCGACGAAACCGAGCGCATCGCCCGCCAATGCGCAAAAAAAGTGGAAAAAATCGACGGTGTCATCAGCGTTGCCCAGCGTACCGGTCGCGCTGAAAATGACGAACACGCCGAGCCCGTTTCCGCCTCGGAAATTCTCGTGCGCGTGGATTTGAAAAAAGACCAACGCGAGTTGCGCGCGAAAATTCAGGACGCCATCGAAGGGATTCCGGGAACGTCCACGATGATCGGCTATCCGCTCGCGCATCGCATTTCCGCCGCTCTTTCCGGCTCCAACTCCGAAATGGCAATCAATATTTACGGAAGCGAACTGCCGCAACTGCGCCAAGCTGCGCTCAAAGCCAAGGAAATTTTGGAAAAACTTCCCGAAGTCGCCGATGCACGCGCCAACCGCGAAGTCATGGTCGATACGATTCGCATTCGCTACAATCAGGAAATTCTCGGCGTTTACGGGCTCACGATTGCCGAAGCCGCCGAGCAGGTTTCCACCGCAATCAACGGCGCAAAACTCGGCGAAGTCATCAAAAATCAGGACCGCTGGAACATCGTTATGCGCCTTGCGCCCGAATTGCGCATGTCCGTCGACGACGTGCGCAACCTCGAACTCATCGGCACGAACGGACGAGCCGTCCGCCTCGGCGAAGCCGCCGACGTTTCCCGCGAGGAAATCACCAATCTGATTTTGCGCGATAACACACTCCGCAAAGCCATGATTTCCTGCAATCCCGCGCCGGATTCCAACCTCGGCGACCTCGTCAAAGCCTGTCGCGAAAAGCTCGATCCCGCGATGCACGAACTCGGTTGCACCGTCGAGTACGCGGGAACGATTCAGGCGCGCGAATCCGCCGCCCAACGCCTTTACCTGCTCGGCGCGGCGATTCTCATCGCAATTATTTTTCTGCTCACCGCCGCGCTCGGAAGCCTACGCAGCGCGCTCGTAACGCTCGTGAACATTCCGCTTTGCATCATCGGCGGGATCGCAGCAGTGTTCATCGCGACGCCGGGAACGCTTGCATCCGTCTTCGGCGGCGGGCACTACATTGCGCCGATTCTGTCCGTCGCATCGATTGTCGGCTTCGTTACCGTTATCGGTTTCGGCGTGCGCTCCGGCTTGATTCTGATGAACCGTTATCGCGATTTGCGTAATGAAGGAATGGATACGGAAAACGCAATTCGCATCGGCTCGCTCGAACGCGTCGTGCCGATTATTATGACTTCTTTGACGACGGAACTGGGCTTGCTGCCGCTGATTTTCGCGATAGACCAACCCGGCGGCGAACTGCTCGGCCCGCTCGCGCTCGTCCAATTCGGCGGGCTTATCTCCGCAACCGTGCTTTCCCTCCTCGTCGTTCCCGCCGCCTCCAAACTCCTGGCAGGCAAAAGCCGCGCCCACGCATTAGAGCATTAACAACGACGGCGACCATTAGGTTGTTCCGAGACTGCTAACGTTTTTTGATCCGAACACAAGCCAAGAAAGATAAACAAAAATTTATCTTTCTTGGCTTGTGTTTAATGGATACCCGTCTATATTCGCCAACATAGAGAGAACGGAAGCGCTCTGTTTTCACCTCTCTTTTAATTTCCCCTCCGTAACCAAGCAATCGCAACGAAAGGATCCCCATGTCCGCTCCTCAGCCTTTACCTCAAACCTCGGGAGAATTTTCTCCGGACGGAAAAACCGGAAGCGTCTCAAAAAGCCTGAGTTTTTCGGGCGGGACGGCGACCGGACCGGGCTTTTCTGCGGATTACACGCTGAGCGTTCCCGCGGGGAATGTTTACGAAATCTCGGTTTCTGCGGACGATACGGCGACGGTTTCCGGCGGCGGGATTTCGGCGAGT
>JAZSKX010000006.1:0-3649 GCA_045535075.1 Candidatus Spyradenecus sp. | reverse complement strand
GTTATCCTGCTTTTGCTTTCGGAAACGATAGGGCTTTGGTTCTTGGAAAATAAGGTGGTTATCCCGCCGGAACGCGTGAACGCGGCATTTTGGTTTTTCCAGTTCTCGATCGTAACGTTCCTTTTGAGCACGCTTTCGATCCCGTATTCGGCACTGATTATTTCGCACGAAAATATCAAAACCTTCGCATGGATTACGATTTTTGAATCGGTTGCGCGGCTCGGAATCATCTACCTGCTTTCGCTTTCGAGCTTCGACAAACTCGCATTTTACGGTGCGCTTTTGATGGTTGTCGGCGTTATTCATTTTTCGCTGAATTACCTTGTTTGCCGATTGAAGTATTCGGAATCGCGCTTTGCGTTTTTCTGGGACAAAAGCCGTTTTGTAGAGCTTATTGCTTTCGGCGGGTGGAATCTTTGGGGAGCGATGTCGGGGCTGTTTACGAACGTTTTTATCAACGTTTTGCTGAACAATTATTTCGGCTCTGCCGTGAATGCGGCGCGTGGGATCGCGACGCAAGTCTCCGGTTCGATTACTGCGTTTACGACAAACTTCATGACGGCGACGAACCCTCAAATCATCAAGTATTACGCGGCGGGCGATTTGGCACAATCGCATCTGCTGACGATGCGCGCGTCTCGCGTCGGGTTTTTCATGTTGTTTTTTATCGCGCTTCCTGCGTGGCTTTTAATGCCGTTTGTCCTTGGTCTTTGGCTTGAAAGCGTTCCCGCGCACACGCTCTGGTTCACGCGGCTGATTTTGATTCAGGTTTTAATTGACGCGTTTTCGTTCCCGCTGATGACGCAGGCTCAAGCCTCGGGGAAAATTGCGCTTTATCAAAGCGTGGTCGGCGGCACGCTCTGGCTGACGCTCCCGCTGGCGTGGGGTGTTTTGAAAATCTTTTCCGCGCCTCCGGAATCGGTGGCTTGTGCGGCGATTGCGATTTCGTGTGTTTGCCTCGGCTTGAGGCTGCTTTTGGTGCGTCGCTGCGCACGACTTTCGATTCGCTCGTTTGTTGCGAAAACGCTCGTTCCTGCCGGCTTGGCGGCTTGCGCGGCGGCAGTCGTTCCCGCGTGGATAGCGTTCCGCATCGTTCCCATGCCGTCGTGGACACAATTCTTCGTCGTCGGTTTCGCGAGCGTTCTTTGTACCGTTCCGGCAATCGCGTTTTTCGGACTCACCCGCGATGAGCGCGGCAAGTTCACGCACATCATCCGCTCCCGTTTAAAAATTTAGCCACAGATGGAACAGATTCTAACAGATGTTTTTACGGTAATAGCGGCATTAAAGCCTGCTATCAGCTCTTATCTGCCTAATCCGTGGCAAAAAACAAGGGAGGATTTTTAAATGATAGTTTTACAACGCAAAGAAGATTGTTGCGGTTGCCACGCTTGCGCGACGGCTTGCCCGACGCAGTGCATCTCGATGCGGGAAGATACGGAAGGTTTTCTGTATCCGGAAACGGACGTCTCCAAGTGCATCGACTGCCATCTCTGCGAGAAAGTTTGTCCGGTGATCAATACGTTCCCGCGACCGGAAGTTTTTCCGAACGAACTGCCGGATCCGCTCAGTTACGCAGCGAAAATCGACGATGAAAAAATCCGCGAAGACAGTTCTTCCGGGGGGATTTTCACGGCGCTTGCGGAAAATATTATCCGAAAAGGCGGTGTCGTTTTCGGTGTCCGCTGGAGCGAAGATTTTAAATCGGTTGTGCACGATTACACGGAAACAATTGAAGGGCTTAGCGCATTTCGCGGGAGCAAGTATTTGCAGTCAATCGTTGGAGATTCTTATAAAAAGGTTCGCCAATTCCTGACAGCGAAACGTCCTGTTCTGTTCACGGGAACGCCGTGTCAGATCGCCGGACTCCGCCGTTTTCTCCGCAAGGATTATGAGAATTTGTTCACGGCGGAAGTGGTATGCCACGGTGTGCCGTCTCCGAAAGTTTGGCGTTTGTATTTAGACGAGCAGGTCGGTAAAATACAAAATGGAGGGGAAGCCTTTGGGGGGATGGAAAAAATTCAGCGGGGCTCGCTTCGCTCGCCCGGTGCGCCGGATGCGGCAACGTCTGTTGAAATTGAAAATATCGGTTTCCGAGGCAAAGTTGCTCCGGGGGGATGGAAAAAATACAGCTACGTTTTGTCCTATAAGCCGCCGCAAAGCGGCGGCGAAATACAGCTACGTTTTGTCCGAGAGCAATTAGACAGAAACGTCTATATGCGTGCGTTTTTGCGCGATATCTGCTTGCGTCCGTCGTGCTACGAATGTCCGTCGAAGGCTCAAACGAGCGGGAGCGATATTACGCTTGGGGATTTTTGGGGTGCATGGAATTATGAAGACCTTTCGGCGTTTAACGACAACAAGGGCACCTCTCTTGTTTGCGTCAATACGGAGAAAGGGAAGTCTCTTCTCTCAGAAATTGCGGGAACGTGCCGTTTTAAGGTTGTCCCCTACGAATGGGGCTTAAAGGGTAATCCCGCGTTAGCGCACAATCCGAAACGCCATCCCAAGCGGGAAATGTTTTTCGGAAAACTCAACGGCGGCGAAAAACTCTACGACTTTGTTTTCCCGATAACCAGCCCGCCGTTTCTGCGCCGCGTGCGCAATTTTGCGGTTCGTTGCATCAGCTTCGTGCTCCGTCATACGGGAACGCTCAACCTCGCAAAAAGAATTTTGAAAAGAAAATGAAAATCGGGATTTTAACGCAGCCGCTTCATACGAATTACGGTGGGCTTTTGCAGGCGTTCGCGTTGCAGAAGTATTTGCGTGATATGGGACACGAAGTCCTTACGGTGGATTATAGTCGTAAGTCGCGCGCGTGGCTTGCTCCGTATCGTTTGGCGCGGCGTTGCGCGGCGAAGTTTCTACTTCGTCGGAATGTTGCTCTTTTCCCGAAGCCGCTCCCGCAGGGCGCGGGAAAATTGACCCGACGTTTTATCGAAGAAAATATTCGGACGACAAAAAAGATTTTCGCTCCGGCGCGGGAACGGGATTTTGCCGAATACGAGTTCGAAGCGTTTGTTGTCGGGAGCGATCAAACGTGGCGTCCGGCGTATTCACCGCACATGCCGACGTTTTTCCTGGATTTTCTCGGAAACGATACGGGAACGCGTCGCGTGGCATATGCGTCATCATTCGGGAAGGATGAGTGGGAGTTTTCTCCGGAAATGACAAAAATCTGCGCTCCGCTTGCGAAGAAATTCCACGCGATTTCCGTGCGGGAAGATTCCGGGGTTGAGCTTTGTAAAGAGGACCTTGGTGTTTCCGCCGATCATGTAATTGATCCGACGATGCTTCTTTCTAAGGAAGATTATTGCGAGATCGTCACACGAGACGAAGCACGGGGATTTTTAGAGAAGCGTGTTTCAGAGAAACATCTTTTTGCCTACGTTTTGGACGAGGCTCCGGAGAAGAAGTCTTTGACCTTGGATATTGCGAAGCAGATTGGATTGTCTGTGGAGGAAATCATGCCGAAGCGTGAAGCCCTGCTGTCCGGAAATGCAAATTATCCTCCCGTGAGCGCGTGGCTACGTGGTTTCCGCGATGCGGAATTTGTGGTGACGGATTCGTTCCACGGCTGTGTGTTTTCGATTATTTTCAACAAGCCGTTTATTGCGATCGGGAATGCTTCGCGCGGAATGTCGCGCTT
>JAZSKX010000010.1:0-2000 GCA_045535075.1 Candidatus Spyradenecus sp. | reverse complement strand
CGGAAGCCGCATCGTAGCTTGTCCCGACCGTCTGCTGAACGCTTCCGTCCTTCGAGTAAGTATAACCGAGCGAACGCCCGAACGCGTCGTAAAGCTCCGTGAGCAAATGCGTTTTGCCGCCGCCGAGCAAAGTTTCCGAGGCGAGGTTGCCGTAAGCGTCGTAAGTCGAGGTACGCGTTTCTGCTAATGGTGCCAGAAACTCTGAGGCGAGACCCCAAAATACACCTGCAAGCTCTTGAAAGTGGCACATTTTTACAAGTAAATACACCCTAAGTCGCAGTAAAAAATTTAATCTTACGTATCCACTTTGGCTCTATGCACGGAAGAACTACTTGAATTGGGCGATGCTCTTTTTTGCCCCAAAAACCATCGTCCCCAAAGGAAAGATCGAAAATATGTTCCCACGATTTTTTCAAAGAAACTCGCTCGCAATCTTCATCATTAAACTTAATTTTCCACCCGTTTAACACCCAATTCCACATCTCGAACTGAGATGCTAGAACATGTTCTTCGGGGACTTCTAGTTTAATTAGGCAACATTCTGTCCCTGGCACACCCAAAAACGCATCGGATAAATCAGGCGATTTTTTTTTGAGACGATACCTCATCCAACCCCAGATTGGTGCCGTTTTTTCCCGACGTAATGGAGAATGCATGTGCTTTGCCATCCATCTGTATAGGGCAACGAAGTCTCGAGTGAACTCATTTTCACGCACGAATTGATACGAGGCATAGTATCTTCTAGTTATCGGAAGAATAGAGGTCGTTTGAATCGTATAGATTTTCATTCTTGTATCGCAGATTTAAGTATTGATTTTACAGTTCCATTTGCGGGAGCCTGAGGCACAATCACGACATTTCTATTGGGCATCTGAATTTTTGTGTGGCTTCCTTTTCCGCCTTTAACAACTTTCCCGCCCCACGATTCTAGAAGCTTAATCAGCTTCTTCGAGCCACTTTTCCCCGCATATTTCGCGGTAATCGATCCCCATGAAAGAATCCCTGTTTGAAGACAACACGCAAACATCGAAGGATTCGTGAAACAAGCTTGAAGAGACGTTATTAGTCCAAGAACGTCCCATTTCCAAGCAGAACTATTTCTTACAAAACTATACAGATTCAGTCCGCCTTGCTCTTCGATCGGGTCGCGGGAGAGGAAGCGGCCGAGCGAGGGGGAGTAGTGGCGGTAGTTGTAGTAAACAAGGTCGAGTTCGGAGTCGTAAACTTCGGACGACCATTGGAAGGGTTGGGAAACGTCGCCGGATTCCGTTACCGCGCCGAAGGGAGCGTAGGAATACGCGGTGCGGATGTAGCCGTTCGGACCGAAAAGTTCGCAAACGTTTTTCGTGATGTCGTAACCGTAGGTAAACCAGGTGCCGTCTTTTTGGAGCGCGAGCGGACGCGTCGCCGTCGATTGCGACGGATCCCAGGTAACCAGCCACAACGCCGGATGCGCCGAACGCGTTAAATCGAGCGCCGCGATTTGCAAGTACCCGCGATAGATGTAGCGGTGGTGCAGCGTCGTCGTTCCCGCAACCGTCACTTTCTTTTCAAAACGCCGCCCTTGCGAGTCGTAAGCACAGTCGACGACAGTTTGCGTTGCCGCATTCTCAAAGCGTACCGGACGGTTTTCACCGTTGTAGGTGATGCTCCACGTTCCCGTGGAGGTCTGAACCGAAGTCACGTTTCCGTCAGCATCGTATTGAAGCGGCGAAGCCTCCGCCTCTCCCAAGGAGATTTCCGTGTATTGGTTGAGATTATTTGTGGAATACGCGCTTTCCGTTACCACTTCAGAAGCGGTGTTTCTGTTCCCGATATTGTCGAACGCGTAAGCATATTCGTCGTTCCCGAGCGTCGCGGAAACGAGTTCGCTCCGCGAGTTATAGCCGAATGTATCGTTTTGCGTCGTGCCGTTGCGCGAAGTCGAGCGCGTCAGCGGGCGAGCGAGCGTATCGTAAGTATAATTACGCAAAACAACATTCGTTCCCGCGCCGCGCCGA
>JAZSKX010000018.1:0-372145 GCA_045535075.1 Candidatus Spyradenecus sp. | reverse complement strand
CGGGTTTCGGAGTCGGAGCAACAGGCTTCGGTGCAGGCGGGGGGACCGGCGGTATCGGCGCGGGAGCGCTTTTCGGAACAGCCGGGACGGGCGGCGGCATCGGAACCGAAGCACGCGGCGCAGGAATCGGCGGCACGGGAGCCATTGCCGGGCGCGGCGGCACGGGAGGAACCGGCGCCGGTTTCGGCGCGGGCGGCGGAACAGGCGGTACCGGCGCAGGTGCAGGAGCGGGTTTTGCCGGTTCTGCCGTAGGCGCGGGCTCTTCTGCCGCCGTCGCGGGAACGGATTTTCCCGAAGTATTTTTTGCCGGAGACTTTTTGGATTTTGTCTTTTCGACTAATTCCGGATGTTCGCGGAAAAAGGCATCCAGCTCGGCTTGAATTTCTTCTTCCATCGTGTGCCCGTCTTCCGGGAACCACGAGAAGCTTTTCCCGTGGTGTTTGCTCGGATCGGTAATTTTAAACTCCGGGTGTTTTTCCGCAAAGAAAAGCACGAGCGTTTTGTTCGAAACGCCGATCATTTTGGATAATTCACTGACGCGTGTTGCCATATTTCCGGTGTTGGAATCGGGTTAAATTTGTTTTTTAAGTCGGATTAGCGCGAAGCCGCAACTGTCATAACGATGAATTTTGCTTCTTCTGCGGAGAAACCGGCGTCCTGCAGGTCGTCCTCAATTCCGGCTTCATCAAAGAGCGACAAGCCCGAGAATCCGACATCGACCAAGCGCGAAGCCATGTCTGCGGGAATGCCGACGTGTGTAAATTCGCGGATTGCCGCGTCGCGCTTGTCGTCAATCTTAGAGGTCGGGCGCGAAACTTTGTCGATCTGCAGGCGCCAGCCGAGAAGCTTCGAGGTGAGTTTTGCGTTTTGTCCGCGGCGACCGAGCGCAATCGACATGTCTTCCGGCGTTACTTCGAAGTAGATGCTGTGGCGCTCATAATCAATTTCGATATTGCGCGGGACCGCCGGTTTGATGGCTTCGCGAAGCATCGTTTCCGGATCTGCACTGTAACGGATAATGTCGATTTTCTCGTTGTTGAGTTCTTTAACGAGATTGCGAACGCGTGCGCCGCGGGAACCGACACAAGCCCCGACCGGATCGATTTTCGGATCGTCGGCATCGACGGCGATTTTGGTGCGGTTGCCGGCATCGCGGGCGATTGCCACGATTTGGACGGAACCGTCGGAAATCTCCGTGACTTCGCGTTCAAGCATACGACGGACGAAATTCGGATCGGAACGGGAAAGGATAATTTCCGGGCCGCGCGGCGTCGTGTCGATGCGTTGTAAAAGCGCCGTGATGTGGTCGCCGACTTGGAAGTCTTCGTTGTACGGGCGTTCCCGCGACGGGAGCGTGGCTTCCGCCTTGCCGAGTTCGACAATGAAATCGCCGCGTTCCCGGCGGTGAATCGTTCCCGAAACGATTTGCCCGACCTGATTTTTGTATTCGTCGTAGAGGCGTTCTTTCTCGAATGAGCGCACCCATTGCATGATGGATTGTTGCACCATTTGAGCGGCGATACGACCGAGCGAGCCCGGATTGATTTCTTTTTCGATTACTTCGCCGAGCTGCGGTACGGACGTGTAGAGTTCCGCTTTTTTGATATGAATTTCTGTCAGCGGGTCGGAGACCGAATCAACAACCGTCATCAGCGCCCAAGCGCGGATATCGCCGGTTTTCGGGTCGATCTCAATTTTGAGATTCTGACCTGCATTTACGCCTCGTTCTGAAGCGTTTTTCATGGCGTCGCAGATAACGGGAATCAGCAATTCGCGACCGATTCCTTTTTCTTTTTCCATGTATTCAAAAACACTGATGATTTCGTTGTTCATTGATTGTATTGATTGGCGTTAATGATTGTTTTTACCAACAAAAAAAAGCGGGGAGAATCCCCACTTTCCGCTGAAAGTAAAATTAAGTTGCGTCGATGATGGCGAAGCGTTCCCGCATTGTCAACCGACGAATCGGGAGAAATCGGAGCTTTCGCAGGTTATTTTCTTTTTTTGCCGGGTTTGCCGTAGGCGAGGATGCGCTTGCCGTCCCAACCGACGGCTTCGACGCGCGTTGCGCCTTCCGGGTAAACGACAAGCGTCGAGGAATTGTCTTTGGAGTCCAAGCCGCTCATCGAAATGCGAATCAGTTTTTCTCCGGCGTAAGTTTCGAAAGCGACCGCGTTTTTCCATTTTTTGTGAGAGAAGGTTAGGCGTGTTCCGTCGTCGCTCTTTTCAATTCCTGCGCCTTTAGTTCCCTTGACGGGAGCGCCGTTTTTGAAAATCTCCGCGTTTGTCGCCGAGATGTAATAGATCACCGGACTCGCGGGAACGGGATATTTTTCGCCGTATTTTTTGAGCTTTGCGCAGTCGGCTTCGGTGATGGTCAGTTGCCCGCGAACGTAGTCGTCGAGCTCTTTGTCAATCGGTTTGAGCATTCCGATTGCCTCAAAAAACGGCATCAGATTTTGTTTGGCGACATCACAGGCTTTTTTCATGAAACGGCATTGGATTGCGCCGTTGTCGTTTTTCCCGTCTTCGGTTTTCGGGATTTCGTCTTTGCGCGCCATTTCAAAGAGTTGCGGATAAAAATCCTTCGGACCGCGTCCGGCGACGTTCATGTAAAGCTGGAGTTGCCAAAGCGGGGCGACTTTCACGAAGTGGTCGCCGCCGTTTTCGTAATCTTTCATTTTGTCGGGACCTTTTTGACAGAGCCATTGTTCGCCGTGAACCAGCGCGGAATTCAGGAACGAATTGAAGCGTCCGCCGATGAAACTGCCGTCTTCGTCGCGGGAACGGCAACGTTCGTGTTCCAAACGCATTGATTTCGGGTTCAATTTAAAATTTGCCCAACAGGAATAAATATTGTTTGTAACCTCCGTTGTGCAAACCCACATCATCAGCGGGCGGGTTTGGTTGACGTGCCCGAATTCGTGTGAAATACCCCATGCCTGTTGGGTGATTTTTTCCGGATCGGCAATTCCTTTCATCGTGTCGTCATGAAACGCCGCGCCCATTCCGTCGGCATGCATAAAGCCTTTCCACATCGTTCTTCCGAGCATGTGATTCGGGCGGCGGCGCTTGAATTGCGTCAAGCCCATGATGTCTTCCTGCTGGAGGCGGATCAGCTCGTCGTAAGTGTTGATGAGCTTTAGTCCGTCTTCCGGGCAAACTTGCTTCATTGTTTCCGCGCAGTAGATGAGGTGAACGCGTTTTCCGACGATGTCGATACAATCGCCCTCGACGTCTTCGAGCATTTTTTTCCATTCCGCATTGGAGCTTTTAGACGCGTTGGTGAAGACGCCGTTGGCGTGTCCGGTTGCAATGTTAATCGAAACCGGTTCGGCATTCGGATTTTCCGAATAATATTGGATGTAGCTTTGCCCGCTTACTTCGACGGGAACGACGTTGACTCCTTTTTCGAGCGGGTAAACACGCTCGTTCCCGTAGCCTTCCCGGTCAAAACAATGAACTTTCAGAGAAATTTTTTCTCCGTTCGGAATCGGGCCGACAAAAAGGACTGCCGTTTCTCCTTTTCGAAAATAAACGCCTGTCGGATTTTCAAAACGGCTGTAGAAATTCGTCCGCAGTTCCCGCGAAAGCAAATCGACGGGATAATAAGCGCGATATTTCCGCGTCCGGCGATGAATTTTATCCTGATATTTTCCTTTGAGCATTCGCTTTGCCATATCGCGGAGCACAGGATTTTTTATGCGTTTTATCTGAGCGGCGTTTATGCCTTTTTTCAGCTTGTGACAGTAAGCATCCGTAAAAAACGCCCGCATTTCCGCCGCACGGAAATCACTCTTTTTTACACCGGAAAAACTCGACCGGTCTTCGTCGGCACAAAGTCCGAGCCAAATGCCGAACGAAAAAATCAGAATTAAAAAAAGACGCTTCATGGCGGCGCCGTATGCGGAATTTAATTACGGTTTGAAGGCGAGAATTTCTTCCGGAGACACGGTTGCGGTTCCGAATTTGCCGACGACGATTCCCGCTGCCGTATTTGCGAAATGTGCGGCTTCTTCGAGCGGCGTTCCCGCGGCAAGCGCCAAGGTCAGCGATGCGATGACTGTGTCTCCTGCGCCGGAAACATCGAAGACTTCCCGGGCGAACGTCGGGATGCATTTGCAGATTTTCCCTTCGCGGGAAAGTAACATGCCGTCTGCTCCGAGCGTGATGACGAGTTCTTTCGGACGGTGTTTTTCCCAAATGCGCTTGCAGATTTCCTCGGCGGGAAATTCGTCCGGGCGCAATTCGTTTTGTAAATCCGCCAGCTCGATGGCTTCGTTTTTATTCGGCGTAATCAGTCCGACATTCTTAAACGGCAAGCGCCGGCGCGGCTTCGGATCGAGCGAAACGAGAATGTTGTGTTGCTCGGCATGCGCCAGAATTTGCGTGAGAATTTCCAGGTCAATTGCTCCCTTGGCGTAGTCCGAAATAATAATTGCGTCCGAGCGTTCAATTTCTTCAAAAAGCTTTTCCCGGACCGCCGAATCACTCAATGCGTAATTGGCGGGAGCGAGCTCGCGGTCGATACGGCAAAGCTGCTGATTGCGAACGACGACGCGCGATTTAATGATGGTTGAAATTTTGCTGCGGCAAAACTCGGTCGGATAATCAATCGCCGCGCCGCTTAAAATCGAACGCAACTTGCGCCCGGCTTCGTCGTCGCCGCAAAGACCGCAAAGCGAGGATTTTGCTCCCAGCGAGCAGATATTAAGTGCGACATTGGCAGCTCCGCCGGTAACGTAACGGTCTTTGGAAACGTTGACCACGGGAACGGGGGCTTCGGGGGAAATGCGTGTTGCGTCGCCGTGGATATAGTGATCCAACATGACATCGCCGACAACTAAAACGCGGATGTGGGATATTTTTTCAAGCAAGCTTCTCATCGGGAGAAATTCTGACAAAAAATTTTACTCAAAGGCAAAACCATTCTTAGAGGCGCTTTTGCGTCTTTCCGCTTGCGGGAACGCGCTCAAAACGGGAAACTCGGTTGCAAGATGGCGAATGAAATTGCAGCAACTCCGATGATGAAGCAGTACTGGGCTTTTCGGGAAAAACTTCCCGCAAACACCCTGCTTTTTTTTCGTTGCGGCGATTTTTACGAAATGTTCGGTGAGGATGCCGAGCGCGGTGCCGAGATTCTCGGAATTACGCTGACAAAGCGTAGCGGTGCGGCGCTCGCCGGCATTCCGTATCACGCGCTGAACAATTACTTGGCGAAAGCGCTTAAGGCCGGTGTTAAGATTGCGATTTGCGAGCAAACCGAAACCCCGCAGGCGGGAAAACTCGTGCCGCGAGCCATTGTCCGCATTGTTACGGCGGGAACGAATTTTGACGAAACACAACTCGACGCTAAGAGCAATAATTACATTCTTGCGATTGACGAAGATAAGCGCGGATTGCATGCCGCCTGGATTGATGCGACGACGGGCGATTTTTATATCGCGACTTCCCGCGACCCTCAAAAACTGCTGGCAACGCTGCAGGCAATTCGACCGAGCGAAATTCTTATTCCCGAATCCTGGCAACAGGGCAAGGCTCCGGAATATCTGGAGCCGATTATCGAGTGGAACCTCATCACGCGTATGCCGGATTGGAAATTCGAAGTCGATAGCGGATGTCGGGCAGTTCGCAGGGCTCTGAATGTCAACAGTTTGGACGGATTCGGCGTCGCGGAGAATCATCCGTCGCTCGGTTCTGCGGGAGCGCTTTTGGCTTATTTGACGGAAACGCTTTGCGAATCGCCGTCGTTTTTACGCAAAATCTCGGAGTTGAGGAGCGACGAAACGCTGCTTATCGACGCGGCGTCTACGCGGAATTTGGAACTTTTTAAATCGGCGGCGGGAACGCGTGAAGGCTCATTGCTGGCGGCGATTGATTACACCCACACGGCGGCGGGAGCGCGGTTGCTCGAACAATGGCTTGCCGCGCCGCCGCGTTGCGTCAAAACGGCGCGGGAACGGCAGGACGGCGTTGCGGCGTTTTTCGATCACCCGTCGAGCGCTGAGCGCGTACGCACGGCGTTGGCCTACATCAAAGACATTGCCCGGATTTTGGGGCGCCTTCAGAATCATATGCGCACGCCGCGGGAACTGGGCGCGATTCGCGAAACGCTTCGTCGGATTCCGGAAATTAAACGGGAACTTGCTTTGCTTGGTTCTCCGGTTATTGATGCGCTCGCCGAAAAAATTTCCGAGCATACGGCGTTGCGGGAACTTCTCGAAAACGCGCTTGAAGAGGAATTGCCGACAGCCGTTGAAGGCGCGATTCGACCCGGCTACAATGCGCGTCTTGACGAGTTGCGCGATATTTGTTCGAACAGCAAATCATGGCTCGCCGAATACGAATTCGGATTGCAGGAATCAACGCAGATTAAAAATCTTCGTGTCCGCTACAACAGCGCGTTCGGTTACTATATCGAAGTATCAAAATCCAACACTTCGCGCGTTCCCGCAGATTTTATCCGCCGCCAAACGCTTGTAAATGCCGAGCGCTATACGACTGCCGAATTGCGGAAAAAGGAAAGCGAAATCCTTCATGCGGACGAGCTTGTCAAAACGCAGGAAGCGGATCTTTATGCCGAGCTGGTTGCGGCTACGCTTGCGCAGGCCGATTCGCTTTCGGAAAGCGCGGCGGCGCTCTCGCAGATTGACGTGCTCGCCGGATGGGCGCAACTTGCGCAAATCTGGGATTACTGCCGCCCGCTTGTCGATGATTCCGATGCTCTCGAAATTGTGCTCGGGCGCCATCCCGTCGTCGAGCAAATGCTTCATCGCCCGGGCGTTTCACAACATTTTGTTCCCAACGACACATCTTTGCAGGCGTCCGGAGCACAAATTAATTTGATTACGGGACCGAACATGGCCGGGAAATCCACTTATATCCGTCAGGTTGCGCTTATTGCGTTGCTGGCGCAAATCGGCTGTTGGGTTCCCGCAAAATCTGCGCATGTCGGTGTTGCCGATAGGATTTTTTGCCGCGTCGGAGCTTCTGATGAGCTTGCTCGCGGGAACTCAACATTCATGGTCGAAATGAACGAAACGGCAAACATTCTGAACAATGCGACGCCGAAAAGTTTGGTTATCCTTGATGAAATCGGGCGCGGAACTTCGACTTATGACGGGCTTTCCATCGCGTGGGCGGTTGCCGAATATCTCCACGGGAACGGCGCTGCCGGGCCGCGGACGCTGTTTGCGACGCATTATCACGAGCTGACGCGCATTGCCGATACGCTCCCGCGGCTCAAAAATTTCTGTGTCGCCGTCAAAGAGTGGAACGACGAAATTATTTTTGTGCGCCAGGTGGTTCCGGGTTCGGCGGATCGCTCTTACGGGATTCACGTTGCGCGCCTTGCCGGGCTTCCCGAAAGCGTCGTTTCCCGTGCGAATGAGATTTTATCGGATCTTGAGGGAACGTCGATTTCGTTTAAGGATCCGCATCCTCCGAAGCTCGTTCCCGCAGAGGCGATTGCAGTCGCCGAATCCGCGACGGAGCCGTCGGGAAGACCTCCGAAAACGCGAAAGGCGAAAATGCGCGATGCCGCCGCCGGAGCGCTTCCGCCGCGTTCGCCGTCTGAAGACCGCCAACTTTCGCTGTTCTAGCGGGAGCGTCAATGCGTGTTTATTTGTCTTTCGGGCGTTTTTGTTGTTTCATCGGGAAATGATTCCAGCGGAAATTTTAAAGGCATTCGGAGAATGGCGCGTTTGCGGGAGCGCGGAAGCTACGCGCGAAGCGGCGCGGGAACTCGCTTTGTTGCTTCCTCCGGATTGCACGCTTGCGCTTCATGGCGGGCTTGGAGCCGGGAAGACGACTTTCGTCGGCGGATTGGCGAAGGCGTTCGGCGTGCGCGAGGCCGTAACTTCGCCGAGCTATAATATTTACTCGATCTACGAAGGTGATTTTCGCCAACTTATTCATATGGATGCGTATCGCCTGCCGTCGCCGGAGGCTGCCGAGTCGCTGATGCTTGAAGAATTCATGCATTCGCCGTGGTGTTGGGTCGTCGAATGGCCGGAAAAAATCGGCGACGCGCTCCCGCCGGATGCTCTTCACCTTGATTTTGAAATCGTTGCCGAAGGGACGCATCGTTTCCGCGTTCGCTGCGGAATAACTAACGTTTAAACGCTTCGACAAAGCGCCGCATGGCAGGCGTCAGCGGGCGATGTTTTCGCGAAACGGCAGCAATCGGGCGCGTTAGGTAAATGCCGCGAATCAGGCGGGCGCAGAGCGTTCCCGCTTCGGATTCCGGGCGAACGGATTCTTCGGGGACAATGGCTACGCCTTCGTTGAGCTCGACTGCGCGCTTGAGCACTTCCAGATTGTTAAAGGTTTTGGCAGGCGTACATTCCAATGCGGAGGCTCGAAACGCACTATCGACGAGGCGGCGCATCGCCAAGTCGTCCGAATATGACAAAAACGGAAATGTTTTCAATTCTGCGAGGGAAACATCGCGTTGAAACGCCAGAGTGTTTGCGGGAGCGCAAATCGCGACGAGGGCTTCGTCGTAGAGCGGAATACAATCTTCCGAGCGTTGTTTTTTGTCGGAAATAACAATACCGATATCCAAAAAACCGCGGGAAATTTTCGAGGAAATTTCTTGCCCGGAATCACAGCTTAAAGAAATCGAAACCTGCGGATTGTTTTCCATGAACTGACGCAAAATCTGCGGGAACGAACGGCTTGTAAAAACCGAAGGAATAACACCGACGCGGACGTTCCCGCCGACGACGTTGTGCTGGTCGAGCAGTTCTGCGGCCGTTTTGTCGTAAAGCGCGCAAATTTCGCGGGAACGACGCTGCAGAAGCAGCCCTTCCGGCGTGAGCGTAAAACGCTTTTGCGTGCGATCGATTAAGGTTACCTTGAGGGATTTTTCCAAGGTTTGAAGTGCTTGGCTGACGGCGGATTGCGAGATCCCGTTAAGGCGCGCGGCTTCGGAAAAATTTCCTGTTGATGCCAAATCGGCAAAGATTTTCAGGCGTGAGATTTTCATCGAGTCGGCTTATCGGATTGTTGTCGCGGTTTTATCGGCTCGGCGTAATTGCCAGGAATTCCAAAGGTTGTGGCAAACGACGTAAAAGGTCGGTCCGAGTGCGACAATCGGATTGAAGAAAGCCAAGCCGACCCAAAGCATCAGCATTGTGTTTTTCTGCCCGACGGATTGGGAGCATTCCCGGCGGAATTGTTTTTCACCCAAAAAATAGCCGCCGACAAAATTAACGGTGCAGAGCAACGCCGAAATGGCAAAGATTTCGAGAAGTAAAATCCATGAAAGGTTTTCCTGCTTGCAAATGTAAGTCGCGCTTTGGGCGCAAACAGTAAAAAGCATCAGCATCCACAAGTAGAATGAAAGGAATTTCCAGCGACGTACAAAATCCGCCGCAGGCTTGGCGAAATTGCGCAGAATGACAGCGAGCAGGAACGGTGTCCCGATTAGCAGAATCGTTTTCCACGCAAGCGCCGTTGTGTCGATTTGTATTGTGTTTCCGATTACAATTGCGACAAGCGGAGCCAACGCAAAGGCCGTGAAAAGATTTGTCAGCACAACGCTTACCGTCACGTAGTCTTCGCGCCGTTTGAGCAAATTTGTAATGACGGGAGCGGCGTTTGCCGTCGGCGACATTCCGATGAGGAATGCCATCACGGCGAAATTGGTATCGCCGGTCAGTTTTTCGACTGCGAAGTATGCCGCAGACGCCAGGCCTACCATGAAGAGTAGAATTCGCAAGTGGCTCCATCCCGTGCTGGACTTGCCGAATTTTGCATCGATGAACGAAAAATGCAACATCGTCATAATCATAAACGGGACGAAATTGCCGGCATAATTGTCAAAAAACACGCCCGAAGAACGCCAAAGCACGGGAACGCTTCCGCCTAAAATCATGGCGCTGACCAGACAAAGCATCCGGCGCGCCCCGGGATTGATTTTTATTTTCATCGTTCCGCTGATTTTATGACGATTTCCGTTGCGACGCAAGGAATGCGCGGGAACGGCTTAAAACATTTTTACGGGTTCTGCTCTGTCGCGGGAACGCTTCTTTGATTGTATTCGTCGATGCCGTTCATGAACATTTGGACGGAAATAAGAATCAGCAAAATCCCGATGACGCGCTCCAGCGCAAGGCTTCCGCGCCTGCCGAGCACTTTGATGATGCGCGGGGCGACAAGCAGAACGCAAAGCCCGAGCCCCCAAGCCGCACAAATACTCGCGACAAAAGAAATGCTGGCAGACGATTCGAGAAATCGGGCTCCGTTAATCATGACGACGGAGATGCTGCTCGGCCCGACGACAAGCGGAACGGCAATCGGAACGATGAAGGGCTCCGTCTGCATTTCGCTCTGCGGAGTTGTTGTTGACGTTAGCGCCGCGAGCGCCGGGAAAACCATTCCGAGCGCAATGAGGAACAGGACAATGGCTCCGGAAATATTCAGCGTCGATGTCTCCAGCCCGAGAAGCCCGACGATTTGATTGCCGAGAAAGAAAAACAGCAAAAGAGCTCCGAGGGCAAAAAACATTTCTCGGATAACGACTTTTCTTCTTCTTTCTTCGGGAACGTTTTTCAGTAGCGAAGGCAGAATTAGAGCGAGCGCAATCGGGTCTAAGATGATGAAAAGCAGAATTGTCGTGGAAATAAAATCGCTCATGCCGCCGATTTTGTTTTGCCGCTTTGCAATGTCAACAACTAGAAACACGGCGAAAAATACTCTCAATTTTGCGGTGAAGATTTTTTTGAAAAGTCTTGAACAATTCCCGAACTTTGCGACGCTCTTAGAGCAGATTTTTTCACCTGTTTTTGGTATGAAAACGCTAATATCCTCGCTCGCCCTCGGAACCGTTCTCACGGGAACGCTTTTTGCCGGGGAGTTGAAACCCCAAAACGCGACTTCCGTTCCCGCGGCGGAAGTTTCAAACGTTGCCGCGAAGGCTTTTGTGCCGCTTGGCTGGACGGACGATTTGGACGCGGCGAAAAAGCAGGCGGCGGAGGAAGGGAAGTTGCTCCTCGTCAATTTCTCCGGTTCGGATTGGTGCGGTTGGTGCATCCGCCTCGACAACGAGGTTTTCTCAAAGAAGGAATTTCTCGACGGCGCAAAGGATAAGTTCGTCCTTGTTTTTATTGATTCGCCGCGCGACAAAAACCGCCTTTCGGAAAAAGGAAGAGCCCGAAATAAAAAGCTCGTTGACGAATACGGAGTGCGAGGCTTCCCGACGGTGATGATTCTTGATGAAGCGGGAAAACCGATTGCGCAGACCGGATATGTGCGCGGCGGCGCGAAAAAATATTTGCAACATCTTGATGAACTTCTCGAAGAGCAAAAAACGATGATGGCTCTCGAAAAGGAAATTCGGGATTTGGAAGTCGGCTCCGAAGCACGCGCAAAGAAAATCCACGAGGTGATGAAAGAAATGTGCGCCGAAGAACAACTCAAGCATCGCGAGATGATCAACGAGGTCTTGGCTTTCGATGCCGACGGTTCTGCCGGAATGCGGGAACATTATCCGCTCTTTACGCTTTATTTGCCGCTTGCCGATTGTGTGCGTCAGGTTTCGATGGCGATTTGCACGGATGCTCGGGAAGCTTACGAAAAAACGACACCGGAAGAACGGAAGAATCCCGACATGGGGCGGAAAGTTTTTATCGACGCGGCTAGAGAACACGCCGATGAATTGCGGAATTGCCTGAAAAAGATTGAGGAAACGGAAAGGCAGATCCCGCAGGGCGAGCTGGTGGAGTGGGTGCGTCAGCTGAAACGCCAAATTACGATGCAACTTGACGCAATTCGCCCGGCTCCGAAAAAGGCGACTTTGCCGGTCGTCGAAGAAGAGGAAGAAGACCTCGCAGGCATCTTCGAGGATTAGAATTCCCCGGTAATTATCCCGCGCCTCCCGTTGTTTTATTTTTTGAAACGGCGGGAGAGGGCGGCGAAGGCGTTCCCGCGATGGGAAAGCCGGTCTTTGATTTCGCCGGAAAGTTCGGCGAAAGTTTTGTCGTAGCCGGCGGGAACGAAAATCGGATCGTAGCCGAAACCGAATCCGGCGTCTCGCTCGTCTGTCGCGATGAAGCCTTCGCAGGTTCCGTCAAAGATTTCCTCGCGTCCTTCCGGTGTCATTAAAAAAAGAAGACAATAAAAATGCGCCCGACGCTGAGCCGCGGGAACGCCGTTGAGCGCGTTCAGTAATTTTGCGCGGTTTGCGGCGTGTGTCGCGTTCGCGCCGGCGTAATAGGCTGTTTCGACTCCGGGAGCGCCGCCGAGAAAATCAACACAAAGCCCGCTGTCGTCCGCCATGACAAAATAATCCGCAGGAACGATTTTTCGCAAAGCAAGCGCCTTTAAACGTGCGTTTCCTTCGAAGCTTCCGGAGTCTTCGACGACGTGCGGCATTCCGCCGGGAACGCAATCTTTTGCGGAGATGAAGCGGACTCCGACTAATCCGGCATCTGCGGCGAGGCGGTTAAATTCTTCAACCTTGTGGGCGTTTCCCGTGGCGATAACGATGATTTTTTCGGCGGACTTCATGCGCCGAAGCCTACTTATTCGTTTCCCTTTTTGCAAAAAAACTTTTTAATCTTCCGCAATGCTTGCTCGACTTTCCGCATTTTTTATCCGCCTGTTCTACCGGGCGCTCGCGTTGTATGTTGCGGGAATTTCCCTGCTTTTCGGGCTTGTTCTGCTAATCGCGGGAACGCCGTTGGGCGAGTGGTTGGAAGACGCGCAACGCGTCGGAGCGGTGAGCTTTGAGAATTTGCGTACGGCGGAAGCGGTCGTCATTCTCGGCGGCGACGAGGGCTCGCGTGTCATCGGAGCCGAAAAGGTTTTTCGAGCGGGAAAGGCAAAGCGAATCATTGTCAGTGCAGACGAAGATTTTCTTTCGGACGCTCTTGCCGCCGGCGGAATTCCGCGATCGAAAATTGATATCGATACGCTCCCGAAACGTACGATTGACCACCCGCAGACGATTTTGCTGCTTCCCGGAATTTCGCGGGAAACGCGCCTGATTGTAACGAGCAGTCGCCTGCAGGAGCGCCGCGCCAAATTCCTTTTTGAAAAAGCGGGCTTCAAAGACGTTCAGGTTTATTCGCTCCAGCGCGATCGCGAGATGTTCAAACGGGAACATCCGGAAAAATTTCCGCCGAAAACGTGGAATTTTGATCGAGTTTACAGTATTGCTTACGCCTATTTGGCGTGGGTGAAGTATTTTTTCGTTGATTGATAAAATTCATGGGCTCCATCGATCGTATCGTTAATCCGCCTAAAAATATCATTCTGCGCATGTGGGTTGGCGCGGGACTGATTATCGCCGCCGTTTTTTGCTTTGTGCTTTGGGACGAACGTTTCCGCGAGTCCTGCAAGACGGATGAAGTCTTTTTCGCCGTGCTCGGCATCGAACAGGCGGGAAGCGTTCGGGAAAGTTTCTCCGGAAATAATTTCTCCGTGCGCATGGCAAAAATGGGGCTCGCCCTCGTTCCCGCGCGCGCAGAGGCAATGAAAAAACTCGCAGAAGTTTTGTATGACGACGAAGAGCGCGCCGCCGAATTCGGAAGCGTTCCGTTTATTTGGATTTATGCGGACGGGAGAACGACCGAAGCGAAAGACTTGGGCTTCGAAACGCTCGGAAAAGCTTTTTTCGATCCGGGAAAATTTGCCTTTTCCATCGCTGACGAAAACGGATTTTCCGCGCAAATTTCACCGCATTTGCAAACGATTTTTCGCGCGCAGACCGGCGACGCAATTTGCGCGCTTCCGATTTTGAGGCGCCCGCCGAACGCCGGAAAGTTTCGCTTGGAAATCGCCGCCCGCGGGAACGACGGAACGTGGTCCCGCATCGGGAATATCGCGTTTGACTGCAAGCTGAACCCGACTGCGTTGCCGCAGGAAGTTTTGCCCGGAGCCCGCCTTTCCGAGGCTCAACGCGAGGAGGCGGATTCTTTACCGACAATCGTTCCCGCCGCGACGATCGTCGCTTTGCGGGAGCCGCCGCAATCGCGCTTTTATTCGTCGTCGCTTGAAAACCGGGAAGCGTTCGGCGAACTGGAAATTTCCCTTGGCGAGCCGTCGGGGATTCCGTTCGACGCTTGGCGTCTCGAAAACATTTTGCTTGGTTCAAGCAACGGAGCGTTCCCGCAGGACAGCCTTTGGGAAGAGCCGGACGCATTCCATTCCAATGTGCGTTTCCTCGAAGACGAAACCTTCGGAACTCTCAAGGGAAATACGTTGCAGGTCCCGATTGCGAAAACGCTTTTCCCGCAAGCAGGCGAAAAATGGAACGTAAAGGCGACGTTGGTGCGGCGCATGGGATTTCGTCCGGAGGAAATTCATCGCTTCCCGTCGCTCAAAATTTCACGAAGCGCTTCGGTGGTTCGTTTCGGCGGAACTTACGTGCGCGTGCGGGCGTTTTTGGAAGAAGATTATGCTCGCCTAATCGCGAATGATGTTCCGGCACTTGTTATTGAAATCGCGGGAACGGCAAATCTTTCGGCGCCCGAAGCGCTTTTTTGGCAGCCCTACCGCGTAAAAACCGACTGCGGCGAGGAAATGTTGCCCGAAAGCATCGTCGTCGTCCGTCCCGGTGTCTATCAATACTGGTTTATGCCGATGCGGCGTCCGAAGATGGTTGAAATTACCTACGCGATTACGCGTGCGGCGGTTATTTCCGGAGAAATTTTACCTGAAATCCGGGCGCTCGTTCCCGCGAAAATGCCTTGATTCGCTTGTAGGCTTGAACATAATCTAGAGAAAAATCTCCCCCACACACACGACCCAACAACCTATTCGTTTCTTAAGAAATCCCATGAAAGAGTATTCGCTTTTCATCGACGACGCTGTTGCCGGACCGCTTCCGCAACAGGAAATTGAAGCAAAAATCAAGAGCGGAGAGCTTCCCGCAGATGTGCTGATTGCGGCTCCGGGAGATACGGAATGGAAGCCGGCAAAAGATGTTTTTAACATCCGGATGGGCGTGCGGCTTTCCCGCAAGACGGAAGCCGAAGAACAGCGGCTTCGCGAAGCGCGTCAGGAAAAACTGGATCCGGAGGTGCGGAAAAAGCTGATGCTCTATGATTTGGCAGACGCAATCTCCGTAGACAAGTTTTCCCCGAAAGAAGCGGCGACGGCGATTGCCGACTACGAACGGGCTTTGGCTCACAAAAAATACATGAAAATCGGGATTGGCGTCGGCGCATTCTTTCTCGTTTTCGGTGGAATCTTCTTTACGCTCGATAGTGTAAAACTCAGCGGAATCAATCGCGGGCTGCTCGCTCCGATTACGGAAATGATGGTTGCGCCGAACGAAGAATATCCGAAAACAATCCGTTCGACGGCGAAAGACATCGAAGACCTTGAAAAATTCCGCGAAGAAATTAACGCGCTCGAATTTAAAATGCCCAACGGCGGAAAAGATCCGCGCCGGGATTTCCTCAAGCAGGTTTACATTCCGAAGGAACAAAGCACGTTTATTTCCGGCAAAGTGGATGCAACGCCGCTTCTGTCCGCAATTCTCCCCGAGGGAATGAAGCCGGACAGCATCGACATTTTCTTTGTTCCGCGGGTCTCAAATGATGTGAAGAAAATTCTTCAGGAAGAAGTCGAACTGCTCGAACAATTGAAAAATCCGCTTTGGACGGATGAGGAATTGGCGGCAAAAGCGGTCGAAGAGCTTGCTCCCGCGCTCCCGAGCCCGGACGGAGTGAAAATGCTTTCCGGCCGTTTGAACGATTGGCTTTCTAAACTCAAAGCCGAGGACATCGCCGAGCAACCGGCACGTTGGGCGCGTTTGCTCGAACAGGAAATTTATCGCCAAGACAGCCAAGGGCGTTTCTATCGTCCGGAGGAAAAAGAGCGCCTGCTTACCCGAAATCCGTCAAAGGAGCTAATTTCAAAACTGAATTCCTCCAAGCTGAAAAAAGAAATCGAAAACATGCCCAAGGATAGCCCGTCAAAGCTTGCGGTCGTCCGTTGGTGTGTTCATGAAATGCCGCCGTTCCTTGATAAGTTTCAGGAGTTCGTGGATAAGAATCGGATTAACTATTCGCAAGCTTATCGTGATGAACTTTGGAAAAATTTCACGGATAAAAACAACGCGACACTGCTGGGAGAATTTGAAGTTCCCGCGATGAATGCTTATCCGTTGGAAGAAGACGGCTCGTTCCGTATTGCTCGCGACAACGACCGCGGGATGTGTCTGCGCGTTCAGGTAAAGAACGTCACGTTGTTTATTCCCGACGATTTGAAATTGAAGCCGGCTGACGGCGGGCGCGATGTCAAAGCGTTTTCGGCGGGAAAAGTCGAGCGCGAACGTGTTAAACCCGAAGATCGTTTGCTCGACGAGAAATACAGCGTTGCGAAGAAAATTACCGTCGGCGGAAAGACTTATTACGCAATGGGTAAAATTCAACGCAAACCCGTGAAAATCACGCGCAAGTCGCCGACGCTTAATTACATTGAGGTTGAACGTGTCGGGGAGGCTGATCCGCGGGCGAAAACCCCGAAAAATATTTGTCTTTTGGTTCCGGATGAAGCGGAATTTAACGGAATGGCTGTCGGAGCCTCCGTTCCGATGGAAAAACTTCTGACTTACCAAATCTTCGCCCAGCCGCGGGAAATGCAGGCGCCTTCGAAGTTGACTCTTCAGCGCGATGAAACGCCCGCCAAAGATTCCGACGAGTAATTAAAAACGTCGTAAATAAAAAGCGTTCCCGCAATTTTTCGCGGGAACGCTTTTTTGTCGGAAAACTTGAGGGCTTGAAGAAGCTCCGGAATTTACAAGCCGAGAATATCGACGATGTTTTCCGTAATGGCGCGCATGTCGGACATCTGAAGCTCGCCCATGTGCGCGATGCGGAACGTCTTTTCCTTAAAGTCTCCGTAGCCGTTCCCGAGCTGCATCCCGCGTTTGATGAGTTCTTTGTTCAGGTCGGCAACGCTGATGCCGCGCGTGTTTTTGATGACGGTCAGCGTTTTTGACAAGTATTTTCGGTTGGAGAAAATGCCGAAATATTCGTCCGCCCACGCACGAACGAACGCCGCCATTTCCTCGTGGCGCTTGAAGCGGTTTTCAACGCCTTCCTGCATGATGCGTTGAAGCTGTAAATCCATCGCATACATAATTGAAACGCAGGGCGTGTTCGTGTATTGGTAATCTTTCTTCTGAATGACGTCGTAAATGTCGCGCAAATCGAAGTAGCAGCCGCGGTTTTCAACTTTCGCCGTGCGTTCGTAGGCTTTTTGCGAAAGCGCACAAATCGCCATGCCGGGCGGGAGCGCGAGTGCTTTTTGTGTCGAGGTAACGAGCACGTCCACGCCGAGCTTGTCAGTTTCGATTTTTGCTCCGGCGGCGGAGGAAACCGCGTCTGCGCACCAAACGACGTCCGGGTATTTTTTCATCACTTCGGCGATTTCTTCAAACGGGTTTTGAATCCCGGTGGAAGTTTCGTTGTGCGTGATGCAAACCGTGTCGTATTTTCCCGTGGAAAGGGCGGCGTCAACCATTTCCGGCGTGGTCGGTTCGCCCGGCTCGCTTTCAAAAAAGTCCGAGGGAATGCCGTTCATTTTGGCGATTTTATACCATTTTTTTCCGAAGGCTCCGACGGAGAACATCGCGGCGCGCTTGGCGGTGCAGGAGCGCACGGCGCCTTCCATAAAGCCCGTTCCCGAGGAAGTCGAGAGCAGGATTTCGTTTTTCGTGAGCAGGATGCGGCGCAGATTGTCGGAAATGCGGCGTTGCAGTTCGGAAGCGACTTTCGAACGGTGCCCCATCATCGGGAGCGACATCGCGGCGAGCACTTCGGGTGCGACTTCCGTCGGACCGGGAATAAATAATTTGGTAGCCATTTTTATAAAAATAGAATTTTGAACTTCGATAGGGAAAATATGTTAAAAATAACGCGTAGATTATTGACTTTCGCTTCCCTTGAAGCAACGAAGAATTCAGCGTTCCCGCAGAGCTTCGGCAGCAAGACGCGGGTCGGGAGCCGCGCAGATTGCGGAAACAACGGCAAGGCCCATCTGCGTTCCCGCAGCACGAACACTATGCGCATTCCCGGCGTTGATTCCGCCGATGGCGACGACCGGAAGCGGCGTCGCCGAAGCGCAAAGCGCCAGTTCTTCCAGCCCCATCGCGGGAGCGGCATCGGTTTTCGTCTGCGTCGGGAACACCGGGCCTAAACCGAGGTAATCTACAAGCTTTTCGTCAACCGCGCGCACTTCGCTGAGGCTCGAACAGGAAAAACCGATAATTTTCCCCGGCCCCAAAATGCGTCGTGCGACTTCCGGCGGGAAATCGCGTTGCCCGATGTGAACGCCGTCTGCATCCAGCGCTAAGGCAAGGTCGATGCGATCGTTGACGATAAACGGAATTCCGTTTTTCCGACAGACAGCCGCAATCGGAAGCGCTTCGCGATAAGCCGCGCCGCCGTAGGCATGTTCACTGCGATACTGAACAATGCTTACGCCGCCGGCAATCGCGGCTTCGACCGTTTCCGCGAGCGGCAGAGTGCAACGCGCGGGAATGTCGGTAACAAGATAAAGATTCAGGTCGAAATGAGGGTTCATGGAAAAGTGGAAGAGTGGAAAAGTGGAGGAGGGTTTGTTCGCTAAGCGTGAATTGTCGGTTTTCGGGCTTTAATTGCCGGGAGCGACCTCTGTTAATGCTCACAAAATGCGGGCGCGGGAACGCATGTCTGCCTCGGAAAGATTGTAGAGAGCGTCGAGAAGCGCAGAAGAAAACGTGCCGGGACCGCGCGATGATTCCGCTGCAATGTCGCCGATAACACCCATTATCAGCGCGTTGGCAACCGCCGCTTCAAGCGGCGTTTCCGCGACGGCGAGGCAGGCGGCGGCAAGCGCGCCCATCGAGCACCCGGCGCCGGTAACGCGCGTCGCTAACACGTTCCCGTTCCCGAGCGCGATAATTCGCCGCCCGTCCGTCGCATAGTCTACCGCTCCCGTTACAAGCACGACGGCTCCGCTTTCGGCGGCGAGTTTTTGCGCGGCTTCGATTGCCGCTTCGCTGCCGCAGGTACTTTCGGGACCGCGGGCTGAAGCCTCAAAGCCGGCAAGCGCCAAAATCTCGGAGGCGTTCCCGCGAATCATCGTCGGTTTTTTCGCCAGCATTTCCCCGGCAAAGCGTGTTCGCAGACTCAATGCTCCGACAGCAACGGGATCAAGCACCCACGGAACACGCGTTCCCGCGCTTTCGACGGCGGCGCGCATCGTCTGCGCCTGTGCTTCCGAAAGCGTCCCGAGGTTAATCAAAAGCGCATTTGCGGCACCGCAAGCGACAAGTTCCCGTACTTCGGATTCGTCGCTGAGCATGACGGGCGCCGCGCCCGCTGCGAGCAGAAGATTTGCCGTAATCGGCCGGACGACCGAATTCGTTAAGCAGAGCACCAGCGGCGAGCGTTCCCGAATCTCGTTCAGGATTGCGCAACTGCGTTCAAGAAAAAATGTTTTTTCCATGATTGTTTAAAGCGGGAGAATCAAGCGAACTTGTCTATAAAGCATTGCCCGACAAAATTCATTTTCTGAAGAGTGTGAATCCAAAATCGCGATTAGTAAATTCCGAATCCCTCGTTCCCGCGGTTTACAAAACCGTCGGCAACAAAATTTTTAACCACGGAAAATCCGGCGGTTTTTGTAATGCGTCATTGTAAAAAACTCTATTTTTTTACAAACACCTACACGTATTGGAGGCGGAGACACGGTGCTATGTACGCGTACCTATTTTCGTCGCAGGATTCAAATTTCTTCGTTCCCGTGCGAATTGCGGGAACATTTTCGTGCGACCCAAAATCGCGTGTCGTCGGAAAAATCGAGGACGGCGGGCGGCTCGGTTGCGAAACGGGAGCGCAACTCGGAAAATTCGACCTCAAAGCCGTTTGCTTCGAGGATTTGCCGCATTTGCGCGGGAACGGCGGCGTGGATAAACATTGCGCCTTGCGGCGTGGCATGGTTGTAGTCGCCGAAATCATCGAGTGCGGGATCGCGTTCGTTATTTTCCCAACGGGAACGCTCCGAGTCCCAGTGTTCCCGCCGCGCGGCGTGTGTTTGGTCGTGTCCGGTAAAAATAAAAACTCCGCCGGGGCGCAGAATGCGTGAGATTTCCCGAATTGCCAGTTCCCGCCGTGCCTGCTTCGGAATCATTTGCAGGCCGTTGAATGCGAAGATGACGGCGTCGAAGCTGTTTTGCGGGAACGAAATCTGCGTGGCGTCCTCGACGGCGAAACGAATGCTTGCATTTGCCGGAATTGCGGCGTCTTCAAAAATCGTTTGTGCGATTTCAACCATCGGCGGTGCGAAATCCGTAACGGTGATTTTTGAATATCCTTCGCGTACAAGCCCGAGGGAGACGCGCCCGGCGCCGGCGCCGAGTTCGAGGATTTCGGCGTCCCGGGCAATGAATGTTTTGTAGAGTTGTTTTTCGGAATTCCACAGCCCGACATTTATCGCTGCCCGCGCATAATCAAGTACGATTTCCGGATGCGAAAAGAATGTGAGGTTGACGGAATTGTCCACGAGCGGGAGGGATTAAGTTAGTCGCAAGCAGCGGGAGCGAACGGCTTTGTTTCCTATTCGCGGACCATTTCCAAGCTCAAATCATCGCGGACGAGCGGAGCGACGATTTTCCTGAGTGTGTCGATTTCGCTTTGCGAGAGCGGGTTTGTCGCTTCAAGCCATTGCGCGACAATGCTCCAAACTTTCGGGTTCGGGCGACGCATTCCGGCGAGGACGCGAATTTCTTTTGAGAGCGGCGTCTGCTCGCGTGTTCCCGCAATTTGCCCGCAACGAATTCGCAGGATAATCGTGTTGGCGCGGAGCTGTGCGTGCCACGGGAACGCGGCGAGCCCGAAGCGAGCGACTTTCAACGCCGTTTCGTTTTGCCCGATGCGTTCAAAAAGCGCACTCACGGAAATATAGTTTTCCGGGGAGAGAGTTGTGTCGTCGAGGAATTGTCCGAGCAACAAATCGGCGTGGCTTTCAAAACGCGTCCGATTTTCCGCATCGTCGCCTGCTTTTTCGGCAGCGAGCGTGTAGGCGGCGGCAAGAATTGCCGTTGTTGCGGATTCCATGCCTTCGAGCATTTTCGGCGAGGCCTTGGAAATTTTCTGATAAGTGTCGATTGCCTGTTCCGGCATTTTTGCGGTAACGAAAGCTTCGATTGTTGCGGCGACAAAAATGTTCGGCGGAAACTTTTTTTCGACGGCAATTGCCGTGCAGGTTTCCGCGATTGCGGGATTCCCGTTTTCTGCGGAGAAATTTGCCAACGAAATCAACGCGGATTGTTGTGCCGAAAAAGTTTTAAAAACGGCGGCAAGTTCTTCGTTGAAGGCGTCTTTTTTCCCGAGCTTATTGAGCAGGTAAAGGCGATGAAGGTACGGTTGCGATGCGGTCGGATTCTCTTCGATGCGGCGGTTCGCGGTTTCCAAAGCGGCGTCCAAGTCTCCCAGGTATTGGTGGAAATGCGCCAGTTGGGACAAAATAACGTCGCGTTTCGACGCGGGGAAATCATTAACCTTGCCGCTGAGCAACGCGATTGCCTCACGGGAACGCCGCAGGTCGAAAAGGCAGCGTGATTTCAGAATCAGTCCCTGCTGCGTTTCGGAGATTTTTTCGCTTTCAATTATTTTCAGTGCCGCGTCGTATTCGCCGAGCCAAAAGAGCGCCATTGCCGCATGATTGGCGACGACGGTTCGGACGGCGGGCGGGAGCGCCGGTTTGCCGTTGGATTTTTTGCCGTCGAGTAGCGCCAGGGCCTGTTTGGCGGCGATGCGGTCCTGTTGCAAATCGGCAAGCGCGCCGAAGTAGCGATTGAAATAAGCCGGCGCGACATCCGTAGTTAAATCAAGAAATCGAATGCCGTAATGAAGTGTTTGGAGCGCGGCTTTCGGCTCAATGAGCGAAGCAAAAAGCATGCGGGCTTCAGCGTTGCCGGGAGCGCATTTGAGCGCGATTTGTACGGCAGCGAGCGCGTCTTCGTCGCGATTGCCCTTGCGCGCGGTTGCGGCGACTTCAAAAAAATGCTGCCCGATTTTTGTCATGTGTTCCCGCCGCGCTTCCTCCGCTTTCTCGGGGGCGTTAATGATTTTTGAGAGCGAGAAAACAATGAGGCGCCGCAACGCGGGATCGGGAATGGCTTCTGCGCGTTCGACAAGCCGCCCGGCGCAGTCTCGAATGTCGTCCGGGTATGAATACAGCGCAAGGTCCGCAAGCAAGAGCAGGTTGATGAAGTCGCCGCCGGCTGTCGGTTGCGGGTTGGAGGCGGCAGGCGAGGGTTGCGCGGGAACATTCTGCCCGTAAGAGTCCGGGCTGGGGAAAACGATAGATGCCATTAGAATCGCGGAAGAAATTATTTTTTTCACAGACGGAAATCAAACAGCGCCGCTCGCGGGAACGCAAAACTAAGTTTCGCTTGCCGGTGTTTTTTTCTTCCGCCGCATCTTTAATTTCAGGGTCGTCGGAAGTTTGGCGGGCGATGTGTTTAATTTGTCTTTCGGCGTTGCGTTTTGACGGGAAGCGCGGCATTTTTTTACGGCGTTTTAATCGTTCAGCTTCCCCCGAAAATGAATTCTCAACCCATTTCTCCCCAGCCGGTGAGCATCGCCGGCGAATGCGTGACGGCGGCAAAAATCAGCTTGCGCAACGTCAGTAAAACTTTTCGTTCCCGTCACGGCTCCGTGCTTGCGCTCGACAATGTATCGCTTGACATCGGCGAAGGCGAATTCGTTTGCCTCGTCGGGCCGAGCGGTTGCGGAAAGTCGACAATTCTGAATCTCGTTGCGGGGTTGGATACGCCGACGGAAGGCGAAGTGTTGATGGACGGCGAGCCGATTCACGGGCCCGGGCGCGATCGCATGGTCATGTTTCAGGAATCCGCTCTGTTCCCGTGGCTGGATGTCCTGCAAAACGTTATGTTCGGCTTGCGACTGAAACCGAATCTGAATAACGCCGAGCGGGCCGAAGTCGCGATGTATTATTTAAGTCTTGTCGGCTTGGAGAAATTTTATAAATCCAACATTCATCAGCTCTCCGGCGGAATGAAACAACGCGTGGCGCTGGCGCGTTCCCTTGCCCCGAATCCGAGGATTTTGCTTATGGACGAGCCGTTTTCCGCATTGGACGCACTCACGCGGGAACAGCTTTACGGCGACTTGCAACGCATTTTCGTTCAGCGCCAGAAAACGATTATTTTCGTAACGCACAATATCCGCGAAGCCGCATGTCTGGGAGACCGCATCGTCTTGCTTTCGCCGAATCCCGGACGCGTCGGGCAGGATTTTCGCGTCGACTTGCCGCGTCCCCGCGACATTAATGACCCGGAACTGTCGAAAACCTCAATCCCGATTACGGCGGCGCTCAAACGCTACCTCGGCAAGTCCGGCGGGAACATTGCCGATGCCTAAACGCCCCGAAAAGAAAGGAGTTTTTCTCTCATGAAACGTGTTATTTTCTACATTCTCTTTGCGGTGGCGCTCATTGCCGGGCTCGAATTTGTCGGGCGCAGCGATTGGCTTTCGGATTTTTCGTTAAAGAAAAAAACAGCCTCGGAAAACGAATTGCGCGTCGGCTATTTCCCGAATATCACGCACGCTCAGGCGCTTATTGCCCAGCAATTGGCGCTCGAAGGCAAGCCGTGGTTTGAGGCGCGGCTTCCTGCGGGAACGAAACTTTTTTGGCAACCCTACAACGCCGGCCCGTCGGCGATGGAAGGCTTGACCATCGGCTCGATTGATATGTCGTACGTCGGCCCGTCGCCGGCAATCAATGCGTACATTCGCCGGCAGGGCGCCGTACGCATCGTTTGCGGGAGCGCCGAAGGCGGCGCGGCACTTGTCGTGCGCGGCGATTTCACGGGAACGCGCCCGGAGGATTTTATCGGCAAAAAAATCGCAACGCCCCAACTCGGCAATACGCAGGACGTTGCCTGCCGCGCGTGGTTAATTAAAAGCGGAATTCCTGCCGGGCAGAACGACGCGAAAGTGCAAATTGCGCCGACCAAAAATCCGGATCAACTTGCGCTTTTCCGCACGGGAACGCTTGAAGCTGCTTGGACCGTCGAGCCGTGGGTTTCGCGTCTCGAATTGGAAACCGGCGGAAAAATTTTTCTCGAAGATTACGCCTCGGTAACGACCGTTTTGGCGGCTTCGACGGAAACGCTGACGAAGCGGCGAAAACTGTTGAATGCCTTTGCTAAAGCGCACGGCGAATTGACGGCTTGGATTAACGCCCATCCGGACGAAGCAAAGGTTTTGCTCCAGCGCGCGCTTACGCGGGAAACGCACGCGGAATTCCCGATGCGTATCGTCAACAACGCGTTCCCGCGCATCAAGTTTGTCGGCGAAGTAAACAAAAAATCGCTCGCCGAATATGTCAACGACGGCTTCGGAACGGGAATGATTCCGGAAAAAATCGAAGTCGAAGATTTGGTTCAAACGACGGAGCTTCCGCCGAAAATGCGCGCCGGCGTGTTCCCGTTACCGTCGGAAATCGCAGGTTTTCTTTGGGACGGCGTTTGGGACGGTTCGATTTTGAGCGCTCTTGTCGTAACGATGCGTCGCCTGCTTTTGGGCTACGCCATCGGATTTGCGATTGCGCTTCCGCTCGGGCTTTTGCTGGCGCAAAGTGCGCTGATGCGTAGCACGCTCGGCGTTTTGGCGCTCGGGTTTCAAGCTCTGCCGAGCGTTTGTTGGGTGCCGATTTCGCTTGTGATTTTCGGGCAGGACGAATGGGCAATCCTGACGGTTGTCGTTATGGGTTCGGTTTGGTCGCTCATGTTGGCGACGGAAAGCGGGATTCGTTCCGTCCCGCCGCTTTATGTGCGTGCCGCGCGGACAATGGGCTCGAAGCATTTTCACCTGTGGACGCACGTGATGTTCCCGGCGGCGCTCCCGTTAATTTTCTCCGGTATGAAGCAAGGCTGGGCGTTTGCGTGGCGCTCGCTGATGTCTGCCGAAATTTATGTTTATATTTTCAGCGGCATCGGTTTGGGCTGGATGCTCAACGCCGGACGCGAAGAAATGAATGTCGAAAAAGTTTACGGGGTCATGCTCGTTATTATCCTTGTCGGCTTGGTCATGGACCGGCTTTGCTTCGCGCCCGTTGAACGCTGGCTACGGGAACGCTGGGGTTTGGATAAGTAGTTTGTGGCTTAGAAGCTGATAAGTTTGGTCGGCTTCTCCGAAGAAAGTTTCTTTGGAAACAGAAAAATCGTTCCCGCGGGATTTTCTTGCGGGAACATTTTTTTGCCTGTCGCGAAAAAAACGCTAGGCTTTCTTCTCATGAGAAAAATTCTTGTTGCCGTTACTTGTCTCGCGTTTTGCCTTTCTGCCGCTGTTCATGCGGAAATCATCGAAATTTGGAAGCCGAGCGTTCCCGCAGAAAATACGCCTGGGGAAAAGCACGTTACCGACACAAAAACGGAAAAGGGCGTAATTCGCCTGACGCGGGTTTCGAACCCGACCTTGGAAGTTGCTCTTCCCGAAAAGGAGCCGAACGGCGTTGCCGTCATTGTTTGCCCCGGCGGCGCGTATCAGGTGCTTTCTTACGACAAGGAAGGAACCGAGGTCGCGCAGTGGCTGGCGCGCCGGGGTTTTACGGCGTTTACGCTGGCATATCGCGTTCCCGCGAATCCGAACGGCGCGTTGCAGGATCTTCAGCGTGCGATTCGTGTCGTGCGGGAAAAATACGCGCCGGAGAAAGTCGGAGTCATCGGTTTTTCTGCGGGAGCGAGCCTTTCTGCACGTGCGGCAACGCGATTTGAGGAAACGCTTTATCCGCCGCGGGACGCTGCCGACAAGCTCAGTTGCCGTCCCGATTTTGCGATGTTGATTTATCCGGCGTATCTCGACGGCGGTCCCGGGCACAGCCTGACGCCGGAGCTCAAGGTTTCGGCGAACACGCCGCCGATGTTCATTTTCGGGACGCTCGACGATTATTATTATAGTAGCCGAAGCGCGTTGGTGATGGCGGAGGCGATGCGTGCGAATCGCCGTCCCGTGGATTTGCATTATTTGTCGAAAGGCGGGCACGGCTACGGCATGCGATCCGGCGTCGGGCTTGTTTGGCCGCAACTCGCGGAAGCTTGGCTGAAGGGGTTCGTTTCCGCCGGAAAATAGTTTCACGGGCGGAGCGGATTATTTTTCGCGGAGCTTTTTGAAAAACATCCGAGAAAATCGTGCTGCCCGCGGCTAAAAATATTTACGGCAGTTTACGGTTTCTACGCTTTATTGCTAAATTCCGCGTTGATTTTCGCGGGAACGCGGCGCATGATTCCCGCTTACTTTTTAATCACACAAAACAATCATTGCTATGAAGATTCTTCTCGCATATTCCGGCGGATTGGACACGTCCGTGCTCCTTTCCTGGATTAAAGAAAAATACAACGCCGAAATGGTCGCTTACTGCGCGAACGTCGGACAGGAAGAAGAGCTTTCCGGGCTCGAAGAAAAGAGCAAGAAAACCGGCGCTTCCAAAATTTACATTGAAGATTTGCAGGAAGAATTTGCCCGCGACTTCATTTTCCCGATGATGCAGGCGGGAGCGATTTACGAAGGACAATACTTCCTCGGCACGTCGATTGCGCGTCCGCTTATCGCGAAACGCATGGTCGAAATCGCCAAGGCGGAAGGTTGCGACGCTATCGCTCACGGTGCGACGGGCAAGGGCAACGACCAGGTGCGCTTTGAGCTCGCCGCTGCCGCGCTCGCTCCGGATTTGAAAATCATCGCTCCGTGGCGCGACGAAACGTTCCGCGCGCAGTTCCCGGGGCGCAAGGAAATGATCGATTACTGCGTGGCGCAGGGGCTTCCCGTCGAAGCGAGCATGAAAAAGCCGTATTCGATGGACCGCAACTTGCTCCACATTTCCTACGAAGCCGGGATCATGGAAGATCCGTGGTTCGACGCGTTCTGCCCGGAAAACAAGGCGATGTTCAAACTCTCCGTCGCTCCGGAAGACGCTCCCGACGCACCGGAATTTATCGAACTCGATTTTGAAAAAGGTAACTGCGTCGCCATCGACGGCAAGAAGATGACGCCGCTTGAAGTGATGCAAACGCTCAACAAGCTCGGCGGAAAGCACGGCATCGGGCGCGTTGACATGGTTGAAAACCGTTTTGTCGGCATGAAGTCGCGCGGCGTTTATGAAACCCCGGGCGGAGCGATTCTTTTCTTCGCGCATCGCCAGATGGAATCCATCACGATGGATCGCGATACGATGCACTTGCGCGACAGCCTCATTCCGAAATATGCGGAACTCGTTTATAACGGATTTTGGTATGCGCCGGAACGCCTCGCGTTGCAGGCACTTGTTACGGAAACGCAGAAAAACGTCACGGGAACGGTGCGCGTCAAGCTCTACAAGGGTTGCTGCTACGTTGCCGGTCGCAAGTCGCCGTGCTCGCTCTACAATCCGGACATCGCGACGATGGAAGCCGACCCGACCAATGCTTACGACCAGGACGACGCTTCCGGCTTCATCCACCTGAACGCGCTTCGCCTCAAGGTGAACGCCAAGGTCAACGGTCCGGAAAACATGATGTAAGTTTTGAGAGCTTAACGATTAAGGCTAAAAGAGAAGCGTTCCCGTGCGGCGAAAGCCGGCTTAAGCGGGAACGCTTTTTTTATTGGTGACGGCGGCGCGTTCCCGCAAACGCTAAGGCGCATAATCCGGCAAGCATGCCGAAAGCAGACGGCTCCGGAATCGGATGCGTGATTGAGATTTTGCCGAAATTTACGCTGTCGGAATTCCAGTCCAGACTTGCCGTGTAGTCAAAAACTTGCCAGCCGTCGACAAAGACGGAGATATCGCGAAAATTTAATCCGGAACCGACGATAGTTCCGGCGTCGACAAGACTCAGCGTTTTCGTCTTTTTTAAAACATCATAGTTCGCGAAATCCAGCTGTAGCCACGAAGTAAAGGCTTCGCCATTCAATGTCGTATTACGAATGGTGACGGTTCCCGTTCCTGAAATTAATGCGCGCGTTCCCGTTTCTTCTCCGATTTTCCATTTGTGTAAGCTCGAATTGGCGAAATCAAATCGCCCTCCGTTTAGGGTGAAGTGTGCCCCGCTTTCAATCGTTCCGCCGTAAGAATAGAAGCAACCGGTTGCGCCCGAAATTTTGACGTTCCCGTCGATCGTCGTCTTATTGTAAACGCGAGCGTCGTCTTCGTTTCCCGTCGCGATGAGTTCAAGATTTTCAATGCGTCCGGCGTTGAGATATAGGTCTTTACTGAAAAGGTAGTTCGTTCCCGTGTTGAAAACGACGTCGCGGGCGTTTTCTTCCAAAATGAAATACCCTAAGGATTCCGATTGGTTTTGGGCGATCCCGAAGGCATCCGTATAGCTTAATGTCGCGTCAGCCGCAAAAACGCCGGAAGTTACTCCCGAAAGTGCGAAAGTAAGGCAAGAGAGAAATTTTATGTTTTTCATTCGCCAAATGATAAGCTTGTAAAATTTTCATTCAAGAAATAAATCCTACCGAATTTGTGTGATATAAAAGAAGCCTTCCCGCAATACAACGGGAAGGCTTTGGGTTACAGGAGGATATGAGAACGAAAAATGATGGCGCCTCCGCAGGACAATCGTTCCCGCGGAGACGCCGAGTTTAACCTAACGATTTAACAATGGACATCCGACAATCCGAAAGTCTCCGGCTTTTAATTCCCAGCATTAGAGTAAACATTGAGCTTATGATTTTAAGAAAAGATTAACTTGTCAACACTATAGTGTTTGGGCTATGGACGTTTTTTAAATTTCGCTTTTCCGAATTCTTTTTTATAATCATGCCTGATTATGAAATCCCTAAAGAAAATCTTCCTTACACTGACTTTATTGGCATTGGCGCTTCCGGCGCTGAATGCGGATGTTGCGTTCCCGTCTGAGAAGCAGCCCGGCGTTGCACTTGCATCGGGGACACGTCTTTCTAACGAGCTTGTTGCCGCGCGTTTTGATGCAAAAAAGGGTTTCGAAGTAAAATTCGGCGGGAAAACGGTCGCCGAAGGGGATGAGCTTTTCAAGATTGTTCTCGGTGACGGTGAAATCATTAAAGCATCGCAAATGAAGGGCACGCTTAAGAAAGTTGCTCTCAAAGCGAATCCGAAAGCCGTCAAACTTTCCGAACGTTTTGCCGGGCAGGCAATCGTCGGCACGTTCAGCAAAGGCAATCTTTCCGTAAGATGGCGCGCGGTTTTGCGCGACGGCTCGCATTACATCCGCCAAGAGCTGAAAATTAAGGCGAAGGCCGATACTCCGATGCAGGCAATTGTTCCGCTTGAAATCAAGCTTCCGGGAGCAAAAGTCCTCGGGAACACGCGCGGCTCGCCCGTCGTAACGGAAAAGGTTTTTGCCGCGCTCGAAACGCCGATGGCGCTTAACGAAGTTTCCGGCGACACGATGACGGGAAAATGGTCGCGTAAAACCACGCTGAAAAAGGGCGAAATCTGGGATGTTTCCTCCGTTATCGGAGCTCTCGTTCCCGGGCAGGAGCGCCGCTCCTTCCTCGCTTACAATGAGCGGGAACGCGCTGTGCCGTGGCGCTCGTTTGTCCACTACAATTCGTGGTATGAGCTCAACATCAACCGCAACAACGACCCGGATCCGAAGAACCGCATGTCGGAAAAACAATGCCTCGATGTCATTGAAGAGTGGAACAAAAACCTTTTCAAAAAACATAAAATCGGTGTTGACGC
Source organism: Candidatus Spyradenecus sp. (assembly GCA_045535075.1). Lineage (GTDB taxonomy): Bacteria > Verrucomicrobiota > Verrucomicrobiia > Opitutales > UBA953 > Spyradosoma. Next base: position 342,469 of record JAZSKX010000018.1, on the reverse strand, counting down.
GTTCGTTTGGGACGACGGCTGGGACGATTTTAATTCGCTCTGGGGCTTCCACAGCGGGTTCCCGAACGGTTTTGAAAAACTCAATACCGCAGCGCTGAAGCAAGGCGCGGGAATGGGTGCTTGGCTTGGGCCCGTCGGCGGCTACGGCGCGTCCAAGACTCAGCGTCTCGGCTATTGGAATAAAAATCACCCGAACAACCAAATCGGCAATTTTGAGCTTTCGAACAAGGAATACTTCGACGCGTTCGTCGGGCGTTGTTCGCAAATGGTTGCCGATTACGACATGCGCTATTTCAAGTTCGACGGGATCAGCACGAAATTCCACGCGAAAGGTCCGGGAGGAGAGGAAGACGCAGAAGGCATTATCAAAGTTGAGAAAGCTCTTCGTAAAAAACGCCCGGATATTTTCCTCAATACGACCGTCGGCACATGGGCTTCGCCGTTTTGGTTTCACATTGCAGACTCCATTTGGCGACAGGAAAACGACCATGGCGGCATCGGAGACGGGAATAATCGAAATAAATGGATTACCTATCGAGATCGCCTTGTTTACGAAGTCTTTGTTCAAGGCTCGCCGCTGTGCCCGATTAATTCAATCATGACGCACGGACTCATGATAACCCGCCACGGACCGCCGAATTGCATGGCAAACAACGCCGACGGACGCGACGACATTCTCAAGGAAATGCGTTGTGCGTTCGCCAGCGGGAGCGCCTTGCAGGAGCTTTATGTCGATAACGACATCATGACGAAACTCGATCTCTGGAAAGAACTTGCCGAGTGCATCAAGTGGTTCCGCGGGAACGCCGATGTGCTCGACGACGCTCACTGGGTCGGCGGCAATCCGTGGGACAACGAAAAAAAATGCGGAGACATCTACGGTTGGGCTTCCTGGAACGGAAAAAAGGCGACTCTCGCCTTGCGCAATTCTTCTAAAGACGAAAAAACGCTTACGGCGACGTTGCGTCAATTGCTCGACGTTCCCGCGCATGTCCAGGGCTCTATTACGCTGAAAGATTCCTTTAAGGGCGGACAGCGAAAACTCCAGGGGATTTCCGGCGCGACGATTCCGCTCGACAAGGAGCTCTCCTTCACGTTGAAGCCTTTTGAAGTTTTCTTCTTTGACGGACGTCCTGCGAAATAAGCGGAAAAAGATTCGCGGTTAAAGACAGAAGAAGCGTTCCCGTGATTTATTTCACGGGAACGCTTTTTTAGGCTTCTTTAATAAGCCTTAATTTTTTACAGAATTGCGCCGGGCTTGATTTCTGCGGCGGCGGGAAATTTTGCTAAAAGTTCGTTGGCGGTGGCGACAAAGTTGTCGACCTGCATGCCTGCCGTTCCCGTTTCGGCGGCGGCGATTTTGGCGATCGCGTCGAAATCGTCGCGGGAAAGTTTCAGGCGACCGTCTTCGGCGAGGCGGTCGAACAGGTTATTGTTCGAAATTTTGCCTTGGCGAATATCGCGCGCGGTGGCGACGGCGTGTTCCTTGATAACTTCGTGCGCGGTTTCGCGCCCCACGCCGCGTTTGACGGCTTCCATCATGATGGTCGTCGTCAGCAGGAACGGCAGGTAATAATTCTTTTCGCGCTCAATGACGGGAACGTTAATTTCCATCTGGTTCAAAATGACGAGGAAGGTTTCGAGCAACGCATCAATCGCGAAGAAGGAATCCGGGAGCGCCACGCGGCGCACGACGGAACAGGAAACGTCGCCTTCGTTCCATTGGTCGCCGGCGAGATCCGCCGCCATAGCGAGATAGCCTTTCAAAATGACGTGCAGACCGTTCAAACGTTCGCAGCTGCGGGAATTCATTTTGTGCGGCATCGCCGACGAGCCGACTTGTCCCGGCAGGAAGCCTTCGCTGGCGAGCTCGTGCCCCGCCATCAGGCGCAACGTTTTCGCGAAGCTGGACGCGCCGGAGCCAATGTGGACGAGCGTGGAAATCGTCGCAAAATCGAGCGAGCGCGGGTAAACCTGCCCCGTTGCATTGAATGCGTGCGGAATGCCGAGGTGCTTGCGGACGCGGGAATCAAATTCCATCGCCTTTTCGACATCGTGGTCAAACAGCGTGAGCAGATCGAGTTGCGTGCCGACGGCACCTTTTACGCCGCGCGCCGGGTAGTTGGCGATAAGCGCGTCGAGCTCCCGCAGAGCGACGAGCATGTCTTCGCCGAACATCGCGAAACGCTTGCCGAAAGTCGTGAGCTGTGCCGCAACGTTGTGCGTGCGGGAAGTCATCGCAATGTCGCGCGTTTCTGCGGCACGCTCGGCGAGGCGTTTGACGGCGGCGACGGTTTTGAGGCGAATGTATTCGAGCGAGCGGAAAACCTGAAGCTGTTCGACGGATTCCGTGAGGTCGCGGGAAGTCATTCCCTTGTGAATGTGCTCAAAGCCGGCGAGATCGCAAAATTCTTCGATACGGGCTTTGACGTCGTGGCGCGTGATGCGTTCCCGCGCGTTGATGGAATCGAGATTGACGTTTTCCTTGACGCGTTCGTAAGCCTCAATGGCTTCAGCGGGAATGTCGAGCCCGAGGTCGCGCTGAGCGCGCATGACGGCGATCCAAAATTCGCGTTCGAGGATGATGCGTCCGGTTGCCGACCAGATTTTGCGAATCGGTTCCGTGGCGTAGCGTTGAGCGAGAACGTCTGCGATTTGTTCCATAGATTTTAGTTTTAGAAAAATTAAAACCTTGATTATCGCCGAACTTGTCCGTTCCCGCAAATTGAAATTTACAAATCGGGAAACGACGCGCCCCCGAGCGGGCGGGAGTCCGCAAATTCCGGGCTTGATGCGTTCCCGCGAGAATATTGAATATTGGCATTGTAGTTTTCTGCGGAACGCGCGTATAATGACGGAAAGCACAAATTTAGGCTCTTTTGAGTAAGACGCCATTTTTTGATATGACATTGAACTCTCAGCCCATAGACCTTTCGGGGGATTTTTTGTTTGTTGCCGTCAATGCGATACTCAGCATGACGTTTCTTGTCTGCTACCTGTATCAGTTTTTCTACATTGCGGTGTCTTTTATCATGCGGGATCGCCCGCACAAGCCGGCACGCCCGAATCGGATTGCCGTTTTAATTTCCGCGCGAAACGAGCAGTGTGTGCTTCCGTTATTGTTGGAAAGCCTGAACAAACAAACGTATGACCGTGCGCTTTTCACGATTTTTGTAATTGCGGATAACTGCACCGACGAAACGGCGAAAGTCGCGCGGGAAGGCGGTGCGGTTGTTTACGAACGTTTTAATAAGGAACTTGTCGGGAAGGGCTATGCGCTCGACATGCTTTACTCGAATATCGTGCGCGATTACGGCGATTCACATTTTGACGCCTATGTCGTTTTCGATGCGGATAATGTGCTCGATCCGCATTACCTCGAGGAAATGAACAAGACGTTTTCCGATGGCTACGAAGTCGTTACGAGTTATCGGAATTCGAAAAACTTCGGGGATAATTGGATCAGCGCCGGCTACGCGCTTTGGTTTTTGCGGGAAAGCGAGTATTTGAATCACGCCCGCATGTTGCTCAATACGAGTTGCGCCGTTTCGGGAACGGGATTCATGTTCTCGTCGAAGGTCATTCGGGAAACCGGCGGGTGGAAATTCTTCCTGCTTACGGAAGATATCGAATTTACGGTTTATAACGTCGTTAACGGGCGCAAAATCGGCTACGCCCGCTATGCCGAGCTTTACGACGAACAGCCGGTTACTTTTTCGCAATCCTGGAGACAGCGCCTGCGTTGGGCAAAGGGGTATATTCAGGTTTGGGGAAAATTCGGAGGAAGCCTGCTTAAAAACCTCTTCACCTCGAAATTCACGTCCTGTTACGACATGACGATGACGATTATGCCGGCGCTTGTCATCAGCATGCTGACACTTCTGAATTGCCTCATCGGGATCGTTACGGGGCTTATTCTCGGCTGGGATATCGGCAATATCGGACTCAGCATTTTGGGAACGTTCAGCGGAATGTATTGGACGCTTTGGGTAATCGGCGCGATTACAACCGCAACGCAATGGAAGAAAATTCACTGCGGCGCATTTAAGAAGCTCTTTTACATGTTCACGTTCCCGATTTTTATGCTGACTTATTTGCCGATTGCAATTACGGCATTGTTCAAAAAAGTGGAATGGACGCCGATCGCGCATAATCGAGTTCGAAGCCTTTCCGAAATTACAAATTCGAAATCCTAAGAAAAGGACGAAGCATCCGAATTTATGATGAAACCGGCGCTTTCCGGATTTTTGCTTAGACGAGAATCGGAATTTGCCGGTTTTTTTCGTCTAAGCGAATCAGGGCTTTCCTCTTTGAGAATTTTCCTTTTGCGCCCGCAGGTAAAAGAACTGAATATAAATACAATGGGAACACAACGCGGACGATTTATTTCTTTTGAAGGCGGAGAAGGCGTCGGAAAAACCACGCAAATTACGCGCTTGGCGGCGTTTCTGCGGGAACGCGGAAAAGAGGTTTTGCTTACGCGGGAACCCGGCGGAACCGCGCTCGGCGAGGATGTCCGCAAGATTCTGAAATTCGCTGATTACGGCGATACGCTGACGCAGGAAGCCGAAGCGCTTTTGTTTTCGGCGGCGCGCGCGCAACTCGTTCGCGAGGTCATCGTTCCCGCGTTGGAACGCGGCGTTTATGTAATTTCGGATCGCTTTACGGATTCTTCCGTCGCCTATCAAGGTGCCGGGCGCGGACTCGGCGAGGCCGCCGTTTCCGCCGTCAACCGATTTGCTACCGGAGGCTTGGAGCCGGATTTGACGGTTTTGCTCGATTTGGATCCGTCCGTCGGTTTTGCGCGCGTGCGTTCCCGTGCCGGAGAAAACGGAGACAAACAAGATCGCATGGAAACCATGGAACTTGCGTTTTATGAGCGTGTGCGTGCCGCTTATCTTAAGCTTGCCGAAAAATTTCCGCAGCGATTTTTTGTCGTTGAAGCGAATGATTCGGCGGACGTAATTTCCGAAAAACTAAAAAATGAAATCGAACGACGATTGGGCTGATTCAAGCGTGATTCGCCTGCGCGGAGTGCGGGAACACAATCTGAAAAATGTGTCTCTTGATATTCCGCTGAACGAATTGGTTGTCGTTACCGGGCTTTCCGGCTCCGGGAAATCGACGCTCGCGTTCGATGTCGTTTTTGCCGAAGGACAACGCCGCTTCATGGAATGCATGAGCGCATACGCCCGCCAATTCGTCGAGCAGTTGCCGCGCCCGGACGCTGATGTTATCGAGGGCTTGCCGCCGACTGTCGCCATCGAACAACGCGTTACGCGCGGGAGCGCCAAATCCACGGTTGCAACCGTCACCGAGGTCGCACAATACCTGCGTTTGCTTTTTGCGAAAATCGGCATCATGCACAATCCGCTCACGGGAACGCCCTTGGTCGCGGGAACGCTTGACGATGTTGTGCGCCGCATCGAAGCATTGGTTCGGGAAAAATCAAAATCGGCAAAAGCGCTTTGGCTTGCCGCGCCGGTCATTCGCAATCGCAAGGGGCACCACGGCCCGTTGGCGACTTGGGCAATCGAACACGGATTTGAGCGGATGCGTGCCGATGGGCAATTAATCGAGCTTCGGGATTTCAAACCATTGGATCGCTATCGCGAACACGACATCGAATTGGTGCTTTGTGATTTGAAACGCGGAAAAGATATCGTTGCTTCCGTCAAAAAGGCGCTAGAGCTGGGAAAGAAATCTTGCGTTGTTTTGGACGATCGCGGGAACGCGTTGGAATGGTTTTCCCGGGAACGTATCGACCCTAAAACCGGGGAAGCATTTCCCGAACTTGATCCGAAAGATTTTTCGTGGAATTCTCCGCGCGGATGGTGCCCGGCTTGTCGCGGGCACGGGCGCATTGTCGAATCTTGGGGCGCGAAGGAAGGCGCGTTGAACGAGGATGCATTGTCGGACGTCGTTTCCGCGAAGCGTTGCCCGGAGTGCGGCGGCGCACGGCTCAATCCGCTTTCTCGCGCAGTTTCGGTAAGCATTAGAAACGGAAAGAAAACGACAGAGTGCTCGTTGCCGGAATTGTTGGCAATGACACCGAAAAAATTGCTCGCGAGCTTAGAATGCCTTGAGCTTGATGCTCGCGGAAAGGCAATCGCCGCACGTGTCGTTCCCGAAATTCGTTCCCGTCTGAAGTTTCTTGACGGTGTCGGGTTGAGCTATCTTTCGCTTGATCGTGCAAGCAATACGCTTTCCGGCGGCGAAGCACAACGCATTCGTCTCGCGGCGCAGCTCGGCTCCAATCTTTCCGGCGTACTTTACGTCTTGGACGAACCCAGCATCGGGCTTCATCCCTGCGACAACGCTGATTTAATCAAATCGCTGAAAAATCTGCGCGATCGCGGAAACGGATTGCTTGTTGTCGAGCACGACGAAGAAACGATGCGCGCCGCCGACCGCGTGATTGACTTGGGCCCCGGCGCGGGAACGCACGGAGGCGAGATTCTTTTCGCGGGAACGCCGAATGATTTGGAATCCGGCGCGCAAAAAGAGAAAAATTCTTTGACCCTGAAATTTTTGCGGGAAGGCATCGTGCATCCGATGCGCGGGAAGCGTCGCAATGTAAGAAATGTTCCCGTTGTCGAAATTAAAAATGCCTGCTTACGCAATCTGAAAGGCGAAGATGTCCGTTTCCCCGTCGGCTGCGTAAGCGTCGTCTGCGGCGTTTCCGGAGCGGGAAAATCCACGCTTGTGAGCGACTTGCTTGCGCCGTCGCTTGCTTTTGCCGTTTCGGGAAAAATGAAAACACTTTCCGGAAAACATGCTTTGCGGGAACGCATTATTGCTGATGACGACGAGCAACTTGCCTTCGACGAGGTTTCCGGCGTTGAGCATTTTCGCAAAATTGTCGTTGTCTCGCAGGAGCCTATCGGCAAAACATCGCGTTCGACGCCGGCGACATACATCGGCGCGTTCGATATTATCAGAAATGTTTTCGCGACTTTGCCCGAATCGCAAATGCGCGGGTACGGTGCGGGATTTTTTTCCTTTAATACCAAGGGCGGACGCTGCGAAACCTGCGCCGGCGCGGGAAGCATCAAACTCGAAATGAATTTTATGCCTGATGCCAACGTCGTTTGCGAAGATTGCGCGGGAACGCGTTATTCGCCCGCCGTCGAAGATATTCGTTGGAACGGGAAGAATATCGCCGATGTGCTTGCGATGACTTTCGCCGAGGCCGCTGAATTTTTCTCCTTTCACAAAAAACTTCAGGAAATCTGCACGCTCATGTGCGAATGCGGACTCGGCTATCTGACGCTCGGGCAGAGTTCGCCGACGCTTTCGGGCGGAGAATCGCAACGCCTCAAACTTGTCAGCGAGCTTGTTACCGCGCTCCCGTCGTGGAAAGAACGCATGGGTAAGGGCGGAGCCGAGGCGATGAAGAAAAATTGCTACATTCTCGAAGAGCCGACAATCGGCTTGCATCAGGCAGATTGCGTGAAGCTGCTCAAGCTTGTGCATCGCCTCGCCGATGAGGGGCACACAATCATCATTGTTGAGCATCATTTGGATGTGATTGCCGAAGCGGATTGGATTGTCGAAATCGGTCCCGTCGGCGGGAACGACGGCGGCTACGTCCTCTACCAAGGCGCCCCGAACGGTTTGTTGAAAATTAAGCGTTCGCCGACTGCTCCGTATTTGAAAACTTGTCTCAAATGAAAATTAAAAGATTTTTTCGGGTGTCGCGTGATTTTCGGAGATTCGGAACGAATATATAGACAGACATTCCCATAGAAAATTGTCCGCGGAAGTCTGTTTCGGGCGTCTGCGGACAATTTTCACCCTTGTGGGCAAGGCGGAGCGGAGTTTTCGTATTCTTTAGAAAATTGCATTGCGGGAACGGGGTTTTGACGATTGCATTTTAGAGATTATGTCCGAAGAACAAAACAATCCGAAACAACAGGTCATCAGCTTGCAGGCGATCAGCCGCCATTTTCTCGGCGCACTCCAGCGCCAATTTGATTTGCTCGCATTCAATCTTGCGGCATCCCAGTCGGTCAGTGCCGAAAATTATGATACGTTTAGCGGGATGACGCGCATTATGCCGGTTGCTCCCGTGCACATGCCGTTTGAGGCGATGAAGGGCTATGTCCACGGTCTGATTCTTCGCCAGTCGCTCAATGATTTGCTCGGACTTGCGGCGGCGTGTATGGATAATTGCCATTTGCTTTGCACGCTTATCGCGAACAAGGCGGCGATGGAAAAAGATCCGAAGGCGACCAATGAACTTGTCGGGCAAAAGCAAGGTGCGTTTGTTAATTCGTCAATCCCCGATAAGTTTGAGGCTTTTGAAAAAGAATTCGGGATTACGAATTCTCTCGAAGATGCGGTAACGACACTCGGGATTGCGCTTCGTGCGCTGATGCAACGCAACGGCGTTGTTTCTGCGGAAGATGTTGATGACGACGGCGAGCTTGCCTTCGAATTTAAAACCGTTCAAACGATTCAGCCGCTCAAGCCGGAAGACAAGCCGGAAGTTCGCTTGGCGGACACGCGTCGGGCATTCAAGGTTGGCGACTCCATTGATTTGACGAACAGTGAAATGCTTTCGCTCAACGTGACGGTTGCCGATTTCTTCCACAAACTTTTCAAGGCGGTGGATGCTTTCGGCGAAAAAACGCTTGGGAAAGATGCCGGCAATGCAGGTAAATAAGCATTCGCGGGAACGCGCCGGAAAGATTGCAGCGTGTGCGCTTTTGTTAGCGCTCGCCTGCCTTTTGGCGACGGCGTGCTCGTCCGGACCGAAAGTCATCAATCTCGGCGGATCGGCTTCTCGCGTGACGATTGAAAGTCATTAGCGGGAGCGGTAATTCCGTTTTCGGAAGCGTGAATTTTTTTGTGGGAAATAAAATTTCTCAGCGCGGCGTCGCGGCTCTTTGGGTGGCGACGCTTTATTTCACACAGGGGTTGCCCAATGCAATTGTCGATCTCGTCGCGCCTGTTGCGATGAAAGATCTCGGATTCGGGAACGCGGTTATCACGTTTATTGCAGCATGGGCTTATTTGCCGTGGGTGCTGAAGGCGCTTTGGAGCCCGCTTGTGGACAGCCTTGGGCGCAAACGCTCTTGGATTGTGAAAACGCAATTCGCGGGAGCGCTTTTGCTTGCCGGATTTGCCGTGGCGCTGAGTTTCGGCGTTCCCGCGGCGGCGATTGTCGCGCTTCTTTTTTCGATTGCCGTCATTTCCGCGACGCATGATATCGCTGCCGACGGATTTTACATGCTTGCTCTGGATTCGGGAAGGCAGGCATTTTTTTCCGGTTGGCGAAGCACGTTTTTTCGGATTTCTCAGGTTTTTGCCAAAGGCGGAATTATCTGGGTTGCAGGCTTGTTGATTGCTTGCGGGAATGCTGCGGGAACGGCGTGGAATTACGTTTTGCTGGGCGTTGCCGTGCTTACGGCTCTTTTGGCGTTTTTCCACGCAAAGATTCTTCCGTTCCCGACAAACGATTGTCCGGCTTCCGGAAAAACGACTTCACTTGCCTCGGATTTTTGGGAGACGTGGAAAACGTTTTTTAAAAAAGAACGCATCGGATTTTTGATTTTCTTCCTGCTTTTTTTCCGTTTCGGCGAAGTTCAGCTCGGAGTTATCTCGCCGTTGTTCTTTAAAGATGCGATCGAACAGGGCGGGTTGGCTTTGGATAATCGTGTTTTCGGGTTGCTTAACGGAACGTTCGGAGTGGTTGCGATGCTTGCGGGCGGAGTTATCGCCGGTTGGCTGGTTTCCCGCAACGGTTTGCGTGCGTGGCTTTGGCAAATGATTTTTCTGCTAAATTTGCCTGATTTGATTTACGTCGCACTTGCGCATTGGCAACCTGAATCGCTTGGGCTTATCGGTGCGAGTATTGTTGTTGAGCAGTTCGGCTACGGATTCGGTTTCACCGGCTACATGCTTTATATGCTTTATGTGTGCGCGGGAACACGCCGAGCCGTCGCTCATTATGCGATTTGCACGGGATTTATGGCGCTTGGCGTGATGTTGCCGAAATTTTGGTCCGGAGCATTTCAGGAATGGCTCGGTTACGAAAATTTCTTTTGGTGGGCGATTTTATGTACTTTGCCGGGATTTTGGCTTGTCGCCGAAGTCCGAAAGCACCTTCCCGCAGATTTCGGGAGAAAAACGCCGGAAAGCGAATCTTCGGTTGCGGGAACGTGATCAATGACCGGCAACGCCCGAAAGATGCCGGTCGGATTTTTATTGATAAGGTTTATTGTTTCGCGAGAAACGGGAGTGCGATGATTAGCGAAACCGTGAGAATCGCACACAGAATTCCCGCAAATCCGACAAACATTCCGAATTGGAGAAAAAAGAACTTAAAGAGGCTGAACATCGCCCAGAGTAAAAATGCGACAAGAGCGTATCTTCCCAAAAAAGAGCAGATCGCGGGTGCCGTGCGTGTGATTTTGTCGTTGTTACTTAACATTTTTATAGAGTTAGGGTTATGCGAGAACGCCGTCTTTGAGCGCTTTGGCTGCTCGTTTACGACCTTCTTCCGTCAGATAAATTTTGCGAAGCCGGATGAAATGCGGCGTGACCTCGACGAGCTCGTCGTCGGCGATGTATTCCAAGGCCTGTTCCAATGAAAGTTTCGTCGCGGGAGCAATTTTCATTTTCCGGTCGCTTCCCGCTGCGCGCATGTTCGTCAATTCTTTGCCTTTTTGCAAATTCACCGGTAAATCCTTGTCTTTGCAATGTTCGCCGACAACCATGCCTTCGTAAGTTTCTTCTCCCGGATCGATAAAAAACGTGCCGCGCAGTTGAAGCGCATCGATGGCGTAAGCGACGGCTTTTCCTTGCCCGAGTGAAACCATCGAGCCGTTAATGCGCGCGGGAATGTCGCCTTTGAACGGCGCATAATGATCAAAACGATGCGAAACAATCGCTTCGCCTGCCGATGCGGTGAGAATTTTCGAGCGCAAGCCGATGATTCCGCGCGTGGGAATCGTAAATTCAATGAGCTGGCGATTCCCGCGCGTCTCCATGTGCGTCATTTCGCCGCGACGTTGTCCGACGAGCGTGATTACGTTCCCGGCGGATTCCTCGGGAACGTCAATTGTCAGCTGCTCCATCGGATCGTGCAAAACGCCGTCCACAATTTTGGTAATGACGCGAGGGCGCGAGACTGCAAGCTCGAAGCCTTCCCGTCGCATTGTTTCAATCAGAATTGCGAGATGCAAAACGCCGCGGCCGGAGACTTCGAACATTTCGCCGCCGTTCCCGGCTTCGCAGACGCGCAGAGCAACGTCGCTCTGTGATTCTTTCATTAAACGGTTGCGGATATGGCGCGCCGTGACGAATTTGCCGTCTTTGCCGAAAAACGGCGAATCGTTCACGCGGAAGATCATCGAAATTGTCGGTTCGTCGATTGCAATCGGCGGGAGCATTTCCGGAGTTTCCGCGTCGGCAATCGTGTCCGAAACATAAATATCTTCGATCCCGACGACGCCGCAGATGTCGCCGCATTTGACGCTTTCACAGTCTTGGCGCTCTAAGCCTTCGAAGGTGAAAAGCTGCTTGATTTGTGCGTTGCGGGCGTTCCCGTCGCGGTCAAGAACGACGACCGGCGAATTGAGTTTAATCTCGCCCCGGGAGACGCGCCCGATGCCGATACGCCCGACGTAGTCCGAATAATCCAAGGTCGCAATTTGCATTTGGAGCGGACCTTCGACGAGTGCCGGCGCGGGAACGTGTTCGATGACGGCATCCAGCAGCGGGACAATCGAATTGCGCGGGTCGTTTTCCAAATCTTTCACCGCCCAACCGTCGCGGCCGCTCGCGTAGAGCAGGGGGAAGTCGAGCTGATCTTCATTCGCATTAAGTTCACAAAACAGGTCGAAAACGGCATCGACGACTTCCGTCGGACGTGCGTCCGGTTTGTCGATTTTATTGACGACAACAATTGCTTTTTTGCCGAGGCGCAGAGCTTTTTCGAGGACGAAACGCGTTTGCGGCATCGGCCCTTCGGCGGAGTCGACGAGCAAAATAACACCGTCGGTGAGGTTGAGCACGCGTTCGACTTGTCCTCCGAAGTCGCTGTGTCCGGGAGTGTCAATGACGTTAATTTTTACGCCCCTATACTGAATGGAGATATTTTTTGAAAGAATCGTAATTCCGCGTTCCCGTTCGAGATCGTTGCTGTCGAGAAAGCATTCCTGCATCGTTTGATTGTCGCGAAACATTTTCGCCTGTCGGATGATTTTATCGACAAGCGTTGTTTTCCCGTGGTCGACGTGCGCGATGATTGCGATGTTTCTGATTGCTTTCATTTTTGAAAAAAAAACGGGCGCAAAGCATTTCATTCCTTCCCGCAAAAAGCAAGAGAAAGCTAAAGCCGCGGGAACGAAAGGTTTCCCGGATTGCGTGATTCGTTTACTTTTCGAACGCGTTTACAGGCGCGACGACGGAATATTCAAATCAGAGCGGGATTTGATTAGCTTGGCGTAAAGTACCGGGAACGCGACAAGGATGTAAGGGCAAAGGACAAGGTAGCCGAGCCCGAGTGTAATCATTGTTCCGAAGAGGAAAAGTATCCCTAAAAGGATGCCGAAGATAAAGATTTTCCAAAACTTTCCGGAACTTAGTTTCCATGAATATTTTAACGAATCGATAACTCCGGTTTCTGCATCGAGCGGGAAATAACTTACGAATGCGAGGCGAACGGAAAGGAAGATGCTGAGAGCGATGAACGGGATTGAGAGAATCAATGCGATCGGGAAAATCGGAGACTCGATAACGGCTTCCGACATATCTCCGTAGCCGTCGATGAGTTCTTCGAAAATTTCAGCATTAATTGAAAATTCCTTGGCAAGCGTCGTGCTGTCCGGAAAAACGATCTCGGCAGATTCGACTTCGGGAAGCATTTCGTCGGCATCCTGTTCGCCTTGAATCGCAATTTGCGGGATTTTGCCGGTTTGTCCCGATGTGTCGTATTGCTGGAGAGTGTTTAAAAGCGTGTTTGTCAGCTGTGTGTTTCTTTCGAGAAGCTCCGGATTCTGGTAGGCGATTTTTGCGATGCTTCCGATTCCGATGAGGATGGCGATGAGCGTCGGAATAAAAATGGCCGTTCCCGCGAGAACGGAGGCGCCGAGAGAGCGAAGCCACGGGAGGAAGAAAAACTGTTTTAGCGGGAACAGGTCGGCGAATTCCGGCTTCTCGCCGCGATCCCACTTGCGAAGGAAAAGCAGGAAGACGAGTGTGGAGATAAAAGACACGACGAGGGTGGTCAGTTCGCTAAGGACTGTCGATGCTGCCGCTTCGATTAAAACCCAGAGGATGCCGCCTGCGAGGAGCATCCAAAAATTATTTCCCGAGAAAAGAAAACTCCAGGTGTCGGAGAAAAGCGAGCCGAACGACGTGTCGGCACTGAGGCGCTCAAACACGGGAACGCCGGCAGTTTCTTGTTCAAGGGGTGGAAACCATATTTTGCGAACGGCTCCGAACGGACGCCAATCGGATTCTCCCGTGCGCCAAACCGGCGTTTCGGGCGAAATTGTCCCGACTGCAATTTCGTCGATAAAATCCGCTTCGTTAATCGGTCCGTTGCGGGAACCTTGTGCATCGACAAAATAGTATTCAACGGTGAAATTTTCACTCATGCGGGAGATGCTACGGACACGAACCCCGGAGGGGCAAGTGCAAATTTTTTCTGATTCTGGCAAGAAAAATTTTAATTTCGTTAAAAAAAACTTGCATCTTGTTCCCAAATGCTTTTTTTTCAACGTTCCTTTTTATTTCAATTTCAAGTTTAGGACATGCCAACAATCAATCAACTCGTCCGCAAGCCGCGGGCTAAAGCCAACATCAAGTCGAAATCACCCGCCTTGAATTGCTCGCCGTTCAAACGCGGCGTCTGCATTCAGGTTATGACGCGTACGCCTAAAAAGCCGAATTCCGCTCAACGTAAAGTTGCGAAAGTTCGCCTTACGACGGGAACGGAAGTTATTTCCTATATTCCGGACGAAGGACACAAGCTTCAGGAACACAGCGTCGTTTTGATTCGCGGTGGCCGTGTCAAGGACTTGCCGGGTGTGCGTTATCACATTGTTCGCGGTCCGCTCGACTGCGCAGGCGTTGAAAAACGTCGTCGTAGCCGCTCGAAATATGGCGTTAAACGTCCGAAAGGCGGAAAATAATTAAGCTATAGGAGACTTTTGCAATGTCACGTCGTCGTAAAGCAACGAAAAAAGTGCACCAACCGGATGCACGTTATAACAGCCCGCTTGTGAGCCAGCTCATCAATGTCGTTATGAAAAACGGCAAAAAGACGGTTGCTCAGCGCATTGTCTATGGCGCGATTGAGCGCGTTAGCGAAAAACTTGAAAAGGGTGATCCGATGGAACTTCTCCTCGGCGCATTGGAAAATTGCCGCCCGAAATTGGAAGTTAAAAGCCGCCGCGTCGGCGGGGCAACCTATCAGGTTCCGGTTGAAATTTCCCATGAGCGTCAGACAAGCATGGCCTTCCGTTGGCTCGTCAATGCGGCTTCTGCGCGTAAGGGGCAGCCGATGACGGAATCGTTGGCCGCCGAATTCATTGATGCGTACAACAACACGGGAACGGTTGTTAAAAAACGCGAAGAAACTCACAAAATGGCTCAGGCGAACCGCGCTTTCGCGCACCTTCGCTGGGGTAACTAATTTTTAACCGAAAAAGTCGAGCATATTTACAATGGCCGCCGCACTTTCCAGCAAAAACTCCTCCGGGCGCAAAGCTCCGTTGGAATACACACGTAACTTCGGTATTGCCGCTCACATTGACGCCGGTAAAACCACGACTTCCGAACGTATTCTCTTCTACGCGGGCGTCATCCACAAAACGGGTGAAGTTCACGAAGGCGCTGCTACGACCGACTGGATGGAGCAGGAACAGGAACGCGGTATCACGATTACCTCGGCTGCCGTTTCCTGCGGATGGACGGTTGCTGACGGTCCGTTTGCAAAAATTCCGCACCGCTTGAATGTTATCGACACGCCCGGTCACGTGGACTTTACGGCGGAAGTCGAACGCTCGCTTCGCGTGCTTGACGGAGCTGTTGCCGTTTTCTGTGCGGTTGCCGGTGTTCAGCCGCAATCTGAAACCGTTTGGCGTCAGATGAACAAGTACAGCGTCCCGCGCATTGCTTACATCAATAAGATGGACCGCACGGGTGCTGATTTCTTCAATGCCGTTAACGGAATTCGTGAAAAACTTCGCGGGAACGCACACCCGCTTTACATCCCGATCGGAGCCGGTGACACCTTTGCGGGTCTTGTTGACCTCGTCAAGGGCTGTGCATACGTTTATGATGATTCCGACCCGAAGGGGATGCGCTACACGGTAACGGATGTTCCCGCAGATATGAAGGCGGACTATGACAAGTATCGCGAAGGTCTTATCGAAGCAGTTTCCGACTTTGACGATACGATTGCCGAAAAATATCTCGGCGGCGAAGAAATTTCCGCAGACGAACTTCGTGTCGCTATCCGTAAGGCAACGCTTTCGCTTGAATTCGTCGGTGTTATCCCGGGTTCCTCTTTCAAGAATAAAGGCGTTCAGATGGTTCTCGACTGCGTTGTCGATTACTTGCCGTCTCCGCTCGACCTTCCGCCGATGAAGGCGTTTAAGGACGATGGAGAAACCGAAATCGGAGTCGAACCGGACGATAATGCAAAGCCGATCGGACTTTGCTTCAAGCTGTGGTCTGACCCGTATGTCGGACAGCTCGTCTTCTTCCGCGTCTATCGCGGAACGCTTAAGAAAGGTGACGCTCTTTACAATCCGCGTACCCGCAAGACGGAACGTGTTTCCCGCCTCATGATTATGAAGGCGATGGATCGCGAAGAAATTGATACGGCTTACTCCGGAGATATTTGCGCTGTTATCGGTCCGAAAGAAATCGTAACGGGTGATACGCTTTGCACGCGCGAAGAAGATATTATCCTCGAACCGCCGTCGTTCCCGGAACCGGTTATCTCGATGGCGATTGAGCCTGCGACGAAAGCTGACCAGGAAAAACTTTCCATCGGTCTCCAACGCCTTGCTCAGGAAGACCCGACTTTCCGTGTTTCTTCCGACCAGGAAACGGGGCAAACCATTATCTCCGGAATGGGCGAGCTTCACCTCGATATTATCGTCGACCGTCTGCGTCGCGAATTTAAGGTCGAAGCAAAATCCGGTCGTCCGCAGATTTCCTACCGTGAAACGATCACGGGCAATTCTCGCGGTATCGGAAAGTTCGTTCGTCAGTCCGGCGGTCGTGGTCAATACGGTCATGCCGAAATCGAAATCGAACCGAATCCGGGCAAGGGCATTGAAGTCATCAACGAAATCGTCGGTGGCGTTATCCCGAAGGAATATATCAAGCCGACGATCGAAGGGATTCAGGAAGCGGCGAACAACGGGACGATTGCCGGATATCCGGTCATCGACTTCAAAGCGCGCATCGTATTTGGTTCGTTCCACGAAGTCGACTCCTCCGAAATGGCGTTCAAAATGGCAGGTATCTTTGCTCTTAAGGATGCAATGGCGAAGGCTGCTCCGATTCTCCTCGAGCCGATTACCAAGGTTGAAGTCGTTACGCCGGAAGAATACCAAGGAGATATCATGGGCGACTTGAATCGCCGTCGCGGTCAGATTCAGAACATGGAGACCAAGAACGGTGTTTGCACCATCAATGCGATGGTTCCGCTCCAGACGATGTTCGGTTATGCGACGGACGTTCGCTCGCTTTCGAAGGGTCGTGCTTCCTATACGATGGAACCGGATCACTTTGAACAGGTTCCCGCGAATGTGCTCAAGGAAATCGTAGAAACGGCTTCCCGTGCTCCGGCTCGCTCGTAATTCTAACATTTAACTTCAGTTTTTACAGCTATGGCTCGTCAAAAAATTCGTATTAAACTCAAAGGCTTTGACTATCGAGTAATCGATCAGTCTGCCGGCGATATTGTCGAAACCGCGAAGCGCACCGGCGCTCGCGTTTCCGGCCCGGTGCCGCTTCCGACCTCTATTGAGCGTTGGACGGTTAACCGCTCGCCGCACGTTGACAAAAAGTCGATGGATCAATTTGAACAGCGCACACACAAGCGCTTGATTGATATCATCGGTCCGACTGCTCAAACGGTCGATGAACTCAAGAAACTGAATCTTCCCGCAGGCGTTGATATTAGCATTAATGTCTAAGCCTGCTAAATCGTAATCAATAACTGAAAATTTTCGTTTTCGGATAGCCTTAGGACTGTAAAAGAATCGAAATAAACGAGATTTAGCAGCCTAAAGCAGGTCTGTGCAAACGGAATTAAACCTCCACCTGCCTCTTAGACAAAATGAAGTTACAACTGATTGGCAAAAAAATTGGGATGACCCAAATCTACGACGGGAACGACAATCTCGTTCCCGTAACCGTGGTTCAAGCGGGTCCGTGCCCTGTTGTTCAAGTCAAGACCGCTGAGTCTGACGGATACAATGCCGTACAAATTGCCTACGGCGCCCAGAAAAAAGAGCGTTTGACAAAGCCCGTTCAAGGGCATTTTGCCAAAGCCGGAATCGAAACGCACTCCGTGCTGAGCGAGATCCGCTTTGACGACAAAGCTCCCGAATATAAAGTCGGAGACGTACTTACCGTCACGACTTTCAAAGAAGGTCAAATTGTTGACGTTATCGGAACGACCAAAGGTCGCGGCTTCCAAGGTAACGTTAAGCGCCACAACCAAGCCGGACAGCCGGCTTCCCATGGTCACATGATGCACCGTCGCCCGGGTTCTATCGGGATGCGTCAGACGCCGGGACACGTCTTTAAGGGAAAAGACATGCCGGGACATATGGGACAGGTTCGTCGCACGACGCAGAATCTTACGGTCGTTAAGATTGTCGAAGATCAAAATCTCATTCTCATCAAGGGAAGCATTCCCGGAGCGAATGGGGATTTGGTCTATGTTCGTGAAGCGAAAAAAGCAAAATAAGGAGAGAACTGAACGATGAAACTTAAAGTTTACACAGTTGACGGAAGCTCCTGCGCTGAAAAAGAATTTGCGCTCCCGCAGCTTGAAGAAGGCAAGGGCGTTGCAGCGTTGAAACAGGCGATTGTCGCTTATCAGGCGAATCTTCGTCAGGGAAGCGCCAAAACGAAAGACTATGGCGAAGTTGCCGGATCCGGTAAAAAACAAGGTCCGCAAAAAGGTTCGGGCGGTGCTCGTCACGGCGACAAGCGCGCTCCGCAACTTTACAAGGGCGGTGTTGTATTTGGTCCGCGTCCGCGCGATTGGTCCAAGTCGATTAATGCTAAAATGAAAAAGCTTGCATTCGCACGTGCGCTTGTTGATTTGGCGAACGAAGGCGGATTGAGCGTCATTGAACGCTTTGAAGCTGCTCAACCGAAGACGAAAATTATGGCTTCGGTCTTCTCGAAGGTTTTCCCGAAAGGAAAAATGCTCATCGTCTCTGAAGCATGGGACGACAATACGGTGCTTTCCATCCGCAATATCGAACGTGTTTCCGTTACGGATGCCGCAACGCTCAATGCGTTGGATCTTGTTGCTTTTGATCAGGTTTTGGTCAGCGAACAAGGTTTGCAGAAAATCATCGAACGCGCTCAATAAGGAGAATATTCATTATGAAATCTGCATACAGCGTCCTCAAACGTCCGCTCGTCTCCGAAAAGACGGCTACCCTCGCGGAAGCCAACAAATACGTTTTTGAAGTTTATCCGAATGCGGAGAAACCGGAAATCGCCAAGGCGGTTGAAGCGACCTTTAAGGTTACCGTCGAACGCGTTCATGTTGTCAACACCAAGGGCAAGGTGAAACAATCCCGCACGAAGCGCGGGGAAGTCATCAAGGCTCCGGATGTTAAAAAAGCAATCGTCACGCTCAAAAAGGGTGACAAGATTGAACTCATTTAACGTTTTAAGATAGAGGAACATATAATATGGCACTCAAATCTAATCGTCCGCTTACGCCTTCGCAGCGTTTCCTTGTTCGCAATAAGCAGGATCTCGCGAAAAAGCGTCCGGAAAAAGACTTGGTTGAATCCAAGCATCGCACCGGCGGTCGTAACAATAACGGTCGCATTACTTCGCGTCGTCGCGGAGGAGGGCACAAGCGTCTCTATCGCTTGGTGGACTTCCGTCGTGCGAAAGTTGAAATTCCGGCGACCGTTCTCGCTCTCGAGTACGATCCTAACCGCTCGGCAAACTTGGCTCTCATCCAATACACGGATGGGGAAAAAGCTTACATTCTTGCTCCTGAAGGTTTGAAAGTCGGTGATACCGTTGTTTCGACGATGAATCCGGTTGAAGAATTCAATCCGGGATGCACGGTCAAGCTGCGCTATATCGCTCCCGCGACCTTTATTCATGCGATTCAGATGGAACCCGGTCAAAAGGCGCGTATTGCGCGTTCCGCCGGTAATGCCGCTCAGTTGCTCGGTATCGAAGGCGATCTTGCTATCGTCAAAATGCCTTCCGGAGAACAGCGTTATCTGAACGCGGATTGCCGTGCAACCATCGGTTATGTCGGCAATGGCGAACATTATAACCGCACGCTCGGCAAAGCAGGGCGCAATCGCTGGCTTGGACGCCGTCCGCGTGTTCGCGGTATGGTGATGAATCCGGTTGACCACCCGAACGGCGGGGGTCAGGGTAAGTCCAAGGGTGGCGGTGGCCGCCAGCACCTCTCTTCTCCGTGGGGACAACTCGCGAAAGGGTTCCCGACGCGCATTAAATCCAAGTCCACGAACGTTCATATTATTGTTCGTCGCAACGGACGCAAAGTTAAGAAGGGCTAATAGACAATGGCACGTTCAATCAAAAAAGGCTTTTATGTCGAAGCATCTCTCATGGAGAAGGTTCAAGCGGCACAGAAAGCCGGAGATCACAAGCCGATTAAAACCTGGTCGCGTCGCTCCACGGTGACGCCGGACTTTGTCGGACTCAACCTCAACGTTCACAACGGGAAAGTTTTTGTTCCCGTTTATGTGACGGAAAACATGGTTGGCCACAAGCTCGGTGAATTTGCGCCGACGCGCACGTTCAAGGCTCATACGGCTCCTACGAAGAAAGCTGTCTAATTCGTGAAATCACGTTTTGCAACTGCTTTAGTTATCGCAAGCCTGATGTTTATCGGGCTTGCGGGAACGCTTTTTGCCAAGGTTCTGTCTTACGAAATTTCTTCGGAGGGACTGGCTTCGGTTCAGAAAGTAGTTGCGGGAACGAGCGCCGATTTAGTGCTTCTCAATTCGGGAATGGAAAAGAATTTCTGCACTGGAGCTCTTTGCGTCGTCGAACGCGACGGCGAATCCGTTGCCGAGCTTATCATTGCCGAAGCAAACGCCGAAAATTCGGTTGCTTTGATTACACAACTTAATACGAAACAAACGATTTTGACCGGAGATTCGGTCAAACTCAAAACCATTACTTTTTAACTTAGTTCCACATGGAAGTTAAAGCTATTACCAAGTTTGTGCGCATGACACCGTCGAAGGTGCGTGACGTTGCACGCCAAATTCAAGGTCGCCCGGTACTCGAAGCGGCTGATCTTCTCCGTTTTATTCCGCGCAAATCCGCCCGCTTGCTGGCCAAAACGCTCAACAGCGCCATTGCTAACGCCGAAAATAACAATAATCTTTCCGCGAAGGATTTGGTTGTTGTTGCTGCGACGGTTGGTCAAGGTCCGATGCTGAAGCGCTTCCGCCCGACGGCGAAAGGTAGCGCACATCCGATTCGTAAATCCACCAGCCACATCACGATTGTGGTCGGCGATAAAAAATAACCATCCGCAATTTTAGACTATGGGTCAGAAAACAAATCCTATCGGTTTTCGTCTCGCGGTTCGCCGCAACTGGGAATCTCGTTGGTTCGCAGATAAGAAGACGTTCCCCGCGAACATCAAGAGCGACTACGAAATTCGTCAGTTCCTTCACGAAAAACTGCGTCAGGCAGGCGTTCCGTCGATTTCGATTGAACGTGCGGGAGCTCGCATCCGCGTGAAAATTTTCACCGCGAAGCCGGGCGTTGTTATCGGTCGTAAGGGCGGAGAGCTCGAAAAGCTCCGCGACGATCTTGCCAAGATTTCGGGTAAAGACGTTATTCTTGATATCCAGGAAATTAAAAAACCGGATCTTGTGGCTCAGCTCGTTGCTGAAAATATCGCTCTTCAACTCGAACGCCGTATTGCATTCCGTCGTGCGATGAAGAAGGCTATTCAAGCTACGATGAGCATGGGTGCAGATGGTATTCGTCTCCGCATTGCCGGTCGTCTTGGCGGCGCAGAAATTGCTCGTGTTGAATCCGCTCGCGTCGGTCGTGTTCCGTTGCACACGCTTCGTGAAAATATCGACTACGGATTTGCGGAAGCCAATACGGTTTACGGAAAACTCGGAATCAAGTGCTGGATTTGCACGAAGGAATCCGAAATCTAATTCCACTCCTATAGAGAAAGGAAAATCCAATGGCAAATATTCAACCATCTCGCGTTAAATACCGTAAGGTACAGAAAGGACGCATTTACGGAACCGCTCAATCCTGCAACGATCTCGCTTTCGGCGAATTCGGGATTCAGGCTTTGGAACGTTGCCGTATGACGGCGGCTCAACTTGAAGCGGCTCGTGTCGCCATTTCCCGTAGCTTGAAGCGTAAAGGGAAGATGTGGATGCGCGTGTTCCCTCATAAACCGGTTACACAAAAACCGGCTGAAGTCCGAATGGGCTCGGGTAAAGGGAATGTCGAGTACTGGGCGGCAATCGTTCGTCCGGGAACGATGCTCTTTGAAGTTTCCGGCGTTCCGCTTTCTGCTGCGCGTGAAGCTATGCGCCTCGCAGACACGAAGCTTCCGATTCGCTGCCGATTCATTAGCCGTGAACAACAGGATCTTTACTTGTAAAATAAGTATTGCATTCTGCGACTGAAAACTATTTTATCGCCCTTTCACACAAAAATGAGCGCACAAAACAAACAAACTGCTGCCGCGAAAATTCGCGAAAATTCCGTGGAAGAACTTTCCAAGAAGCTTCGCGAAAACCGTGAGGAACTCTTGAACTTGCGTCTGCGTGCGCAGACCGGACAGGTTCAGAATCCGGCTCGTATTCGCACGCTTCGCCGCGAGAATGCTCGCATTATGACCGTTCTCGGCGAAAAGTCGGTAGCGCAAAATTAATCATCCACATTATTTAACCATGTCTGAAGAACAAAAACGTCCGTCCCGTAAAGTTCTTATCGGTGTTGTTACTAGCAAAACCGGCGATAAGAGCGTAAAGGTCACGTATTTTTATAAGAAACCGCACCCGATTTTCGGTAAGGAAATCAAACGCAAGACCGTTATTCATGCTCATGACGAGAAGAATGAATGCAACATCGGCGACAAAGTGGAAATCATGGAAACGCGTCCGATGAGCAAACTGAAACGCTTCCGTGTTGTCGGAGTCGTGCAGGCTGCTAAAATTGTCGGCGAAGCCGCGGTCTAATTCCCCAGGAGGTAAGAATTATGGTACAACTTAAATCGCGTTTGGACGTTGCCGATAACACCGGCGCGCGCCAGGTTGAAATGATCCGTCGTCTCGGGCAGATTACCGATACGGCTTCCGTCGGCGATATTATCGTTTGTGCGGTCAAGGATTCGACTCCGAGTGCTCCCGATGCTGTCAAGAAGGGTAAGGTCGTTAAGGCCGTTGTCGTTCGGACGAAAGCTCCGATTCGTCGTGCGGACGGAAGCTATCTTCGCTTCGATTCGAATGCCGTCGTTATTCTCGACGGGAACGGCAATCCGCGCGGAACCCGTATTTTTGGACCGGTGGCGCGTGAACTCCGCCAGAAATTCATGAAAATCGTTTCTCTCGCACCGGAGGTGCTCTAATCATGGCAAAACAAAATCTTAAGAAAGACGACGAAGTCGTTGTTATTTCCGGTTCCGAAAAAGGTAAACGCGGAAAGATTCTCGCGGTGTTCCCGTCGAAGAACACGGTCGTTGTTGAAGGGCTCAATATTGTTAAACGCCACACAAAGGCAAATGAACAAGCCGGCGTTGAAGGCGGCATTATCGATAAAGAAGCTCCGATTCATGCTTCCAATGTGATGCTTGCTTCGAAGTATGATGCCAAGAGAGCTGCAAAATAATAATCAGGAGAGAATCAGAAAATGCATACACCTGTTCTGAAGAAAATTTACGCAGAGAAAGTCGTTCCGGAGCTCAAAAAGACGCTCAAAATCGACAATCCGCATCAGGTTCCTGCAATTACGAAGGTTGTCATTAATTCGGCTTATGCTGCTGACACCGATAAGAACGCGCAGGCTGAAATTCTTAAAGAAATTTCGAAAATTGCCGGTCAGCGCCCTGTGGTAACTCATGCCCGCAAGAGCGTTTCGAATTTCCGTGTTCGTGAAGGAATGCCGCTTGGTTGCATGGTTACGCTTCGAGGCGACGCTATGTACGAATTCCTCGCACGTCTCATTTACATTGCGCTGCCGATGATTCGCGACTTCCGTGGGGTTTCCAATCGCTTGGATGGTCGCGGGAACTATTCGCTCGGTATTTCCGATCATACGATCTTCCCGGAAACGCAGGGTGATGGTTCGCAACGTGCAAATATCGGTATGGATATCACGATTGTTACGACGGCTAAGACCGACGATGAAGGACGTGAGCTCCTCCGCCTCATGGGAATGCCGTTCCGTAAATCCTCCAAGAGTGCTACGGAAAATGCTGCTAACAACTAATATCGGATAACGTCATGGCAAAAAAATCTTCCATTGCAAAGAATCTGAAGCGTGCGCGTCTCGTTGCTAAGTACGCAGAAAAACGTGCTTCGCTTAAGGCTATTATTGCGAATCCTGAAACGAGCGACGAAGAATTTTACAAAGCTCAGGTTGCTTTGGACAAGCTTCCTCGCAATTCCAGCAAGATTCGTCTCCGCAATCGTTGCAGCATCACGGGACGTCCGCGTGCTTATATCGGTAAGTTCGGACTTTCCCGCATCACCTTCCGTGAGCTTGCGTCGAACGGTAAAATTCCGGGCGTGACGAAAGCTTCTTGGTAATTTATTAACCGCAAATACAGGAAAAATTTAATATGGCTACTCATGATACCTTAGGCGATTTTCTTACGATTATTCGTAACGGAAGTCACGCAGGTCTGAAAAGCGTTTCTGCTCAATGGTCTTCGGTTCGCGAAGGCGTTGCCCGTATTCTCAAAGAAGCGGGATATATTGCAGATTTTACGAAAACGGAGAAGAACAAACTTCCCGTCATCGAAATCACCCTGAAATATAACGGCAAAAAGCCGGTTATTACGGAAATCAACCGTATTTCGAAACCGGGACGTCGTATCTATACCGGCTATAGCGATATTCCGAAAGTCATCGGAGGGATGGGAATTTCCGTTCTCACGACCTCGAAAGGTATTCTCAGCGACGCGGAAGCCCGCCAACAAAAGGTCGGCGGCGAAATCCTCGCTCAGGTTTGGTAATAACCCGTACAACAAGGAGACAATACAATGAGTCGAATTGGTAAAATCGCTGTTCAAATTCCCGCGGGCGTGAAAGTTGCTGTTGACGGGAACACCGTTAGCGTTGAAGGTCCCAAGGGTAAACTTTCGCAAACGTTTGCGGATTGTGTTGAAATCAAAGTCGAAGAAAATCTTGTTCACGTCAACCCGTTGAATGATACGCGCTTTGCCGGTGCTATGCACGGGACGGCTCGTGCCATCGTTAACAATATGGTTAAGGGTGTTACGGAAGGTTATTCGAAACAACTTGAAATTCAAGGGGTCGGCTTCAAAGCCGTGCTCAGCGGGAACAAGTTGGATCTTGCTCTCGGGCAATCCCATCCGATTATTTACGACGTTCCCGCAGGGATTAAGGTCGTCATTACGGATGGCGTCAAGATTGACATTTCCGGAGCTGACAAGCGCGTCGTCGGACAGGTTGCTGCTGACATCAAGGCATTCAAACCGGTTGAACCGTACAAGGGCAAGGGCGTCCGTATCGTCGGTGAATTCGTCCTCCGCAAGGAAGGCAAGAAAACCGCATAATCTCTAACGTTTTCTGATAAATGAAAAAGAACGACAGAAAAATTAAACTTTTGCAACGCCGTCGCTATCGTATTCGTAAGACGGTTGTGGGCACGGCGGAACGTCCGCGCTTGGTTGTGAAATTCACGAATCTCCACATTCACGCGCAAGTTATTGTCGATGGCGAAGGGCGCACCATTCTTGGCGGCTCTACGACTCAAAAAGATTTGCGAGCCCAAAAAATTCTTCCGAATGTTGCGGGTGCAAAAGCTTTCGGAAAGATTTTTGGGGAAAAGGCGAAAGCGGCCGGTGTTAACGCCATCGTTTTTGACCGTGCGGGTCGTCGCTATCACGGAACCGTCAAGGCATTCGCGGAAGCTCTCCGCGAAGCAGGACTTCAATTCTAAGGATTTACCATGTCGCAAGAAATTTCAGCTCCTGAAAATACAGTTGCTCCGGTTGAAACGCCGGCGGCGGAAGCTGTAGCTCCCATCCAACAGGCACCCCGCGGTCGCGGGAACGGTCGTCAGGGCGGTCGTCGTAATGATCGTCGTGCTCCTCGCCAGGAAGCGGAAGCTTCCGAGTACATCGACAAGGTTGTCCACATTAATCGCTGTGCTAAGGTTGTTAAGGGCGGACGTCGCTTCAGCTTTGCTGCATTGGTCGTTTCCGGTGACGGGAAAGGAAATGTCGGCATCGGTTACGGTAAGGCGAAAGAAGTTCCGGATGCAATTCGTAAGGGCACGGAACGTGCTCACAAGAATTTGATCCCGGTTCAGCTCCGTAACAATACGATTCCGCACGAAGTCCTTGGTTCTCATGACGGAGGTCAGGTTCTTCTTCGCCCGGCATCACCCGGTACCGGTGTTATTGCCGGCGGCGGAGTTCGCGCGGTGCTCGAAGTTGCGGGAGTCAAAGACGTACTTTCGAAGTCGCTTGGTTCCAATAATCCGGGTGCTCTCGTGAAGGCGACGCTTGACGGGCTTTGCAAGTTGCGCACGCTCGAACAAATTCGTGCTTCGCGCTCGTAATTAATAATATATTTAGTTCATAGTTAAAATGAAACTTCACACTCTTCCTAAAATTGAAGGTTCGACGCACCGTCATAAACGTCTCGGTTGCGGGATGGGAAGCGGACACGGAAAAACTTCCGGTCGCGGGCACAAAGGGATGAAAGCCCGTTCCGGCGGAGGTGTTCGCCCCGGCTTTGAAGGTGGTCAGATGCCGCTTTATCGTAAGCTTCCGCATCGCGGCTTCCGTAATGTCAACCGCGTTGAATTTGCGGTTGTCAATGTCGGTCAGCTCGCGAAAATTGAAGGCGATGTAATTGATCGTGATGCGATGGTTCGTGCCGGGCTGGTTCGTGCAAACGAGCTTTTCATTAAAGTGCTTGGCATGGGCGAAATCTCGAAAGCCGTTACGGTTTCGGCACAAAAATTCTCCGATTCCGCTAAGGCTAAGATTGAAGCTGCCGGCGGGAAAGTCGAAGTCCTTTCCTGCTCTGTAGAAGAAGCCGCCGCTGAATAATTCGGCGGCAGAATGACGCGTACGAATGTTTTCGGCCTTCTTTAATTGCTGGCGCGTTCCCGAACTCCGGAATCGGATTATTGTTACGCTCGGGTTGATTTTTATCTCCCGTATCGGTGGCAATCTCCCGCTTCCGGGGATTGATTTGACGATGCTTACGAGCTTCGTCGATCAACTTCTTCAGAAGGGGAACGGAGTCGTCGGCTTGTATAATGCGTTCACGGGTGGGGCAATGCTGAAGGGCGCAATTTTTGCGCTTGGGATTATGCCTTACATCAGTGCGTCGATTATCATGCAGTTAATGGGGGCCGTGCTTCCGAGCTTGGCTCGTCTGCGTCAGGAAGAGAACGGACAGCAGAAGATTGCGCAATACACGCGCTACATGACAATCGTAATTGCTCTTATCCAAGGGCTTATGATCACGAACATGCTTTCCAATCCGGAAACGGTCGGTCGGGCACTCGGGATCAACGAGTTTACGGGTAGTATTCTCGTATGCGATAAAACGCTTTTTGTCGTTATGGGAACAATCATCCTGACGGCGGGAGCGGTAATTATGACTTGGCTTGGAGAGCAAATTACGCAGCGGGGTATTGGAAACGGAGCTTCAATCCTCATTGTTCTCGGGATTGTTGCGGACATGCCGCAAGCGATTTCTCCTTTTATTTCGGGCCTTTTCGGTGAAACGGTCGTGGATGGAACCGGAGCGTCGGAGTATACATTCCTGAAATTTGTAGGGATGATTGCCCTCTTCGTGGTCGGATGTGCATTGCTGGTTATGATTACGCAAGCTGTCCGCAAGATTCCCGTTCAATACGCAAAACGTGTTGTCGGGCGTAAGATGTACGGCGGTCAGACGACGTACCTTCCGATGAAAGTTAACTACGCGGGAGTTATGCCGGTTATTTTTGCCGGAGCAATTTTATCCTTCCTTTCGATGCCGCTGACGTGGCTCGGAACTTCGACTCCGGCATTGAGCTTCCTTCTGCCCTGGAGTTCTTACGTGATGCCGGGACAGAGCGTATATTATTTCCTGATGGGAGCTTTTGTTTTTACATTCAGCTTCTTTTGGGTTTCGGTGATGTTTAAACCGATTCAGGTCGCGGACGATTTGAAGAAGAACAACGGCTATATTCCGGGAATCCGTCCGGGGCAGCATACGGCTGCGTATCTTGAGTTCGTCATGAATCGTCTTACATTTGCCGGAGGTATTTTCCTCGTGGTGATTGCATTAATTCCGGATTATTTTATCTACAATCTCAACCTTTTCCCGCGTTTGGCACGGGTTATCGGAGGGACGAGCGGACTTATCGCTGTCGGGGTTGTTTTGGATACGATGCGCCAGGTGGAATCTTTGCTCCTGCAACGTCATTATGAAGGTTTTCTTAAGAAAAGCCGAATCGGAGGCGTAGCGACACCGCTCCCGTCTCGTTCCCGCCGTATTGCAGAAGTCGGCGAGGAAAAGGGAATTGGGCGTTTGACCTACGTTTTGCTCGGAATTTTCATTCTCGGACTGATCGCTTACGGGATTAACGCATGGCAAGCTTACACGCTTGTCCCTGCTGCTGCGTAATATTGCGAATCGTCGTTTCTGTTCTTTTACAAAATGATCATTCCGCTTTCTACAACCGAAATTTCTCTGATGCGTGAAGCCTGCAAGGTCGCTGCGCAGGTGCTTGACCGCACGGCTAAATTCGTCGAAGCGGGAATGACAACTTACGATATCGATAATTTCGCACGCAAAGTAATTGAGGAACTTGGAGCGGAAAGCACAAGCCACAATTACCGGTACGGCAATCTTGTTTTCCCGGGCTATATTTGTGTTTCCGTGAATGAAGAGGTTATTCACGGGATCGGGACGATGCGTCGGACGATTCAGCCGGGGGATATTGTTTCGCTGGATGTCGTTACTCGCTACAAAGGCTTTGTCGGAGATAATACGCGAACGGTTTTGATTGAACCGGTTGCGGAACCTGTCCGAAAACTTTGCGAAGTAACGGAAAAGGCTCTTTACGCCGGAATTGCGGCTGCAAAGCGCGGGAACAGGATCGGAGATATTTCTCATGCGATCGAACAGTTTGTGAAACCGTACGGTTACGGAATTGTAAGAGAATTTACCGGTCATGGAGTAGGGCGTTCTATGCACGAAGATCCGCAAGTGCCAAACTACGGAAAGCCGCACAAAGGAGAGAAGCTACGCCCGGGGATGACTTTAGCTATTGAGCCTATGATTAACATGGGAACCCATCTTATTGATATCGCAGAAGACGGATGGACGGTTTTAACACGAGACCGAAAGCCCGCTGCACACGCAGAACACACAATTCTAATCACGGAGGATGAACCGGAAATTCTTACAACACTCTGAGGCTTCTTTCCGTTTTTTATTTTTTTTCTTTCAAATTACGAGAAGTTTTGACATCCTTTCAAACTTTTCCCTTTCTAAACAAACGATAAAACATAAAAATCCATGCCACGCTTACTTGGTGTAGACATTCCGAATAACAAACGCGTCGAATTCGCGTTGCGCTATATCTATGGTATCGGCCCGACCCGTGCCACGGAGATCGTGAACGCTCTCGGGATCGATCCCGCGCTTCGTTCCGACAAGCTTACGGAAGAACAGCTCAACAAAATCGTCAACTATATTGTTGAACGAGGCTACAAATGCGAAGGCGACCTTCGCCGCGAAATCAGCGGGAACGTCAAGCGCTTGCAGTCCATCAAATCCTATCGCGGACTCCGCCATTTCCGCGGTCTTCCGGTTCGCGGACAGCGCACGAAGACCAATGCTCGTACCCGTAAGGGCGCGCGCAAGACGATTGGTGTCGTTTCCAAATAATTAACAGAAAGCTACTTTCAATGAGTCAAGAAGAAGTCAAGAAAGAAGTTGCTCCCGCAGCTCCTGAAAAGAAAGAAATCACGGCGAAAGATTTGCTTGCCGAAGGTTTGGAAGAAATCAAGGTGCGCCGAGCCAAAGGCTCTAAGAATATTACGACCGGTGTCTGCAATATTCTTGCAACTTTCAATAATACGAAAATTACTTTTTGCGACACGAACGGGAACGTGATTTCCCGCTCTTCGTCCGGGCAATGCAATTTCCGCGGTTCCCGTAAGTCTACGGCTTTTGCCGCGCAGGTTGTTTGTCAGGATGCCGCTCGCGTTGCGATGTCGCATGGTTTGAAAGACGTTATCGTCAAAGTTCGCGGTCCGGGAATGGGACGCGACTCTGCGATCCGCGCACTTCAATCGCTTGGATTGAATGTTCTTTCGATTACGGACGTTACGCCGGTTCCGCATAACGGATGCCGTCCGCCGAAGCGCCGTCGCGTTTAATTGGAATAACGGATTTTTGCCTGCAAATTCCTTTTCGGTTTTTGCAGGCTTTCTCGCTCTTTTCTATTCCTGTCCGGCAATGGCAACCCGGGCAGTCGATTAAGCCGCCAAAAATAATACAGAAATGTCACGATACACAGGACCCACCAGTAAGTTAAATCGCCGTTTTGGTCAGAATATTCTTCCGACCTGTAAGGCAGAGGAACGCAAGCCGTATCCTCCGGGAGTTCACGGCCCCACGCTTCGTCGTAAGGCTTCGGAATATTCCATCGGCCTGAATGAGAAGCAGAAGCTCCGCTTCATGTATGGTCTCGGCGAAAAGCAGTTCCGTCTTACGTACGCCCGCGCAAAGCGCATGGGTGGCGTTGTCGGTGAAAACTTCCTTACGCTCCTTGAAATGCGCCTGGATAGCGTCGTCTATCTCTTGGGCTTTGCGAATACGCGCCGTGCCGCTCGCCAGTTGGTCGGTCACGGACATATCTGCGTAAACGGACATAAAGTCGACATTCCGAGCTTCTGCTGCAGCGTCGGCGACAAGATTGAAGTCCGCAATCGTACTTCCTCAAAACAACTCGCAACTCGCGGAGTGGAAGAAAATCAGACGCGTCCGGTTCCGGCGTGGCTCACACTCACGGCGGGAACGCTTGAAGGTACGGTTGATCGCAAACCGGCTCGTGAAGAAATGGCTCAGGACATCAACGTCCAACTCATCGTTGAATTCTACAGCCGCTAATCCACTTTTAATCATCTAATTAGAAGATACCGAAAATGCCAAAACGTCTTGGGAAATTTGAATTACCGAAACATCTCAAAAAAGATGAAACGGTATCGACTGATACTTACGCAAAATTCATTGCAGAGCCGTTTGAGACGGGCTATGGGCAAACGATGGGCAATGCGCTCCGTCGCGTGCTCCTCAGCTCTATCGAGGGCGCAGCAATCTGCTCTGTCAAGATTGATGGAGTGGACCATGAATTTCAGTCCATCGACGATGTCGTTGAAGATGTTACGGATGTTGTCTTAAATCTCAAAAAGGTTATCATCCGTGCGCACAAGAGCGACACTTTCAACGTTCTTATCGACGTTGATCGCGAAGGACCGGTTACGGCGCAGGATATTCAGCTCGTTTCCGATCTTGAAATTATTAATCCGGATCAGGTTATTTGCACCATCAACAAGAAACGTCGTCTCCGCATGGAGCTTTGCGTTCGCGTCGGTCGCTCCTGGTGCCCGGCGGAAGGAAACAAAGCTCCCGACCAAGCGATTGGCGTTATCGCTATCGACTCACTCTTCTCTCCGGTTCGTTTGGTTCGCTACAGCGTCGAAAATACGCGCGTCGGACAAATGACTGACTACGATAAGCTGATTCTTGAAATTTGGACGGACGGACGGACTTCTCCGGATGAAGCACTCAAGGATGCGGCGGCGATTCTCCGTCATCACCTTGATGTCTTTGATTCTGTTTCGGATGAAAAAATCGAATTCGAAACAGAAGGCAAGGAAGTCAGCGAAGAACAAAATCGCCTTCGCAAACTCCTCAATATGAGCGTTAACGAAATCGAACTTTCGGTGCGTGCTGCGAACTGCTTGAATAACGCGAATATTACGACTGTGGGCGAGCTCGCTCTCAAGTCGGAAGCAGAAATGCTTAAGTATCGCAATTTCGGGAAGAAATCGCTTAACGAAATTAAGGCGAAACTTGAACAGCTCGGCCTTTCGCTTGGCATGAAGCTCGACGAACGTCTCATCGATCGCGATATTATTGCTGCGCATCACAAGGCGCTTGCCGATATGCGCGCTTCCGGTGCTCTTCCCGAAATCTCTGAGGAAGACGATGAAATCGGCGAAGAATATGCAACCGAAGATCTCGGTCCGACCGTTGACGGCAACGAAGACGAAGAGTAATCCTCAACCATTAAAAATAGAAATTTAAAACATCATGCGTCACTGCAAACACCGTTATCAACTCGGCGTTAAGAAAGAACACCGCCAGGCTCTCATGGCATCTCTGGCGGGAGCGCTTTTCCTTCATGGCCGTATCCAAACCACGCTTGCTAAAGCAAAGGCTCTCCGCCCGTTCGCGGAAAAGATTGTTACGCTTGCGAAGAAGGCGGCTCAAACCGATGACAAGGTGAAGAAACTTCACTACTATCGCCTTGCTCTCGCCAAGGTTCGTCAGGAAGAACCCGTTGCCGTGCTTTTCAACAAGCGCGCACAGGAATTCTTGAGCCGCAACGGCGGCTATACCCGCATTTACAAGCTCGCGATTCCGCGTATCGGCGACGCTACGCCGATGGCACTCATTGAGCTGATCGCTGCGGACGATGAAGGCTACAAGAAGGCTCCGAAAAAAGCTCCGGCGAAGAAAGCTAAAGCGGAAGAAGTTCCCGCGGAGGCAGCTCCCGTTGCAGAGGAAGCTCCGGCTCCTGTAGCAGCAGAATAAGTATTATTCGCTAAATCTAGACGACAAAGGCCGTTCCCGTCGGGAGCGGCCTTCGTGTTTTTTGTTGTTCCTTAATTTTAGGGGCCAAATGTAGCCGGAGAGAAGAGAAGGGGAAGAATTTTCTTTTCAAAATTAAATCGCACGACGTCTCCGGAGTTTTTTAGAATCAACGCATGATTCGGAAATTGCTTTGGAGTGTCGGACTGTTTGGAATCTCCGCTTTTGCGGGAACGGAATTTGATGAGCTTGCGAATAAGGCGGATTACATCGTGCTTAGCGACAAAATCCATGTCGATGTTGCCGACAACGGGAGCGGAATTTTTCGCCTTTTCAAAAAAATAAAAATCAACAACGAGAAAGGCGCATTGGCGAATCGTATTGTTAAGTATGATTACGATCCGCTTACGGCGTTTGCCGAATTCGCGTTTGCGAGAATTATTAAGCCGGACGGAAGCGTTCGGGAGCTCGATTGCGCGAATGCTTGTGATTATGCGGCTCCGGCACGTGCAATTTACTGGGGCGCAAGGCAAATTATGCTTGAAGTCGGACGTCTCGAAAAAGGAGATGTTCTCGAATACGGAATTGATAAAAAGGGATTTACATACGCCTTGCTCGACGGTGCTTCGGGGGGCTCCGGAGCAGGTAGCGGAAATGCGGAAGAGGAAAAATTTATCCCTCCGATGCGAGGCGAGTTTTATGATATCGTTCCGTTCTGGAGTGTAGATGCTCCCGTATGCGAGAAAGTTTATTCCGTGGCGATTCGCAAGCCCCTTCAGTACAAGTTTTACCAGGGAAGCGTTGTTCCGGAAGTAAATTTTCTTGATGACGGGAAAACCGAATATCGTTTTGTTTCGAAGGATATACTTCCGTTTCAGAAAGAAGACAACATGGCGGATTTATTTGATGTCGCTCCAAAGCTCCAGCTGACAACAACGCGTTCGTGGCGGGAGAAGTCTCTTTGGTTTCATCGTGTTAACGAGGACTTCGGAAGTTTTTTGCCGACTCCGAATGCGCAACGCAAGGTTGATGAGATTATCGCGGGAGCGAAAACCGATCGGGAAAAAATTGCGCGTCTGACTCATTGGGTCGCCGACAACATGCGTTATTCGGGGATTTCGATGGGGAAAGGGGAAGGCTATACGCTTCACCCTACAGATATGAATTTTACGGATCGTTGCGGCGTTTGCAAAGACAAGGCGGCGTTGCTGATTTCAATGTTGCGAATGGCAGGTTTTGAGGCTTGCCCGGCAATGACGATGGCGGGATCGCGTATCGAATCCCTTCCCGCAGACCATTTTAACCACAGTGTTGCGCTTGTGAAAGTCGCCGGCAAGTGGGAGCCGCTTGATCCGACTTGGGTTCCGTTTGTGCGGGAACTTTGGTCTTCCGCAGAATCTCAACAGCATTATTTGCCGGGCGTTCCCGAAGGCTCGGATTTGTGTAAAACGCCTGTCGCTCCCGCGGAAAATCATTACTTGCGCGTGAATGTTACGGGGAAACTGGATGCGGACGGTACGCTTCACGCGGAATATGTGCTTGAGGCGGAAGGACAGACAGATGCAAGGATCCGTCGCGCCTACTGCGAAGGCTATGTCGAAGACTGGGTTCAGAAAATCGAGCGGGAGATTTATGCGATTGCTCCGAATGTTGAAATCGAAAGTCTCGAACTTGGGAACGATTGGCGGAGCTATCTCGAAATGCCGTTGAAACTCAAAGCGAAATTTAAAATCCCGAATTATGCGGCAAGCGCGGAAGGTATTTTGATTTATGAGCCGATCGTCTTTAAAAATGTTTTCGCTCAGGGGCGGCGTTATGAAAAAATAAATACAAAAATTGACGAACGGCGCTACGCGTTTAGGGATTCCTGTTCCCGTACGGCTGAGTTTTCGGAAAAAATTGAACTTCCCTTTGACGCGCTTGTTCAGGTTCAAAAGGAAAATGTGACGGGAACGGCTGCAAGCTTCACGGGTAAGCTTGAAACAAATGCGCGATCGCTTTCGTATTCGCAAAAATTACAAATGAATAAACGTGTTTACGAGGCCGGCGAATGGGGCGAAGTGCGCGATGCTCTGCGTGCTTACGAAAAATTTTCAAAGTCTCCGATTGTCATTAAAAAACAATAACAAATTAAATTTTTATCCATGAATATTGTCGGGAAAACTTTTTTGTCTTTGCTTGCGCTTGTCGGCGTTTCCGCAGTGCTTTGTGCTCAGGAAAAATCGGAAATCGAATCGTCGGGAGGAATTATTTTGAAAAACTTTCCGAGTGCTGATGTCCCCGAAGCCATTTATAAAAACGTTGAAAAAAATTATTTCTTTGAGGCAAACGGGGCTTGTGAGTTTCGCCAAAAAACGGAATTACGCATAAATACGCTTTTTGCAATGAACGAAGTTTGCGGGGAAACATTTATTGTTTATAACCCGAAATTTCAGCGAATAAAGATCAATGCCGCATATACGATTATGGCGGATGGCAGTACTCGCGTCGATGTTCCCGAAAACGCGTTTAATACCGTTTTGCCGCGTTGCGCTGCTGATGCTCCGGCATTTAATTTTTTGCGGGAGCTCGTTATAACGCATACGGCGCTCGAACCCGGAGCGACGATCTTCCTCGATTATTCCGTCTTCTCCGACGCAACCTGCAATATGGTTTTTGACGAATATGCGGACATGCCGCTTCCGTGCGAACGCCTCGTGATGAATTTCAACGGTTCGTCTACGGAATATTTTGATGTGCCGGCGCGTTCCCGTGAAAAATACTTTACGGCGGAGAAAACCGTTCCCGTGATTTATCCGGGAATGCCGGCGGCGACTTTGCGGGATTTTGGTTCGACCGAGAATGTCAGACTCGGAGCGGAAGCAAAACTGGCGTTAAGTCTTTTGCTTGACGAGGAGATGTCGGACGATGAGAAAAAGGCGGCGATTATTCGCTTTGTTCGAGATCAAATTGCGAACATTCCGATTCCGAGCACTTTACTTTTGGAAAGCGATTT
This sequence comes from Candidatus Spyradenecus sp., assembly GCA_045535075.1. GTDB lineage: Bacteria > Verrucomicrobiota > Verrucomicrobiia > Opitutales > UBA953 > Spyradosoma. Next base: position 307,186 of record JAZSKX010000018.1, on the reverse strand, counting down.
GCGGGAGCCCGACGCTGTCTTAAAATCCGCTTACGGGACTCCTCACGAAAAAGCGCGCTTGCTTTGGGCGATGCTTTCGGAAAGTCTCGGGAACGACTTTAAAATTATTCATTCGCCGAAAGACGACGAGTTTTGGATTGAGTCGATTTCCGGGGAGCGCATTTCTGTTGTTCCGAAAGAAAATATTCTACAGAAAATTTCTCTTGCTGCGCGTTGCGAGATTGTGAACGGAAAAGAAATAATCCGCGGAACCGCAGAATTCGACGGTGCGGATATTCGGGAAAATGCGGACAGCGTTGCGAAGCAACTGATTGCGTCCGAGCCGGTGAGTAATAAATGCCGGTGGCTTCCCGAAAAAGTTTTGCTCCTTGAATGCAGCCGCGAGTTCTCGCCTCGGAGCGGAACGTGGCTTTGGCGCGTTCCCGTCGCGAAGCAGGGAATTGCGTCGACGGATTTTGAAACGCTTCCCGAAAAAAGGAAGGCGAATCTGAGGATTCCTGCCACGGGAACAACGTTCTCCGAAAATTATGTTTACACAATTCAAATTCCCGAGGGGTGGGCTTTGGCAGAAATGCCGGGATTGTCGGAAGTGAAAAATTCTGTCGGATGCGTACAGTTTCACGTTACAAAAGACGGCGCGTGGGTGGGAGTGCGCAAGCATTTAAATTTGACGAAAACGGAAATTACTCCGGAGGAATATCCGGAATTTCGAACCCTGATGCGAGCATGGTTTGAGCCGGAAAACAACCGACTGCTTTTTGTCGAGAACGTTTCGGAACCGGTCGAGATTCCGAAGGCGAAATAAATAAAACGGGCGATTCCTTTGGGAACCGCCCGCCAATCTCTACTAACTCTATCTAACTAACACTCTGAAAACATAAAGAAAGCGTAAAACGCATTTCTTTTTGTTCAAAATTATTTCGCGAATTTTTCGACGAATTTTTTGATGCGGGAAAGCACGCGTTCCTTGCCGAGAAGCTCAAGCAATTCGTGCAAGCCGGGCCCGCCCGCCTGCCCGGAAACGGCGAGGCGCATCGGCGCAAAGTAATCCGTCGGCTTCACGCCGTTTTCCGCGCCGAGCTTTTCAAAAAGCGCGTCAATCGTCGCGGGAGCGACGTCCGCCGCCGCTTCGAGCGCGGGAACGAGTTCGCGGCAACGCGCCGCGGGATCGCCGCGTTTGCTTTGTTTGGCGAGTGCCTTTTCGTCAATCGGGAAATCTTCCGTGAAAAAGTAGCCGACAAAGTTCGGGAGCGTATCGAGTGCGTTCATCTTCGGCTTGCACAGCGCGAGGACTTTTTGCAGATAATCTTCGTCCGTTTTGTCGTCGATAACTTTTGCTTCGCCGAGCACGGGAGCGGCGAGCCACGCGAAAGATTCGTCCGGAAGCGCGCGCAGATATTCCTGATTGAAAAACGCCATTTTGCGTTCGTCAAAACGCGCGTTTGCCTGATGCACGTCGGCAAGGTCAAACTGCGCGATAATGTCCTCAATCGGGAGAATTTCCCGCCCGTCCTTCGGCGTCCAGCCGAGCATGCAAAGGAAGTTGCGCACGGCGGCGGGCAGGAAGTGGCGCGACTGATATTCTTCGATGAGCGCGCCGCGGTCGCGTTTGGACATTTTGCCCGAGCCTTCCGTTTTCAAAATCAGCGGAATGTGCGCGAATTTCGGCGGCTCCACGCCGAAAGCCTTGTAGAGCTCAACGTGTTTACTCGTGTTGGAAAGATGGTCTTCGCCGCGAATGACATGCGTGATTTTCATCGCAATGTCGTCAACGACGTTCACGAGGTGGAAAACGGGTTCGCCGTTCCCGCGCACGATGACGAAGTCGCGGTCTTCGGCGCGTTCGACGCGCCCGCGGATAATGTCGTCGATAATGACCGGCGCGGCGTGAACGCGTTCGTATTCTTTTTTCAGAAAATCGTCATAAACGGTTTCGCGTTCGCCTTCGAGACGGAACCAAATCGCACCGTCCTTTTCGTAGGCGCGCCCTTTGTCCATGAGTTCCCGGACTTTCTGTTTGTAAAAATCGCTACGCTGCGATTGGAAATACGGACCGTAGTCGCCGCCGACTTGCGGACCTTCGTCCCAGTCCATTCCGAGCCAGCGCATGGATTCGAGAATGACGTCGAGAAATTCCTGCGTGTTGCGCTCCTTGTCGGTGTCTTCGATACGCAAAACGAACGTTCCGCCCGTGGCGCGGGCGTAAAGCCAGTTAAAGAGCGCGGTGCGTGCGCTTCCGATGTGAAAAAAGCCCGTCGGGCTCGGTGCAAAACGTGTGCGAACTTCACTCATGGTTTGAAAAATGCGTTCCCGCAAGGAAACGCTTTTCTGAGGCTTTTGGCAATTTATTTTGCGCCGGAATCAAACAATTCGACGGTGTACTCAGCAGAAACAAGCGCGTCAACCGGAATTATTTTTTGTCCGCAGAGCTCGATTGTTTTAGGGGTAAAACGCGGGAACGTATTTTTCATCGCAAGATAAATAAGCTCTGAACAATAAAGCTCACTTGAGTCGTCGAGCTTGAATTTGCGGTCGAACGCGACTCCGACAAACGACGTTGCGATCTTTACCGCCATATCAGAGTCGGCTGTTTTCAGGCGAAAAATCCCGATTCTGTGCGTATTTTTCAAAAAATCTTCCAAATAATCTTTTCTCACGCTTCCGTTCCCGACTGCGTCGCAATCGGCGTGCACAACGAATAGATTTCCGTTTTCTTTCACGAGAATTCCGATGTGGGAGAATCGCTTGTCCGAAAAATTTTTCTCGCGGATGAGATTCGACCAAATCCCGTTCCCGTGGCGCAGGATTAGATCCCCGCTTTTTAAAGGAATTTTGCTTAGGGAGTGCAAAATTTCCGGAGTGTTGATTGAGTGGTTTGAGTCATCCGTGTTTTCGTCTTCCATACAAAACCAAACCGCCGCGACGCTCAAAATTGCCGCGATGCTCAGGCTCAAAAGCATTTTTTTATGGCGCATACGCGGCATGGATATTTATACGGGAAAGAAAAAGGGAACCCGCGTATGCGAGTTCCCGTGAGGAAGATTCTAGTTTTTCTTAACGTCCACCTTCCATTCGCCGTCCACTTTTTTCAGCGTTATCGGCTTGCCGTCGCCAAAATAAACATCTGCCGAATCACCGTTAATTTCGACTTTGGAAATATTGCTCAGTTCGGCTTCCAATTCTTTTTTCTTTTGCTCTTTCTTAGGGTCGTTTTCCATTGCGGCGATAAGAAAACCGTTCAGCTGCGCCGTCTTTGCCGTAGAAACTTCGTTCATGGCAGCGAGGTCTCCTTTAACGAGCGCATCTATGTATTTTTGGGCAACATCTTCCGGGGAATCTCCGCATCCGGCAACAAAGAGGACCGAGAGAGATGCGATGATGGCACTGAATTTCTTAATGTGTTTTTTTAGCATGGGTTTAATGTGTTGGGGTTAATTGCGATTGAGTGAAATGGTCAAAGATTATGCGAAAATTTGCAAGATGGTTTCGACGATCGCGGCGGGCGTAGCGGCAGTAGCCGTTCCCGCGACGGGAATGGCAGCAGAACGCAATTCGGATGCGGTCGGAGTGCCGATGGCGACAACTTGCGGGCGGACGGCATCTTTTTGCAGAGCGAGCGCGGCTGCTTGGGCGACAAAGGATTTGACGGACGACGCACTTGCAAAAACGATGGCGTGCGCGCCGTTTTCACGGAAATCTTCTGCGGCGCTTTGGGCGGAAACATCGGCGTCGTCTGTCGCATAAACCGGAAATGTATCGACGATTGCGCGTCCGATGGTTTCGAGTTTTTTGGGTAATACGTCAGAATTACGATTTCCCGTGACGACGCAGATTTTTTGATTTTCAACGCCGTGGTCGTTAAGCAGTTTGTCCGCGAGTGCTTCGCCGGTATGTGTTTCGGGAACGCAATCGACTTCGAGGTGAAGCGCCTCAACGGCGTGTGCGGTCGCGGGGCCGACGCAGGCGATGCGGCACGGGCCGAGCGAGCGCAAGTCCTTATAGCGGGCGAAGAAATGAGCAAAGAATCCGCGAACGCCGTTTACGCTTGTAAAGACCAACCAATCGTATTCGCCGAATCCGCCTAAAATTTCGGGGACGACTTCTTCGTTTTGTTCGGGGAAACGAATTTCGATTAGCGGCATCTCGAGCACCGTTGCGCCTTGGGCGACGAGGAGATCGCGCAGTTCGGCGTTTTGTTCTTTCGGGCGCGTAATAACGATGCGCTTACCTTGTAGCGGAGCGGAATTTTTTTTCATAACTTAGCGGTTTAAAATTTGAGAAAGGATTTGAGAAACTTTTTTTCGGATTCCCGGCAAATCCTGCGGGAAGCTTTGCCGTTCGGAGATAAACCCGATGTCTTCGCGAAAAATCAGCAGGCGTTCGTCGGCGTAGTGAACGGCAAATGCCGTGTGGCAACCTTCCCCGAGGGATTCCAAAAATGCACGTTCAATATTAAATGCCTGTGTTGTCGCATCATCGCAAACCGAGGAGAAAACAGCGGCATCCTCGCTACGGCATTGCAACGCGATTGCGGCTTGTGCTGCGGCGGGAACGAATTGCTCAAGCGGCATTTCGCGGAATTCGAGTCCCGGAAACGCGGCGATACCCAATCGGCTGAGCCCGGCGGCGGCAAGAAATGTCGCATCGGCAATCCCGTCGGCAATTTTCTGTAAGCGCGTGCGGACGTTCCCGCGCAATTCACGGAAGCTCGCTTGCGGGAAAAGCTTGGCGGCTTGTGCGCGGCGGCGCGGCGAACCACTCGCGATGCTCGCGGGAACGTCAATCCCGCTACGGACGACGAGAATGTCGTTGGCGCGTTCCCGCGGGAGGCACCCGGCAACGCAAAGCCCGTCGCCCATCGTTGTCGGCAAATCTTTCCCGCTGTGAACGGCGATATCGATTTCTCCTGCGACGAGGGCGGCTTCGAGTTCACTTGTAAAAAGTCCTTTACCGCCGCTTTTCTCAAGCGACCACTCAAGTTTTTTATCTCCTTGTGTAATAAACTTGCGGACGGTGATTTCTGCTTCGGGGAAGCGGGCTTGCAGGCGTTCCCGTGCGAGTTCCGTTTGTGCGAGCGCGAGCGGACTTTGTCGCGTTCCCAAAATAATTTTCTTCGACGGCATCATCGGAGCATTTTATCTTTTCATCGACGAAAGCGGCGGATTGCCGGCAAAAGGCGGCGGCGGAAGTAGCGTTCCTGTCTTATTGGTTTCGCTCGCGGCGGAAGTGTCGGCGTAAGCGGACGGTTCCGTTTTGCCGGGGAGCCCGATTCGGAATGCGACAAAAAACGCAAGAGCGGCAAAAATAATTCCGCCGGCGATCTTGGCTGTAACGCGGAGATTGATTTTCAGTGTTTTGGCTTTTGTTTCGTCCATAACTCTGTAGCGTTAAATTTCGAAAAGCGACTGAAGAGACGCGTCCGGTTCTTCCGGTTTTTTCGTTTTTGAGTCCTGACTTTGCGAGGTTAAATCGACAATTGAGTTCATTTGCCGGACTCGCGGAGACGCGGGAGCGATTTGTGTAATATGTTCTAAAATTGCTTTCGGAGGTGTTTTTTGCGGCGAAAGCATCCTGTGTGCTTCCGCGATTTGGAAGAGAAGCGGAAGATCGTTCGGCGCCAGCTTTTCTGCCCGGTCAAGCGCTTCGCGGGCGGCATCTTTTTCGCCGAGGAGGATTCTTGCTATCGCGTTGTAAAGATAAGCTTCCGCGAGTTCCGGAGCGGCGGCAATCGCTTTCTGAGTTACATCGTTCATGGCTTGCGCAAGTGCGGGAATGGATTCCGGAGCGACGTAAGCGGAAAGAATGTAAAGGCGCGCGAGCTCGATACGCGCTTCCGCATTTTTCGGATGCGCGGATATTGCAGCGAGAAAGTGTGCTTCTATTTTTTGCGGTTCGAAATATTCGGTTTCCGAATTGGCGTTCCCGTAGAAATTTTGAAGGAAGGGAGCGATGGCTCGTTTGCCGACATCACATTGCGCTGCGCTGTAGGTCGCGGGAAGCGCCAGCGCAAAAATCCCGGCGGGGAGAAGAATCGCCGACGCGAAGGCGACTTTGCGGCGTTTCCCGCTACAAATACAAACGCGAGCGAATCGCGACGGTGCACTTTCGTGCATTATAATTCCGCCGAAAACAGATACGCCCAAAATGACGGGAAGAAAACTCGGCGAAAAATCCTGTGCGACGAGGATCGCAATCGCGGTAACGCCGCCGAGCAAACCGGACAGGAGCGAACGCGTGTTGGCGTTGTGGAGCTTTTCATCGTTGTTTTTTGGGGACGAACTACTGTGCTTTTCACGCGGGAGCGCGAGGCAAACTTTTACCGCTCGGAGGAAAATGAATCCCGCGGGAACGAACAGGAGCACAAACCCGACAATTCCGTTTTCCGCAAGCACGAACGTATAAAGATTGTTGCTCGTAGAAGGGGAAATTTGCCATTGCTGCGGCGCTTTTTGACGGAATTCGGAACAAAAAGACGAGGTTCCCGAACCAAGAATCGGAGCGTCCGAAAAAACGGAAAGGGCGATTTTTTGTAATTCGATACGCGAGGGAAGAGGTTCCGTTTTTGAGCTTTCCGATTTTTGAACGCCGGCGATTTCCGGCGGAGTCTTAAACGGCATTTCCGAAAAAATCGGAGTAACGGCGATTCCGCAGGCGAGCAGGATAATCGTTGCTGCGCGTACCGTCTTTTTATGGACTTGGAGACTTGCAAAAATTACCGTTCCCGCGAGAGCCGACAGCCATACGGCGGTGTTGCGCGTCAGCAGAATCATACAAAATGCAAGCAATCCGGTGTAAAGCGCAAACATGCGGTTGCGGGAATCCGTTCCTCGGCGGAGCACAAGCACAATCGAGGCAAAGAATATAAGAATCGCAACGCCGCCGGCTGCTGCCGGGTCGGAGAGATAGCCGGCGAAAATTTTCATTGCCAGCGAGCCCGAAAAATCTTCGCTGAGATTGATCTGATAAGTGATTCCTGCGATTGTTCCGAGAAGCAGAAAAATGAGTGTTCCCGCGAGCAGGCGCATTTGTCCGCCGTTACTTCGGCTACAGTGCAGGGCGATGAAAAAGAGCGAAAACGGAACAAGGCTTGTGCAGAGCGCAAGTTCCGCATTGCCCGGGAACGGCGAAAGCCAAAGGATTTCCAAAACTTGCAACACAAACCACGGGAGAAAAAGAAGAAATCCCGCCGACAGCAGAGCGCCGCGCCCCAAGCGTTTTGCCGTTGCCAGCATTTCGCAACTTAGCGCAACGAATCCGGCGAAAAGGAAAAAGGGCAGGGTTCGGGCGTCGTTCCCGCCGTCGGAGAAAAAGGCAAGTCCGAAAATGCCGCCGAGTGCGATGTAAAAAATGATGCGAAATGTTCGAATGTATTTTCGATGAAGTTGCTCTTGTTCGAATTGAGCCGGAAATGCGGTGTCTGGGTGCATGAAAAAATTGAAAGAAATGTGTTATCGTCTGAGGTGAATGTATTTTCGAACAACAAAATTTTCGCCTCGAAGGAGTTCCGTTCCCGCGTCGAAATCTTCTTCAAACGGCGGGAAAAACGCGTCGCCGGCAGGCTTGGCGTCGATTGTTGTAAGGAAAAGTTCTGAGCAAAGCGGCAGGAGTTGTCGGTAAATTTCCGCGCCGCCGGCGACAAAAATTTTGCGTTCCGGCGCGATATTTTCGAGTTCGGTAAGCTCGCGAATGCAGAGAAGATTTTCGTTCGGCGGCGTTCCCGCGGCCAGTTTTCCGGCGCGGGAAAGCACAGCGGTGATGCGCCCGGGAAGCGGTCGCCCGATGGATTCATAGGTTTTGCGTCCCATCAGCAAAATACCGCCCATCGTCGTTTGCTTGAAAAATTTAAAATCCTCGGGAACGTGCCAGGGAATCGCGTTCCCGTTGCCGATAACGCGGTTTTTTGCCATCGCGGCGATAGCGGTTAGCGGGCGGGAAATTTTCAGAAACTCAGACATAAAAATACGGGAACCACGACTAAACACGAATTTTCACGAATGTTTTGTGAAAGTAGCCTTCTCTTAAATTAAGATAATTCGTGTTACTTCGTGTTCATTAGTGGTTCGTTTTTTTACACGGCGACGGGGGCTTTGATGCCCGGATGCGGATCGTAGTTTTCGATGGAAATATCTTCGTAGCGGAACGCGAAAATATCGCGCACGTCCGGATTGAGCTTCAGGGTCGGGAGCGCGCGCGGCTCGCGGGAAAGCTGGCGGTTTACCTGCTCGAAGTGGTTGTTGTAAATATGTGCGTCGCCGAAAGTGTGGACGAAATCGCCGGCGCCGAGCCCGCAGACCTGCGCGATCATGTGCGTAAAAAGCGCGTAGCTCGCGATATTGAACGGCACGCCGAGGAACAAATCCGCGCTGCGCTGGTAGAGCTGGCAGCTCAGTTTACCGTTCCCGCCGACGTAAAATTGAAACAGCGTGTGGCACGGCGGGAGCGCCACTTTGTCGGCTTCGCCGGGATTCCAGCCGGAAACGATGAGGCGGCGCGAGGCGGGATTGCGCTTGATTTCGGCGATGAGATTGGAGATTTGGTCAACGCCGTCGCGCGCGAAGGAACCGTCGGGATTTTTCGTCGCCCCGAAATTGCGCCATTGGTGCCCGTAAATCGGACCGAGGTCGCCTTCGGCTCGCCCGAAGCGCGCGCATTGCTCGGCGGTGCTCCATTCGTCCCAAATCGTAACTCCGCGTTCCCGCAGCCACGCGTTGTTTGTGTGCCCGCCGATGAACCAGAGCAGTTCCTGAATGATGGAGCGCGTGTGGACTTTTTTCGTTGTAACGAGCGGAAAGCCTTTCGACAAATCGAAACGGATTTGCGCGCCGAAAATCCCGCGCGTTCCCACGCCGGTGCGGTCGCTACGGTCTTCGCCGTTTTCGAGAACGTTTCGAAGAAGGTCTAAGTAGGCTTTCATGCGAGTTCGAAAATTAGTAGCAAATTTCCCATTCGATTTTCTTCGCTTCGTCGAAGGCCGTGTAGGGGTCGTCGCCGTCTTCAAGTGCCGAAGCCATTTGATCGGGCTTAAACTTATCTGCGGATTTTTTACCTTTATTGTAAAGCCCGACGAGGCGTTTAAATTCGGATTTCATTTTTGCGTCTTTCCCGATGGCGCTGACGCGGAAAATTTTTTTTGTGTAGCCTTCGCGGGAAGATTTGTCGGCTCCTGTTTCCTTGGCTTCGGCGGCGAGTTGCGCTTCGAGTTGCTTTGGGGCCTCAGGCGCATTTTTTAAGGCTTGAATCGGAAGTCCGACGAGGAGAACCGGCGTTTTTTTGTGAATAGTGAAAATCCCGGAGAGTTTTTTCAACTCGGCTTTTTTCCCGAACGTGCTTCCGCCTTTTTCGTGTTTCGGGGCATAGGCTTCGCCGAATTTTTCAAACGACGCAAACGGAATAAGGACGAGAATGCGTCCGTTACTTTTCCCGGATTCCGTCGCCGTTTTCACGGGAACGACAACGAAAGGCGCGTCCGAAGTCGCGTAGCCGGCAGCTCCGATTTCTTCGACGTAGGTGTAAACCTGCTTTCCGGCAAATTGCTTGGCTTTTTTCGCCCAAAGCGCCGGAGACGTTTCGGCGGACGATTGTTTCGGCGCTGCAAACGCGGGAACGCAGGCAAGCGCGACAAAAGCTAATACGGCGATAAGACTATTTTTCATGGCTCGAGATTATATGGAGCGGAAACTCTAATCGTAAAAGTGTAAAATCGCCATAAAATTCAAAGAGGTTTTCGGAAATTTAATTCGGATAAGGTTTGCGGGAACGTTCTTTTTTGAGGCGGGAGCGGGCGCGTTGTGTGTATTTAAAGCCTTTGCGGGCGTTTTCGCCTTGCGTAATAGCGATTGGCGGAATATCTTTTCCGATACTATGCAGGAAAACTATCTGCCCATTCTCATTCAAGTAATTATCGGCGTTTGTTTGCCGATTGTGATTATTATCGCGAGTCATATCGTCGGGCAATTCGGCAAGTCGAATCGTTCGCAAAAATTGCCTTATGAATGCGGATTGAAGGGCGAAGGAACGGTGCATCCGCGTTTTTCCGTGCGCTTTTACCTGACGGCGATGCTGTTTATCCTGTTTGATATCGAGGTGGTTTTCCTGATTCCGTCGGCTTTGATTTATCGCGAGTTTCTCGGAGCCGGAGTTCCGATTTTGTGGACACTGGCGGTGTTTCTCGGAATTGTGATTTTCGGACTCTGGTACGAAGTCAAGAAAGGCGCACTCGACTGGGAACGTTGATTTTTTAGAGAAGCAGGTGTCGCAAGTCCCTGCTTTTTGTTTGTTTCTTAACCCCAAGTACACAAGCAAATGCGTATCGATCGCTTTTTATCCCAAAACCGCATTATCGAGTTGAAAAACCGCGATTTTGCGGCGGCGCTCGGCGAGTTGCTCGACGTCGCTTTGCCGGCGGGAACGCCGCCTGTAATGCGGGAAAATCTGCGCAGAACGCTTGTCGAACGACAGGCGACGATGCCGACAAGCGTCGGCGGGAACTACATTACCGTGCCGAATGTGTGCACGGTGATTGATTCGCAGTTTATTTTTGCCGTGGGGCGCTTGCCGGAAGAGGAGAAGGCTCCGGAAGGCACGGAAGATTCGTCTGCGGGAACGAGCTCGGCGGAATCGCCGCGGATCATTTTTCTCGTCCTCGCGTCGTCAAAGACGCGTATGTATCATCGGGCTCTTTCGGAAATTGCCCATGCACTTGCAGGAGAGGATTTTTTGGAAAATCTCAAAAAGGCGGTTTCGCTGAAAGATTTTCGAGCGGAAATTTCAAAACTTCTCAAAGGGGTTTCCAAGCAGGCGCAAGACCATGAGTCCGGGACAAATCGTCTCATTGGGCGTGCGGCGCAGCGGATTATTCGAGGAACGAAGTGCAACGTGCTATTGCTTTTTGCCGATACTTTTCGCACCCCGCCGCTTTTGGAGCGATTTGTTTATCCGTCTTTTAAGACCGTTATCGTTTCTTCCGAAAATTATGATTTTCATTCCGATGCGGGAGAAAAACCCGAAGTTATTACGGTCCGTTCTTTCGGAAATCACCGGATGTCGCAATTGCGCGCGGCAATGTTTATCGGCTTGATGCGGGGAATCATTAAGCCGTCGGATCGCATTTGTTGCATTGGCGGAATGAATGCAACCAATAAGCTCGACTCGATTTTGGTTATTGATGTTGCCAATGAATTTCCGACGGTTATGACGTCGCGAACCAGCTCGCTCGTTCCCGCAAAGGTGCGCCCGGAAGTTTTGGAAAAAACGATTGCGTTGGCAACGGAACTTGCCGTCGAGGGGCGGGAAGGGAAGCCGGTCGGAACGCTTTTTGTTATCGGGGAATGTGATAAAATCCGTCAATTTACACGTCCGCTTTTGCTGAATCCGTTGAGCGGGTATGCGCGGGAAGACCGCAATATTTCGAACGCCTTTGTCGAAGAAACCGTTAAGGAATTGGCGTTGATTGACGGTGCGTTCATTATTGACCAAGACGGCGTTATTGATTCTGCGGGAAGCCAAATTACGGCAACGCTTCAAGGAACCAAGGCGGTTCTCCCGAGCGGTTTCGGAACGCGCCACGCGGCGGCCTGCGCAATTTCCTTGGCGGTTGATTGCGCGGCGATTGTTGTTTCGGCGTCCGGACAAATTACCCTTTTCCGCCATGGGGAGGCGATCGTCCTTTTGGAGCGTTCTGCTTCGCGAACCATTTAAGAGAAAGGAATTTCGACTATGTCAACGAAGCATCGCGCCGCGCGAACGAAGTTTTTCCATGACATTTCACGCTGGTGGACGCGTTGGAAAAAAATCGTGGGAACGCGCTTGAGTTTGGAGCAACCGTCGGTTTCCGAGGCGCTTGATGAAGATGAAGACATGTTCGAAATCGGGCGGGAGCCGGGGCAGCTTCCGATTGAGTCGCCGTTCGAAAACTTGGAGTCGGCGCAATTTCGCGTGATTTGTTACGACGAAAGCGGGTATTCTTTGGAAGAGTTTACGGACATCGACGGTCTTACGAAATATGCCGAGGCGAAAAAAGGAATTGTTTGGGTCCAGATGATGGGGATGAAAGACCCGCAACTCGTTCATGTCGTCGGAGCGCTCTTCAATATTCCGATGCTCGCCCAGGAAGATATTCTTAACGTTTGGTCGCGTCCGAAATTCGAAGAATACGGCGAGGAAGTCATTCTGGCGATTGCTCGCGCCGTGCGTCTCGGAGTCGAAGAAATGCAACCGAAAGGTCAGCAGATTTCGTTTGTCGCGGGGAACAACTTCTTGATTTCTTTTCACGAAAAACGGGAGCTCGTTTTCGAAAGCATCGAACGACGAATTGCCGAAAACTCCGGAAAAATCCGAAAGTGGGGTTCGCCTTATCTGCTTTACACGCTTATTGATACGCTTGTTGACCGAATCCTGTATCTGACAGAAGAAATCGAAGATGCGATTTCGGATTTGGAAGATGAAACCGTGCGTGCTGCCGACGGCGATTCCGACGGGGAAGACATTCGAACCATCTATCACCTGAAGCGCCTCGTTGTGCGTATCGGGCGCATGATTTACCCGCTTCGCGACATGGTTCGAACATTCGAGCGCTATGATCATCCTTTGCTCCCGCCGGAAATGGATATGTATTTTTCCGACCTTTACGACCACACGTTGCGGGCATTCGACCGTATTGAGCATTCCCGTATTATTTTGCAGGAACTACAGGATTTTTATCATTCCGAACATGAGCGCCGAACGAGTGAGATTATTCGCTTTTTGACCGTGATCACTTTTATGTTCATTCCGATTACGTTTATTACTGGGCTTTTCGGGATGAACTTTGTGCATTTGCCGGGCTTGCAGTCGGAATACGGATTTTACATCGTCAGCGCACTGATGGCGCTTTTTGTTATCGGCTCTGTGATTTTCTTCCGTGTAAAGAAGTGGTTTTAAGAGCGGCGTTCCCGCGGGAACAAAAAAAGAGCCGCATTTCTCTGCGGCTCTTTTTTTTATAAGTTTAAGAAAACTTACTTGGCTTCAATCGGATCGATCGAAACTTTGCGGTGCTCACGATCCCAAACGACCGTGCCGTCGCAAAGAGCGAAGAGCGTGTAGTCGCGACCGCAACCGACGTTCTTGCCCGGGCGCATTTTCGTTCCGCACTGGCGCATGAGAATGCTGCCCGCCGTTGCGAATTGTCCGCCATAGAGTTTTACGCCGCGACGCTGTGCATTTGAGTCGCGTCCGTTGGAAGAAGTTCCTCCGCCTTTATGATGTGCCATGGTTGTTAAGTATTTTTAGTTAAATGGAATTAGAGGGCGATCGATTCAACTTTGACGACCGAAAGCTCTTGGCGATGACCGCGGCGGCGGTAGGAGCTTTTGCGGCGACGCATTTTGAAAATCGTGATTTTTTCCCCGCGTTTGTTTTCGAGAACTTTCAGCGTGACTTTCGCGCCTTCGATTGTCGGCGTACCGATTTTAGCGTCTGCGCCTTCGCCGGCGAAAATAACTTTGTCAACGGTTACCGTGTCTCCCGCGTTTGTTTCGGGATAGCGGTTAACTGTCAAAATATCGCCTTCGGAAACGGTGAATTGGCGTCCTTGCGTGATGATTGTCGCTTTCATTGCTGTGCTAAAAAATATTGAAGTGTGAATAAAACATTTCGGGCGGCGGAAACGCAAGCTTATTTTAAAAAAACTTTCGAGTGCGACGCCGGGAGGAAGTCTTTGGGTTGAGTTCCGGAGAGTCCGAAGTTGCGGGAACGCGATTTCGGATTAGCGCGAAAGCCGATTGACGACGGGGAGAACGGCTTCCGCCCAGCGGCGATGCCCTTCGGCGTTCGGGTGAAGCAAGTCGGGCATGACGGACTTCGGGAGCGTTTGCGCGTCGTCCTTTTCAAGGAAAATCTCATTGATGTTCAACCAAAAAACACGTTTGTTGTCGGCGTATTTTTCGATTTCTTTGTTGACTGCTTCATTTTTTTGGCGGGCGACGTCATCTTTATTTGCGCCCCGCGGGAAGATTGCAAGGAGAAGTATTTTTGCCTGAGGTTCGGATTTTTGGAGCTCTTTCAGGATTTTTTTGATTCCTTGGGCGGTATCGCCGGCGTCATCACGCCAGTTGTTGGTGCCGATCATGAGAACAATGAGCTTGGGATTCATTTTCCCGGCAAAATTTCCGCTTCGGATGCGCCAAAGGATATTTTCCGTTTTGTCGCCGGAAATGCCGAAATTGACGGCATCAAGCGGCGCAAAGTGTTTTTCCCAGTGTTCCCGCCCCGGGATTTCCCAGTTGTGCGTGATTGAATCACCCAGGAAAACGATTTTAGCGTTGCGGTTTTGGGCGATGACATTGAAGGCGGCGTTGCGTGTTTTCCACCATTCTTGGGCTTCTCGGCTTGCGGGAACGCAAGTTTTGGGAGTGTTGCCGGCGATTGCGGGAACGCTGGCGAGCAGGGCGAGAGAGACGGATAACGTTATTTTTCGGAGGAAGGCTTGCATATCGGATTTTTATTAAGGTTAAAAAGGGTTTTGAGAGAGCGGCGCGCGCCAGTCGGAGGCGGCGGAAAGAATCGCCGAAAGTGCGGCGGAGTCTTTCTGCTCAAGCGCATTTTTCAAGGCGGAAAATTTTTCCAGAAAAGCTTCGAGAGCGGGAAGGATTTCTGCCCGATTTTCTTCCAGGATTGCGCGCCAAACTTGGGGGTTGCCGGCGGAAACGCGTGTCGTGTCGCGCATGCCGCCTGCGCCGCATTCCCGCCACGCATCGGGCTTGCCGGCAAGTGTCGCCGAAAGCGCGACGGCGACGGAGTGCGGCAGATGGCTGACGTGGGCGACGATAGCGTCGTGTTCTTGGGGGGCGACTTTGTGCGTGCGCATGCCGAGCGCGGACCAAAATGCTTCGGCGCGTTCCCGCGCGCCGGTTCGGCGGGAGCGTTCGTCATCGGCAATAAAGCAAAGGCGGTTTTCTAACAAATCTTCACGTGCGGCAAGAATGCCGTTAAGTTCCGAGCCCGCCATCGGGTGTGCACCTGCAAAGCAGATTTCCGCAGGCAGGGTTGCGTCGGCATCGGCGCAGATTGACGCTTTGGTGCTGCCGACATCCGTGATCAACGCGCCTGCTTTGAGCGCGGGAACGATTTGGGCAAGTAGCGGAACGATTCGGTTGACGGGAACGCAGGCGACAACGCAGTCGGCATCGCGCACTGCGGCTTCCGGCGTTTCGCAAACGGAGTCGATGTAAGCGGCTTGCCGGCAGAGTTCCCGTGTTTGTGCCGAGCGCGACCATGCGGCGCAAATTTCGGTGATACCGCGTTTCTTTGCGGCTTGCATGACGGAGGCGCCCAGAAGTCCGGCGCCGAGTATTGCTAATTTTTTTATCTTCACGGGAGAAGGATTTTCTTTGATTTTGCTTTTATCCGATATTTTTACAAGTATTACCATTCCTTATTTTTCAGACAAAATTATGATGTCTTCCGCATTTCGCTTTTTTAAAAACGTCCCGCATCGAAAATTCGGCGGGATTTTACCTTTCGTTTTGTTTGTCATCGTCGGTGTTGCCGTTGTTTTTTGCGCGTATTACGCCAGCGGGCTCAAAGGCTCGAAAGAACGTGCAGACGATGCGTTTGCTACCGAGATTGACGGAGACAAGGCACTGCAGTGCAAGCAGGAGTTTGAAGCTCTTGAGGCGCGCTTTAATTCGATTCACGAAATCAAGCGCGATAAAATCACTTCGGAAGACATCGATATTTACGATAAGGCGGTTATTGCGTTCGCTCAGTATTTGGCTTATTCCGGAATTGATTCGCGCGTGAATCTCCGCTTGGACAAAATGCGCCGGAAGCTACACTCGCTTCGGGCAGATAAAATCCGCGAACATACGCTTGCAATCGAGGCTGCCGCAGAAAAACTTGCCGACGAGAAAAAATATTCCGAAGCAGAAAAACTTTTTCGGGAAGCAGCCGAACATGAGCGCCGCATCGAAACGCAGTTCGCGTCTGCCGATAAGCGCAATCATGCCCGTACGGTCGGCTTGCATAACCGTATGCTCGCAATGCAGGCGATTCCGATGATGGCGCAGGCGGACGAGCTTGAACGGGAAGGAACCGAGGCGCTTGACGCACGAAATTGGCGACTTGCCAATCAAAAGCTTCGGGCGGCGTTGAAAATTCAAAATCGCCTTTGGGCGGATTATCGCGCTGTCATTCCCGCTGATTCTCAGCGCATCGCCCGGCTGAATCGTTTGGTTGAAACGGTGGAATCCTCGACGGATTACGAGGAAGTCGAAGCGTTGAAGAAAGCGGCGGAGGCGGCGGAAGCCAATCGGGATTGGAAAGCTGCCGCAGAGATTTGGGATAAGGCTTACCGACGGCAGGAGTTCTTAGAGAAGAATTTCCCGCGTTCGGAATTTGCCGTTCCCGAACGTCTTAAAATGCTCGGGGAGGCTTTGGCAAATACGGCGGCGCGCCCGGACTTTTTGGAGTTTTTGGAAAATATGGAAAAAATTCAGTCGGCGATTCGTTCCCGCAACACGGAAGGCATTCCGGTGCTTGCTCGAAAAAATGCCGTTATTGCCGCACGCTTACGGGAACGCTTCCCGGAAAACACGCTCCTTTCCGGGAGAATTCAGGATATGCTCGCCTATTTGGATTTGAAAAGTCGCGATATTCCGCAGATTCAAAGTGCGTTCTTTGCGCTCTTGAATCCGATTCCGGGAGTTCCCGCAGAGCAGGCTCAGATGATGAAAACGGAAGTTTCTCAGGCACTTTACACTTTCGTTGTCGGAAATAATCCCAGTGCCGATTCTGCGAATTCGGACTTCCCCGTTGAATCTGTTTCGTATGAAGACGTGGAAGTGTTCTGCCGTCGTCTCGGCGTAATCGTCGGCTATCGCGTCCGCCCGCCCTCGATGGAGGAATTTCTTGCCGCCGCGGGAACGCCCGATGCCGAAAAAATCGATGCGCAGGCATGGGTTTTGGGCAATTCCGGAGCACAAGTTCATCCTTGCGCGAGCAAGTCTGCCAACGCTGCAGGATTTTTCGATCTTTACGGGAACGTCTCTGAGTGGATTTACGAAGAACGAAAGGCCGGAGAAATTGCCGGAACGTCGGCAGGAGGCGATTGCCAGTTCCCGCAGGAATTGCTTGCGGAGGAACACGTTCAGAAGTCGATGCTCAAAGAAAAAAGCCGGTTGCGCGGATTCCGTGTCGTCGTTGACTTCGATACGCCGTTTGATTACGGAGCGGAAGTTAAATCGCGTCAAAACTAACATTAACTCATTTTTTACATGAAAGATCTTCCGGATATTCAACCTGCAAAAATTCGTATTGCAGAAATTGAAGGGCTGATGAATGCGCCCGATTTTTATAGCGACCAGCGCAAGGCGGGAACAATTTCCGCCGAGCACTCGCGCCTGTGCAATACCGTTTCGCTTTACGAAAAATGTGTCGCCACACAAAAAGCGCTTGAGGACAACCGCGCAATGTGCGACGACGCTGAGATTGACGACGAATTGCGTGAGCTCGCGCGAGAAGAAATTCCTCAGCTGGAAACCGAACTTGAGGCTCTTTACGAAAAACTGATGCTCGCGATGATTCCGCCGGAACCGACGGATTCCCGCAATACGATTGTCGAAATCCGTGCGGGAACGGGCGGGGACGAAGCTTCGCTTTTTGCCGGAGACCTTTTCCGTATGTACACGCGTTACGCCGAAACAAGCGGATGGAAATGGGAAATGCTCAGTTCCGCACCGTCGGAAGTCGGCGGTTTCAAGGAAGTCTCCGTGCTCATCACGGGAACGGATGTTTTCAAGATGCTCAAATTCGAAAGCGGCGTCCATCGCGTTCAGCGTGTTCCCGCGACGGAAGCCGCCGGGCGCGTTCACACGTCGGCGGCGACGGTTGCCGTGCTTCCCGAAGCGGAAGAAGTGGACGTTCAGATTGCGCCGGAAGATATCGAACTGACGGTTTGCCGTGCATCCGGTGCCGGCGGGCAGCACGTCAATAAAACCGAATCCGCCGTGCAGATTATTCACAAACCGACGGGAATTATGGTTTATTGTGCGGACGAACGCTCGCAGTTGCGCAATCGTGCGAAGGCGATGAAAATTCTTCTTTCCCGTATTTACGAAAAGAAACAGGAGGAGGAAAATCTGAAATACGCCACACAACGGAAAAACCAAATCGGAAGCGGCGACCGCTCCGAGCGTATTCGTACGTATAATTTCCCGCAAAACCGCTTGACGGACCATCGAATCGGGCTGTCGCTTCACGGCTTGCCGCAAATTATCGACGGCGATATCGGCGAACTTATCGATGCGCTTCAGGACGCGGACATGCGCAATAAACTCGCCGACCTCGGAATCGGCTCCGACGCCGTTCCCGCACAAACCAACGACGAAGACGCTTAATCCTCTGCCATGAATTCCGAAAATTCATTTTCCTTCGAATCGCTCACGGGAGCGGAAAAGAAAAAATTGCGCGGGCTGGCGCAAACGCTCGATGCCAAAATCCAAATCGGGCGCGAAACCGAACTCGGCGATATTGTAAAACAGCTTGAAATTGTTTTTAAGCACGAAGACCTTGTAAAAGTGCGTTTCCATTTTCCGGATCGCAAGCGCATTATGAAGCTTTGTGCAGAAATCGAAGCCGCTGCGGGAACGTTTTGCGTTTCCCAAGTCGGGAAAACCGCCGCATTTTTCAAGCCGCACACGGAGCAAGCGTAAAGCATGTCGGACTACGAAAAAGCGATGGCGGATCGTGCCGAGCGCATTGACGCTCTGCGCAAAAAAATCGCGGCGTTTCTCCCGGAAGAACTTATCGGCGGGTTTTCGCTAAACGGCCTGACGCTCGAAATCGGGTGCGGGCACGGGCATTTTCTCGCCGCTTACGGAGCCGCGTTCCCGCAGGAGAATTGCATCGGAATCGATTTGATTACGAAGCGAATCGAACGCGCTTTGCGCAAACGCGATCTTGCCGGTCTTACGAATGTTGACTTTCTTAAAGCGGATGCCGATGAATTTTTTGAAGCGCTTCCGCCGAAGGTTACGCTCGATAAGCTGTTTTTACTTTTTCTCGATCCGTGGCCCAAAAAACGCCACCACAAAAACCGGATTATCCAAAATTCGACGCTCGATCTTTGGGCGCAGCGTTCCCGTCCCGGGGCGATGCTTTATTTCCGGACGGACCATGCCGAATTTTTTGAATGGTCGCGGGAACACGTCGAAGCGCATCCCGCATGGGAAGTTTTGCCGGACGCGAGTTGGCCGTTTGAGCGCGAAACCTATTTTCAATCCATCTTACCGGATGCACACCGAGATCTCATCGCCCGGCGCATTTAAATTTCTCCCGAATAAATAGCCTCGCGGGAACGCGAGTTGCGTTTTATCTTTCCCGAATTCATTTACTGTAAAATTTTTATGACAAAACCTTTTTATCTAACGACTGCTATTGACTATGCTAACGGTGCGCCGCACCTCGGACACGCTTACGAAAAAGTGCTCGCCGACACGATTGCGCGTTTTCACCGCATGAACGGAGAGGCGGTTCACTACCTTACGGGATTGGACGAACACGGGCAGAAAGTTCAGCAAAATGCCCAGAAACTCGGAATTGCTCCGCAGGAATGCTGTGACCAAGTCGCTGAGCTTTTCCAAGGCATTTGCAAAGAACTTTCAATTTCCAATGACGATTACATCCGCACGACTCAGCCGCGCCACATCAAAGTCGTCCAGGAAATCCTTCAAAAACTTTACGACGCCGGAGAAATTTACAAGGCGGACTACAAAGGTTTTTACAGCATTCGCCAAGAGCAGTTCGTCCTCGAAAAAGATAAAACGCCGGACGGCAAATGGCCGGAAATTTTCGGGGAAGTCATCGAAATCACGGAATCGAATTACTTTTTCCGCCTCGCGAAATATCAGGACTGGCTACGCAATTATCTCGAAGAAAATCCGGATTTCATCTTTCCGGCTTTCCGCCAAAAAAATGTCGTCGAATTCCTCAAGGAACCGATTTCCGATCTCTGTATTTCCCGCCCGAAAGAACGCCTTTCCTGGGGCATCGAATTGCCGTTCGACAAAGATTTTGTTACCTACGTTTGGTTTGATGCGCTGACAAATTACTATTCCGCCTCACTCGAAAAAGCCTGTTGGCCGGCGGATATTCACGTTATCGGAAAAGATATTCTCGTGCCGCCGCACGCCGTTTACTGGCCGATTATGCTTCACGCGCTCGGCTTGGAATTGCCGAAAAAAATCGTCGCCCACGGCTGGTGGCTTTCCGCAGGAAGAAAAGTTTCCAAGACAAAAACCGATGCGGATGCCGACGCCCCGAAAGAAAAAACGGCAATCGAGCTGATGCGGGAACTCGGCGCCGACGCCTTCCGCTATTTTGTCATGCGAGAAATGAATGTCGGGCAGGACAGCGAATATTCCGAAGCGCTTTATCTTTCCCGCTACAAAAGCGACCTCGGGAACGACCTCGGAAACATGGTCAATCGCGTGCTGAACATGACGGGAAATTATTGCAATCACGTGCTCCCGGCGGCGACGGTTTGCGAAGCGCTCGAACAGAATCTTCGAGAGCTTTGGGAAAAAACCGAGCGCCAGTATCACGCGCTCGCAGCGGATTTCCAATTCCATACGGCTCTTGACGTGCTTTGGAATTTTGTCCGCGAGTTAAATCGCTACGCCAACGAGCGCGCCCCGTGGAAACTTGCCAAATCCGAAGAGCCCGCTGACCGCGCAAAAATGGAAACCTCTCTCGCGACGATGGCGGAAGGCTTGCGCTTGGTTGCCGTCGCCGTAACGCCGATTATGCCGGGCATTGCTGCCAAAATTCAAAACCTTTTCGGTATTGAAGCTGCCGAAAAATTTGAAGGAAATCTTATTTGGAGCGATGTGCTTGTCGGAAAAACTTTCGGAGAAAAAGCCATTTTGTTCCCGCGTCCCGACGACGGAAAAACTCAGAAAAAAGCCTAACGCGAACTATCGGGCACCAAGATCCGCTTTCCGGATTTCTCAAAATTTTCAGATTTTGGATTATCAGGCGATCGTACTTTCGGAATGAAATACGGTCGCTTTTTTGTAGTTGCACTTCTAAGGGCGTTCCCGTAGATTGGACAGTTCATTCTCGACTTGTCTTCGGTCGAGGCGCGGCCGCAATCGTGCGGGACCGTGACTACACGAAGACACATCAAAACATGAAACAATACAAACTGAATGTTAAGACGCGCGACGGTATCGGTCGTGGACCGGCACGTCGCCTCCGCGCTGCGGGAGCTATCCCGGGCGTGATTTACGGTAAAAACGAATCGAAACCCGTCACTCTCGACGCGGTTGAGTTCCGCATGATGATGCGCGCAAAAGGCACAAGTGCTGCGCTCGTTGAAATCACCATTGACGGTGCAAACACGATTCTCTCGGTCATTAAGGACTTCCAACGCAATGCGGTTTCCCAAAAAATCGTTCACGTGGACATCCTCGAAGTCGACCCGAATGTCCAAATGACGGCGACGATTCCGGTTCGCGTCAAAGGCGACTGCGTCGGTGTTCTCACCGAAAACGGAATTCTCGAAGTCGCGCATGAAATTATCGTTCGTTGTCTTCCGAAAGATCTCCCCGAATGCATCGAGGTTGATGTTACGAACCTCCATGCTGGCAATACGATTCACATTGACGCGCTTCCGGCGATTCCGGGTGTGACGTTCCCGTCGAACCAAAACTCCGTTGTTGCCTCTTGCGTGGCTCCTGAAGCTCAGGCAGAAGCGGAAGGTGACGCTGCGGAAGGAGCCAAGAAGAAATAATCCGGCGCTCCGTTTGAGTTTCAAAATCGCGCCTCCGGCGCCCGTTCTTTCAAATTAGTATGCCCGTCTCAGTTATTTACGGTTTGGGCAATCCCGGCAGGGAATACGAAGCGACCCGCCATAATGCAGGTTTTCGCGTCGTTGCCGCATTGGCAAGCAAGTTGAATGTCAGTTTCCGAAAGGAGGCGGCACTTCGCGGTGAATTTGCCAAGGCGAAAATTTCCACGGGAACGCTTTGGTTGGGCAAACCTCAAACCTACATGAATAACAGCGGCGAATGTGTCGGCGCTCATATGCGCTATCACAAAATTCCTTCTTCGGACATCGTGGTAATTTACGATGACATCACATTGGCTCCCGGAGCCGTGAAGATCTCTCAAGGAGGAGGCGATAGCGGACACAACGGAATTAAAAGCATCATCCGCCATTGCGGGAACGAGTTTATTCGTTTCCGAATCGGAATCGGACCGAAGCTTTTCCGTGAGCAAGCGCTGTCGGATTTCGTTTTGGGCAAACTTACGGAAGAAGAGACAAAAATTTTTGAAACTCGGCAGGAACATTTCCTATATGGCTTGGAACTCCTTGTCAGTCAGGGGCTTCCCGCCGCACAAAACCTTATAAACAGAAAAGAAAACAAATGAACGACCTTAACAAATATCGTGTGAACATGATTTTTGATGTCCGCAGCGTTACCGCTGAAGCGCAAATCGAGAAAGTTAAAACACTCCTCGGCACGCTCGGTGCGACCATCGAAGATGTGAAAGACCTCGGAGTCAAAGACTTTGTTCGCGTTACCAATCGCCGCATGCCGAGCGCACATTATGTGCAGTTCGACGTTGCCGCCGCCGCAACCCTTCCGGTTGTGTTCCGCGAAAAACTTCGTCTCGATCGCTCTATCAAGCGCATCCTGATTCAATCCCGCTAATTTCAGAATCCGAATTAGAAAGGAATCCGTCTCAATGGCATCTTTCAATAAAGTGATTCTCATGGGCAATTTGACGCGCGATCCCGAGTTGCGCACGCTCCCGAGCGGGATCTCCGTCGCTCGTATCGCGATTGCCATCAACCGCGTCTACCAATCCAAGGAAGGCGAGAAAAAGGAAGAAGTCACCTATGTGGATGTCGACGCTTTCGGAAAGCAGGCGGAAACGATTGCCAAGTGGTGTACGAAAGGCTCCGGAATCCATATTGAAGGGCGTTTGCGCCTTGATCAATGGGATGATAAAAATACGGGCGAAAAGCGTTCGAAGCTTGGAATCGTTCTTGAGAACTTCACTTTTGTCGGAGGTCGCGGGAACGCGTCTTCCGGGCAGGATTACGAAGAATCCGCTCCGGCTCCGCGTCGTGCAGCTCCGTCTGCTCCGCGCCCGTCGGCACCGCCGCCGTCCGATATGGATGATGCGGACGTTCCGTTCTAATTCTAATTCGCGTTAGCAAACATTATTAATATTTAAAAAAGAAAAACTATGGCACTCGCAGAAGTCCTCCTTAAAAAACCCGTTGCCGGTCTTGGCGCAGAAGGCGACCAAGTCAAGGTTCGTGCAGGGTTCGCTCGCAACTTCCTCTTCCCGCAGGGAATTGCCGTTCCCATGACGTTGGCAAACCGCAAGCAGATTGAAGCGCTCAAAAAAGCGCGCGCTGCCCGCGAAGCTAAAGAACTTGATGACGCAAAAGCCGCCGCAGAAAAACTTACCGGCGTTGCGCTCACGTTCGCCGTTAAAACCGGTGATGCCGGAAAACTCTTCGGCTCAATCTCGACGACCGATATCGCGAAAAAACTCGCAGAACAAGGATTTGAAATCGAAAAGAAAGCGATTCACCTTGAACACGGCGCGATTAAACAGCTCGGAAAAACAACGGCTACGGTTAAATTCCATGCGGAAGTTTCCGTCGAAATCGCAATCGAAGTTGTTTCCGAAAATCCGGTTGAAGAAAACACCGACGATGCCCCGAAGGGTAAAAAAGGAGCACGCAAACCGCGCGCTTCGAAGGCTGAAGAAGCTCCCGTCGAAGAAGCTCCGAAAGCAGAATAATTCGGCTTTCGTTTCACAAAAGCGTTCCCGCAGATTTACGGGAACGCTTTTTTTATCTTTTTTTGAAAAAATGCTTGCTTAATGCGTTTAGCTCAGGCATTATAAAACTTCCTTTTTGGTGAGATATCCAAGTGGCTAAAGGGCGTGGACTGTAAATCCATTCGGTTTCACCGTTCGGGGGTTCGAATCCCTCTCTCACCACCACTTAAAAAAGCCCGCGAATGCTGATAAATAAAGGCTTCGCGGGCTTTTTCGTGCTTTTTTGATGGTTGCGGAAGTTGCTGTTTACTGACAAAAGCGCCTAGTTTTGCCGATAAGCTGGCAAGTTCCGGCAACTGCGATTTTCCGTTTAAACATTAGGGTTTGCGGACGATTTTGATGTTTTTCGTTCCCGCGATTTACTTCTCTTGCGGCGTTTGCGGAGTTGCCAAGGACGAGATTTGCGGACGAATCTTGCCTCGTATGTTGAGGAAATAAAAATCCCGCAGATTTCTCTGCGGGACAACATATGAATTAATATATTACTGACAAATTTTAGCGACGGCGGCGACGCGCACCGACAAGCGCCAACGCCCCTAAGCCCGCAAGCCAACCGAATGCAGAGGGCTCGGGAATGGTTGACCATGAAATGTTGTGAACGACTTCGTTGATTTTATAATAGTCGTAATTTGCTCCTCCGAGGAAGAGATTGTCAATCGTTCCGGTAAGGTCATTCGCCAAAGTTCCGGTGGACGCTTGGACTCCATCAACGTATACTTCTACAACTCTTCCGGAGTCAGTCGTCATAACGTAGAGGTCAATTGTGTAGGAACCTCCGGGAGCAACGGCGGCTGCCATTTCTGAGTTTTTGGTCAGATTTCCGTCCAAATCGACTTTGTTCCCATTACCGATGTAGGGTCCGAAGCGGAGGGAGGTATCGTTTCCGAGAAGTTCTGCGAATACCGGCCAATTGTTACTAGCACTAATTGTTTCGCCAAGCGTAAGCGACATGGAAAATTTAAAATCTTCGTCCCATGAACCGAAATTTCCGTTTTGCATGTGGACTCGCTTCGTGCCGGTTTGTGTTCCTCCTTCAACAGCAACGATATCCCAAACGGTTCCTACGTTGGTTAGGTCTCCGGTTATTTGATATCCGTTTGCGTATTCCGTTCCGAAATTAATGGCCCAAATTTCTTTTGTGAAGTCGGCTGTCGAGCTTGCATTCGCGAAAGCGGAGCCTGCGACGAGGAGTGCTGTGAGAGTAATATGTTTTTTCATGGGTTTTAGCAATTGAGAGTGAACTAAGACCCTATTCTACCCCCCCCCCTAAAAAACCGTCAAGTGCATTTCGGGCTGTTTGAGGAGGTGTTTTTGTATGAGCAGGGCGGGGTGAAATTTTGATTTGGAAATGTGTCGGGATTCATTTGTGGAATTTGCGACGATCTTATTTTCGCGTTCCCGTGATGTTGGTTCTTTTTCTAAATTTCAATTTGCGGGAACGCGGAGAAAAGCGTATCGTCGCGTGTTTACATTTTTTTTAAAACGATGACGCACGACATTCCGAAAAATTACGAATCCGCACAGGTCGAATCCCGTTGGTATGAAAACTGGGTCGATAAAGGCTGCTTTACCGCCGATCCCGCGCGCGTAAGCGAAAGCCGCCCGGCGTATTCCATCGTCATCCCGCCGCCGAACGTTACGGGCGTGCTTCACATGGGACACGTGCTCAACAACACGATTCAGGACATTCTCGCGCGCAAAGCGCGTCTCGACGGCAAAGAAGTACTTTGGCTTCCGGGCACGGACCACGCGGGCATCGCCACGCAGGTCATGGTTGAAAAACAGCTCAAAAAGGCAGAAGGCAAAACGCGCCACGATCTCGGGCGCGAAGCGTTTCTTGAGCGCGTTTGGGATTGGAAAAAAGAAAAAGGCGGGATCATCATCAACCAGCTCAAAAAGCTCGGTTGCTCCTGCGACTGGTCGCGGGAACGCTTCACGATGGACGAACGCTACTCGCGTTGCATTCAGAAAATCTTCGTCGACCTTTATAAAAAAGGCTACATCTACCGCGGCAAACGCATGGTGAACTGGTGCCCGGCATCGCTTACGGCGCTCTCGGACGAAGAAGTCATCATGGAGCCGCACAAAGGTTTCCTTTATTATTTCAAAATCGAAATCGCCGAAGAACCGGGAACGTTTTTGACGATTGCGACGACGCGCCCCGAAACGATTCCGGGCGACTCCGCAATCGCCGTTAATCCTAAGGATGAACGCTACGCGAAATACATCGGGAAACACGCGATTCGCCCGCTTCCGTGCGAAAATCAGGAACCGATCCCGATCGTCGGCGACGAATCCGTCGAGTTTGAATTCGGAACCGGCGTGCTTAAAGTAACGCCCGCGCACGACAAAACGGACTTTGAAATCGGTCGCCGCCACAATCTCAAAGTGACGGACATTATGAATCCCGACGGCACGATGAACGCACTCGCGGGAAAAGACCTCGCGGGAATGGAACGCTTCAAGGCGCGCGACAAATCCGTCGAACTCCTCCGCGAACTCGGTTTGCTCGTCAAGGAAGAACCTTACGAAAACAAAGTCGGGATCAGCGAACGCGCGAAAGTACCGATCGAACCGCGCCTTTCCGAGCAGTGGTTTTTGAAATATCCGAGCGTTCCCGCCGCCCGCGAATGCGTGGCTTCCGGCGCTATGAAATTTCACCCGGAACGCTGGAGCAAAGTTTACGAACACTGGATGGGCAACCTGCAGGACTGGTGCATTTCCCGCCAACTCTGGTGGGGACACCGCATTCCCGTGTGGTATTCCAAGAGCGATCCCGCGAAAATTTACTGCGACGTTACACCGCCCGCTGACGCCGAAAACTGGGAACAGGATCCGGACGTGCTCGACACCTGGTTCTCCTCGTGGCTCTGGCCGTTTGCGACAATGGGCTGGGACATGGATACGCCCGACGCCGAAATGCCGGAACTTTTGAAAAAATTCTATCCGACGAGCGACCTCGTTACCGGCCCGGATATCATTTTCTTCTGGGTCGCACGCATGATTATGGCGGGCTTTGAATGGCGCGGTGAAATGCCCTTCCGCAACGTGTATTTCACGGGAATCGTGCGCGACAAACTCGGGCGAAAAATGTCGAAAACGCTCGGCAATTCGCCCGACCCGCTCGATCTCATCGCGCGCTACGGCGCCGACGCGCTCCGCTTCGGCACAATGCGTTCCGCGCCGCTCGGTCAGGACGTTTTGTTTGACGAAAAGAACGTCGAACTCGGACGCAATTTCTGCAACAAGCTTTGGAATGCTTCCCGTTTCCGCCAAATGAGCGGACCGATGGCGGACAATTCCTCGCTCGAAGCGATTGCGGCGCGTATCGATCCCGCGCTTTGCGATGCCGACGACCACGCGATTTTAGACGGGCTCGTGCGCCTCGTGCGAGGCTGCTCCGATGCGCTTGCGAACTACGAATTTAACGCCTACACGCAGGCGCTTTACGCGTTTTTCTGGAATGATTTCTGCGATTGGTATGTCGAAGTGGCAAAAACGCGCCTTGCCGACGAAAAATTGCGCGGGAATGTGCTCGCGATTCAGGATTTGTGCCTGCGCCAATTCCTGCTTTGCCTCGCGCCGCTCACTCCGTTTATCGCGGAAGAATTGTATCACCTGCTCGGATACATTCCTGAAGGAGAATTTTTACAATCGCAAAAACTTGTTTCCGCCGACGAACTCGCGGGAACGCTCGAAAAGCGCGGTTTGAAAATCGACGCGACGGCAGTGAATGACATCGCGCAAATCCGCGAGTTTGTAACGCAGGCGCGCGCTCTTAAATCGCACAACAACGCGGGAACGAAGAAAGATTGTCTCTTCCGCCTCGTGCTCAAAGACGTTGCCGCAGGAGCTTTGCTCGGGCGCAATGCCGCCAAGCTCAAAACACTTATCGGTGCAAAGGAAATCGAAATCCTGTCCGAAAATTCCGAGGGAATCGGCGCGTCCGCGGTTACGCCGCTCGGCACTCTCTCGCTCGATACGACGGGATTGATCGACGTCGCCGCCGAAACGAAACGCCTCACCAAAGAGTTGGAGAAACTCGACAAGGCGGTCGCGGCGGGAACGGCAAAAATCAACAATCCGGCGTTTGCGTCCAAAGCGCCCGCGCACATTCTCGAAGGCGCGAAAAAGCAACTCGCCGAAACCCAAGCCAAGCGCGACGAAGTCGCCAAGCTCCTCGAAAGCCTGAAGCTTAAGGGTTAAAGCTTGAAAAGAGATAAAAAGCGTTCCCGCGATTGGTTTCACGGGAACGCTTTTTTTTGAAGATACTTAAATTTTTTCGTAGTGCGTCTTACACGCAATGATTTCGACGGCATCTGCGGTTGCCCGATAAACAAGACGGTCTTTACTGTTGATTCTACGGCTCCAGTAACCGGCGAGCTCGTGTTTGAGCGGCTCCGGCTTTCCGTCCCCTTCGTAAGGAGTTCTCACGCATTGCTTTATAAGCAGGACAATCTTTTTGAACGTCTTTTTATCTGTTTCGCTCCATTGGGTAAATTCGTTCCAAGCAGCAATGTGCCAAACGATTTTCATAAATCTTCCGGGCGGGTTGTTTTTCGCTTGGCGGGAACGTGCATCTCTTCGGCGCGCTTTTTCAACTCTCTGATGTTGTCGGGGCTGTAGAACGGATCCGGTGCAGAGACCGCAAACGGGATCGCTCGATCGGCAAGCATCCGATGAACGAAGATGCTGATTGCAGCAGACGGCGTTATGCCGATTTCCCGACAAACAGCTCCGAAACCGTCGCGAATCTCTTTGTCTATGCGCACCGAAATTGTTGTTTCCATAGTGTAATACTATATTTTATTAAAGTATTACATCAAGGGGAATTTGTATTTATTTGCGCTTGCGACGTGAGACACCGAGAGCGAGAGCTCCAAGCCCTGCGAGCAAGCCGAATGCCGACGGCTCGGGAATCGCAATCCCGCTGGAAATAAAATTCAGCGTGTCCGTGGAGCTGATTCCCAAAAAGTGGGCGTTGTCGATTGTCAGCGGATTGTAATAGTTGGGATCGACGGTTACGCCGTAATAGTGATCCGCGTCCATCAAAAGTTTATTCCCTCGGGTTGTAACAAGTGCTTTGTTCATCCCGGAGCTGTTGGCGAACGCCGATCCGCTGGAATCCGTCACCCAAGCCGTAGTCATCAAATTGGTTTCGGTGTCAAAAGTCGCGCCCCAGAGCGTAATTGCGTGCGTGCTACCTTTTATATCGAGCACCAATGCGTTCCCGGCAGAAAGCGCGTAGTAAATTGCCATCGAAAGCCCGACGGTATAGTTGTCGTTGGTTACATCTTTTTTCTCGTCGGAATATTTCCACGCAATTTCTTCTACCGATTCTTTTGTTGTGTAAGTGCTCTCGTAAAAACCGCCGTTCCCGATGTCCGTGTCAATTATATACGTTCCTTCCTCGTTCTTTGTCGGATTGTTTCCGTACAGCCCGGCCGCATGGTGGTGTCCGAGCCAATAGCGGTAAAGACCCGATGCGTAGCCTCCCTTGTATGAGTAATAAAACGAACGATAGGTGTCATAAACTTTCGTTCCCTGCGGGGCGGGAATGCCTTCCGGCGAAGTCGCGATTGCGGGAGCGCCCGGCGCGTTGTTTTCCTGCCAGTGTGCGATAACGTTGCTGCCGGAGGCCGCCCAGCAAGTCGGCGTCATTCCTTGCTTGTTGTTGTAATAAGTTGTCGGGTCGTCCGGATTTACTCCGGTTGCGAAGAGCGTAATTTCAGCGGCTGAAAGCGCCGAAAAATTCATCGAGAGAGCAAAAATAAAGGCGAGCTTTTTCATGTTTTAAAACTTCTTTTGTTTGAAACTGATTCGGATGGAGGCACTTGTCAATAAAATCCTATCTTTGTGGTATTAATTTGGCTCGCTCTTTTCTCAAAAAACAAGCGTTCCCGCAGATATCTGCGGGAACGCTTCAAGTTTAACGGGAAAATCTTATTTTCCTTGTTTGTCGATCCAACGGGCGAGAGTCTTGATTGTCCAAGCATCGCCGCCATTGTTGAATTCGTCGCCGACAGACTTTCCGATGAGCTTCTGTGCGAGCGGCGTTTTATAGGAGAGCACGTTGTTTTCCGGATCGGAATCCCATGCTCCGAGAATGGTGTATGTTTCCTTTTTCCCGGAGGCAGATTGGAGCTCGACAATGGAGCCGACGCCGACTTTGTCTGTCGGAGTGTCGGAGAAATCCGTTGCCTGAGCGCGACCGAGTTCGGATTCGAGCAATGCTTTGCGGGCAAGCAGGGTTTCCTGGTCTTGGCGTGCCATTTTGTATTCGGAGTTTTCCTTAAGGTCGCCGTGTTCCTTCGCAATGTTGATTGCTTCCTTGTTTGCCGGAATCTGAACTTTGATAAGGTCTTCGAGTTCGTTTCGGCGTTCTTCAAGCGACCACGCGGAGACGACGAGTGCGCCGGAAACTTCCGGTTCGTCGGCGCCGCCGATAAGAAGATTTTGGATGCGCGGGTAAATTTTGATAAAGCGCGCGAGGAGCGATTTTTTCGTCAGCGGCTCAAAGCCTTGATTAAGGTTGAGGGCTTGGGCGAGGTCGCGTGCGACTTCTTCGTTCGTGTCTTCGAGCAAGTCCTGAATCAGTCCGTAGTCTTCGCTGAGTTCCTCTGCGAGCATGATGCGGCGGTTCGAGGTCGCCATGACGGCTTCGCGATCGATTGCATACAGAATTGCCGAAAGTAGGCGGTGCGAAATGAGCGGCTTGATGATTTTCGCGTATTTGCGGGAGTTGCGGTTCTTAATGATCCAGATAAGAACCGGGCTTTTGAGGCTTTGACCGTCGAGCCAATCCACAAACTGCTTTGCGACGTGTTTTTCCTGCCCGCGCTCGACGAGGAAGTTGACACATTCTGCCGTGAATTTCCCGGTGCTGTATTCGAGCAAATCGGTAATGACGGCGACCCATTTGTCTTCTTCAGCGTAAACGCGGGAAAGCAGGTCGAGAAGACGTTTCAAGCACGCCGGATTTTGCGGAATTTCTTCTGCGAGGCGGCTGAGTTCTTCCTGCGAGCAGGAAAGGATCACGGACTTGGAAGTCGGCTCAAGGGAATCCACGTCTTCTTTAAAGAAGCGGCAAAGGTCGTTGCGGACCCAGAGACCGTAAAGGCATTCCGCCTTGGTGAGGCGCTTTGCTTCTTTAATTGCGGCGGTGAGTTCGTCGAAAATGTTGTGGAGGTCGGCTTCGATTTCCGGGTCGGTCGCTTTATAGTGGTGAAGCGGTTGCGGCTGGTTCGGGTCGCCTTTCGGGAGCTCGTCTTCGGATTTAATGGACGAGAATTGGAAGAGTTTTTCCGCGAGCTGGATTTTTTTCTTCGGGTTTTTGTTGCGATAGTATTCTTCGAGAATTTCGCGTTCCGGAGAAACCTGATCATCTTCGTCGCGTAGCTCGTATTGACCTTCTTTCTTCGCGGGAACGCCAATCAGCGGATCTTTCAGGAGAAGCTTCTTCGTTGCCGTCCACCATTTTTTCATTTTGCTCGGCCCGAGGAGGCGGATGAGGACAACTTCAATTTCGGTCGTCGTCATCTTGTGGTCTTTGGCGGCGGAAAGAATTTCCTTGATGAGTTGCACCGGATTGGATTTTACCATCGCTTCAATGGCGGCGGAGTCCTTACGGTTGCGAACAAGGATATGGCGTTCGGAAAGAATTTCGAGTTTGTCGACGCAAAACGCGGGAGCCATCGCGTGTCCCGTTTTGTTTGCTTCCGGAAAGTCAATGATGAGGCGGTTGGTAGCGGCATCATAGCCCTTGATTTCTCCGAAACCCCACGTGCGGTGCATGCAGTATGCGCCGTTCGTCATGGCTTCGAGCTTTTCGCGAACCCCGCGCAATTCCGGGTTGTTTTCAATGAGGGTGTCAATCTCTACGTTATTCATTTTGCGTAAAATGTCGGATTCTGTATTAAAACACCAAAGCGTGCAGACTTGCAAGCGCGGATTTCCCGCGGCGGCGCGGAAAATCCCGTTGTCCCAAAGAAAATTTTCCGGGCAATTTAGCTTTTCAACGAGGCAAAATCGCCGAGGCGGGAGCAAAGATTTTGTGCAAAGCAACCGCGATTCATGATGTAGAGATGAATTCCGGGGGCGCCTTTGCGGATCAGCTCCCGAATCTGTTTTTCCGCCCAAGCGAGCCCGACTTCAATTCCGGCATTTTTGTCGTTTGCTCGATCTGCAGCTTCCAACGCGTCGTACAATTCCGCGGGAACGTGTGCCCGGCTGAGTGCGTTGACTCGGGCGAGTTGTTTGAACGACAAAATCGGCATAATTCCCGGAATAATCGGAACTCGGATTCCCGTCGATTTCGCCCGTTCTACGAAAGAAAAATACTTTTCATTGTCGAAAAACATTTGCGTCGTTACGAAATTCGCGCCGCAATCAATTTTTTCTTTGAGGAAACGCAAATCCGTTTCCGCATCGGGCGATTCGGGGTGTTTTTCCGGGTAGCCGCCGACTCCGATGAGTTGCGCGTCGCCGTAATTTTCCCGAATAAGTGAAACAAGTTCCGAGGCGTGTTTTAAACCGTCGGGAACGGGAGTGAATTTGCTTTCGCCTTTGGGCGGGTCGCCGCGCAACGCCATGATGCTGAAAAATCCGGCTTTTTTGTAGCGTTCCAAAATTGCGAGCAATTCGGATTTCGTGTGCCCGACGAGCGTAAGGTGCGGCATGACGCGGAAGCCGAAAATGTCGGCAATCAATTCGCCGTAATCAAGCGTGCGTTCCCGCGACGAGCCGCCGGCGCCGTAGGTGATGGAGGCAAAGTCGATGGGAAGCGTTTTGATCGCATTCGCCGAACGGAGCAACTGGCGCGCGTCTTTTTCTTCTTTCGCCGGAAAGAACTCGACGGAAAAAGTCGGCGTTCCCGTCGCCCATTTTTCTAAAATCACTTTGTCCATAGCGGAGAAAAATAGAGCCTAACGCTTAAAGCTTAAAGACTAAAGAGCGTTCCGATAGAGGCACATAAGCGCGGCGCGGGAATGACGGCATCAATCAACTCGGCTCCTTGTTAACGCAACTTCAGAGTAATGAGGGCGACGGCGGCGAGTGCAATCGAAACAATCCAGCAGCGGATGACAAGCTTTGTGTTCGGCGTTCCGCGCAGTTGCCAAGTATGGTGAATCGGCGTCATCCGGAAAATCCGCCGTCCTTCGCCGTAGCGGATTCGCGTGTATTTAAAATACCACGTTTGAATAATTGCCGTTCCCGTTTCGACGACGAATACGCCGCCGGAGATGATGAGCAGAAGCGGATGCCCGGTCAGCAATGCCGTCGCGCCGAGTGCGCCGCCGAGTGCGAGCGAGCCCGTGTCGCCCATGTAAATCGTTGCGGGAGCGGCATTAAACCAAAGGAAAACAAAAATTCCCGCGACAATCGCCGCGCAGAAAACGGCAAGTTCGCCGACGCCGGGAACGTAGCCGATTCCCAAATATTCCGCCCAACGCGCGTTCCCGACGAGATAAGCAATGACGCCGAAAACGCAAACATTCGGAACGGCGCAACCCGCCGCCAAGCCGTCCACGCCGTCGGTTAGATTTACCGCGTGGCTTGTCCCGACGCTTGTCGCCCAAAACAACGCCAAAACGCCGCCGGCAAAGAGGAGGGCGCCGACGGTCGAAAGGTCGTTGGACGAAATTACCGCGCCGCTGAAGGCGACGAGCGGTTGCTTCATCAGCGGTACCCAAATTTCGAGCAGATTCATGCGAAATCCGCCTTTACAGAGCAAGACGCCAAACGCCGCGAGCGCGGTCAGTGAAGTCAGAATCCATTTCATTTTGCGGCTCAATCCGTCGGCGTTCCCGCGCTTTACTTTCAGATAATCATCCCAAAATCCGACGCAAGTCATGCCGACAAAAACCGTCAGCGCCGAAAAGACATAAACATTCGGGCGTGCGCAAAGCAGCGTTCCCGCGACCGCCGAAAAAAAGATAATCAAGCCGCCCATCGTCGGGACTTTCCGCTTCTCCTGTGCCGCTTCGCCGAGAATGTCCTTCCCGCGCTCGGGTTGGACAAAGTTTTGCAGTCGGCGAATGATGCGCGGAGCGATAAACGCGCCGATCGCACAGGCAATTGCCGCAGCGAGAATTCCGCGTACCGTCGCATATTCAAACAGGCGAAACGGACCGAAAAAGTGTTCCAAGTCTTTCAGAAAATAAAGCATGAGGGCGACAACGCTACGCGGAATGTTTAAGCGACGAAAGCCGTTTTCTTCTCATTCCCGCCAAGCGCGTATTTTATGCGGATTTTTTTATTCACAATAAAAACGTTCCCGCAGATTGCTCCGCGGGAACGCTTTCCGAAAATTAGAAGCTTTGAGTTTCAATTAACGACGGCGACGGCGCGTGCCGACAAGCGCAAGAGCGCCGAGCCCCGCTAGCAAGCCGAAGACCGACGGCTCCGGAATCAAAGTCGGAGCAGCACCCAATGCGGTGAGAACCGTGTTGTTGTTTTCATAGTCGTTGGAGGTGAATACGGTTAAGTTGGCAATCATTCCTTGGAAATCTTCATTCCCGGACGAGGCGTTCCCGTTTGCCGATCCGATTGCAAAAGTAAATGCTTCCGGAGTGTTCATTGTGGTATTGTCGGTAACGGTGTAATATTGACCGTTAGTTTCCGTTGCCTGAAGACGGAAATTTTTGTTGGCGACATTGTATTGGAACGCAACTAGCGTCCACGTTTCCTTAGCGATCGAAAAGCCCTTGACTGTTTCTTGCACGTTCTTGGTTACGCAGAACAAGTCGTCGCCTTTGACTCCGAATTTAAGTCCTTTCCCTTGTTCTCCGAGACCGAAAACCGTGTTGTATTGCGAAGCACCGGCATCCAAATAAATCCAAGCTGCGACGGTTACAACTCCGGACGATCCGCCGAGGGCGCCAAGGACATCTGAGTTGTCCAAGTTTGTGAAAGCTCCGTTGTTGCTGAAAGAATAAACGGTGTTCCCGCTTGTGTATTGGGAGCTTACGTCCGTGACGGTTCCGATCGACGTTTTCCCGGAAACGAGCTCCGAAAAATCCGCGATTTCCGTCAGTGCGGCATTTGCGAGAGCGCTTCCAGCGGCGAGGAGCGCGGCGATAGTGATATATTTTTTCATGGTGATTTCAGTGATTGAGTTTAAGCGTCTGCCTATTATCACGCTTTCCCAAACCGCCGGGCAAGTAAATATTTTACCGGGAAAACAAAAAGTTCTCGTAGATTTCAGCTTCTAAAATCCTAAATTCCGAAAAAGGGAAACTGTCCGTTGAGCACGGAAACAAGCCGTACGCCAAGAAGATTATTTTCTTCCTGCAAAATTGCCGTTCCCGTTGCCCGGCGGTTTGGGAACGCGTCGGGGCGGGTTTTATTTTAAGCCGAGGGACTGTCGGCGGTGTTCCCGCGAGTAAAGTTCGCCGGCGAGCATGGCGAGATTCGGGAGCGTTCCCGAGCGCGTCGCGACGGTTTTGAGCGAGGAAAGCGCGGGAAGTGCGAAGGCTCGATAGCGTTTTTTCCCCATTTCGACAGAAAGAAAAAAGTATGCGCCGATTGCCTGCATGAGGCGTTGCGCGGCGGCGCGGTAAAAGGTTTTTCGGGCGGATTCGCGTGCGTTTGCGGGAACGCCGATCTGTTCGCAATAAAATTCAAAAAAGGTCTCGCGGTCGCTGTCGGAGAGCGCGACGTACGGGTCGAAAAGCAAGGATGCGACATCGTACCAGCCGGTGCCGATGCGTGCGCCTTGGAAGTCGATGAAATACGCCATTCCCGCGTGGTAAAGAATGTTTTGAGACTGAAAGTCGCGGTGGACGAGTTGCGGCGGCTCGGCGAGCAGATGCGCGGCGAGTTTGGCGAGTTCGTGCTCGAGTTCCAATCCCGCCATGCCGGAAATGCAGAGTTTGTGGGCTTTTTTCGCGGCATTTGTCAGGAAATAATCGCGTTCCCATTTGTAGTAATCGGCGTTGAATCCGTCGCGCATAATCGGGAGTTCACCGAGCTCGGGAAGGGCGCGTCGGTGAAGCGTCGCGACATTTTTCAATGCGGAAAAATAGGCTTCTTTCCATGCGGGATCGTTTTGCGTCTGCAAGGTCCACAAATCCGTTGCTCCCAAATCCTGCATGATGAGGAGGCGGGCGTCGGCATCGTGAAAAAACACTCGGGGCGCGGGAACGCCGATGCGTGCGAAAAATTCTGCCAGCCCGGCGTAAAGGAAATTTTCGGCTTTGGAGTCGTCATAGAGGCAAGCAATCGCGGGAACACCGTCGAATCGAACGCGGAAAAAGCGTCGCGTTCCGCCGCCTTTTTCGATTTCGGAATCCGCCTCGAAGACTTCGATTTTGCGTCGAATCGTGTCCGGCAGTTTTGATGTTAAAAAATCGCGCGTGTTTCCGCTCATGGTGGCTAAAAGCTTAGCCAAAACGTTCAAATCATCAAGCGAGTTGAATTCCGAAAGGACAATTCCGTTCCCGAGGCGCAAACTAAAATGTTTCGGGCTTTAATCTTTTCGCGCTTTGCGCCATGATTAAACGAAAAACCGAAACCGTGGATGCGTACGAATAAAGCGGTTTTTTAGCGCAAAAACGTGAAGATTTTTGAGAAATATCGATAGAATCGGCGGGAACTGCGGCTAAAAATCATTCCTGTTTATCGACGTTAATTCGTGGTTTTACTCAGATTTTTCAGCATGAACGAAACTCCTTTTATTTCCACGGAAAAATCCCGCGAACTCGCCAAGCGCTTCGGGACGCCGCTTTATGTCTACGACGAAGCGACGCTACGCCGCAACGCCGAAGCCTGCCTCGCGTTCCCGAACGCCTTCGGCTTGACGGTTCGTTTTGCGATCAAAGCCTGTCCGACCGCCGCCGTTTTAAAGCTTTTTGACTCGATGGGGGTGCATTTTGATGCGTCCTCGATTTACGAAGTGCGTCGCGCGATGCATGCGGGAATCGCTCCGGAAAAAATCTCGCTTTCGACGCAGGAACTTCCGCTCGATTTTTCCGATGAAATCAAGGCGGGAATTCGGTTTAACGCCTGTTCGCTTGATCAGCTTGAGCGCTACGGGAACGCTTTCCCGGGAACGCGCGTCGGCGTGCGGTTCAATCCCGGAATCGGCTCCGGCGGTACGGGAAAGACCAATGTCGGCGGGCCGGATTCGTCGTTCGGCATTTGGCACGAACACGCGGACGCGGTGCGTTTTATTTTGAAAAAACACGGGCTGACGCTTGAACGCATTCACACGCACATCGGCTCCGGAAGTGATCCCGCGATTTGGCAGCGTGCCGCGCTCGCATCGCTCGAAACCGTCAAAAAATTTCCGAGCGTTGATACGCTGGATTTCGGCGGCGGATACAAAGTCGCGCGCGTCGCCGGCGAAAAAACGACGGACTTGCAAGTTTGCGGCGCTCCCGTGCGCGACGCGATTGCGCGCCTGGCAGAAGAAACCGGACGGGAACTCCATTTTGAAATCGAACCGGGAACTTATCTCGTCGCCAACGCGGGAGCGATTCTCGCTCGCGTGCAGGACGTAACCGACACCGGAAAATTCGGGCGCCACTTCATCAAGCTCGATATGGGAATGACGGAGCTTTTGCGCCCGTCGCTCTACGGCGCGCAACATCCGACGGCGATTGTTCCGAGCCTGCAACGCGCCAACACGCCGCCGCGCGGGGAAGTCGCTTATGTCATTGTCGGGCACTGTTGCGAATCCGGAGACTTGGTTTCGTGTGCTCCCGGCGAGCCGGAAAAGCTTGCGGCGAGAACGTTTCACGAAGTCGAAATCGGCGACCTTTGCATTATCGGCGGCGCGGGAGCGTATTGCGCGGCGATGTCGGCGAAAAATTACAACAGCTTCCCCGAAGCGGCGGAAGTCCTTCTCGAAGCCGACGGGAACGCGCGTCTTATCCGCCGCCGCCAAACGCTCGAACAAATAATCCAAAACGAAATCGCATAACGCCATGGACGCTTTTGACGGAAATTTGCGCACGCACCACACGCTCGCCTGCATTTGGGATTTTGACAAGACGCTGACGCCCGGCTACATGCAGACGCCGCTTTTTGAAGAATACGGCATTGATGAGACGAATTTTTGGATTGAGGTAAACCGCCTTCCCGAGCTTTACGCGAAGCGCGGCTTGCACGTTTCAAAAGACACTGTTTACCTGAATCACTTGCTCAGCTATGTCAAAAACGGGCCTCTGCGCGGACTGACGAATCAGAAACTGCGGGAACTCGGCGCGCGCGTGCCGCTGTGCCCGGGCGTTCCCGAAATTTTTGACAAGTTGCGCGCTTACGCCAAGCAACTCGGTGAAGCACGCAATCTCGATATTGATTTGGAACATTACATCGTCAGCACCGGGCTTGCGGAAATGATTCGCGGGAGCGCCGTTGCTCCGTATGTGGACGGTATTTACGGCTGCGAATTTATCGAACAGCCGTTCCCGCCGCATTATTCCGAACAACAGGTTCTGGAGCTTGAAAGCGAATCGACCGAAATTTCGCAAATCGGCGTCATGGTCGACAATACGATCAAGACGCGGTTTATCTTTGAAATTAACAAGGGCTCAAACAAAAACCCGGAAATCGACGTGAACGCCGTCGTGCGCCCGGGCGACCGCCGCGTTCCGTTTGAAAATATGGTTTATATTGCCGACGGGCCGAGCGACGTTCCCGTGTTTTCCGTTGTTCGAAAAGGCGGGGGATTCGCCTACGCCGTTTATTCGCAGCGTTCCCGCGCCGAGCGGCGGCAAAACGACACGCTTCAGGAAACCAAGCGCGTCAACGGTTACGGTCCGAACGATTATCGCGATACGGAATTTACCTTTGATTGGCTTTGTATGCGCCTTGAAGACATGGTTGACCGCATTCAGAAAGAACGCGCGTATGCGTTGCAATCGCAGGTCGCCCAACCTCCGAGACATTTGCACGCGGGAGCGATACTTGCGGGCATCGAGCGACGCCCGCAAACGGATCCGGAGACGCCGCCGCTTCAGCAACCCACTTTGCTTTAAGATTCTTCGATTTTTACGATAAATGGCTGCTCATAAAAAACGTTCGCGTTCCCGCGAAAACAGGTCTTCCCGTCCCAAAAATAAACCGACTCCCGCTCCGCAACCCGTTCCGAGCGGAATCGGATTCGGTCGCGTTTTGTGTTTTATCGTCTTTTTGGTGTTGGCGTTTTTCTCCTTTGTCGCGCTGATTACTTATACTTCCGGGCAAGATGTGTTTTTCCGCGAATTGCTTGAAGGCATTATACGCGACTCCGACATCAAAACGGATGCGTGTTGCGGAAAATTGGGCTCAACTTTCGCCGCGATTGCATTTTATTTCTTCGGCGTCGGCGCGTATTTGTTGCCGCTGTTTTTTGCGTTGCTTTCGTTTTACGTGTTGCGCCCGAATGCCGGATTTTCCCTTTATTGGAAATGTACGCAGATGTTTTTTCTGCTCGCGTCGGGGTCGCTACTGTTGAGCTTGTTTTTCGGCGGGAGCACTCAAATTGACGTGATGATCGCCGGTCCGGGCGGAGAGCTCGGCAAGTTCCTGCACGCAGATGTTTGTGAGCCGGTTTTGGGCGTCGTCGGTTCCGCAATTCTCGGAATTTTGCTTTACCTCTTTTGCTTGCTGGCGCTTTTTGTGGCGCCGCCGCATCGCATTTTTATATGGTGTTGGGAAAAATATCGCGCGTATGCGCAAGAGCAGAAACGGCAACGAGCCGCCGAGCTTGAAAAAAGACGCCGACTTGAAGAAGCCCGAAGACGAAATGCTTGGGAGATTGCCGGGCAAATGCGCGAAACCGGCGGGGTGATGGCGCTGTCTGCGGGAACGCGCGGAGCTTCACTCGCCGATAATACGGGCGGCTTTGACGATGTGCCCGTCCACGGAAACGCCGTTCCGGATTATTTTGAGGCGGAACCGCTTGAAACGCTCGAAGACGCGCCGGAGAAGGAAGAGACGCCTGTTGCGCCGGAAGCCGCTCCCGAAGTGCTTGAGACGCCGCCGGAATTTACGGGAACGCTTACGCCTTTTACGGATGAAGCTCCCGAGCCCGTTCCTGAACCCGTTCCCGTGCCGGAGGAAAAATCGCCGGTGAAGCCGGCAAGCGTACAGGAAATTTTGGGCGAAATGCCGCCCGTTCCCGCAGAAGTAAAACCTGAACCCGCAAAGTTGAGAATTATCGAGCAGGAAACGGTTGAACGCGCCGACGATTTTGATTTCTTCGACGCTCGCGGCGAATATGCGTTCCCGCCGTTGGATTTGCTTAAGGCTCCCTCCGAACAAAAAATTTCCGAGGCAAGCTACGAGGAATTCCAAGAGCGCGGAGAGCAAATTATTTCCGCTCTCTCAAAATTCAAAATCTCCTCGGAGCTGACAACCGTCCAGATCGGACCGACAATCACGCGCTATGAAATTACGCCGCAGGACGATGTGCGCGTCGAAAAAATTCTCGGATTGCAAAACAACATTGCGATGAAACTGAAGGTGCAGAGCGCACGCTTGGCGCTCGTTCCCGAAAACGGCACCGTCGGCATCGAAGTTCCGAATCAGAAGCCGAAACCCGTCTTCATTCGCGAAATCCTGGAGTCAAAAGCTTGGCACGACAACCAAATGGAAATCCCGATCGTGCTGGGAAAAGACGTTACCGGAAAACCGGTCTTGATGGACTTGGCGAAAATGCCGCACGGGCTCATCGCCGGCTCGACCGGCTCCGGGAAATCCGTCTGCATCAACGGAATTGTTACCTCGATTCTGTATTCCGCGTCGCCGGAAGACGTGCGCCTCGTTATGGTCGACCCGAAAGTCGTCGAATTGCAGGTCTACAACAAAGTGCCGCACATGCTCATTCCCGTGATTTCCGATGCGAAAAAAGTTCCGGGAGCTCTCAAAT
Source organism: Candidatus Spyradenecus sp. (assembly GCA_045535075.1). Lineage (GTDB taxonomy): Bacteria > Verrucomicrobiota > Verrucomicrobiia > Opitutales > UBA953 > Spyradosoma. Next base: position 266,493 of record JAZSKX010000018.1, on the reverse strand, counting down.
GGCTTATCAACGAAATGGAGCGCCGCTACGAATTGTTGCGCGTCGCCGGAGTGCGCAACATCGTCGGGTTCAACGCAAAACTGATTAAAGACCGCAAGGAAGCCGCCGCCGCACGGGAACGCGCCGCCGCTCTCGAGAAAGAACTTTCCGCCGAAGAACGCGCCGCAATCAACGAAGAACCGACGCGGGAACTCTCCGTGCCGCGTGATGACGGCGTGTTGGACGAACTCGCCGCCAAAAAGAAAATGCCTTACATCGTTTGCATCGTTGACGAGTTCGCCGACTTGATGCAAGTCGCCGCCGCCGAAATCGAATCCGGAATCGCCCGGCTCGCCGCAAAAGCGCGTGCCGCCGGAATTCACCTGATTCTTGCAACGCAACGCCCGGACGCCAAAACCGTTACCGGGCTGATTAAAGCGAATTTGCCGACACGTATCGCGTTTAAGGTAACTTCCGCCGTAAACAGTAAAATTATCATGGACGAAACCGGCGCGGAAACGCTCATCGGAAAAGGCGATATGCTTTTCATCCCGCCGGGAACGTCCGTCTTGCGCCGTGCTCAAGGATCCTTTGTTTCCGAAGAGGAAATTGAAGCGATTGTCGATTTCCTCCATGAAAATAACGGCGATCCGCAGTATGCGCAGGAAGTTCAGGACGAAATCGATCGCGCCGCCGAAGAAGCCGAAATGGAAAAGAATGGCGGGAAAAATTCCGGCGCCGATGAGTTGGATTTAAATGACGACGAAGCGCTGATGATGAAGGCGTGGGAAGTCATTCGCACGACACAGCGCGCTTCAACGTCCAGCCTGCAAATCAAATTGCGAATCGGCTACGGGCGCGCGACCCGCATCATGGACATGCTTGAAGAGCGCGGCTACATCGGTCCGCCGCAAAGCGGATCTAAAACTCGCGATATTCTTCGCAACGACTGAGAAAACCACTCGCGGGAACGCGAATCTCCGAAGAAAATAAACTCCGATTAGCCCGGTTTCTGCGCGGCTAACGCCTCGCTTTGTCTTGAAGCGTTAGCGAGGAAATCGGACGAATCGGAGTTAAAAAACGAACGAATCAACACAGATTGGATTCTTCGTTCAACGGAAAAATTTTTTCGCAACTACTTCTACTTGGCGAACTTTGCGATCTCTGCGAGAAAACCACTCGCGGGAACGCGAAAACTCTCGTTCACGACGAATTCGTTCTCGTCGTACGCGGTTGCGATTCCGGAACCGTCGATGTTCGGTTTGCTGGCAGGCTTGGGCGCATTGGCGCTTGTCGGTGCGCGTCGTCGTCGCCGCTAATGAAAGTTTAAGACTATCTCTAAAAATTCGTTATTGAGGGAATTGATGAGGGTTGAGGGCTGAGAGCTTAGAGGTAAATGCGTTCGCGCAAGCGGGAAAAAGGATTTTGAAAACCTTTTTCGCGAAGCGAGGGGCAAATCCCTATCATCTCTCAGCTCTCTTCGCTCATCAGAGACTCTGTTTATCGAGGTTCCCTTAACGATTAGGGCGTTCCCGTGATTTGCGGGAACGCCTTTTTATTATGTGGAAAAATCGCGTTGCTTTTTAAGTCCGTTCGCGAACGCTTCGAGTTGACGCAAGGTGTTAGCCGCGCAGAAATCGGCTTAATCGGAGTTTGTTTTTTCGGGAGTCGGGGTGCCGGTTGCGAATTTTCGCAGAAATGCTTCTTCAAGACCTTGAACAGTGATGAAGGGAGTCCAACGGATTCGATTTTTCCACGTGCGCGGGAGAAAGCCGGCGCAGCCGCCGGTCGCGAGAATTTGGGGCGCGGGAACGCCGTCTTTTTCCAGTTGCTCCAAGACTGTTGCGAGAAGCGCGTCAATCATTCCGGCGAATCCGACGGCGCAGCCGAAGCGCATTGCCGAAATTGTGGATTTTCCGATGGCTTCCGCGTCTTCCGCTAGGAGGAGATCGCGTGGCTCCAGCGAGGGGAGTAATGCCGTTTGTTCGTGTAAGTACTGTGTCATTACACCGATTCCCGGAGCAATGATTCCGCCTTCGTAGCCGTTTTCGGAAAGAATATCGAAAGTAACGGCAGTTCCCATGTCGATAATGACTGCGGGAGCTCCGAAGCGAACTTGTGCTCCGATACAATTGGCGAGGCGGTCCGGCCCGACTTCGTGCGGGGTCGGATAGTGAATTCCCAACCCGGGGCAATTCCCGTGGTAAACGCGGCAAACCGGAAGTTGCGAGCAGTTTTTCAGTGCCAGCTCCAGGCGTTCGGTGGCGGCGGGAACGACACTGCAAAACGAGATGCCTTCCGGCGCAAGTTCGCGAACTTTTCCCGAGGCAAGAAGCGCGGGAACGCCGTCTGCCGCGCTGGCGATGCGCCGCGTGTCGAGCTCGCCGCAGGCAAGCGCGCGGCGGTTTTCCATGACGGCGTAGTGCGTATGCGTGTTTCCGATGTCGAGGCAGAGAATCCGCATGGCGACTTATTTTTTTATCTCGGAATAGCCGTCCCAGGTTTGATCCGTAAAGATTCCCAGCGGGGCGAGATAATTCATGAAGGTGTGAAAATCCGGATTTTCGAGGACTTTTTGCAGGTCTTGCCCGTCGAATGAGACGCGCATGAAAATCTGTTCGGCGCGTTGATTTAATCCGAGGCGTTTCAAGTCTTCGATGCGTTTCGGGAGTCGGAAAAATACGCCGGCAAATCCTTCCTTCCAGCCTTGGCGGTGATCTTTGTAGGCGTGAACGTCGCCGTTGACAAGATGCCAAAACATTACCGGAAGTTGAATGCCTTCGCGTTCATAAAGTCCCATTTCGTAGGGTCGGAGCTCGCGGTTGCCGAGTTTTGTTCCCGTGACGGCGAATTCGCGTCCGATGCGCGTCCACCCGTTGTCGACCCAACATGCGTCCGGGTTGTGGCCGCCGGCGTCAATCGGCGATTTTTTCCCGGGCGACCAGTAAGCGGCGTAAAACGTGATTGCGAGATTGCCTTTTACGTAGCGGCGCGAGACGCATTGGTCGAATTTGAGTAATTTAACGACATAGTCAATCATGCCTTGCGTCTCGCCGATCGGAACTTCTTCGACGGTCCATCCGGGCAATTCTGCGGGAACGATTTTGGCGATTTCGCCGTGAAAACGCGGAGTCGATTCGACAAACCATTTGGCGTAAATAACCGTTCCCGCGACGGCGCAGATGAAAACTGCGAGGAGAGTAACGAATAATTTTTTCATTTTGTCAGTAAATTAAAATTACAACAGCTTCGGCAAAGTTTGCGGTATGTGTTAGTGAAACCAGAGCTTTTTCGACACCTGCGTTTTTGAGTGCACGGTCTCCGTGGGGAGAAAGTACGATTCGAGGTGCGCCGTTGGCTTCGGAAAGAACGGAAAAATCCGTAAACCCGACGCTTGCGCCGATACCGGTCCCGAGTGCTTTGGAAAATGCTTCCTTGGCGGCCCAGCGGGCGGCGAAACTTTCCCAAACGTGAGCGCCGCGGGAACGGCAAAGTTCAATTTCTTCACGGGAAAAAACTTTTTCCAAAAATGCGTCGCCGTGGCGTTGAACGGCTTCCCGGACACGGGAAACGGATTCCAGGTCGATGCCGACTCCTGCGACACGCCCGTTTGCGGGAATGTGCGGCAAGTTTTGTCCGAGCTTTTCCTGTGTTGTATTCATGTCTTAATTACGGACGCGGCAAAATCGTAATGCCGTCTCGCATACGCGCTTTCATTTCGCGTACAGCTTCGCCGATTCCGCAAAGAATCGATCTGCATAAAATCGAGTGCCCGATATTAAGCTCGTGTAAGTGCGGGATTTCGACGACTTCCGTGATGTTGACGTAGTTGATGCCGTGTCCGGCGTTCGTTGTGATTGCGACATTGGCGGCATTTTCCGCCGCTTGGCAGAGGCGGCGAAATTCGCGGGAACGCGCCGTCGTTTCGTAATACGCATTGGCGTACGCGCCGGTGTGGAGTTCGATGCAAGGCGCGCCGATTGCTGCTGCGGCATCAATTTGTTTCGAGTCCGGATCGATAAAAAGACTGGTGACAATTCCGGCTTCGCTGAATCGCGCTGTTGTTTCCCGAAGTTCTTCGATGCGGGATGCGACATCCAGCCCGCCTTCGGTTGAAATTTCTTCTCGGCGCTCGGGAACGAGGCAAACCGAATCCGGCTTAATTTTGAGCGCGAATTCGATCATTGCCGGCGTCGGTGCCATTTCAAGATTCATGCGCGTTTGAATTGATTCGCGCAGGCGCAGGACGTCGCGTTCCTGAATGTGCCGGCGGTCTTCGCGCAGGTGAACGGTGATGCCGTCGGCGCCGGCATGTTCTGCGGCGAGGGCGACGGCAACGGGATCAGGCTCGACCATTTTTCCGCACGTTGTTGCGTAGCCTCGGTAGCGGGCTTGGCGCAGCGTGGCGGCGTGGTCAATGTTCACGCCAAGTAGAATCGCTTTTTTCATGCCGGAGATTACATGCCAGTTTCGCGTGATGCGCAAGCGTGCAAATGGTGAAGCGTCAAAACATCAGCTTGATATTGTACGGTATTTGTAGAAAAATCGCGGCTTTTAATTTTCCGGCTATGAATGCGGTGATTCTTAAAACGGCGGCGCTGCTCGTGCTTTCGAACTGTTTTATGACCTTTGCCTGGTACGGGCATCTCAAAGGTTTGAAAACGGCACCTTGGATGGTTGCGGTGCTGATGAGCTGGGGTGTTGCGTTTTTTGAGTATTTGATAATGGTTCCCGCGAATCGGATCGGCTACACGGGAGGTTTGGAACTCGGGCAACTCAAAATTATGCAGGAAGTAATTACGCTCGCGGTTTTTGTGCCCTTTGCGTTGCTTTTCATGGGCGAAAAATGGCGCTGGGACTATCTTTGGGCGTTTCTTTGCCTTGTCGGTGCCGTTTATTTTGTTTTTCGCGGGAAAGGGGCTTAAAGCCCTTAAAACATCGGCGAAGCGGAGAAGCCGTTTACGCAGATTCGGGCGGCAAATTGAGTTCTTCGAGTGCTTCCGTGATGATTTGTTTGCGGGAACGGTTTTGCGTGCGTTCCCGCATGGCTTCGAAATATTTTCGGGTTTCGGGAATGCGTTCCGGAAAATGTAAACGGACAATATTTACATAAGACAGAAAGCAAAACCACGGCGTTCGGCGGCTTTCAATGGCTTTTTTATAAAATTCGAGTGCGCGATCGAAATCGGGTTTCCCGTAAATTAACGCCGTCTTAATCATCGTTACTTGTGCCGCCAGCGCAAAAACTTTGCCTTCGCCGGGAAAGCGTTTCGACATTTGGGAGATAAGTTCAAGCGCGGCTTCGTAAGCTTTGCGGTGGATTTCGGATTGCACCTTTTCGGCAACGCGCGAACCGCCGCGGTCCATGATAATCCAAGACGGAAAGTCAAAGGCGACGTAGTTTATCGAGTTTTCCCAAAAAAAATAATTTTGCGGATCGAGCGTGCGGGCGAGTGCCATCAGCGATTCGCAGTTCTGCAGTTCCCGTGAGCTCCAAAAATGATATGCCCGCAACCAGGCAATGTCGGCTAAAACGGTGCGAAAGCCGCCGATTGTTCCGAGAACGACGCCCGTTCCCGCAGTCTCCGAAAGCGATTCCGCCGAAAGTTCCGGCATCGTTGTTTTAACGTAGTTCCATGCCGATTTTTCCAGCGGAAGCGTTGCAAGCCCTGTTCCCGCAAGTAGTAGAATTGCAACGCCGTAGCGCTTCGAAAAATCTAAAATTGTATCCGTAATCCAATGACGCATAGCGTTTGCGGAGTTTACATTTCGCGATTGCGGAAAAACCAGACCGTGATGACGAGCAGGACGGCAATCCAAATCGAACCGTAGCCGCAGATTTCGGCGATTGTTCCCGCGGGAACGCCCTGGGCATTGAGTGTCAGTTGCGGGCCGAGGTTAAAAAGCTGAAGGTTCGGCAAAAGCTTGGTCAGCGCTTCGGCTCCGAGTTTAACTAAAATCGAAGATTTTTCCGAAACGGCAACATCCTGCAAAACGTATTGAAGTTGGGCAATCAGAAGTCCGCAGAACGAAACGACAACGGCGTAAAGATAGGTTTGCGAAAAACTCGTAAATGCGACGGTCATCGCTGCGACGATGCCGAGTCGGATCCATTGGAGCAGGGCGAAAATGCCGAGCCCGGCGAGGCTGAGAAACGGTTCCGGCATTCCGCGGGCGATTGCGGCTTGTGCGAGCGCGGGCTGGCGCAAGGCGAGAACGAGCGCGAGCAAACCGGACATTATCAGCGTGAAAACGCCGAGAAGAATCCAAACACCGAAGAATTTTCCCAAGATGAATGCGCGACGGTTGACCGGTTTTGCCAAGAGCGTGATCGCCGTACGATTGTCGATTTCGGCAAAGAAAAGTTGGACGCTCATGACGACGGCGAGAATTGAGCCGAAAAGGAAGAGCCCGCCGAAGCCGAAATCGGCAATGAATTTGAGTTCCGACGAACCGAAATTGAATCCGGTTATGCCGACGGAAATTGCCGTCATGACGAGCCCGAGCAGAAGCAGGAAGTTGAAAAATTTTTGTCGGACGGCTTCGAGAAAGGTGTTTTTGGCGATCCAAAATACGGCTTTCATTATTTTTGCTCCTTGGAAAAGTTTTGGATGAAGAATTTTTCGAGCGAAAGTCTCGGGTGGGAAACGGTGTCGATTTTTGCACCGCGGGAACGCAGAAATGCGTCGAGTTCCGCGAAGTCCTTTTCCGAAAAAGAATCGAATCCGGAAACTGTCAGCGTCGTCTGATCTTTGCGCGTGAGCACGGCATCAAGCGTTCCCGTGACGACAAGTTTCCCGCGGTTCATAATGGCGACGCGGTCGCAAATGTTTTCAACCTGTCCGAGCAAATGAGAGCAAAGTACGACCGTTTTTCCGCGCTTTTTCATCCCGAGAATGCATTCGCCGATTTCCGCCGAGCCGATGGGGTCGATTCCCGCTGTCGGTTCGTCAAGGATGACGAGTTGCGGGTCGTGGACGATGGCTTGCGCGACGCCGATGCGCTGGAGCATGCCTTTCGAATACGTTTTCACTCGGCGTTCGGCGGCTTCGGTCATGCCGGTGATTTCAAGCGCTTTTTCGACGGATTCGTCGAGTTGCTTCGCGGGAACGCCGGCGATGCGTGCATAGAAGCGAACGAGCTCGCGCCCGGAAAGGTAGCCGTAAAAATAAGGCGCTTCGGGGAGAAAGCCGACTTCGCGGCGCGCGGCGGTGTCCGTGCTCTCGCGTCCGAAAATACGGCAACTTCCCGCCGTCGGGCGGAAAAGCCCGAGAATAATTTTCAGCGTCGTTGATTTTCCGGAGCCGTTCGGCCCGAGAAGTCCGAAGATTTCGCCGGCGTTTACGGAGAAGGAGACGTTATCGACGGCGCGGAGCTTGATGCCTCGAATGCCGATGCGAAAATCTTTTGTCAGTCCGGAAATTTCGATTGCGGGAACAGCTTGGCTCATGGCGTTATCGGGCGATTTGGAAGCCGCGCTCGCAGGGCGGCGCGAGGTAATGGCGTTTTTGAGTGTTTTTAATAAAAGATTTCATTTCTTCGGCGACGGCGGCAACAAAATCTTCGACTTCGCGTTCCGTGCCTTCGGCGTGGAGCAGGACGCGCCCGTCGGCAAGGTTACGGACCGTTCCCGCAACGTCGTATTCGTGCGCAAGCTTGAGTGTCTGGAACCGAAATCCGACGCCTTGGACGTGTCCTTCAAACCAAACGTCCGCGTGGTAAACCTGTTTATTCATGAGGCAATGCAAACGAGTTCCCGCGCTGTCGCCAAGAAAATTTTCTCGCAAGCGAATCGCGGGAACGCATGATTGAACGGCATGCATACTTGCGAAAAAATTTACACGGATATTCCGATCGGGCATGCGCAACACCGCCACGCCGGGCACTGCCGCTTCGTTCACGGGCATAATTGGTCGTTTGCGCTGACTTTTGCCTGCGACGAGCTTGACGACCAAGGCTTTGTTATTGATTTCGGCGGGATTAAATTTATTGCGCGCTGGATTGCTGAAAATCTCGATCATGCGTTTCTTTTCGCAGAAAGCGACACCGAGGGGCGGAAAATGTTGGCGGCGTTCCCGCATCTTTTCAAAGCTTACATCGTGAAAAATTGTTCGGCGGAAGGCTTGGCGGTTCATTTGTTTGATGTTTTTGACGGCTTGATTCGCGAAGAATCGAACGGACGTGCTTGGCTCAAGTCGATTCGCGTCGGCGAAGACAGCAAAAACTTTGCGTACTTCGAAAAGTAGTCAAAGTTTTTGAATCTCGAACAGCGGATACCGGGTTCCGGTAAAACGCCCGAGGAAAAGCAGAAAACAAGATAATCGCGATGAATCCTTCATTGAACATGGAATTCGGAATTCGGAATTCGGAGTTGAAAGCGGCGGAACACTTCAAATATCCCGTCTTTGAAATGTTTCACAGCTTCCAGGGCGAAGGTGAATTTCTCGGGCGTTCGGCGTTTTTTATCCGTTTGTTCGGTTGCCCGGTTCAATGCCCGTGGTGCGATTCTGCGGGAACGTGGACGCCCGGCGGTGCGGCGGAAGTCGAACGCATTTCTGCCGAATCGCTTGCCGAATCCGCTGCCGCCGCGAAGCCCGATTGTGTTGTTATCACCGGCGGCGAGCCGACGATTCATAATCTGACTCCGCTTTGTGATGCTCTGCACTCCAGAGGGTTGCGCGTGCATTTGGAAACCTGCGGGGCGTTTCCGATTCGCGGGAACGTCGATTGGGTTACCGTCAGCCCCAAGCGTCAAAAGTTGCCGATTGCCGAAAATTGGGCGCGGGCAAACGAAATTAAGCTCATTGTCGATACTCCCGATGCGTTGGAAGAATGGGCGGGAACGCTTGGCGAGAATTCCGCGAGCTCGATTTGGCTTCATCCCGAGTGGTCGCGTTCCCGCGATTCGGAAATTCTCGGGAGAATTGCCGATTGGGTTTGCCGCTACGGAGCGCCGTATCGCGCCGGGTGGCAGTTGCACAAGCTTTTTAACGTGCGTTAAATCCGGAGTGAGTTCCGCATTTTGCCTTGCCGATTTCATGGTTTTGGATTGCTAATTCGGCGGGAATGAGCATGATGGCGCTCACTGATGACCGCGTTTAATAAACAGAAAAAGGCAGATCGCCTTTCCGGCAGAAAGATGCCGGAATCGCTTACGCGTTTGATTGCCCGTCAGTCCAGTCTTTTCCGGGAAACCTTAGCGGAACGCGAGGAGATTTTGCGGCACAAATGGTTGCTCTCCGAGCGCGCCGGTTGCGACGTCGGTTTCGATACTGCGGCGTACGATTGGATTTCCCATCATCGAGCCGCGTGGCGCGATGCTTGGCGAAAGCGTAATCAGCACCTGATTCCTTCGGCTTAATTCTTTTTTTTCGGTTCTTTTCAATTCGCGATTTTATGAGCAAAAACAAACCTACCAACAAAATAGAGGCTCGTTCCGATTTGCGTTTCGCTATTGTTGCTTCGCGCTACAACGAAAAACATGTGGATTATTTGATTGATCGTGTTCAGGCTCGACTTCGCGAAAAGAAAATTCCCGCTTCGGCGATTACGCTCACGCGCGTCCCCGGCGCCAACGAGTTGCCTTATGTTGCGTCGATGCTTGCACTTACCGGAGATTGCGATTGTGTTATCGCACTCGGAGTTGTCATTGCGGGAGATACGCCGCACCACGAAATCATCGCGAATGCAACGGCGATTGAATTCCAAAGAATCGCAGTTGAAACGCAGGTTCCCGTCATCAACGGCGTGATTGTTACGCTAAATGAAGAGCAGGCGGACGCCCGCGTTTTCGGAGAGCATGACCGCGGGACGGAATTTGCCAATGCGGCACTCGAAATGGCGATGCTTGGAAATCGGCTCGCCGACTATCTGGAACAACTCGACCGCAATGACATGGAGCGGGAACGCAACGAAGAAATTTTCGGAAGTTTTTCGCTCGATGATGATACCGATGACGAAGACGACTTTTTCGGCTCGTCCGACAACCCTTATCACAAAAACTAACATGGCTTTTGATAACACGAACACAGCAGGACAGGCGGAGCGCCCCGTTCCCGCAAAACGCCGCCAGAATCGAATCGCGGCGATGCAGTTTCTTTATGCGTGGGAAGCGACGAAATCTCACCGCGACCTTGGCGACGAACTTTATGCGTTTTTTTCCGTTCCGGAAGCATTTGCAGGCAAGGAACGTGAGGGCGATACGGAGGCCGAACCTTCGTTTGCCGATGTGGATTCGCTCGGAAATTCGCGCGAATATTATGCGTTCGCGGAAGAGCTTGCTGCGGGAACGCTACAAAATCTTGCCCGAATCGACGGCGTTATTTCGGACGCGACCCAAAACTGGGAACTTTCCCGCATGGCGCGTTGCGATTTGGCAATTTTGAGACTTGCCGTTTACGAATTGCTTTATCGAACGGATATCCCGCCGATCGTAACAATCAACGAAGCAATTGATTTGGCAAAAATTTATTCAACGGACGACTCGCATCGCTTTGTAAACGGCGTTCTTGATCGAATCAAAAAACACCTTTCCCGTCCGCTGAGAACGGCTCAATAAACCATCCGTCGCGGTTCCTCCTCGGGAATCCGGAATGTCGTTAAAAACAAATTACAAATGTTCGCTTCTATTTTTCAGAAATTTAAGGACGGCTTTAAAAAAACAGCACGCCTGTTTAGCGCAATCGGCGGGATTTTTTCCAAAAAACTCGATGCCGCGTCCATTGACGAATTGGAAGAAGCGCTTTACGGCGCGGATTTCGGAGTTGAAACGGCGGACGAAATCATGGCGGAAATCAAAAAAGCCTATGCCAAAAATAAAGAACTTCACGGGAAGGATGCCGCAGAAATCGGACGGCGCGTCCTTGTGCAGATTCTTGACGGCGCTGCGGGAATGCTTTCCGATCAAGGCGAAAATAAGCCGGAAGTGATTGCTCTCGTCGGAGTCAACGGAGCCGGAAAGACGACGACAGCCGCAAAATTGGCGTACCGCTTTATGCAAGAAGGGAAGCAGGTGCTTCTCGGCGCGTGTGATACGTTTCGTGCTGCCGCGAATGAACAGATAAGCGCTTGGGCGGAACGACTTGCGATAGAACTCGTTCCCGGAAGGCACGGAGCGGATTCCGCTGCAGTCGCGTTTGATACGGTTCAGGCGGCGAAAGCACGGCAAAAGGATGTGGCAATTCTCGATACGGCAGGGCGCTTGCATACAAAAAGTAATCTTCTCGAAGAATTGAAAAAAATTTCCCGTGTTGTCGGGAAACTGGATGCTTCCGCACCGCACCATCGCTGGTTGGTTATAGACGGGACGCTCGGCTCCAACTCGATTGAGCAGGCTCGCATTTTTCATGAAGCTTTTAATCTCACGGGTTTAATTATTACAAAGCTTGACGGGACTTCCCGCGGCGGGGCGCTTGTCGGAATTTGGCGTGAGTTGCGCATCCCTATTTATTTTGTCGGGCTCGGAGAACGCCCGGAAGACCTTCAGGCGTTTTCGGTTGAAAACTATGTGGAGGCAATTTTTAATGCGTAATTAAAATTTATTTACCCGAAATGAAATCATCCAAGAAACTTGTTACCGTCGTGCTTCCGCAGCAGGTTCTCGCAGAAGCAAAATCCGTTCAGAAAAAATTCGGAATTTCTACGCTTAGTTCGCTTTTGCGCACGGCGCTTGAAGAAAAATCTTCCGTGAGCTTGAAGGTTCAGAAGGAAAAAACGCGCCAAATCTCGTTCCGAGCCGATACGGAAACGGTGGCTACGCTGACAAAGTTGGCGAAGCAGAACGGACGCAGTCTTGCGGATGTTGTTCGCGTTTTGATTGGCAATATTAGCCGGATTTCGGCAAAAAAATTGTCAGCCGCCGCAACGGGTTCCCGCAAACGAAGCGTTCCCGCGAAAGCGAAGAAACCGGCGACCTCGACAAAAAAATCGACTGCTAAGCCGGTAAAGGGAAAGTCTGCGAAGTCCGCTAAGGCTCTCCCGAAAAAGCCCGTCTCGGCGAAACCGTCGCGCCCGACGAAGAAAAAGCGGCGCTAATTTGTTTTTTCATTTGCCCGAAGTCCGCGATTGCGTTTTGGCTTCGGGCATTTTTTTTTATCTGCATGAAAGTTCTTCGAGCTAAAAGCGCCGGATTTTGTAAAGGGGTTGAACGCGCCATTAACATTGCACGCGACTATGCCGCGCGCGGGCGGAGTCCGGTTTTTACGGATGGGCCGCTTATTCATAACAGCCAAATGATGGCGGAGCTTGAGCGAGAAGGCGTGCGGGAACTCGGAGATTATCGCAGTAGCGAGAAGCTTGAAATTAATTTGAACGAAGCGGAGCGCGCAAACGCGGTGATCATCGTGCGCGCACACGGAATTACGCCGCAACGGCGCGAATATCTGCGTTCTTTGGGTTTGGAATTTCGTGATGCAACCTGCCCGGATGTTGCCGCAATCGCCGGTCGGGTAAAAATGTATGCAAAAAAAGGATACGCGACTGTAATTTTCGGCGATCCGGAACATCCGGAAGTTGTCGGAATTCTCGGCTATTCGCGGGAACGCGGTCACGCCGTCCGCACGCTTGATGACATTGAGCGACTTCCTGACTTGGGAGAGCAGGTTTGTATGGTTTCTCAATCGACGATGTATGTTGATGAATTTGAAATTTTGGCGGAGGCACTAAAAAAGCGTTTCCCGCAAGCCGTCATCTTCAATACGATTTGCGGGGCAACGCGGGATCGCCAGGGCGACGTTCCCGCATTGGCGCGGGAAGGGGCGGAAGCAATTGTCGTTATCGGCGGAAGACATTCTGCAAATACTCTGAAGCTTGCCCGGCTCGTTGAACTCCAGGGAGTTCCCTGCTTTCACGTCGAGACGTTGAAGGAATTGGATTTGAAGGCTATTGCCCGCTACAAAACGGTTGGTGTTACGGCGGGGGCATCGACTCCGGGATTTCTGATTGATGAAGTTTGCCGGGCGCTGGAGGCGCTTTAGCCGTTTAATGTAAAACCCCGTTCCGGCTTACCTGAACGGGGTTTTAAAAAGTGGCGGAGAGAGAGGGATTCGAACCCCCGGTACCTTGCAGTACACCTGATTTCGAGTCAGGCACAATCGGCCACTCTGTCATCTCTCCGTAATTGAAAAGAGCCTCCACGAAATCGTTTTCCCGGGATTGAGTCAATGCGGAATTTTTATGATGGCAAAAAAAGTGCTCTTAGTAGAGAATTTGTCGCATTGTGAGTCGGGTGCAGGCATTGAGTCCTTCGAAATGGTCATATCGCGTTTATCGGTTTTATCGCAAAAATTTTACCGTACAAATGCGTTGGGTGTTTGTTGGTGTCTTTGTTTGTGTGTGCGGGGTGGCATTTTTGTTTTCGCCGAATGTCTCGGTAGAGCGTAGCGAGGATGGCGTGTTCCCGCATTTGTTTGTTCGGGGGCATGTTGCCGAAGGGGATGAGTTACGCGACTCGACTCCGTTGTTCTTGCCGACGCGTTGGAATGTTTACGGGAACGCTTCGGAGACGGATGAAAAAATCAATCGTGACGAGAATCTCGGATTTCTCGGGAATTTCTTTTTGGATACGAATCGGGAAGAATTGGCATTGCGGGAACACTTTGCGCGTCCGGAAGAAGATTTTTTTGATGGCGCGCGCCGATGGGGGGTTGCAAATTCATTTGGAGAATCTCGTGTGTTTGATATGTCTGCGCCGATTGAGCCGGGTGTGCGTATGGCGGTTGTCGACTGCGGGAACGGCAAAGAGTTGTTTTGCGGGAGCATTTCCTTGGAAGGAATGTATGATGCAAGAATGCTGTGGGCTCCGATCGAAATTGATTGCTATGGAGAGGCGGCTTATCGGCATTTTACGATAACACGCTCGTCCGGAAGTTCGGAGATTGACAGGCGTGTGTTGTCCTTTGTCCGGTCTTGGGCTTCCGTGCATCTGCGGGAGCAGGGGAAATTCCGATTTTGTGTGGGGCGTTAAAAAAAGTGTTGACGATTTTCTCGGAAATGAGAAAATAGCACTTCCTTTTCTTTCGTTCGCGGGAGAATGCGGATGCCCTTGTAGCTCAGTCGGTAGAGCGCGTCCTTGGTAAGGACGAGGTCGGCAGTTCAAGTCTGCTCGGGGGCTCCATTTCCAATTTTCAACATAAAACAATAAACAACAAATACTAAAACTATGGCTAAAGAAACCTACGTTCGCACGAAACCGCACGTCAATGTCGGCACGATCGGTCACATCGACCACGGCAAAACGACCACGACGGCTGCTATTCTCGCAGTTCAAGCTGCTAAAGGTCTCGCTCAGGTGAAATCCTATAAGGATATCGCTAAGGGCGGTACGGTTCGTGACGACACGAAAACCGTTACGATTGCGGCTGCTCACGTTGAATACGAATCCAATGCGCGCCACTATGCGCACGTTGACTGCCCGGGTCACGCTGACTTCGTTAAGAACATGATTACCGGCGCAGCTCAGATGGACGGCGCGATTCTCGTTGTTTCTGCTGCTGACGGACCTATGCCGCAGACGAAGGAACACGTTCTTCTTGCTCGTCAGGTCGGCGTGCCGAAAATCGTTGTTTGGTTGAACAAGTGCGACCTTCTCGACGATCCGGATCTGCTCGAACTCGTTGAAATGGAAGTTCGCGACCTTCTCAGCAAGTATGAATTTGACGGAGACAACGCCAAGATCGTTCGCGGCTCTGCAACGCAAGCTCTCGAAGATGCGGCTGCAAACAATGCGGAAGGTCCGGGCTACAAGGCGGTTTCCGAGCTTATGGACGTTCTCGACACGGAAATTCCGGAACCGGAACGCGAAATCGACCAGCCGTTTATGATGTCTGTTGAAGACGTCTTCTCGATCACCGGTCGTGGTACGGTTGCTACGGGACGTATCGAAAAGGGTGTTATTAAGGTTGGCGAAGAAGTTGAAATCGTCGGTCTTGGCGACACGATGAAGTCCACGGTTACGGGAGTTGAAATGTTCCGCAAGAGCCTCGATCAAGGGCAAGCCGGTGACAACGTCGGTATCCTTCTCCGCGGCATCGAAAAAGACCAGATCCTCCGCGGACACGTTATCGCGAAACCGGGTTCGATTACGCCGCACACGCAGGCTAAAGCTCAAATTTACGTCCTCACGAAGGAAGAAGGCGGACGCCATACGCCGTTCTTCTCCAACTATCGCCCGCAGTTCTTCTTCGGAACGGCAGACGTTACGGGTGTTGTTAAGCTCGCAGAAGGCACCGAAATGGTTATGCCGGGCGACAACGTTGAAATCGAAATCGAACTCGGCAAGTCGATTGCTATGCACAAGGGACAGCGCTTCGCTATCCGTGAAGGCGGTCGCACGATCGGTTCGGGTCGTATCATCGACATCATCAAGTAGTCGATCGCGATTTGGATTTTGCGGATGCCGGGACGAAGCAATATTCGTTCCCGGCTTCCGTACCTAAAATCACAGGGCAGTAGTTCAATGGTAGAACGGCGGTCTCCAAAACCGCATACGAGGGTTCGATTCCTTCCTGCCCTGCCACTTTAAACAATGTTTTCGAAAATTTTCAGTCTTATCGGAACAAGCCGACGGTTCTTTAATGAAACTTGTTCGGAAGTTTTCAAGAAGGCTATTTGGCCGAAGCCGAAAGAGCTTGCGCAATATACGATTGTTGTTTGTGTTGCCGTTATGCTTCTGACGTGTGTCATCTTTGCCTTTGACTTGTCTCTCGGAAGTCTGATTCAGTTTTTGACTAAACTTGTAAGCGCCTAGTTTTACACAGGCGTTTTTCCAACATAAATAACTTTCAAAAAACAGACACCATGGAACAGACAGAGGCGGGAGCTTGCTTTGATTGGTATGCAATCCAGACACTCTCCAATATGGAGCAGAAGGTGAAAAAGTATCTTGATAAGTTTATCGAGATTGAGGGATTGCAGGACTATATCAAGGAAGTCTTGATGCCGACGGAAAATGTCCAGGAAGTTCGTAAGGGAAAGAAAACCCAACGAGTTCGTAAGCTTTACCCGAATTATATCTTCCTCCGGATGCGTTTGTTTGACGAAGAAGGGCGCCTAATTAACAAGCCTTGGTTCTTTGTCCGCAACGTTCAGGGGGTGATTGATTTTATCGGCGGAGAACATCCGGTCAAACTTAAGCCTGCTGAAATTGCACAAATTCAAGAGCAGATTAAGGCGGCGGAAGGAAAGGTTGTGCCGAAGGTTCAGTTCAACGAGGGAGAAGAAGTTAAGATTCTCGAAGGTCCCTTTATGAATCTCACGGGAACGATTGATTCTCTTGACAATGAGCGAGGAAAGATGCAGGTGTCCGTATCGATTTTCGGGCGTCTGACGCCGGTTGAGCTTGAGTTCTGGCAGGTGGAGCGTGTTCTTGAAAGTTAGTTCGTTCGAATTCAACCTTTAAAAATACACAACAAATGGCAAAAAAAGTAGTAGGTGAAATTAGACTCCAGCTTCCGGCGGGAGCTGCGAATCCGGCTCCTCCCGTAGGTCCGGCGCTCGGTGCAAAAGGCGTGAACATCATGGCCTTCTGTAAGGAGTATAATGCTCGCACAAAAGATCAGGCAGGGATGATCCTTCCTGTCGTTATCACGGTTTATCAGGACAAATCTTTTACGTTCGTTCTTAAGACACCGCCGGCGGCGGTTCTCTTGAAGAAAGCTGCTAAGATTGAAAGCGGCTCCGGAGTTCCGAATAAAACGAAGGTCGGGAAAGTTACGCGCAAGCAGATTCTCGAAATCGTTGAAATTAAGAAAAAAGACTTGAATGCGGTGGATGCGGATCAGGCAGCTCGAATGATTGAAGGGACTGCGCGCTCTATGGGCATCGAAGTCGTCGGATAGTTTTCTAAATACTGCAATTAAGCAGGAGACAAGAAAGTCGAAATCAATGCAAAAAAAAGAATCCAAACGTTATACGGCAACGAAGTCCGTCGGCGATTTGGCGGCGTTCTACACAGTTGAACAAGCTGTTGAAATGCTCGCAAAAATGCCGAAGGCAAAGTTTGACGAAACAGTAGAAATCAGTGCTCGTCTGGGCGTTGATCCGAAGCAGTCCGATCAGATGGTTCGCGGGACGGTTTCCCTTCCGAACGGAAGCGGAAAGAAAGTCTCGGTTATCGTCTTTACGGAAAATGCGCAGGAAGCTCTTGATGCAGGCGCGGATGCTGCAGGACTTGCCGACCTTATCGAAAAAGTTAATTCCGGTTGGACCGGCTTTGATGTCGCGATTTCTACGACATCGGCAATGAAAGATGTCCGCAAAGTCGCGCGTGTTCTCGGACCTCGCGGTTTGATGCCGAATCCGAAGTCGGGAACGGTTTCGGATGATATTCCGGCCACGATTAAGGCTGTTAAAGGCGGTCGTGTTGAATTTAAGATGGACAAAACCGCGAATATTGCGATTGTCATCGGAAAGCGTTCGTTTGATTCCAAGCAACTTGCTGAAAATGCGGAAGCAGCGATTCAAGCGCTCGTCAAAGCTCAGCCGGAAGCGCTCAAGGGCGCGAAGTTCATAAAGTCTTTGACGGTCAGCTCCACGATGAGCTCGGGTGTCAAAATTGACGTTAAACCCTACATCGCCTAAGAAAGGACTGAGAATCCATGAGATCTGAAAAGAAATTTCTCGTAGACGAAGTTGCACAGCACCTTGCGAAGTCGAACTATCTTATTTTGGCGGATTTTACGCGTGTTACCGTTGTTGATGCGGCTACGATTCGCACTCAGCTTCGTGAGTTTAACGCGGAATACCACGTTGTCAAAAACAGCATTTTGAATATTGCGGCTAAGGAAGCTCAGCTTCCGGATCTTGCCGAGTATTTGTCCGGGCATACGGCAATCGTTACCGGCGGAGACAATCCGAGCGGAGTTGCCAAAGTGCTTTTCAAGTTCTTTAAAGACAAGGCACGTCTTGAAATCAAGGCTGGCGTTGTCGAAGGAGAGCTTTTGAATAAGGATGCGGTTGAAGAACTTTCCAAGCTCCCGTCTCTTGCGGAAGCTCGTGCGCTCTTCCTCTCGCTTCTTTCTACGCCGGCAGGCTCGTTCGTCCGTGTTCTTGTTGCCAAGAACGACAAAGAAGGCGGCGCGTCCGAGTAAGAAGAATCTTTTCGTCCTCCGCTTCTCTTCATGCGAAAAGCGGAGGACGGGAACTCCAAAGAAATCGGTTAGGGGCGATAACCCCTTAAATGTTCGTTATTTCGCGAACGCTAATCATTCAAGGAACTAAATATCATGTCAGACATCACAAAAGAACAAGTCATCGAATGGCTGAGCGCCCAACCCGTTAAGGATATGGTCGCTCTCGTTAAAGAACTCGAAGAACTCTGGGGCGTTTCGGCTGCTCCGGTTGCTGTTGCGGGCGCTGCAGGCGCTGCTGCTGCTCCGGTTGAAGAAAAGACGGAGTTCGACGTTATCCTCAAAGATAAAGGCGCGAGTGCCATTAACGTTATTAAGGAAGTTCGTGCAATCACGGGTCTTGGCCTCAAAGAAGCTAAGGAACTCGTTGAAAGCGCTCCGAAAGCCATTAAAGAAGGCTGCTCCAAAGACGAAGCTAAGGAAATCGAAGCTAAGCTTAAAGCTGCCGGTGCGACGGTCGAAATCAAGTAATTACTTGAATTTCTCCTCACATTTAAATCCGGATTGCGGACAGTGTTGCGCTGTCCGCATTTCCGGTTTGAAGGGAAAGGCTTTTCCGTTCTCTTCAATTTCCACTTTTTTTAACAAAATTTTTAAATAAACCCAACAACGAGACTATTATGTCAACACGTAAAAATTTTGGTACTCTCAGCGAGGTTATTCCTCCGCCGAATCTTATCGAAAATCAAATCAACTCTTACAACGAGTTCTTGCAACGTGATTTGCCGGCAACAAGCCGCAAACCGGTTGGGTTGGAAGGTGTCTTCCGCGAAATTTTTCCGATCGAAAGCTATGACGGTCGTTGCCGTGTCGAATATATCAGCTACAGCCTGGAAGCTCCGAAGAATACGGAGCTTGAATGCATTCGCGAAGGGATTACCTATTCCGTTAAACTCTTTTTGAAACTTCGACTTTGCGAAGAAGGCGATCGCATCAAGGAAGAAGAAATTTTCATGGGGGAAATTCCCCTGATTACGGATCGCGGCTCTTTTATTGTTAATGGCGCGGAGCGTGTTATCGTCAGCCAACTGCACCGTTCTCCGGGGCTCTGCTTTGAACAATCCGACCACTCCAGCGGAAAAACTCTTTTCGCTTTCCGTATTATTCCGGACAGAGGGACTTGGTTGGAAGTACAGTTTGACCAAAATGATCTTCTTTATGTCTATTTGGACCGCCGTCGCCGCCGCCGTAAATTCCTGATCACAACGCTTTTGCGTGCGTTCGGTTATTCCACGGACGCTGAAATCATGGAGCTTTTTTACACTTTCGAAACGCTGAAGGTTAAGAAAGCGATCGATATGGACGGTGTTTCCAAGTATGTTCTTGTCGAAGATATTGTGGACTCCGAAAAGGGGAAGATTCTTGCTCGTGCATTTGAGCCGATTACGAAAACGATTCTTCGAGAAGTCGGTAAAATCGGGATTGCTTCAATTCGAGTGATTGACACGTCTACGGACGATGGTGCGATTATTCGTGCGCTCAAAAAGGATCCGACGCGCAATGAAGAAGAAGCACTTAAAGATATTTATAAAGTTTTGCGCCCGGGCGAACCGGCGACGGTTGCTAATGCGCGTTCTTTGCTGAAGCGCCTCTTCCAGGATGCAAAACGCTATGACCTCGGAAGTGTAGGGCGTTATAAAATTAATCAAAAACTCAATCTTAAGACTCCGATTGAGACGCGTATCATCCAGATTGAAGATATTGTTCAGGCAACGAAATATCTCTGTAATTTGAAGCGCGGGGATGGTGTGGTTGACGATATCGACCACTTGGGCGCACGTCGCATTCGTAATGTAGGTGAATTGCTTGCAAATCAATGCCGTGTCGGATTGGCTCGGACAGAACGCCACGTGCGGGATCGCATGGCAATGTTTGATCCTAGCGTGGAGACGATTACGCCGGGTCGCCTGATTAATCCGAAGGCGCTCAGCACGGTTGTTCGCGACTTTTTTGCGCGAAGCCAGCTTTCCCAGTTCATGGATCAAATCAATCCCTTGTCAGAACTTACGCACAAGCGTCGTCTGTCTGCTCTCGGGCCGGGGGGATTGAACCGTGATCGTGCGGGCTTCGAAGTCCGTGACGTTCATCCGTCTCATTACGGTCGTATTTGTCCGATTGAAACCCCGGAAGGTCCGAATATCGGTCTTATCAATTCGTTGGCGACGTATGCTCGCGTGAATGAGTTCGGCTTTATCGAATCGCCTTATCGTAAAGTTGAAAAAGGGCGCGTAACCAATAAGGTCGAATACATGACTGCCGACGACGAAGAGCGCTACAAAGTTGCTCAGGCGAACTCGGAAATGGATGAAAAGGGCAATCTTATCGGGAAAGTTACGGCGCGTTTCCGCGACGATGTTCTCTCCCTCGATCCGTCGGAAGTCGATTATATTGACGTTTCCCCGAAGCAAGTTGTTTCCGTGGCGGCAGGATTGATTCCCTTCCTTGAACACGACGACGCAAATCGTGCGCTTATGGGCTCGAACATGCAACGTCAAGGGGTGCCCTTGCTTCAGCCGGAAGCTCCGTATGTCGGGACCGGCTTGGAACAGCGTGTGGCGGAAGACTCTAAAACAGTTTCGCTTGCACTTGAAGACGGAATTGTTGCGTCTGTTGATGCCCGAAAAATTGTTGTTTCCAAAGACGGAAAAGAAAACAGTAAGGATGCGATCGTTTACGAACTTCGTAAGTTCCTTCGTTCGAACGCGACGACGTGTTTTAACCAGCGCCCGATTGTCCGGAAAGGCGACAAGGTGAAGAAGGGGCAGTGTATTGCCGATGGCGCTGCGACTCAAGACGGGGAGCTTGCGCTCGGACGTAACGTTCTTGTCGCGTTTATGCCGTGGAACGGATACAACTTCGAAGACGCAATTCTGCTTAGCGAACGGGTTTTGAAGGACGATGTGTTTACTTCGATTCATATCGAGGAATTTGAAGTGACTGCGCGTGACACGAAACTCGGACCGGAAGAAATTACGCGCGATATCCCGAATGTCGGAGAAGATGCGTTGAAGAACCTTGACCGTACGGGAGTTATTCGAGTGGGAGCGGAAGTCGGACCGGGAGACATTCTTGTCGGTAAGATTACGCCGAAATCCGAAACGGAGCTTGCGCCTGAAGAAAAGCTGCTTCGAGCAATCTTCGGCGAAAAGGCTGCCGACGTTAAGGATTCGTCGCTTAAAGTTCCGTCGGGAACATATGGAATTGTTATGGATGTCAAGGTATCTTGCCGTTCAGACAAGGAAGTTGAAAAAACGCAATCGCAATCCGATATGCGCCGTCAGATCAAGAGCGTGAACGAAACGTTCCGTTCGGAATCTGAAAAACTTCGCGACGAACTTACCGAATCGCTTTCGAATATTCTTCTCGGTGAAAAAATCCCGTTGGATGTTGTCAATAGCGATAACGGAGAAGTTATCATTCCTGCGGGACGAAAAATCACGAAGACGCTTCTGCGTAAACTCGCGTCCGTTTCGAAATATATTGAAATGCCGCAATCGCCGGTTCGCATTAAGATTATGCGTATCGTCGAGGAATATCAGAAGCGTTTCGATGAACTTGAAAATGAACGTGATCGCAAGGTCGCAGCGATTGAATCCGGAGAAGATGACACGGGAGTCATCAAGAATGTTAAGGTGTACATCGCGGCGAAGCGCAAAATTCAAGTCGGCGATAAGATGGCAGGGCGCCACGGGAACAAGGGGGTTGTTGCCCGTATCGTTCCCGTCGAGGATATGCCGTATCTGCCGGACGGTACGCCGGTTGATATTTGTCTGAATCCTCTGGGCGTTCCTTCACGAATGAACGTCGGACAGGTTCTTGAGACGCACTTGGGCTGGGCCTGTAAGACGCTTGGCATCAAGGTCGCGACTCCGATTTTCGACGGTATTCCGGAAGACAAGATTCGCGGTTATCTTGATGAAGCCAACTTGCCGCATAGCGGAAAGACTGTGCTCTTTGACGGTCGGACGGGTGAGCCGTTTGACCAGGATGTCGTTGTTGGCATTATTTACATGATGAAGCTTAATCACTTGGTTGCGGACAAGATTCACGCGCGCGCGGTCGGTCCGTATAGCTTGATTACGCAACAACCTCTCGGCGGGAAAGCGCAATATGGCGGGCAGCGTCTCGGGGAAATGGAAGTTTGGGCATTGGAAGGCTACGGGAGCGCATACACGCTTCAAGAGTTCCTTACCGTCAAGTCCGACGACGTTTCCGGGCGCACCAAGATGTACGAAAATCTTGTCAAGGGAGACAATTGCCTTGCGGCGGGAACGCCTCAGTCGTTCAACGTGCTTGTTAAGGAAATGCAGGCTCTCGGACTGGATGTTCGCATGGGAGATTCGGCGACGTTCTAAGCGAACGTTCCCGAATCGCTTCAAGAAGTTTAATTTTATTTCAAGGAAGATTTTTCGATGAATCACGTAGAATCCGATAATAACAACGAGCGCGAGTCGTCTTTCGACTACGTTTCCATCTCCATCGCTTCTCCGGATGCGATCCGTCAGTGGTCTCACGGGGAAGTCAAAAACCCGGAAACCATTAATTATCGTACGTTCAAGCCGGAACCGGGAGGACTGTTTTGTCAACGTATTTTCGGTCCGGTACGCGATTACGAATGCGCTTGCGGAAAGTACAAGCGCATCAAGTTCAAAGGTGTTGTCTGCGATCGTTGCGGAGTTGAAGTTACCGTTTCACGGGAACGCCGCCGTCGTATGGGACACATCGAACTTGCCGTTCCCGTCGCGCATATTTGGTTCTTGAAATCAATGCCGTCGCGCCTCGGTCTTTTGCTTGACATGACGGCACGCCAGCTTGAATCCGTTATTTACTACGAAAAATATCTGATCGTTGATCCGGGCAAGACGCCGTTTGAAACGAAGCAGCTGCTCACCGAGGAAGAATACAGCCAGGCTCAACTCGAATACGGAGACGATGCTTTTGTCGCAAAAATGGGGGCGGAAGCGCTCCGCGATGTGCTTGCGGCTCTTGACCTTCCGCAGGTCGTTCAGGAACTGCAGGAGCAAATGTCGAATACGCGTTCGAAGCAGGCAAAGATTAAGCTTGCCCGTCGTTTGAAAGTTATTCAGGGATTTATCGAATCCGGGAATCGTCCGGAATGGATGATTCTGGAAGTGCTTCCGGTTATTCCGCCGGATCTTCGCCCGTTGGTGCCGCTTGATGGAGGTCGTTTTGCCACTTCAGACCTGAATGATCTCTATCGTCGTGTCATCAACCGCAATAATCGCCTTCGCAGCCTGCTCCAGCTTAAGACGCCGGATGTTATTATTAACAACGAAAAGCGTATGTTGCAGGAGTCGGTGGACGCTCTTTTTGACAACGGACGTCATGGGCGCGCTGTCACGGGAGCGGGGAATCGACCGTTGAAATCCTTGAGCGACATGCTCAAAGGAAAGCAGGGTCGTTTCCGTCAAAATCTTCTCGGTAAGCGTGTTGACTATTCCGGGCGCTCTGTCATCGTCATCGGCCCGGAACTCAAACTCAACCAGTGCGGCTTGCCGAAAAAAATGGCATTGGTTCTTTTTGAACCGTTTATCATTCGTCGCCTCAAAGAACTCGGGTTCGTTCATACGGTTCGCGGTGCGCGCAAGATGATTGAAAAACGCCCGCCGGAAGTTTGGGATATTCTTGAAGAAGTTACCAAGGGGCATCCGGTTATGCTTAACCGTGCTCCGACGCTCCACCGCTTGTCGATTCAGGCATTTGAGCCGGTGCTTATTGAAGGGGATGCGATGCGCCTTCATCCGTTGACTTGTACCGCTTATAATGCGGACTTCGACGGCGACCAAATGGCGGTTCACGTTCCGCTTTCGACGGAAGCAATCATGGAATGTAAACTCCTGATGCTTTCCACGAATAATATCTTTTCTCCCTCCAGCGGGAAGCCGATTATTACGCCGTCTCAGGACATTATTCTCGGTTCGTACTACCTCACGTTTGAGCCGCCGACGCAACCGAAAGCCGGGGAACATGTCCCGCTTATCGGCTCGGTCGAAGAAGCTCAGATGGCGGAAATGGACGGAGCATTGCACTTCCATAGCTGGGTTGATTTTGTTAACCCGGACTTCGGGAAATCGACTTTCTACGGAAATCCGACGAAAAAAATTATTCGTACGACAATCGGGCGCATTATCTTCAATCAAATTTGGCCGAAGAAGCGCTTGGTCGACGACGCTTCCGTTCCCGCCGACGGGATGGGCTTCATCAATCTTTCCGTCAAAAAAGGTCAGATCGGCGATTTGATTCTCAATTCCTATAAGCTTGTCGGAAAAGACGGTGTTCCCGAAGTTGTGGACGGTCTTAAAGCTTTAGGCTTCCGCATCGCGACGCGTGCCGGGATTTCAATCGGTATCGGAGACATGATTTTCCCGAAGGAAAAAGCGGAGATTGTTAAGAAATCCGCGTCGAAGCGCGATGAAGTTGAAGCGCAATATAAGAAAGGGATTATTACCGCCGGCGAACGTTACAATAAAACAGTTAACATTTGGACGGAGGCGACTAACGAAATTGCTTCTGCCGTGTTTAAAACGCTTGAGGCGTCTGCCGTTCCCGCAGCTTCCGTTAAGGGGAAATCCGCAGAAGCGGATCCGCGCAACAAAGGACGTTGGATTCTCAATCCGGTTTACGTTATGATGGATTCCGGTGCCCGCGGGAACAAACAGCAGGTTCGTCAGCTCTGCGGTGCTCGTGGCCTCATGGCAAAGCCGAACGGTGAAATTATTGAACGCCCGATTCTCTCGTCTTTCCGTGACGGGCTTACTATCGGGGAGTACTTTATTTCCACGCACGGTGCACGTAAAGGACTCGCAGACACGGCGCTGAAAACGGCCGACGCCGGTTACATGACGCGTAAACTTTGCGACGTGGCAATGGACGTTATTGTTACGGTGGATGATGACGGAAATCGTGACGGCGTTTGGAAGCGTGCAATTCGCGACGGTGAAGACGAAATCGTCAAGCTCTCTGAACGTATTGTCGGACGTTGCTCCAGTGAAGATGTTCGCAACCCGCAGAATCCGGATGAGATTTTGGTCCGTTGCGGTGAAATGATTTCCTCGGAAGTAGCGAAGAAGATTGAGCATGTCGGCATTGAACGCGTCAAAGTGATGTCGCCGCTTACGCATATGAAGATTAACAGTATTCCGGCATTGGCTTACGGTCTTGACCCGTCCACGGGCAAGCTTGTCAAACGCGGTTCGTCTGTCGGGATTATCGCTGCGCAATCCATCGGTGAACCGGGAACGCAGTTGACGATGCGTACCTTCCACATCGGCGGGATTGCAAATCAGATTTTGAAAAATCCGGAAATTCGCGTTCCCGTCGGCGGTCTTGTACGCTATAAGAATCTCCGCTACGTGGAGGTCGGCGAAAGCGCGGCTGTCGTACTTAACAAGACGGGCTCAATCGAAATTCTCGACGAAAAAGATCCGTCGAAGGTCATTGACGAGCATGAAATCGTTATTGGTACGGTGCTCTCCGTTTTAGATGGCGGAGTAATTAAATCCGGAGAATTACTCGCAAAGTGGGACCCGCATAATATTCCGATTCTCGCGGAAAAATCCGGACGTATCCGTTTCCGCGATATGATTCCGGGTGTTACGGTTTCTGCCGAAATGAACGAAGCGACGGGACAGGTTCAGGCGGTTGTTATTGAACACAGTGACGACTTGAATCCGTCGGTTGAAGTTTTTGTCGGCAATAAATGTGTCGCAAAACATGCAATCCCGACCGGAGCACAGGTGGTTGTCGCAGACGGTGACGAAATTTTGCCGGGGGCTCTCCTCGCAAAAACGCCGCGTTCCGCTTCTAAGACGCAGGACATTACCGGTGGTCTTCCGCGTGTCGCCGAGCTCTTTGAAGCGCGTCGCCCGAAGGAAGTTGCAGAAATGGCGAAAGCCGACGGTATTGTCTCTTTCGGCGGAACGCTTCGCGGAAAGAAACGCTTGGTCATCACTCCGGCAGACGGAGTTCCGTCCGAGCATCTCATTCCGCACGGAAAGCATATTACGGTTCAGGAAGGCGATCATGTTCACAAGGGACAATTGCTTACGGAAGGTTCGCCGGACCCGCATGAAATTCTTGAAGTTCTCGGACTTGAAGCGATTCAGAATCACCTTATCGAAGAAATTCAACGCGTTTACCGTATGCAAGGTGTTACGATTAATGACAAGCACATTGAAGTTATCGTTGCACGCATGCTTCGTAAGGTGAAAATCAGCGATCCGGGCGATACGAAATATCTTTGGGATGAAAAGGTCGATCGATCGATGATTCTCGAAGAAAATGCTCGCATCGAAGAGATGGGCGGTGCTCCCGCAACCTATACGCCGGTACTGCTTGGCATTACCAAGGCATCTCTCGAAACGGAATCGTTCATTTCTGCAGCATCTTTCCAAGAAACGCCGCGCGTGCTCACGGATGCTGCGACGCTTTCCAAGAAAGACAAACTTACCGGCTTCAAGGAAAACGTTATTATGGGACATCTTATTCCTTCCGGAACCGGGCTTCCTGCATATCGTCGCGTTAAACTGACGACGCTGGGAGGCGACGAATCAAAAGAATAGATTTTTCTTGCGTAATACTGGAAAGAATAAGAGAATCCGTTCCAATTCACTGTTCACCCTAATTAATGATTGATATGAAAAAGACCTTTGGTGGCTTATTAACTGTTGCGGCTCTCGGAGCCGCTGCGACGCCTGCTTTCGCAGACGCGCCTCTCTATCAATTTGACGACGGAACCGCAGTTTCTCTGCTCTGCACGGGAACTGTTCAGTTCAACGACAATATTTACCTGAATTCTTTCGACAAAGATAGCGATGTGATTCTGAAGTTGGTCCCCGGACTTGAAGTCTCTAAGGGCGGAAAGGAATCTGAATCCTCGCTTAAGTTTGTCGTTAAGGAAGATTTGTCGATGTACATGTCCGATGATGAAAATAACTATCAGGGAACACACGCAAACTTGCTTTACACTTATGCGGGTGCTCGCTTGAATGCTTCGGTTGCTGCCGGTTTTGACATGAATCAAAATACGACCAACCGCGACAATCGCAATCTTGCCGGTCAGCCGGGCGCTCTCGTCCGCTATTATAGCTACTATGCCCGTGCAAACGGCTCCTACAAAATCGGCGAAAAAGTTTCTCTTAGCTCCGGTTTTTCGTGGAACGGAACGACCTATGACAACCATCGTGACTCATACAACGATCGCCAAACTTACGCGATTCCGTTGAGCGTTTATCACAACGTGCTCACGGAAAAGCTTCGTGCGGGTCTTTCCTACGAATTCCGTTATTCCGATCTTTCTGCTACTACGGTTCAGCGCAAGAGCGGATTGAATCCCGGCTACCAGCAGGTGCACTTCTTCGGGGTTTCTGCTGTCGGCGAACTCACCGAAAAACTTTCTGTTGACGGACGTATCGGTTATACGACGAGCGACTACAGCCGCCGTAGCAAAGAACTCGGGAGCCAAGACAGTGAGAACACCTTGGGCTTCAACGGTGCCGTAAATTATGCCGTGACGGAAAAAACGTCGGCTCGCTTGGCTTTCAATCGTGACTTTGAAATTGCCGGGAACGGGGATAGCATTACCTCCACGGGTGTTGCTCTTTCCGTCAATCATAAAGTTGATACGCAGTGGACGCTCAATGGTTCTGTAGATTATCGCCGTGACGACTACAATGATTACGATCGTTGCGATGATGTTTACACGCTTTCTGCCGGCGCGAACTATAATATTAACGACAACTTGGGTGTCAGCGCTACCTACAGCTTCCAATGGGATGATTCCAATTTGGACAGCATGCGCTACACGAACAATATTGTTACTCTTTCGCTCAACTTCCGCTACTAAGCGGAAGTGCGCGATTGCGTTTAATCTTATAAAAAATGATTAAATCCGTTTTTTTGAAAAGAGTTGTGGCGTCTTGCGCAACTCTTTTTTTTATGTGCTTAATTTCTGCCTGCACCAATAATGCCGGTACGGGTAGCGATTTGCGTCAGACCTCGACGCCGCCGCAATTGGAAACCCGCGATTATCGTATTCGTCCTATGGATATGATTCGCTTTGAGATGTTCCAGGAGCCGGAAAATCGCGGAGAGTATCGTGTGTCCGGAGACGGGAACATTACGCTCTATCTTCTCGGTCCGGTGAAAATCGCCGGTTTGACCTTGCGGGAAGCAAAAGAGAAAATCGAAGAAAACTACAAAAACGCGTCTTACTATGTGAATCCGCAGGTTTCTTTACAGATTGTCTCTTATGCGGAGCGTCGCGTTTATGTTGACGGTTTTGTCGGCGCGGTAGGTCCCGTTCTGATGCCCATGGAGGAAGACCTCACGCTCATTCGTGCAATTACTGCGGCACGAGGCTTGCTTCCGCGTGCCTCTCGAACCAATGTTATTTTGGTGCGGAAGACAGAGGGCGAGGACAAAACATACGTCATCAACTTGAAGGAAATTCAAGAAGGTAACGCGCCGGACATTCTCCTCCAAGAAGGCGATAAGATTTACGTTCAAGACTCTAAGATTTAACCCTGATGTCAGAAAAAGAAAATTTGCCTCCTGCCGATGCGGGAACGAATAAACCGGAAGCGGAAAAAAATCCGCCTCCTGCCGGCTACGGTTACGGATACGGCTACGGTTATAACAACGGGAATTACGGTGTCGGGTTGTCCGATATCGCAGGAAATCTTTCCGAGACGATGCAGTCGCGTAGCCTCGGAGACTACATTACAATCTTTCGGGAGCGAATTTGGTATCTGATTCTTTCCGTGTTTATCGTGCTTTCGGGTGTTTTGGTTTACACCTATAACATTGTTCCCGAGTACACGGCGCAGGGACGTGTCCAGGTTTTGCGACAGGCCTTAAACCTTGGACTTGGTCGCACCACGGGCGAAATGCAGGTCGGCGGTCAGGACGACTTTCTGACTCAGGTCGAAATCATGACCAGTGAGCAGATTATCAATCGTGTCGTTCAGCGCCTGACTCAGGCGGAACTTTCCGAGGTGGTTGATCCGTATCGGGATAGCGATTTCTTCTCGGGTCCGCTCTCAGCAGAAGAAGTTATTGCTCGCCATCGTATGGTGCAGCCGAAGAAGTCGACCTTCATCGTTACCGTCGGCTATACGCATCGTACGAAGGAAATTGCAAAGAAGATGACGGACTACTTCATCGACGAGATTTGCAAATACAATATGGAGATCCGCGCGCTTCGTGCGAATCCGGCAATTGAAACAACCCGCCAGAAAATTGAAAATCTCGAAAAGAAAATCGAGATGGAACGTCAGGAACGTGTTGAGCTTGTTCGTCGTGAAAACCTCCTCGAATTGGACATGGGGACTGCGGCAAGCGAACTCTCCGACATGAATCGTCAGCTTGATACGGAAAAGAAAAATTACGACGATCAGCTGGCTATTTTGAACGAAATCGATAAGGCAAAAAAGGAGGGAAGCTCCCTCCTGGAGCAACCGGCAATTGCCGCAAATACGCATGTTAGCACATTGCTTAATCGCCGTGCGGAACAGCGTATTGCAATCGGCTCAATGCTCGAGCGTTATGCGGAAAAGCATCCGGAGTTGATTCGTGCGAAAGAACAACTCGCCGCGACGGAACAGGAATTGGACAAGGCTGTTGCCAAGGCGGAAGCGGAGTTTAACGCAAATTTTGTTGCTGCCAAACGCCGCTACGAATCAGCAAAGCAACGTGCGATCGAGAAAACCGCGAAGCTTCAGAAAATGCGGGAAGCAAGTACGCAGCTTGAAACTCTTACGGCGCAATTGCGCAATGACGAAGAACTTTTGCAACGTCTTCGTATCAACCTGGAAGACCAAAGCTTGAGCTTGACGACAACTTCGACGTCAATCATTCAGCCTTTGGACATGGCGAGCGTTCCGAACATGCCTTCAAACAAAAACTTCCTTTTGAACGGCTTGTTTGCAATTGTCGCGGGAACGGCAATCGGCGCCGGCGTTATTATCCTGCTTTCCTTCTTGGATGATCGGGTTAAAACAAGTAAAGACGTCGAAGTTTTCCTTAACCTGCCTCTTTTGGCTTCCGTTAAATACATTCGCGGGCGCAAAAACGGGCTTGTCGAAAAGGCAACTATGGTCGCAAAAGGAACGAATCGTCGTGTTACGGAATCGTTTATTTCGCTCTATTCTGCGCTGAAAATCGGAGAAGCTTCCAGAAATGCGAAAGTTATTGCGGTAACTTCGACGACGCCCTCTGAAGGCAAAACCTTTGTCTCTTCAAACGTCGCAGAAGTTTATGCCTCTAACGGAGAACGTGTTTTGTTGCTCGATGCGGACTTGCGTTTGCCGAACATTGCACGCTCTTTGGGAATCGACGCCTCGGAAATCGGTATTCGGCGCTACATTGAAGATAATGCGCCGCTTGACGATTGTATCGTGAAAGATTTCATTCCCGATATGGATGTCCTCCCGGCGGGAAGTGCATTCAAGAACCCGACTCGCGTTATTAACAGCAAAAAGTTCTTGGAGATGATCCAAATTCTGCGGGAACGCTATGATCGCATCATCATCGACACTCCGCCGATTGCCGCAGTCAGCGATATCCTGAATCTCCTGCCGAGTTGCGACGGCGTCATCTTCACGATTAAATTTAACACGAATCCGCGTCTTTTGGTGCGCAATAGCCTGCGACGTTTGGAAGAAGCTAAAGTCCCGATTTTCGGAGCCGTGCTCAACCAAATGCCGCGTCAGACAGCTCACTATTACACGGACAAGTCTTACGCGAATTCTTATTCGAGCTATTACGAGTCTCGGAACTAAGGATTTTTTCAAACAAAAAAACGTTTCCGGTTTTCGGAAACGTTTTTTTGTTATTTGAAATAATCGAATTTTCGAAAGGTGTATGTAAATTGAATTTGTAATTAAATTGAAGATACGTCTTTCTGTGCGGCTTCGTATTCGGCGAGCGTGCCGAGATCGCGCCACGTTCCCGCATCGTCGATAATGCCGCGGATTTCACCGTTCCCGCGCGCGATCACGCGCAGAAAAGCTTCGACGACGCTTTCGATTTTCCCGGCAGGAATTTCGTCAAAAAATTTTCGCGAAACGCAATAAATTCCCGTGAATCTACAACGCCGCGTTCCCGCGTTTCCGAGGCGATCGCGCAAATCGGCGACTTTGCCGCCTTGCGGTTGTTTTTCTTCTTCGAAATTGACGTTCCCGCGTTCGTCCGTGCGCAGAAGCAAGGTCGCGAGCGCGCGGGAACGCAGATGCTCCGCGACGAGTTTTTTTAAGTCCAAATCCGCGAGAATATCGCCGTTGTAAACGAGCAGATTTTTGTCGTCGGGCGAGAGGCGCGACTCAATGTTTTTCAGCCCGCCGCCGGTTTCGAGCAAAACGGGCTCGTGGACGAGTTCGACGGGGACGCCGCGATAATTTCCTCCCGGAAATTTTTCCGGATAAACTTCCGCGGCATGATGCGTGTTGATGATGAAGCGTTTAATGCCGAGCGCAATCAGCGCATCCATCGCGCGGCAGATCATCGGCTTCCCGCCGAGCGGCAAGAGCGGCTTCGGGCAATTTTCCGTCAGCGGGCGCAGGCGTGTTCCCAGTCCCGCGCCCAATAAAAACGCCGTTTGCGGAAATGCGTTCCCGCCATTGATTTCGTCAAAATTCATGCGTTCCAATTATTCCCGCAAATGCATTTTTATCCACAAATTTCCGCAAACTCCCGCAAATTTTTCCGTGCGCGGCATTTTTGTTAGATAAAGAGACGAAAACACAAGAAATTCGTGTGCGGTATATTGATTTGATAGTGATGAGGGCGTATGCTAACGCCCAAGAGGGGTTTACCTATTTAGTAACTAACATATGCGAAGATTTTTAATGGCTAATTCTATCGGCATGGAGCCAATCAGGAATAACGCAATATCGAAAGTATCGGCATGGCAATTGGCAGTTCAAAAGCGTCGTTTACAATGAAAATGTTGATGAGAAGTTATGTCGTTCGTATTGGGAGGAATTGATAAAAATTGAATCGGTAAAACGTTAGGTCGAGGAGTCTGGTTATGGCAAAAAGCATAGTGTTTTTTGACACTGAGATTGGTGTCGATGACAAAAAGATACATGACATAGGAGCAGTGCGTAGCGACAAGGGAACGTTGCATACGGCATCCGTGTCAGATTTTTGTGCATTTGTAGAGGGTGCAGACTTTTTGTGCGGACACAATGTGGTGCATCATGATATGAAATACCTCACGCCGATTGTGAGCGGTAGAGTTCCGAAGAGAATCATAGACACGTTGTATTTGTCCCCTCTTCTATTCCCGAGGAGACCGTATCACAAGCTGGTGAAAAATGATAAGCTTCAAGCGGAGGAATTGAACAATCCTGTAAATGACAGTCTGAAATCACAAACGCTTTTCTTCGATGAAGTAAATGCGTTTCATCAACTCTCATCCGGAAA
This sequence comes from Candidatus Spyradenecus sp., assembly GCA_045535075.1. Classification (GTDB taxonomy): domain Bacteria; phylum Verrucomicrobiota; class Verrucomicrobiia; order Opitutales; family UBA953; genus Spyradosoma. The sequence continues at coordinate 233,944 of JAZSKX010000018.1, read as the reverse complement.
GAAAAAGATATTTTGCGGGCTTCTTTACAACTTTGAAGAATTTCAAGGCTTCTTTGATTATGTAGAGTTTAAACCTTGTGGCAGCGAAATGGCTCAGATGATTCTTGCCGAATATGAAGGCAAACTTTGTGCCAATGCCGATATTGATATTCTTGTTAAGTATCATGCGAAGGAGGTCGCTTACGCTCTCGCGTTGATCGGATGCGAAGATACCTACTCCGTTACGCCTCCGTGGTTGCTTTACAATTTCCCTAAGATTGAGAATGTAATCAAGCTTTTGTGTGGTGTTCCTTGTGAGGATGGATGCGATTATTGCAGGAACGCACTTGACGTACATATAGGACTCAAAAAGATATTTGGGTTTGATAATTTTCGTACGTACAACGAAGAGCCGCTTCAGGAAATGGCGGCGAGAGCCGCAGTGGAAGGAAAATCTTTGCTGTCGGTATTCCCGACCGGAGGTGGTAAATCCATTACGTTCCAGTTGCCAGCGTTGATGGCAGGGAAGACTATGCACGGGTTGACGGTTGTCATTTCTCCTTTACAGTCTTTGATGAAGGATCAGGTGGACAACTTGTCGGCAAAGGGGATAACGGATGCCGTTACGGTAAACGGCATGCTCGATCCTATTGAACGAAGGGATGCTCTTATGCGAGTCTCAAGCGGACAGGCTTCGATTCTTTATATCTCACCCGAGCAGTTGCGTTCTAAAACCATAGAGCATCTTTTGATGTCGCGTAATATAGTGAGATTCGTAGTTGACGAGGCTCACTGTTTTTCGGCGTGGGGACAAGATTTTAGAGTGGATTATCTCTATATCGGAGATTTCATCCGCAAACTCCAAGAGGAAAAGAAAGCTGATAAGAAATCGATTCCCGTGTCTTGCTTTACCGCAACGGCAAAGCAGAAGGTTGTTACGGACATTTGTGATTATTTCAAGAAAAAGCTAGATTTGGATCTTGAAATATTCGCGTCCTCTGCGGCGAGAAAAAATCTTCACTACACGGTTTTATACAAAGAAACCGATGAGGAAAAATATAATGAGCTACGTAGGTTAATTGTGCAGAAAAACTGTCCGACGATTGTCTATGTTTCGAGAACCAAGCGCACGTTTGATCTCGCAGGCAAATTGACAAGCGACGGACTTAGGGCTCTTCCGTACAACGGAAAGCTGGATCCCAACGAAAAGATTACCAATCAAAACGCCTTTATGAATAACGAGGTGTCAATTATTGTGGCGACCTCGGCTTTTGGAATGGGCGTTGATAAAAGTGATGTAAGGCTTGTCGTTCACTATGACATTTCGGATTCTCTCGAAAATTATGTTCAGGAAGCGGGTAGAGCGGGACGAAATCCTGACTTACAGGCTGATTGCTACGTCCTTTTCAACGACAATGATTTGGATAAGCATTTCATCCTTCTCAATCAAACTAAGTTGAGTATCAGTGAAATACAACAGGTGTGGAAAGCGATCAAAGACCTGACGAAGAACAGGCCCAATGTTTGTTGTTCCGCTCTTGAAATTGCGCGTCAGGCTGGTTGGGTTGATTCTGCCGGAGCTGAAATGGAGACGCGTGTTCGAACCGCTGTGTCTGCGCTTGAAACTGCAGGGTATATTGTGCGAGGACGAAACGTTCCGAAAGTATATGCAACGAGTATTCGTGCAAAGAATATGAAGGAGGCATCCGATTGTATTTGCGACTCTGATCTGTTTACGGATGAACAAAAAAATACGGCGTGCCGTATTGTGAAATCTTTGATTTCAAATCGTAGTGTCGCAACGGCTGGAAACGCAGATGCCGAATCTCGTGTAGACTATCTCGCTGATATTCTTGGAATAAAGAAAGCGTCTGTAATCGAGTCGATAAATCTTATGCGTCAGGTCGGATTGCTTGAGGATTATGGCGATATGTCCGCATATATTTATGATTCCGGCGGTCAGAATAAATCGGTTCGTATTCTTGAGAGCTTCTCAGAACTTGAAAGATTTCTTCTTTTAAAGATCACGGATGCAGGCATCACCTTTGGATTTAAAGAACTTAATGAAGAAGCACAAAACAAAGGCATTGCTACCTCCAATGTGAAGAACATCAGAACGCTTCTTCACTATCTGACAATCAAAAACTATATAACGAAAGAAGAAAATAGAGATAGCGTCTTGGTGAATCTTGTTCCGTCGTTTGATCTTAAACGACTTATAAGCAGGTTTGAGCGAAGAGTGGAGATTTGTCGCTTCATCCTTGACGAACTTTATTCAAAAGCGCTTCCGTATGGTGGATCTGATACCGAGAAGAAACCTGTTGAGTTTTCTCTTGTGGGCTTGTTTAAGGACTATCAGGCGGTCCCGAGAATGAATTTTGACGGAATTCCTGTTTCTCTTTCTGACGTGGAGGATGCTCTTTTATATCTTTCTAAAATCGGCGCACTAAAGATCGAAGGCGGTTTCCTTGTTCTTTACAATAGAATGGAAATTAAGCGGCTTGTTAAGGATAACCGTATTAAATATAAGGTAGACGATTACCGTCTGCTTGATGAGTTTTACAAGCAAAAGATAAGGCAAATTCACATTGTCGGCGAATATGCGAACCTTATGGTTCGTGACTATGATGCTGCATTAAAATTTGTTCAAGACTACTTCAATATGGACTTTAAGAAGTTCATTGCGACCTACTTCAAAGGTGATAGAGCAAAAGAAATCGAACGTAATATCACGCCTGAAAAATACAATCAGCTCTTTGGATCGCTTTCAGATAAACAATCCGAGATTATAAACGATGCGGCTTCTAAGTATATTGTAGTCACGGCAGGGCCCGGAAGCGGCAAGACAAGGGTGCTTGTGCACAAGCTCGCATCCTTGCTTCTTCTTGAAGATGTAAAACACGAGCAACTGTTGATGGTAACCTTTTCTCGTGCGGCGGCTACCGAATTCAAAAAGCGGTTGATCGGCTTGATCGGGAATGCGGCAAATTTTGTGGAAATCAAAACTTTCCACTCGTATTGCTTTGATCTTCTCGGAAGGCTCGGGACCTTGGACGCATCAAAAAATGTCGTCAAGGATGCGGTCGAAAGGATTCGAAATGGCGAAGTTGAGCAAGGAAAGATCTCAAAAAGCGTTTTGGTTATCGATGAAGCTCAGGACATGGATGAGCACGAATTTGAGCTCGTGAAGGCTCTTATGACAATCAATGATGAGATGCGAGTTGTTGCCGTCGGTGATGATGATCAGAACATTTATGAGTTTCGGGGAGCTAATTCCAAGTATCTCGGAGCTTTGATTAAAGATTATGGAGCTCGCAAATATGAGATGACAGCGAATTACAGAAGCAGTGCAAACGTTGTTGGGCTCGCGAATGCTTTTGTAAAATCAATTACAAATAGAATGAAGTCCGCTCCGATTGAGGCGGAGACGGATAAATCCGGAGATGTGAGAATCACTCATCACGCCTGTGCCAATATGGAAGAAGCTGTGGTTAATGATCTGATCGCAACATACAAAGCAGGCAAGGCGTGTGTGCTTACTAATACGAACGATGAAGCTCTTTGTATACTCGGGCTTTTGTTGAAGCACGGAAAGCGAGCAAAACTCATTCAGTCTCTTGACGGATTTAGTCTCTACAACCTTCTTGAAATCCGCGTGTTCCTTAAATCCATAGATCGAAATCTTCATTCTCCCGTTATATCGGACAAAGCATGGAAGAATGCAAAGAGGGAGTTGTTCTCTGGCCGTTATTGCGACAGTGCCTGCATCGATAATGTAAGGCGGTTGATATCGGATTTCGAAGCAACTCATCCGGTGAAGTATCGTTCTGATTTTGAGGAATTTTTAAATGAATCGAAATTCGAGGACTTTTACGACGCGCACGAGCAAGGAGTTATCAGTGTTTCGACCATTCATAAAGCGAAAGGCAGAGAGTTCGATAACGTGTATATGATGCTGAAAAACTCTGCAGGTAAGACTGATGCAGAGCGCAGAGTGTTGTATGTTGGTATGACGAGAGCGAAGAGCAATCTTCACATTCATACAAATACAACATTGTTCAACCGATACCAAATTAATGGGGTTGTACACGTAGAAGATCGCGCGGAATACGCAGAGCCGACAGGGATTATGCTTCAAATGACCCACAAGGATGTGGTACTTAGTTTCTTTAAAGATAAGAAGGCGTACATATTCAACCTTAGGAGCGGCACAAAACTGAAGCTTGACGATGTATTTCTTATCTCCGAATTGGGCGGACAAAATATTCGCGTTGCGAAATTCTCCAAAGCTTTCATAGCAGTTCTTAGAAACCTAAAGAGTAAAGGATATTCTCCTAAATCTGCCGAGGTGCGTTTTATCGTCGCGTGGAAAGGCAAAGAGGATACGGAAGAAACACCGGTTGTTCTTGCGGATATTTATTTTGAAAAGGAACCGGTCAAATTAATCTTCTAATACTCGAAGATTTGAAAGGTAAAAAAGCGAAATTAGCACGAAAAATTCGTGCTAATTGGTGTTTATTGGTGGTTCCGGGGCTTTAGAAAAGTTCGCGGAACATGAGCGGGAAGGCGTCGGCGGCGGGAACGCCGGTCCAGAGTTCGAAAGCGAGGGCGCCTTGCCATGCGAGCATGGAGCGACCGTCGGCGGCGGGAAGCTTGCGTTCCCGTGCGACGGCGACGAGTGCGCTTGTGTGCGAGCCGTAAGTCGTGTCATAAACCGCCATGCCGGCGCGCAGAAGTTCCGGCGGGAACGGCGAGGCATCGGCGGGCTTTAAGCCGAGCGAAGTCGCATTGACAATCAGCGCGGGCTCTTCCGTTGTTAAATTTTGAATGCCGCAACTCGAGAGAAAGGAAATTTTTTCTTTCGGAAAAAACGCGCACAAATCCGCGATGAGTGCTTCGGCGCGTTCACGGGAACGGTTGACAAGGGTGAGCGAGGCGCAATTCTGCGCGAGCGCGGTGGCGGCAATTGCGCGTGCCGCGCCGCCGGCTCCGAGCAAAACGATGTGCGTTCCCGTGAGCGTTGCGCCGAGCTGCATTTCTGCGGCGCGGGCAAAGCCTCGCCCGTCGGTGTTTTCGCCGCGCCAGCCGCCGAGTGTGTCGTCTCGCACGAGCGTATTTGCCGCGCCGATGATTTCGGCTTCGGGCGAAAGTTTTTTCAATGCCGGGAGTGCGGCGACTTTGTGCGGGATCGTCAGATTGAGTCCGTGAAAGTTTTTTTCAAAAAAGAGCGGGAGTGCGCCGACGAGTTCTTCGGGTGCGATTTCGAAGCGGAAATAACGGCAACCGGCGAGTTGCGGCTTGCGTTCCCGTAGCGCGCCAAACGCGGCGTTGTGCATTTTCGGCGAGAGCGAATGCGCAATCGGTTTTCCGAGCACGGCGAAGCTCGGTTCCCGGCGCTCCCAATTTTTCAAATCCGCAAGCGTATAAACTTTTTCGGCGCAAAGCATAAGATTCATTAAACGTGATACTTTCTGCAGCCTCAACCTTTTCTCTTTAATCTCCAATCTTTAAACTTTAATCTCTCTCGCATGCCTACGTTTGTTTATTGTATTGTGAATCCGGACGGGAGCGACGGCGCAACGCTCGAAGTCGAGCAGGCTTTCGGCGACGCTCCGCTGACGCATCATCCGCTGACGGGCGAGCCGCTTCGGCGCGTGATTACGGCAGCCGGCTTGGTGACGCAATACGGAGAAGGAGAAATCAAACGCAAGGTGAATGATTCGCAGGAACTTGCCCGGCTCGGTTTTACGCGTTACGAGCGCGACCCTGCTACGGGGCGCTATCATAAAACGGCGGGAACGGATCCGAACGCGCCGGAATCGTTTGTCAAACCTCAAGGAAATGAGTTGTTGCCGGGCGAAGCGGATCTCATTCACGGGAGCGGGTGTTCGTGTTCGCATTGCCGAGGGAAAAAATCCTAGTCGGTAATTATCGTTGAAAATAAAAATCCCGCGAGCTCATCGAAGCCTGCGGGAAAAGAAATATTTGGTGGAGACGATCGGAATCGAACCGACGACCTTCTGCATGCCATGCAGACGCTCTACCAATTGAGCTACGCCCCCAAAAGAAAAGGTTAGGAAAATTGAACCTTCAAACGAATGCTTCGTCAATATGAAAAATACAAGTCTTTTTGAGGCAAGTTCTAAAAATTAAAATGTTTAAAAGTTCCAATGCCGGAGGATGGATGAAAGCCGAGGGAGTTCGGCACGAAGCTCTCCTCTATTAGCGCACAAATCCTCAAAAAAACAAGCGGAATAGAAATCAGTGCGGAAGAGATTGTTTGAAAATAGTTCGTTGTTGAGTACTCTTCGTTCCCGTGGAGCGTGTTGACGAGGAAAGATTGAGAAGGCAAAAGCCTCCGGTATTGAAAGAATGTTTCTCCCAACAAACGCTAAAGAGGGCGGGCGTGCTCTTCCTGTTCGTTTTCATGGGAATATTTTTTGCTACTCCGAATGTTTTAAGTGAGGAATCAGGTGATTCTGTTGTCCCTGTCCTGCCTGCCCTCGAAATCGCATCGGCCCAAAATATGTATCATGCGACAGCGTGGCATGGCGGAACAGTTAATTTGTCTTTCGTCACTTCATCAGAGAATTCTGCCTGGAAAGCGGTTGAGGGAACGGAAATTGAATCATGGAGTGTCGGCTATTACGATTTGCTCGCACGCAGAAACAGTAAAGGAATTTTAATTACACTGGAAAATCCGATAGTGCGCGATTATACCTACAGTTCTGGTAGAAAAGGAATTTTCTCTTGAAGAATAAGTAAACGAAAACGAGGATTTCATTACGATAAGAGTTGTTTTTGCCTCTCTTTTACTTGCCCTACCTTTGAAAGCGGAAACTTTGTCCGGTGTAAGTTATTGGCAGAGTTTGGAGTCAAAGGTGTTCACCAAGAAAATAGACTCTCCGGAGTAAATTCTCGCAGAATGCGCCGAAAGGGTGCTGACACAGGAAGAGAATTTGCGCTACGGGAAGAGTGTTGTTGAAAATTTTAAATCCAAGCAAAAAGAAAAGAACGGGCAAGCCAAGCAAGCGACGGAATCGTAAAACGACGGGAAAACGATTGGAAAGAATCGTCGCTTGCGTTCCCGCGAAAGCGTTTTTATGCTCTCCGCATTATGGAAAACCTTCCTATCTTCACTTTGGCAAACAGTCTCGGAATTTCCGCCGAAATGGTGGAACCCTACGGACGCGACAAGGGGAAAATCGCCCTTGAAGCTTTAAAGTCCGGGAAAAAAACCGGTAAGATGATTCTTGTTTCCGCCATTACGCCGACTCCGGCGGGCGAGGGCAAGACGACAACTTCGATCGGCTTGGCACAGGGCATGAAGCTTATCGGCAAAAATGTGGCGCTCGCGCTTCGCCAACCGTCGATGGGACCGGTTTTCGGTCGCAAAGGCGGCGCAACCGGCGGCGGGAAAAGTACGGTTCAGCCGGCGACGGAAATCAATCTCCAATTTACGGGCGATTTTCATGCAATCACCTCGGCGCACAATTTGTTGGCGGCGGCGATTGACAACAAACTTTATTTCCGTAATACGCGCTTGGATACGCGCCGCATCACGTGGAAGCGCGTTATCGACATGAACGATCGCTCGCTGCGCAATATTGTAGTCGGGTGCAACGGGAACGGCGTTCCGCGTGAAAGCGGCTTTGATATTACGGTCGCGTCGGAAATCATGGCAATTCTTTGCCTCGCGGAAAATTATGACGATTTGCGTTCCCGCCTGAACAAAATGGTTGTCGGGTTTGACGCTGAAAACAAACCGGTTTTTGCGGAAGAAATCGGCGTGACGGGGTCGCTCATGGCGATTTTGAAAGAAGCGCTCAAGCCGAACTTGGTCGCGAGCGTTGAAGGCGTTCCCGCGTTTGTGCACGGCGGGCCGTTTGCCAATATTGCGCAAGGTTGTAACTCCGTTATCGCGACGAAGATGGCGATGAGCTACGCCGATTATGCAATTACGGAAGCCGGATTCGCCTTCGATTTGGGCGGCGAAAAATTCTTCAATATCAAATGCCGCTCGGCGGGAATTGCGCCGGATGCGGTTGTTATCGTCGCGACGATTCGCGCGCTCAAAATGCATGGCGGAAAAGGCTTGAAAGAACTTACGGAAACGGATGTTGCCGCTGTCGAACGCGGCTTGGAAAATCTCGGTGCGCATATCGATTCCGCAAAGAAATTCGGGCGTCCGATTGTTGTTGCGCTCAATAAATTCCCGACGGATACGCCGGAAGAATTCGCAGCGGTCGAAAAATTCTGTGCGGCGCAGGGCGTTCCTGCGGCATACGCCGGCTCGTTTGCCGAAGGCGGTGCCGGATGTACGGAGCTTGCCAAACTCGTCTGCGAAGCTTGCGAAAAACCGTCGCCGGAGTTTAAACCGCTTTATCCGCTCGACGTTCCCGTCGCCGAAAAGCTTGAAATAATCGCTAAGGAAATGTACGGCGCGGACGGTGTTGTCATTTTGCCGAAAGCCTTGAAAAAACTTGAATCGCTGACGCTTGCCGGCGGCGATAAAATGATGATTTGCATGGCGAAAACACAAAATTCGCTTTCCGATGATCCGACAAAACTCGGGCGCCCGAAAGGATTCAAAATTACGGTTCGCGATTTTGAAATCGCCGCCGGAGCCGGATTCCTTGTGGCGCTTACCGGCGACATCATGCGCATGCCGGCGCTCCCGAAATTGCCTTGCGCGGAATCCATCGACTTGGATGCCGACGGAAATATTACCGGTATGCTCGGCGTGTAATCGGAAAAACATTACAAAAAAGGCGTTCCCGTGAAGTACATGCGGGAACGCCTTTTTGTTTTCTGCTTCTACTTAGCTGAGGTTTAGAGTCGCGAAAAATCCGGCGGCGGGAGCGTTGAAAAGGTTTCGCGAAAAAGTGTCGCGCGGCAACGATCCGCAAGCTCGTTCGGTTTTGCCGTTCCCGCGATTTTATTGCGAAAACGAATGTGCGCGTCTTGGCTTTCCGTGAGCAATTCGTCAAATCGCACCCGCGTGTACTCGGGGAAAATCCCGAGGTCGCAGGCAAGCCGCATGAGCGAGAGCCCGGTCAGCGCTTCACTTTCGGAAATCAAAACTCCGAAACGCGCTTCGCCGTAAAGGCGCCCGATTTGATCAAAAAATACATTTTTGGCGCGGCGAACAACGCGGCGGCGGGCATTGCGTTCCTGTTCGATGAGGCTTTTGAGCCAATCTTGGAGGTTGCAGACGATTTTCTCGGCGGGTTGCCCGAGCGTGCGTTGATTGGAAATTTGGAAAATACTTCCTGCGGCGTCCGAGCCTTCGCCGAGCGATCCGCGCACGGTCAGTCCGCACATGTTGAGCGAGCGGACAACTTTTTCCATTTGGCCGTCCATAACTAAACCCGGAAGGTGAACCATGACGGAAACGCGCATTCCCGTGCCGAGATTGGTCGGGCATGCCGTCAGGTAGCCGTAGCGGGCGGAACTCGCGAAAGGTAATTCCCGGGCGATTGTCGCGGCGAGTTTTTGTGCCGTTCCCGCAAGTTTTGCCAAGTCGACTTCCGTATCCAAAACCTGAATACGGAAATGATCTTCCTCGTTAATCATGACGGAGATTTTCCGCGCGGAGTCAATGATTACGGCGGCGCCTTCCCGCTCGACAAGTTCTTTGGAAATGAGGTGGCGTTCGACGAGGATTTCCGCTTCGGCGAGCGTAAGATCGTGCATTTCAAAACAGCTTGCGCCGGAAAACTCCGGAAGTTTTTTCAAAACGTCGAGAATCCGATTCTTCGTGTCGTCGCGTTGTTGCGGAGAGAGTCGATTCGGAAAGACGGAATCGGAAAGATTGCGCGCCAGGCGGACACGGGAACGGATTAAAATCGGGAGAGACGGGCGCGGGTGCAAATGCGTTCCGGCGAGAAAACGTTTTAAGTCGCTCATTGTTTTTTTCTTTTCCGGGGAGTTTTTGCCGAAGGAGTATCCGACGATTTCTTTTTTCGCGTTTTCCCTTCGTTTGCGGGAGCAACGGATTTTTTTGTCCGCTTGGGCTTTTTGGCGGTTTCCTTGAGCGCGGCGATTCGGTCTCGCGTTTGGGCGGCGAGTAAATAATTTTCTTTGGCGACGGCATCGCGAAGCGCCTTTTCCAAATCTTCGAGAGAAGGATTTTCGGAAAGGGCTTTCGCGGGAACGGAAGAATTAATATTTGCCGTGTCCGTTGCGGGAACGGCATCGGCATGTTGGATTTTCGGCAGAATCGCTTTCAGCTCCTTTTCAAAAACTTCGTAGCATTGAGGGCACCCGAAGCGCTCATTTTTTTCCAGTTCGCTTTCGGACAAACCGCAATTCGGGCATTTTTTTCCGAGCTTTAAATCTTTTTCCGAAAACGATTTAACGGTGCCTTCGATGATTTCCTTGCCGAGTTTTTCTCCGAAAAGTTTTTTGGTAATCATCTCCGCAAATTTAATCAGCGGCATCTCGGCGGCATTGTGCTTGGCGGCACATTGTTCGCAAAGATGAATTTTTCGCATCTTCCCGTTGATGATTTGAGTCAGATGAATAGTCGCGGGAGCTCCGCAAATCCGACATTTTAAATCTTCGCTCATACGGCAAAGCCTAAGCATTAACGATTGCCGCTTAAAGCCTAAATGAGCGGCGGGAACGATTCGGAAATCTTAGGTTTACGCGGTTTTCTTTTTTGCGTTTTCGGGAAGAGTTTGTAAAAATGTGTGCCGATGTTTTCATCTTCCATTGATTTCGGTTTGGTTAAGGTCGCGGCGGTTTCGCCGAAAGTGCATTTGGCAAATGTTCCCGCGAATGTGCGCGAAATCGGCGAGGCGATGAGCCGAGCGGCGGAGCAGGGCGCGGCGCTTGTCGTTTTCCCGGAGCTTGCGTTAACCGGTAGCACTTGCGGGGATTTGTTTTTCCAAACGAAACTTGCGGAAGAAACCGAAAAAGGACTTGCGGCGCTTGCGAAGCTTACGTCGGGCCTTGATATTACGGCGATTGTCGGCGCGCCGCTTCGAGTTCGCCGGCGGATTTACAACTGTGCGGTTGTGCTTAGCGGCGGCGAAATTTGCGGGATTGTGCCGAAGACATACTTGTCGAATGCGGAAAAACGCTATTTTGCTCCCGCAGGAGAATTGCCTGATTCGGAAATTGAAATTTGCGGGAACGAAAAGTCAGTTCCCGTCGGCGCGGATTTGATTTTTGAAAATAAATACTTCCGAAAACTTTCGTTCGGTATCGAGCTTGGCGCGGATTTACAGGCGACGGAGTCGCCGAGCGGAAAAATCGCCGGCGCGGGAACGCCGCTGATTTTCAATCTTTCCGCAAACGGAACCGTTGTCGGAAAGGCGCGGTTTTTGCGTGATAGCGTAAAAACGCATTCCGCGCGATGCTGCGCAGCCTATGTTTACGCGGGAGCGGGAACGGGCGAGTCGACGACGGATTTTGTGTTCGGCGGAGAATGTTTCATCGCGCAAAACGGGGAAATCCTTGCCGAGTCGAAGCGCTTTTCTGCGGGAACGGAGCTTGTTTTGGCTCAAATCGATGTCGATTTACTTGCGCAAAAACGTTGTATGAAGGCGGACTTTTTTGCGGGAACAACGAAAGATTTTCGGCGGGTTCATTTTATGCTTTCGTCGACGCATACGGATTTTGCGGCAACGGTTTTCGGGAAAGTTTCGCATTCGCCGTTCGTTCCCGCGGATGTTTGTGCGCGCGGGGAAGTTTGCCGTGAGGCGTTTGAAATTCAAGTTGCGGGCTTGATGCGTCGGCTGTCGCATACGCAGGCGAAAAATGTCGTTCTCGGAATTTCCGGAGGATTGGATTCTACGCTGGCGATTTTGGTCTCCAAAGAAGCTTTTATGCGGCTTGGGTTGGATTTGTCGGGAATTCGAGCTTATTCGCTTCCGGGGCCGGGAACGTCCGCGCGAACGCGCCGGAATGCGTTGGATTTGATGACGCGGCTCGGAATCGAGGCGCGGGAAATTTCTATCGTTCCCGCCGTGGAGTTGCATTTGGAAGACATCGGACATCCGAAAAATTGTTACGACGCGACTTACGAAAATGCTCAGGCGCGGGAACGCACGCAGATCCTGATGGATTTGGCAAACCGTTGCGGCGGTTTTGTGGTGGGAACCGGCGATTTGTCCGAGGCGGCACTCGGTTGGTGTACGTTCAACGGCGATCAAATGTCGATGTACCACGTCAACATCGGTGTGCCTAAGACGTTGATCCGTCATATTATTGCGTATGTTGCGGAAGAGAAAAACGATGCGGCGGTCGCGCAAACGCTTGCCGATATTATTGCCACGCCGATTTCTCCGGAATTGAAGCCGCCGAGCGAAAGCGGTGAAATTGCTCAGAAGACGGAAGATCTCGTCGGTCCGTACGAACTTCACGACTTTTTTATTTATCATTTTTGCGGGAACGGCTTTTCGCCGGAAAAGATTTTCTTCCTTGCGAAAAATGCCTTTGCGGAAGCCTACGACGGGGAAACGATTGAGAAATGGCTGAAAGTTTTCCTGCGACGCTTTTTCTCGCAACAATTCAAGCGGTCGGCGTGCCCGGACGGACCGAAAGTTTTCGAAATCGGACTTTCCCCGCGCGGAGATTGGCTCATGCCCAGCGACGCGGACTCGGCGATGTGGTGCTTTTAGGCGATAAATTTAAATCTCGCGGGATTTCTATTTTTGACAAGGGCGGGGCGCTGTTTTTAACTATGACGAAACAAAAACAGCGCAAATAAGACATGTCCATTTTCAGTAAATTTCCCGGAATTTTTTCAACTTCAATCGGAATCGACCTCGGAACCGCAAACGTGCTCGTTTATTTAAAAGGGCGCGGAATTATCATGAACGAACCGAGCTATGTGGCTCTTGATAAAGAGACGCGCAAGGTTTTGGCGGTCGGGAACGAAGCGAAACGCATGGCTGCGGTCGCGCCGGAAAATATTTCGGTGATTCGCCCGATGAAAGACGGCGTGATTGCAGACTTTGATGTCAGCGAGCAGATGTTGCGCTATTTTATCGGGAAAGCGGCACGCCACTCGATTCTGACGCATCTGACGGTTGTTATTGCGGTGCCTTACGGAATCAACCCCGTTCAGCGGCGTGCGGTCGAAGAATCTGCCTATCGCGCGGGAGCGCAAAACGTGCGCATCATTTTTGAACCGGTCGCGTCGGCTCTCGGAGTCGGTCTTCCCGTGGGAGAACCGGAAGCGAGCATGATTGTCGATATCGGGGGCGGGACGACGGAAGTCGCGGTGCTCTCGCTCGGCGGGATTGTTTCGGCGCGCAGCTTGAGTGTCGGCGGCGACGCGTTGGAGCGTGCGATTATCGAAAACGTTCGCGCGAATTATAATTTGGTGATTTCCGAACGGATGGCGGAAGATTTGAAAAAGACTATCGGTTCCGCCTATCCGCTTGAACAGGAAATGACGATGGAAATTAAAGGCCGCGACGCGATGTCGGGTTTGCCCAAAGCGATGATCATCCGCTCGGAGGAAGTTCGGGAAGCGATGTTGCCGAGTTTCAAGACGATGGCGCAGGCGATTCACCAGACTTTGGAGCATTGTCCGCCGGAAATCTCGGGAAATCTCATCGACCGCGGCGCGGCGATTGCCGGCGGGGGCGCGTTAATTCGCGGCTTGGATCGCTTTTTCAGCGACAGCCTCGGGCTTCCTTTCTTCCCGGCGGAAGATCCGCTCTTTGCCGTTGTTCAGGGAACCGGCATCTCGATTGAAAATTCCGACTGGAATCGTCCGCGGATGCGCTAGTTTTGCGTTGCCGCGCTAATGCCCGTTTCCCGCACCGGAAATGTCTTCGCATTATCGAGATTTTCGCCCCTTTCTTTTCGGCATTTTTGCAATTGCCGCGTGTTGGTTTGCGCCGGCTTTTTTCAAACGTTTTTGCTACGAATCGTTTCAGGAATTTTCGGCTCCCGCGTTTCTGACGGCGTCGCATGCGAAAGATTTGATGCGTTATTGGGAATTGCGTTCCCGCACGACGCATGAACTGATTGAGGCGGGGCGCGATGCCGCGCGGCTTGCGGGAACGCTTCAGATTGAAGCTCAGGAGCGTGTACTCCTGCGGGAAGAAAATCGCCGTTTGGAAAAACTCTGCGATTTGCCTTCCCGCCCGGAAATGCGCACCGTCGTCGCGCGTGTGGCGCAACGCAATATCGGGCTTTGGTGGCAACAAATTGTCATCCGGCGCGGGCGCATGGACGGAATTCGCGTCGGCGCTCCCGTCATCGATGCCGGCGGCGTTGTCGGGCGGGTGCGTGAGGTTTTTGCCTATACGAGCGTCGTTGAATTGGTGTCCAGCCCGTCTTTCCGCATTTCCGCCTACGTGGAAGGAAGCGATTATCCCGTGACGTTTTCCGGCGCGGGAGCGGGTCCTTTTCAGCGCCCGAGCGGAATGATTCGTGACATTCCTTCGGATTTTCCCGCCCGATTTGAGAGAAATCCCTCGATTCTTACCACGGGGGTCGGAGGTGTTTTCCCGGGAGGGCTTTTCCTTGGGACGATGGCGGAAGGGATGCGGCTGACGGACGACGGCTTGTTTTTTGAAGCTCGCGTGGAGTTGCGTCCGGGGCTGGCTTCCGTTGAAGAAGTTGCGGTTCTCGTTCCCGTGAATGCGGACGTAACGGAATACAACGAGTGGGAGGCGGCACCGTAAGTCGCACGTTCTATGGCGGCAATGAATTTTAGTAAAGGGCTTTTTTACTGGGCGCCATCGTTGTTTTGCGCGTGCCTTTGGTGTTTTGCGCTTGCAGTCTTTACGGATTTGTTGGCGCCGCTTGGGATTACTTTTTTTACGGCGGGTTTGCTCGTTGTCGTTCCCGCGCTACTGATGCCGTTTTATCGCGGAATGCTTTGCGTCTCGCTTTGCGGGTTTGTTGTCGATGCGTCGCTTCCCGTTCCTTTTGAGCTGACGCGTTCTCTGAGCTTTTGGGAGGCGGATCGGCAGATTTCTTTGTTCGGGGACATTTCGGCGGATATTCCCGCGTTTTTCGGATTTGTCGCCGGATGGATGATTTTTTCCTATCTTGTGCTACGGCTTTTGCGTTCCCGTATCTCGGCTGTCGAGCCGATACAATGGATGGTTTGCGCGGAAATTGCCAATGCCGTGATCTTTGTTTTTTGGGCGATTGCGATGGGCTGGACGCGCTTCGGCGAATTTTCCTATTGGATCGGGTTGATTAGCAATCTGTTTTTTTCCGCCTTGCTGATTTTTGTTTTCGGGTGGTGGTACTTTGATTTGTTGCTTTCGGCTTACCGTATTTGCGGGATCGATATTATTCGGGAACGGGAAGGAGAAGGCGAATGATTCACAATGCGCGCGTTCCCGGAGTCGCTCCGAGTCGCATCGCCGTTATCGGTGTGTGTTTTGTGCTTGTCGCCCTTTTCCTGTTGGCGGGATTGGCGAAGCTCCAAATTTTTGAGGGAGACGAATACATGTCGGAACATCGTCGCCAAAGCCGCCGTATCGTGATGACGCCGGCACCGCGCGGCGAAATTCGCGATCGCAACGGAAATATCATCGTCGCCAATCGGGCTCGGTTTTCTGTCGTTGCGGACTTGAGCCTGCTGCGGGATGAGATTGATGTCGCGTATGTCAACGCAGTCAAGAAAGCCCGAAAGCAACGCTCCCGTTCGGCATCCGTCCGTATTGATCGGGACGCGCTTTTGAATACCGCGCGCATCGAGGTTTTGCAAAAGTATCAGGATCGCGTCAATCGTGCGATCGGGCGCTTGGCGGTGCTGGATCCGAAAACGGTTTTGCGCCATATCGGGCAAAAACGAACCTTGGACTTCCCGCTTGCGGAGAATCTGACGGATCGGGAACGCGCGCGCTTTATCGAGCAATTCCCGGTTAACGGTCCCGTGAGGCTTTATGTGGACAGTGTTCGGTTTTATCCTTACGGGAAACTTGCGGCACATGCGCTCGGTTTTTTGGTGAATACGGAAGACATTCCGACGGAAAGCGTTCCCGCGCACCACGCCAATATCGGGATTTCTCGTTACCGCGGAAAAACCGGGGCGACCGGGCTGGAAAAACAACTCGATGTCGCTTTGCGCGGCGTTCCCGGCTATCGCCTCTGGATGGTGCATCCGAACGGCTATTTGTATAACATGCTTGAAGAAGTGAAGCCGATTCAGGGTGCGCTGATTTACACGACGCTGGACTTGGATTTGCAACAGGAAGTTGAAGCCGCAATGTCGGAGGTGAATCGCCCCGGCGCAGCCGTTGTCCTTGATGTCGAATCCGGCGAAATCCTCGCCCTCGCAAGCAATTTTTGCTACGACCCGAACGAATTCTCCGTAATCATTCGTGCCGCATATCAAAAAGAACTTGTCGAAAAAGATCCGAATATCCTTGCGAATCGCGCGCTTCAGGGACGCTATCCTCCGGGCTCAACGTTCAAGCTGATAACTGCTATTGCCGCTTTGCGCAGCGGGAAAATACGCCACGATACGATTTTTAATTGCGGTTCGTTTTTGCGGGCTGATCGCCGAAATTGGCCGGAGCATGACGGCGCGGCGTTCGGCGAGTGCGACATTGCCCGTATGATTCGTGTTTCGTCTAACGTTTTTTGTTATCATACGGCGCTTGAAATCGGGTGGGAGCCGATTACTGCGGAGGCAAAACGTTTCGGCTTGGATAGCAGAATTCCGCTTGAACTTCCCGAAGCGACCGGGCGTTTTCTTGTCGTTCCCTCGCCGCGCTGGAAAAGCAACGACTACGGCGGGAGCGGGTGGGTCGCCGGTGATACGCTTAACATGTCTATCGGACAGGGATTTTTGCTGACATCTCCGATGCATGTTGCCTGCATGACGGCTTCTATTGCTCGACGGGAAACACGCACATTGCCGACGATTGTTTATGACCCTGAGCGGGCGGGGAAACGCGTGAATCACGGAGGCGAGCCAATCGGCCTTTCGGAGGAAGGCTACGCGACGATTTTACGCGGAATGGAGGAAGCCGTCGAAAAAGGAACCGGGCGGCGGGCGCGTGTCGAAGGATTGCGCATTGCGGGAAAAACGGGAACGGCGCAGTGGACAAATCAGGGCAAAGAATCCAATCTTGCATGGTTTACGGGCTTCGCTCCTGCGGATAAGCCGAAAATCGCCGTTACCGTTGTCTTTGAAGCCGATCGCGAATCCCGGATCGCGGGCGGCGCCACGGCGGGACCCGTCGCCGGGCGTATTTTCAAAAAGTGGAAGGAACTTTATCGCGACGCGGGGAAAAAATAATGGAAAACAACGCAGACATCTTTGTCATTACGGGAACGACCGCAGTCGGGAAGACCGAAACAGCCTTGAATTGGGCGGAAGAGAATAATGCGGAAATTGTTTCCTGCGATTCCACGAATGTCTATTGCGGCATGGACATCGGAACTGCGAAACCGACGCTTGCCGAGCGTTCCCGCGTCGTACATCACGGCATTGATTTGGTCGAACCGCATGAAAAATTTTCCGTCGGCGAATATCTTGCTTTTGCCGTGCCGTGCGTCGCGGATATTCTTGCCCGAGGAAAACGCGTGCTTGTTACGGGCGGGAGTGGGTTTTATTTAAAATCGTTTTATGCTCCCGTAACCGATGAAATCGACGTTCCCGCGTCTGTGCGTGCTCAGGTTGAGGCTCTTTTTTTACAGGGAAACGATTGTGCCGTGAATGCTTTACGGAAACTCAATCCCGACGGAGCGCCGGGTTTTGATTGGCAAAATCCGCGGCGCGTGGCGCGTGCGCTTGAGCGTTGCCTTGCGAGCGGGAAAACCGTTTCGGAATTACTTTCGGAGATGAATGCGCGGACATCTCCGTTTTCCGATTACAAGATCCGAACGCTTTTGCTTTCCCGCGACAAAGATGAACTGAATTCCCGCATCGAAAGGCGTGTGGCTCAAATGCTGGAGCTTGGTTTGATTGACGAAGTGCGCACGCTTTCACGGGAACGCGGCTTGCGTCCGGAAACGCCCGCCGGCAATGCAATCGGCTACCGAGAAACACTGGAATGGCTCGCGTCCGGCGAGTCGGGAGGTGTTCCCGCGTTGGCGGAAAAAATTGCGCTCTCAACGCGCCGTCTCGCCGCTAAACAGCGAAAATGGTTTCGCACGCAAATCCCCGTTGATAAAGTTGTCGAACTACGCTGAAGAAGCGGAAAATGTTATCGGTACGGGGTCGGAAAAATTCTCGCGGGAACGACGAAAAAGATTTTAAATTTCGATATGAACAAAACTTTTTTGCTGACCTTTGCAGTGGGAACGCTTTTGGGCGGCCATGCTTCTCTTTCGGCTGCTCCCGCGACTCCTGAGCGCCCGAATGTCATTGTCCTGATTGCGGACGATCTCGGCTACGGAGACCTTTCCTGCTACGGAGCAAAAGCGATTCGAACGCCGAATATGGATCGCTTGGCGGCGCAGGGAATTCGCTTCACACGCGGCTATGCCGCTTCCGCGACAAGTTCGCCCAGCCGCTATGCGCTGCTTACGGGAATGTATCCGTGGCGTAATAACGTTCAGATTTTGCCGGGCGATTCGCCGTTGATTATCCCGACGGACAGACCTTCGATTGCAACGATGTTCCAACACGCCGGCTATGCAACGGGCGTTGTCGGAAAATGGCATCTCGGGCTTGGCGGGAAAGCTCAAAAAAATTGGAACAAACCGATTGCGCCGGGCCCGCGGGAAATCGGATTTGATTACTCTTTCATTATGGCGGCGACGAATGATCGTGTGCCCTGTGTTTATTTCTCAAACGGGAACGTTGTCGGCTTGGATCCGAGCGATCCGATTGAAGTTAATTACCGGAAAAATTTTGAGGGAGAGCCGACAGGCAAAACGCATCCTCATTTACTAAAAATGCATCCTTCGCCGAATCACGGGCACGCGGATTCGATCGTCGCCGGCGTTTCCAGAATCGGCTTTATGAAAGGCGGCGCGGCGGCTCGTTGGGACGATTCGACGATGGCAAACGTGTTTTCCGAAAAAGCTCAACACTTCATCTCCGAAAATAAAAATCGCCCCTTTTTTCTATATTATGCGCTACACCAACCGCACGTTCCTCGCGTCCCGAATCCGAAATTCGCGGGAACGTCCGGATTGGGACCGCGCGGCGACGTAATTTTGGAAGCCGATGCGCAAATCGGAGAATTGCTCGATTGCCTGAAGCGAAACAATTTGGACAAAAATACCCTTATCGTTTTTACGAGCGACAACGGTCCCGTCTTGGACGACGGCTACGCGGATGAAGCGGAAGAAAAAGCCCGTGAGAAAAAACATGTTCCCGCAGGAAAATTGCGCGGCGGGAAATATAGTCTTTTCGAAGCGGGAACGCGCGTGCCGTTTGTCGTCTGGCAGCCGGGAACAATCAAGCCGGGCGTGAGCGATGTGCCCGTCGCACAGCTTGATTTTTACGCGAGTTTTGCGCGCATGGTCGGAGGCGATGTTCCCGCCGGAACGGATTCGGTCGATACCTTAGATGTTTTCCGCGGACGCGAGAGAACGTCCGCGAGAAGCGACTTTGTTATTGAGGCGACTTCTCGTTTGGCGTATCGCGCGGGCGATTGGGTTTATATCCCGCCGTATAACGGATCAAAGAAGGCTTGGCTCACTGGAATTGAAACCGGAAACGATTCCGAACCCGCTCTGTACCGCATCGACGGCGAGGCGCGCCAACGCGAGAATCTCGCGCGAAAACACCCGGAAAAACTCGCGGAAATGCAGGCGGCGTTTGAGCGCGCCCGCAAATAACGAATGTTAGACGGCGGGGCGGGCCTCAGACAATTTTTCTCTGAGGCTTCGCTTTCGGGGCATGAAAAACAATAAAAACCACGAGCTGAAACTGCATTTTTTCATGGGGCGATTTTTCGCCGATTCCGGTCGCGGGAACGACGAATCCGCACTTGCGAGAATCGACGGCGACGTTGCTGCGATTGTCGGGCTTTTGGAGCAAGCCGGAATGCCCGGCGAAGCCAAAATCTTTTTGCGGAATTTCATCTGCAATGCCGGAGAAAGGCGAAAATCCGAAATTCGAATTATGCTTCATTGCCGTTGAAATCAGGCGGGAACGCCGGGGTCGGGTGTATATTTTCTTTCGTAAAATTCGAGTTCCCCAAGCCTTTCTAAGATTTCCGCTTAAATCGAAATAAATTTGTCTCATTTTTTTTGGCACGGCATTTGCATGATGCTTTGAACTGACTATTTTCAATAAACTTAAAAAACTATGAGCAAAGACAAAAAAGAAAAGTGCTGCTGCAAATGCGGCGTGAATGTTAAACCGCTCGGCGATCGCGTTTTGCTGAAACGCTGTGAAGCCGCAGAAGAAATTAAAGGCGGGATTATCATTCCCGACTCCGCAAAAGAAAAACCGATGGAAGCGACCGTTATCGCGCTCGGAACAGGCAAAATTGAAGACGGAAAGAAGGTCGATTTCAATGTTGCCGTCGGCGATAAAGTTCTCATCGGCAAATACACGGGAACGGAAGTTAAAATTAACGACGAAATGTATTTGTTGGCTCGCGAAGAAGAAATTCTCGCCGTTATCGGATGCTAGTCTGTCTGCGCAATTAAAATTTAAACTCAAAAAACTATGGCAAAAAAACAGATTCTTTTTGATGAAGCCGGTCGCCGGAAAATTCTCGGTGGCGTTCAAACTCTCGCAAAAGCCGTGAAAATCACGCTCGGACCGAAAGGTCGCAACGTGATGATCGATAAAAAATACGGCGCGCCGAAAGTTACTAAGGACGGCGTTTCCGTCGCCAAGGAAATCGAATTGGCGGACGCGTTTGAAAACATGGGCGCGCAAATGGTGCGCGAAGTCGCTTCCCGCACGGCGGATAAAGCCGGTGACGGAACGACGACGGCGACCGTGCTTGCCGAAGCAATTTACACGGAAGGCTTGAAGAGCGTTTCTGCCGGAGCGAATCCGATTTTCGTTAAACGCGGGATCGATGCCGCTTGCGAAACTATCACGAAGGAACTCGCTTCCATTTCGAAGAAAATCAAAAATTCCGACGAAATCAAGCAGGTCGCAACCGTTTCCGCCAACTGGGATTCCAGCATCGGCGAAATCATCGCCGAAGCGATGGAAAAAGTCGGCAAAGACGGCACGATTACGGTTGAAGAAGCCAAGACGATCGAAACGACGCTCGACGTTGTCGAAGGAATGCAGTTCGATAAAGGCTATCTTTCCCCGTATTTCTGCACGAACGCGGAAACGCTCGAATGCACGCTCGACAATCCGTACATTCTTCTTTTTGAAAAGAAAATTTCCTCGATGAAGGACTTGCTCCCGATTCTTCAGGAAGTTGCGAAGCAAAGCAAACCGCTCCTCATTGTTGCGGAAGATATCGACGGTGAAGCGCTCGCAACGCTTGTCGTGAACAAGATTCGCGGCACGATTAACGTTTGTGCGGTCAAGGCGCCGGGCTTCGGCGATCGCCGCAAAGCGATGATGGAAGATCTCGCGGTGCTCACCGGCGGGAAGTTCATCACCGAAGATCTCGGCATCAAGCTCGAAAGCATTACGATCGCCGACCTCGGCAAGGCAAAACGCGTTAATGTCGACAAAGAAAACACGACGATCATCGAAGGCGCAGGCAAGTCTGCCGACATCCAGGGACGCGTAAAACTTATCCGTCGCCAAATCGAAGAAACCTCTTCCGATTACGATCGCGAAAAACTTCAGGAACGTCTTGCCAAGCTCGCCGGCGGCGTTGCCGTTATTCACGTCGGCGCGGCTTCCGAAGCCGAGCTTAAGGAAAAGAAAGACCGTGTTGATGATGCGCTCCACGCGACGCGCGCGGCGGTTGAAGAAGGAATTGTTCCCGGCGGCGGTGTTGCGCTTCTGCGCACGGCAAAGGCGGTTGACAAGCTTATCGAAACCCTCGACGGTGACGCGAAAACCGGGGCGAAAATCGTTCGCCGTGCAATTGAACAGCCGCTTCGCACGCTTTGCGAAAACGCCGGTGTCGAAGGTTCGCTCATCGTTAAGGAAGTTCTCAAGAGCAAGGGCGGGAACGGATACAATGTCGCAACCGATACGTACGAAGACCTCGTCGCTGCGGGTGTTGTCGACCCGACCAAGGTTACCCGCACGGCGATTGTTTCCGCAACGTCGGTGGCTTCGATGCTCCTCACGACAGAATGCCTGATTACCGATATTCCGGAAGAGCCGAAAGCGGCTCCCGCTCCGGACGGCGGCATGGGCGGTATGTACTAAGAAAGATTAACGCTTAAAGAAGAGCGTTCCCGTGAATTGATTTTCGCGGGAACGCTTTTTTATGGCGAAGCTTGAAAAAAAGCGGGCGGTTCTTAGAATTAAACCCTTTATGGAATACGAAGCAGTCATCGGTTTGGAAATTCACGTTCAGCTCAAAGCCAAGAGCAAAGTTTTCGCGGGATCGCCCGCAGGCTTCGGCGAACCGCCGAACAAGCTGATTGACCCGACCGTGCTTGCGCTTCCGGGCGCGCTTCCCGTGCTCAATCGCGAATCCGTGGAAAAATCCGTGAAATTCGGACTGATGATTGACGCGAAAATGCCGGAAATTTCCCGCTGGTCGCGCAAAAATTATTTTTATCCGGACAGCCCGAAAAACTACCAAATCACGCAGCTCGCCGAAGAAGCCATCGTCGGTCCCGGCGAAGTCGAAATCGAGCTTCCCGGTCCGTCCCGCAACGTGATGGGCGAACACAAAAAAATTCGCATCAACCACGCGCACTTGGAGGAAGACGTCGGAAAACTCACGCACGGCGGCACGACCTCGCTCGTCGATTACAATCGCGCGGGAACGACACTTCTCGAAATCGTCACGGAGCCGGATATGCATTCCGCCGAAGAAGCCGTCGCCCTCCTGAACGCACTTCGCATGATTTTGAACGCCGCCGGGCTTTCCGATTGCGACATGGAAAAAGGTCAGTTGCGTTGCGACGCGAACGTTTCCGTGCGCCCGAAAGGTTCATCCGAACTGCGCACGCGCACCGAAATGAAAAACGTCAATTCGCTTACCGGTGTGCGCAACTGCATTAATTTTGAAATCAAACGCCAGATCCGTGCTTACGAAAACGGCGAAAGCATCGTGCAGGAAACGCGCGGCTGGAACGCCGAAACCGGGCATACTTATTCCATGCGCTCCAAGGAAAATGCGCACGACTACCGCTATTTCCCGGATCCGGACTTGATGCCGGTAAAGCTCGATGACGCGTGGATCGCCCGCCTCAAAGCCGACTTGCCGGAAAAACCGTTCGACCGCCAACGCCGCTACATGGCGGATTTCGGCTTGCCCTACACGATTACTTCCGTGCTCATTCCCGACCGCGCGCTTTGCGACTTTTTTGAAAAATCCGTCGCCACGTTCCCGAAAGCCCCGCAGCAAACAGCGAATCTTATCGTGAACGAAATCCTCCGCGAAATCGCCGCCGCGGGAACGGAAGCGACGATTGCCGACAGCAAAATTTCTCCGGAAGCACTCGCCGGACTCGTCGAAGCCGTTGAGGCGGGAACGATTTCCAAACAGCAGGCAAAAGAAGTTTTTGCCGACATGTGGAATACCGAAAAATCCGCCGCCGAGATCATCAAAGAAAAAGGCTTGGCGCAGAGTTCCGATTCCGGCGAGCTCGAAGCCATGATTTCCGCAGTGATTGCGGACCCGAAAAACGCCGACGCCGTCGCCTCCTTCAAAGGCGGGAACGAGAAAGTTATCAATGTTCTTAAAGGTCAGGTGATGAAAGCCTCGCGCGGCAAAGCCAATCCCGCCAAGGTGGACGAAATCCTCCGCAAGCTTCTGGCTTAAGTTTTTTTGTGAAAATTACACATAAATCGTCGTTTTGTTCGCTATTTCGGTAAAGCGAAAATGACGATAACTTTAGAAAAAATGCCTGTGCTTTTCTGCGGGAACGTGTTAATCTCAAAGAAAACCTATTGAAATTTCTCATGGCTCACGCGAAAGAAACACGCATTATTTACAAACGTATCGGTACGCCGGGCTATACGCCGGACATTGATTGCTACATCAAGAACGGCGGCTACGAAACGCTGAAAAAAGCGCTCAAGGCGGGCGATACTGCGGCGCTTTGCTCCGAGGTCGAAAAAGCCGGTATCAAAGGGCGCGGCGGCGCAGGCTTTCCTGCGGGCATGAAGTGGAAATTTCTCGACCGCAAATCCGGCAAGCCGATTTACTTCGTCGTCAACGCTGACGAATCCGAGCCGGGAACGCACAAAGACCGCTGGGTGATTTACTACGATCCGCATCAGCTCATCGAAGGCATCGTGCTTTGCTCCTACGCGACGCAGGCGAAGCAGGCGTTTATTTTCATTCGCGGCGAATTTATCCACGGCGCGCAGATTTTGGAAAAAGCCATCGAGGAAGCGCGCGCGAAAAATTTGGTCGGCGACAATATTCTCGGGAGCGGTTTTTCGCTCGAAATCGTTGTTCATCGCGGCGCGGGAGCGTATGTTTGCGGTGAAGAAACCGGCTTGCTCGAAGCGCTCGAAGGCAAACGCGGTCAGCCGCGCATTAAGCCGCCTTACTTCCCGGCGGTGCTCGGGCTTTACAATTGCCCGACGGTTGTCAACAACGTCGAAACCGTTTGCCAATGCTTGAACGCCATCGAAATGGGCGGCGAAAAATACGCGGCAATCGGCGCGAAAGGCGACGCGGGAACGCGCATCATGAACGTTTCCGGCTTGGTCGCAAAACCGGGAATTTTCGAAATCGCTTCCGGCTCCGTAACGGTCGGAGAACTGCTCAACGACATGTGCGGCGGTCCGCTTCCGGGGCGCAAATTCAAGGCGATTATTCCGGGCGGCTCATCGATGAAACCGCTTCGCTTCGACGAAAAATACAAAATCAAAGATGCCGACGGGAACGAAAAGGAAGTTTTCTTGGAAGACGTTCCGCTCGACGCGGCAAGCCTCATGGCGTGCGGTTCCTCCATCGGAACGGGCGGCATGATTGTTTTTGACGATTCCGTCGAAATGATTCAGGCGCTTGCGAATTTGAACGCATTTTACAAACACGAATCCTGCGGGCAGTGCACGCCTTGCCGCGAAGGCTCGATGTGGATGGCGCGCATCACGCAACGCATCTGCGACGGGAACGGCACGGAGGAAGATATCGATACGCTCAAAGACGTTGCCGATAATATTTGCGGACGCACGATCTGCGCGCACGGCGAAGGCGAAGCTTGGCCGGTGCAGGGCGGGATCGCGAAATTCCGCGACGAATACCTTGAGTCCATTCGCCGCCGCAACAAAGGCGAGCCGTCGCCGTTTACCGGCTATCCGCTGATCTAATTTTTTGTAACCACCAACCAAAACCACTAATCAAAAATATCATGAAGAAGAAACTCGCAATGATTGCTGCGGCTATTGCCGCTTTCGCGCTCTCCGGCTGCATCGGAAGCTCCTACAATGCCAATGAAAATTGGGCTTGCTTCAAGGCTGTTGCAAAGTTCAACACAGACATGCGCATCGGAAGCACGGAAACCGCCAACCAGTGGATCAATGCCATTCTCGGCTTTTTCCCGGGAGGAATCTGCTATGGCTTTGCCGGCTTCCTTGATGTCATCGTTTTCAACTCCATCAATTTCTGGACCGGCGACAATCCGCTCGCTGTAACTGAAGTCGACGGTGTCGAGTACCAGCTCGCAAAAACGTCCGACACGACGGCGACGCTCACGAATACGCAAACCGGCGAATCCGTCGAAGTCGTTTACGACGCGAAAACGCAGTCTTGCTCCGTCGCTCTCTAATTTTTATTAGAGCATAAAAATGCGGGAACACCTTGAGTGGTGTTCCCGCATTTTTTATAAGGTTTTGTTTTTTGACGTTTGAAACGCGAAGCGTAGAATAAAATACGATGAATTTCCGGAACACAAATGCACTTTGGAGCGCGGTTTTTATGCAGACGCTGAAGAATTGCGGCGTGCGCACGGCGGTGGTTTCGCCGGGATCGCGTTCGACGCCGCTGACGGCGGCTTCGGCGGAAATTCGTCGTTTGGAAACCGTTCCCGTGCTCGATGAGCGCTCGGCGGGATTTTTCGCCCTCGGCTTAGCGAAAAGCACGGTGCGTCCGGCGGTTTTGATTTGCACGTCGGGAACGGCGGCGGCGAATTATCTTCCTGCAGTCGTGGAAGCGCGGATGTCGCGCACGCCGCTGATTGTCGTGACGGCGGACCGCCCGCCGGAGTTTCAGAATTGCCATGCCGGGCAAACCATTCCGCAGGTGGGGATTTTTTCGCAGTTCCCCGTTTGGGAGAAAAATTGCGTTCCCGCGCTGAAGCTTGCCTCGCTTGAGGAAGCGCGCGAGGCGGCGTTTGAAGCGGTGAAGCAAAGCACGGAGCAAAGCGGTCCCGTGCATGTAAACGTGCAGTTCCGGGATCCGCTGGCACCGTCGGTTTGGGAAAAAACGTTTCCGGGGGAAATTCCCGGCGATTTCGACGTGCAAAAATTTTGCATGATTCCGCAGGCGCCGATGCGCGATTTTCTCGCTGCGGGAACGGATGCGGAAACAATTTCTCTCGACGGAAAAAGAGTTCTAATCGTCGCGGGAACGGTGCCGCCCGGGCACGATGACACACAAAATATCGAGCGCGTGAGCCGGAAATTTTCCGCGCCGATTTTGGCGGACGCGACGCATCCGCTGCGCCAATTCCCGCCGGCACGGGAACGCCTGATTGAGCGTTACGACGCGATTTTCCGCAACGCGGGCAAGCCGTATTCTCCGGAGCTTTCGCCGCTTCGCCCCGACGTGATTTTGCAAATCGGCACTTTGCCCGAAAGCAAATTCCTGCGCGCTTGGCTGGAGTCGCTCGGTGAAACGCCGGTTTATCTTTTCAATTACTGCGGCGATAACACGGACGCCTTGGCGCGCCCGAATGCGAAAATCGTAGCACCGCGTTTTCGTGAAATTTGGAATAATATTTTTTGTAATTGCGAATCGGATACAAGCGGAAGCGTTCCCGCGAATGCGGAATTTCTCGCCGCGTGGAAGACGGCGGATGCGCGTTTTAAAACAAAATCCGATGCGTATTTTAAAAACGGATACAAAAATACGGGAACGCCGACGGAGCCGCAAATCGCGCGCTTTCTCTGCGAGAATTTACCCGAATCCGAGACGGCGATTTTTATCGCCAACGGAATGCCGGTGCGCGACATGAACGCCTTTTGCCCGGCGGGAGCGCGCTTTTGGGCTTTTCACAATCGCGGCGCGAACGGAATCGACGGTACGCTTTCGACCGCGCTCGGCGTGGCGCACGGCTGCATGGAGCAGACGATTCTTTACACGGGAGATTTGTCGCTCTTGCACGACACGAACGGTTTTTTAATCGCGCCGCATTTTTGCGGAAATTTGTGCATCGTTTTGCAAAACAACGGCGGCGGGAATATTTTCCGGCATTTGCCGGTGTCGAAAGAGAATCCGCATTTCGAAAAACTTTGGCTCACGCCGCAGCGGGCGGACTTTGAAAAAATCGCGGCGGCTTACGGCGCGGATTATGCGCGCGCGGGAACGCTTGCCGAACTCGGCAAACTTCTTACGCGTTTTCGCTCGCATCAGGGAATTCACCTGATCGAAATTTGCACTGACGGCGAAGCTTCGCGTGCAATACGCGGCGAGCTTTCCTGCTGATTTTAGGTTCGTTTTCTTCGGCGCAATGCCGAGAGGAGCGCGAGCGTTCCCGCGAAAAGCCCGAACGCCGACGGTTCGGGAATCGGGACGCTTAAGCCTTGAATTTCCGATATGAAAAGCCCTTTTCCTGTTTCGGGGTCGTAAATCGCGTATTTTTCCTCTTCGCCGTCGATGCTTCCGAGGCAAAGATAGCCGGAATCGTTTGTTGTTACGACTTGCTTGAAAAGTTCATACTTGTAGTCGTCGGAATCCGTTAAATACAAAACGAGTCCGTCGCCCGTTTCTTCGTATCCCCAAAGCGTGACGGCGTGTCCGCCTTCCAGCCCGGAGAGACTGAGCGCGGTTCCGTAGTTGCGATCGATATAGCTTTTAATCGTGTTTTTAAAATTGTCGGTTTCGTTGGGGTCGGCGTAAAAAGCGTAAGTTTCGCAGAGTTTTGAAGTGTCGTAAGATGCGTTTTCGCGGAGCGTAACGGTGCGCCCGAGGTCTTTCCAATAGCCGCCGGAATTTTCGTCGGAGAGCTTTGTGCTTCCCGGGAACGAGGTGGAATGCAGGCTTCCGCCGTTGAACCACCAGTTCCAAGCTTGCTCGACGTGGCTTCCGCCGTCGCTCCAGTGCTTGCAGATGGTTTGGAAAATTTCGAGTTGGGCGATATTTTGGAGTCCGTTGATTGAAGTTGTTTCCGCCGTTCCGTTCGGTGTTCCCGCGGGCACGTTCCCGTAGCGGTCCTGCCACCATTGAAGCGTGTTTGCGCCTGCCGCAGCCCAGCACATGGAGTTGTCGGCGGGAAGGTTGACCCACTGCCAAGGGCGCTGGGCCGGAGAAAGCGCGTTCGGTTTCGGCCAATCGTTCCATTTGGTCTTCTTGTTTACGTCGTACCAGCCGCCTGTTTCGGAAACGCCTTCGATAAAAACCGGGGCGGCGCTTGCGGGAACGGCGGCAAAAACAGAGAAGATAATGTAGAGAAGAGAGGTAGGATTTCGGGGCATTGAGTATTTGTGCGGGAAAAGCTCCGTAATGTCAATTCTTTGTTTAGTATTTTGGTAGAATTTAACACTGTTCCCGAATTCAAAAAAAACAAGGCAAAGCGGATGAACCCGTTTTGCCTTGTTCTGAGGGTTGTTTTTCTCTGTTTATTTTTCGGCTGCGATGGCTGCGCAGGCTTTGATATCGAGCTTCCCGGTGCCCAAGACCGGAATTTTTTCGATAACTTTCATTTCGCGCGGGAGCCAAAGATTGGCGAGGCCGGCGGCGGAAAGCTTTTTGCAGAGCTCGGCAAGATTCAGATCGGCGATTGTTGTCAGCAGCACGATTTGCTCCCCTTTTGCGGGATCGGGGCGAGCGGTAATTGCGATTTGAAGTTGTTCGATATCAAGGTCGAGGACTTTGGAAATCGTTTCTTCGATGGTGCCGTGCGGAACCATTTCGCCGCCGATTTTGGAGAATCGGGAAAGGCGTCCGCGGATGGTAATGAATCCGTTTTCGTCGAGCGATACGATGTCTCCGCTCTTGTACCAGCCTTCTTCGTCGGTTGCGGGAACGGGAACGCCGTCGTCGTTAAGATATCCCGGGAAAATGTTGGCTCCCTTGAGGTAGAGCATTCCGGGTTCGTCAAACGAGCAAAGCGAATCGTCGTCGGTGTTGAGTACTTTCGCGCACATACCGTTGAATAGAATTCCGACGGAACCGGGTTTGGTGCCTTTGTGTACTTCGCCGGGTTCTCCGTTTTTCACGGGAACGTCCGGCTTGTTGACGGAGACGACGGGCGAGGCTTCCGTCATGCCGTAGCCGTCAAGGTAGTGAGAATTCGGGAATTTTTCTTCCCATGCTTTCGCGAATCCGTCCGGGGATTTTTCGGCTCCGGCGACGACGAGGTAGAGCGACTTCATTTGTTCCGGCGTCGCTTTTTTGAGGTAGGAGCGGAGGAACGTCGGGGTACTGATCATTGCCGTAATTGCTTCTTTTTCGATTGCCATGAGGTTTTTCTGGTAATCGAGCGGCGAAGGCGTTGTTACGGCGACGATATCTTGAGTTCCCGAGAACCAGAGAAGCACGGTAAATCCGAAACAGTGGAAAATCGGGAGGTTGCAGAGCAGGCGGGTTTTCGGCGGGAGAATGTCGTAGTCGTCGATTTGGGTAACGTTGGCAATGATATTGCGGTGAGAGATGACGGCGGCTTTCGGCATTCCGGAGCTTCCGCTCGTAAATAGGAGAGCGGCTTCACGATCGCCTCCTTTGGTCGGAATTCGCCAAAGTCGTTTAGTGATAAAACGCGGGAGGAGTATCAGTTGGAGGAACGCGAGTATGATTTCCGATCGGTTGATGTTTTTCATCCAGGTCAGAATATCAATTTGAGATTTGGTCCACGGGAACTCGGGAAGGCGTTCTTCGATTTGCTTTTTCATCGGCGCGACGGAAATCATCGTGCGGATTTTTGCTTTTTGAAGGCAGGCTTCGACTTGGGCGCGTCCGAGGGTGAAATTGATGTTTACCGGGATTTTCCCGGCAAAGCAAACAGCGTAGTTGGCGAGGACGCCCGGCGTTCCCGCGGGGAGTACAATTCCGACGCGATGTTCCCGTACTTGACGGCGAATACGCTTTGCCAGACAATACGCAGCCGCAACGAGAATGCCGCGTTTGAGAACCATTCGTTCCCGCGAATGGTCGATGATTCCGATATGGAACGGATGTGCGGCGGCGGCTTCGAGGATGGTTTCTGCGATGTGTTTTTCCTGAAGATCTTTGCGCATGGAAAATGCCTGATTCCCCAGCTCCAGTAGCGCTTGGCGTGCTTCAGAAACATTTTTTTCTCCAGGATTTTTCCCCATGCGGAAAGGTTTTCCGGCGAGAACCGTAACGGGCGTACGCGTGAATTGCGGGAGTTTCCAGAAGAATTTTTTATGACGATAGCTGAAAACGGAGTGCCAGAGCCCGTCCATATAGACGGGAACGACGGGAACGCCGGAGCGCGAGGCGATCAGCTTAAATCCGCCTTGGAATGGGCGCAAACTCCCGTTGCGCGTGATGCCGCCTTCCGGGAAAACGCAAACAACCTGTCCTTTCCGGAGCGAGTCAACGGCGGTTTGAATTGCGTCTTTGGCACGAGTCGGAGAAACCGGAATCGTGTGCATCGTACGCATAAACCAACTCAGCAGCGGAACGCGTTCAAAACCCGACCACGAGAGAAAGCGAACCGGACGTTTGGAGGAAAGCCCGAGGGCAATGACATCGACGTAGGAAACATGATTCGCAAAAAGCAACACGCCGCCTTCTTCCGGAATCGAATCCATGTTAATCTTGCGAATTCGATAGAGCGGGGCGCAAACGAGCGCAAAAATTCCCCAGAAAATCGCATAAGTCCAAGTCATTTCTCTTCCGTGGCGGGAACATTTTTTGGTGACGGCAAAGCCGATAATCCAAAGCAACAGCAGGATAAGGAGTGCAAAGATGACACTAAGCACGGGATGTTCCGTCAGGAAGGATTGAATTGAGTTGAGGGTGTTTTGGATGCTGAGAACGTAAAGCATGGTGTTAATGTTTTATGTTGTCGGGGGGAAAGGAGAAAGTTGTGAGGACTGTCGGCGGTTAAGCCGATGTCGGGGTTTGGGCATCGGCGGCTTTGCGCGATTTTTTTTCTTCGATAATCGCTTCGCAACGTTCGAGAATTCGTTCGCTTCCGGCGTATTTATATTCATCGACGATGACGGCGGCGCGGGAGCCGGAGTCCGTTTTGTAAAAAACAACGGCAATGCCTTTTTTATCCCAGCGACGTTTATCGACCCCGAAGACCGAGCTGTAGCGGACTTCTTTCAGAGCGTTAAACGGCGGAATCATGCGGGAGATTCCGATAAATTTTTCATCGTCGGCGAGAATGATGCGGTGCATTTCGCGCAACATCCAAAGCAGAAAAATAACGGAGATAATCAGCAAACCGGTTCCCCAGCGGAATTGTTGAGCTTCGTCTTTGCGCTTTTTAGGAACGTCTTCGGGGTCCCAATGATTTTCAATCGCACAGGCTTTCCATTTTTCTTTAATAAGATTTTCGTCTGCCTGATATACGCGTTGAATTTCCGCATAGGCATCGGCTTTTACATTATATTTGGGATAAGCGACGGCTCCGTCGTAAAAGAACCAGGCTGAAGAGCCCAGGAGCATGAGCAGGACGATGATCATACGATCGCGCCATTCGCGGCTGATTTTTGCTGTAAGGTTCATGTCGAATAAGTCTCTATGAAAACGGCGGTTTTGAAAATCTTAAAAATCCCATTCCTCGTCGGGAACCTTGTCGTCGGATTGAGTCGGCTGCGGCGTAGGCGGCGGAGTCGGGGCGGCGCCTGCATTTGTTGCGGGAGCGGCGGGCACGGGAACGCCGGCGGAACTTGCGGGAACGGACGCGAGGAGTGCTTCCGCGTTGCGCTGAATGCCGAGGCGGCAGACCTCCGAGGCGTTGTTGAGATCTTCGGCGGCGAGGAATTTGTTGAGCGCTTCGGCGTATTTTCCCGCGCGTTCGTCTGCTGCGGCGCGTTCGAGTAGGCGGGAATAATCGGAAACGAGCGGAGCGATACGCGCTTTGGTGCGGATAATTTGGTCGTCTTCCGGATCGATCGCTTCTGCCGTGAGCAGCATGTCCCACGCGATGTAGTCGTCGTGACGTGCAAGAAGCATATTCACCTGCGTGAGCACGGTTTCGATTTGAGCGACATGGGAGATAATTTCTTCGAAGCGTTCCCGTCTGGCGGCATCTTGCATCAGCGCGGCGGTAAATTCCGCTCTTCGATTGAAGATTTCGCGTGTTTTCCCGGCGGCAACAAGGCGGTCAAATTCCGGAGCAAGTTGGGAAAGAATGTTTGTTCGGGCAAGCACGTCTTCCATGAACTTCGGTATTTCCGGATTTTGCGGCCAGAATTCGCCGGCGATTTGCAGATAATTTTCAATATCCGCCATTGCCTGGTTCATGGCTTCGGGCGTTCCCGCGGCGCCTGCCATCATTGCGGTCTGCCGTGCTCGCAGGATTGCCATGTTGCTTGCCTGCTTGGCGGCATTGAGTTTGCCCGTAACTTCCGATGCCGGAAAATCGGGGGCGAACTCCCGGATTTTTTTCAAGGTTTCGTCGATCGAGCCCAAATCCTTATTTTCGCTTTGTCGCATGAGTTCCCGCAAGTCGAACCACAATTGCAGGAATTCCGCCTTGCGCTCTGTCGGGTAATAGGCGACGCGAAGTTCGTTTTCTCCGATAAAATAAGCAGAAAGCAGCTGACGGAAGGCGTGGTACTTTTGTCCGGAGTTCCAGAGCGTTTCGCTGCCCTTGACGCATTTGCGCGTTTCGCCTTGGAGTTCCCGCGCAATTTGGTCGAATGATTCCAACGAGGGAACAAAGTTCGAGATCGGAAGTAATTCGTCAAATTCTTTTTCTCCGACTTTCAAGTCGTGCTGCGAGCCTTTGAAAAGAACGCGATAAAACGCCGACGCGAGCAGGGCGTGTTCGTAGCGGCGAGCGACCAAAAAGCTCACCATCAGGCTTTGAAATTCAAGCTTCGATTTGGTGCCGAGAGCTTGGGCTTCCGTGCCCTTCGCCTTAATTGCCGCCTTGTTTTCCGCCGCTGTTTCGGTGAGAAATAATTGTTCCTGCGATGGCGGGAGCGCCTTCTTTTGCCCTTTTTTCGTGTTGGCATTGAGCGATTCTTCCTGAACGCGGCGAATTTTTTCGCGATTATCGATTTTTTGACGCAATTTTTTTTGCTCGGTTTGCAAGGCTTTTTGCCAAGCATAAAGTTCAATTAATTCCGCGCGTTGCCGGCAGGCCTTGTAAACCTGTTTCGCCAGCGTGAGTGATTGACCGGCGTCGACCTCAAATTCCGAGAGCTCAAGCAGCATCGACATCGCTTTAATCATTTCGCCGTTGACGCGATTTTGCGGGATCGATTCCTGTTTGAGAAGTTGGTGGACGCGTTTCAGGATTTTTTCGTAATCCTCGCGATTGCCTTCGGGTTCAGGTTCCGAGAGGAAGCGTTCGAAGCGTTCCCGGAAAAACTTGGTGTCCTCGATGTTAAAAATTTTCCCTTTCCAGCGCATCATTCCCTCGCCGGGATTGATTAAATCGGAATCGGCGTCAAAAATTTTGTCGGATTGCTCGGAAATTGTGCTGCTTTTGTAGTCGCCGGAAGTCGTTCCCATTTGCCCGTTGTTGATGGTCGCCTGCGCAAAAAGGTCGGCGGGAACGAGAAACGGTGCAAGCGAGAGGAGGGTGAAAAAAAGATTTTTCATGGCAGCGGAGAGGCTTAGAATTTTTGGAGTTCTTCGGCAAAGAGTGCGTTATCTTTCACGCGAACCGTCATGGAGTAACGTTGCCCGATTTCAAAATTGCGATCCAATGACGCGGGAACGTAAACGGCGACGCGCCCTTGTTTTTCCCAAAAACGAACAGCGAGAATGCGCCCCTTTTCGCTTTGCGCCAATTGCCGATCGATAATGCAGGAAAGCGAATAGACGTTCCCGCGCAAAGTTTCAGGGCTTTCGTTGAACGTCGCAACCGGAAGCGGCGGCATCTCGCTTCCCCCGTTGCGACGCAAAACGACAAGAACAACGGCTGCGATGACAACCGCAACGGGAATTAAGAAGGCAAAAACGAGAGGGGAAATTTTGGGGCGCTTCATAGAATTTCTGCCACAATCTTACCGCCCGCGAGCGCATTTGCCAAACCGAATTTCTCCCGAATCCGAGAGAATCCGGGAACAAATTCGGTTTTTGAGAAAATAAAATCCGTCTAATTGCTCGCAGGGGGAAAGAATGCTTTCCCGCGGACAATTTCCGGCGTGATGACAACGCGTTTAACTTCCGGACGATTCGGCAATTCGTACATGATATCAAGCATGAATTTTTCCAGAATCGAACGAAGCCCGCGAGCTCCCGTGCGTAGCGCAAGCGCTTTTTTCGCAACTTCGGCGACCGCGGCGTCTTCGAAAACCAACTCGACGCCCTCCATCGAAAAAAGCTTCCGGTATTGCTTCACAAGAGCATTTTTCGGCTGTGTCAGAATGTGAACCAAGTCCGCTTCCTTCAGATGGTCGAGCACGGATGTAATCGGAAGGCGGCCGATGAATTCGGGAATCATTCCGAACTCGAAAAGGTCTTCCGGTTGCAGTTCCGCCATAATTTCTTCTGCCGAAAGTTCACGCCCGTTTGCCGTCAGCGTGTCGAAGCCGAGAAATTTATTGCCGATGCGCGAGCCGACGATTTTGTCGAGTTCGACAAATGCGCCGCCGCAGATGAACAAAATATTCGTCGTGTCGATTTCGACGTATTTTTGATCCGGATGTTTGCGTCCGCCGTTCGGCGGAATGTTGGCGCGCGTGCCTTCGATAATTTTCAGGAGCGCCTGCTGAACGCCTTCGCCGGAAACGTCGCGCGTGAGCGAGGCGGAATCCCCTTTGCGGCCGATTTTATCGATTTCGTCAACATAAACGATCCCGCGTTCGGCGCGTTTGACATCACCGCCCGCCGCTTGGAGTAAGCGAACTAAAATATTTTCGACATCTTCGCCGACGTAGCCTGCCTGCGTGAGCGTCGTCGCATCCGCAATCGCAAAGGGAACATCGAGTACGCGGGCGAGTGTTTTAGCCAAAAGGGTTTTTCCGCTTCCCGTCGGTCCGATGACAAGGATATTGCTTTTTTCGACTTCGACGTCGTCGAGCGTTCCCGTACTTTCTTCGGCCGATTCTTTGGCGTTTCGTTCCCGTTCAAGCTTATCGTTGAGGCGCTTGTAGTGGTTGTATACGGCAACGGAAAGCACTTTTTTTGCCATGTCTTGCCCGATGACGTAGCCGTCCAAAACGCGGCGAATGTCCTCCGGCTTTTTCAAGGCGATGGGCTGAATTTCGTCGGGTTCGGGCTTTTTGTCGACGGTTATTTTAGAAGCCGTCTGAGCGACCTTCGCCGGAGTCATCTCAGAGGCGTTCGGATTACGTCTGGCGTTGGAACTTTCCGTCATTTCCACGCAAAGTTTCGCGCATTCGTCGCAGATGTTAGCACCGTCCGGTCCGATGATAAGGATGGCGACATCGCTGCGGGAACGCCCGCAAAATCCGCATCTGGGTTCGTCGTTTGCCATTTCGGGACTACGCTTTCGGTTCAATTACCCGATCCACGATGCCGTAGGCGAGTGCGTCTTGCGCGGACATGTAGAAATCGCGGTCGGAGTCTTTGGCAATCTGTTCGACGCTCTTTCCCGTGTGCTTGGCGAGGACGCCGTTAAGCGTTTCGCGCCAACGGATGATTTCCTTTGCCGCGATGGAAATATCTGAGGCTTGCCCTCCCGCGCCGCCGCTCGGTTGGTGAATCATAACGCTGGAGTGCGGGAGCGCATAGCGTTTACCTTTAGTTCCGCCGGCGAGCAAAACCGTGCCCATGGATGCCGCCATGCCGATACAGTACGTTGTCACGTCACAGGAAAGGAATTGCATGGTGTCGTAAATTGCCATTCCCGCCGTGACGCTTCCTCCGGGCGAATTGATGTAGAGGTGAATATCTTTTTTCGGGTCTTCCATTTGCAGGAAGAGCATTTGCGCGATAACGGCGTTAGCGACTTCGTCGTAAATCGGCGAGCCGAGGAAAATAATGCGATCTTTGAGCAGGCGGCTGTAGACGTCCCAGGAGCGTTCTCCGCGCGCATCGCGCTCAACAACATTCGGTATAATGTAACTCATGTTTCGTGAAAATCGTAAAAATGTAATTGCTAAGAATAACTGCAAGAACTGTGCCGTGACAAGCTTGTGCGCGGGAATTAACGCTCGCTGAAATTCATTTCCGCCCGAATAATATCGTGGAGCGTGACGATTCCGATGACGCGTCCCGCGGGATCGGTTACGGCGACGATGCCGTCTTCCGAGTCGATCAGATATTTTTCAACTTCGCAGATGGGCGTTTCGCGGGAACAGCAGGGCGCGGGGTGCAGAAGCGCAGAACCCGGATCGTTGCGTGCGCATGCGGCGTTCAGTTCTGCCCGAGTGGCGATTCCGCGGAGCCGTTCGTCTGCGTCGACGACGGGAACGCGCGAAAACCTTGTTTCCTTCAAAAGCGTTCCTGCGGCTTCTTCCGAGAGTTCGGTTAAAAGCACGGGAGAGAAATTGGCGATACGCGAAACGGGCGAGCGCTGCCAGGAATGCAAGTCGCGCGGAGGAATGACTTTGGAGATTTCCTTGCCGTCTTGGGAGAGAATTTCGTCGTAAAACCCTTTTTCGGATAAAATTTTTGAAAGGACGACGCTAATCATGCCGCCGAGCATGAGCGCGGGAACAAGTGCAAAATTATGAGTCATTTCAAAAACGAGTAAAACGCCGGCAACCGGGGCGCGAACAACGGCTCCGAAACACGAACACATTCCGACGACGGCGAGTGCGGAAACGGTTTCGCTTCCGATTCCGGGAACAAAAAGCGCGAGCGCTCCCGCAAACGCGGCACCGCAGGTTCCTCCGAAAAAAAGTGAAGGCGCGAAAATGCCGCCGCAGCCGCCGAGCCCGTAGCAGAACGCTGTTGCTGCAAGCTTTGCGGCGAGCAGAAGCCCCGCGAGCCACCATGCAAGTTCTGCATTTAAAGCTGCACTCAGATCATCGTACCCGAGAAAAAAGACGCCCAGGTGTCCCGTCGAAAGAAAAACAATGCTCCCCAGCGCCCAGACGCAGATCGCTCCTGCGACAATACGAAGCGGCACGGGAACGCTTTGAAGCGTTGTTTTCCCGAACTTCCGAATGCGCAACGCCGTTTTTTGAAAAAGGATTCCCGCAAGTGTTGCGACGCATGCCGTGAAAGGCGTGAAAACGTAAACGTGCCAGCTTGCGTGTTCCGTCGCGGGAATGGTGAAAACAGCCGCATCTCCCATGAAAAAATGAGCGACCAGCGCTCCCGTAACGGCGGCAAGTAAAATCGCGCCTATGAGGCGGCTGTTCAGATTTTCGACAACTTCTTCAAGGACAAACGCAACCGCCGCCATCGGAGCATTGAAAATCGCCGCCAAGCCCGCTGCCGCTCCCGCCGCCGTCGCTTCCCGTCGCAAATGAGCCGGGACTCCGAGTGTTCCCGCGACATTGGATGCTACGCCGCCGCCGATTTGAACCATAGGACCTTCGTTGCCGAGCGAAGCTCCGCCGCCGACGCTTAGAGCGCTTCCGATAAATTTCATCAGCGCCGTGCGCAGGCGCATAAATCCGAAGTCTTTCCAAAATGCTAATTTAACCTGCGGGCTTCCGCTTCCTGCCGCATCCGGACAAAAACGGGAAATGAGCGTTCCCGCGAGCGCCGACGTTCCCGCGAGCACGAGAAACGAGTAAAGCAAAAATTCCCAAGTGTCCATTTTTGAGAAACGCACAATTCCGTTGTCGTAGAGCCAATGAATCGAGCGCTGAAAGGCTACCGCCGCTAAGCCTGCCGCAACGCCGTAAATAATCGGGCGGACGACGGATTGCCATTGGGAAGTTAGTTTACCGAAGAATCTCACGAAAAAATTCTGTCGCGGTGAAGGCTTTTTTGCGAGGCGAAAGAAATTATCGAAATGCTTCGAACGTTTCGCGGGAACGCTTAGAGGTTTGACAAGGGAAACCTGCATTTGATTTACTGGGCGTTCACAATTTTTAGGCATGGAAAAACTTCCTCGCATCGTTATTACAGGCGTCGGTCTGACTGCGCCTAACGGCAATAATCTGGCGGAATTTCGCGAAAATTTGCTCGCCGGGCGCGCGCGCATTCAGGAAATTGATGTGCGGTACATGGGGAAGCAACCCGCCGGGATTTGTGATTTTGACGCAACGCGCTATCAGAAACGCCGGGAACTACGAACTTCCACGCGTGCCGGCTCAATTGCGATTTATTGCGCACATGAAGCAATTTTTGACGCGAATGTCGATTTCGCTGCGGCGGACAAATCGCGCATCGGTGTCTACGTAGGAATCACCGAACACGGGAACGTCGAAACCGAAAACGAAGTTTACAATATTTCGCTTTTCAATAACGACACGAAGTATTGGACGCACCACCACAACCCGCGTACGGTTGCCAACAATCCTGCCGGAGAAATCACCATTAACATGGGAATTACCGGTCCGCATTACACTATCGGAGCAGCTTGTGCTGCGGGAAATGCGGGGCTGATTCAGGCGGCTCAAATGCTCCAGCTCGGCGAAGTGGATATGGCGATTGCGGGAGGAGTTTCCGAATCTCCGCACACGTTCGGGATTTTTGCCGGTTTTAAAAATCAAACGGCGCTTGCGCATCACGCGGACCCGAACAAAGCTTCCCGTCCTTTCGATAAGGCGCGTAACGGAATTGTAATTTCCGAAGGCGGATGCCTTTACGTTCTCGAACGTCTCGAAGATGCTCAAAAACGCGGTGCGCGTATTATCGCGGAAATCGTCGGATGGCATATCAACTCGGATGCCGGCGACACCGTCCTGCCTGACCCCGTGCGCCAGGCGGAATGTATGCGCGCTGCTCTCAAAAAGGCCGGAATTTCGCCGCAGGATGTTGATATTATTAGCACGCATGCGACGGGAACGGGCAAGGGCGACGTTCAGGAAATGATTTCAATGCGGGAGGTTTTCCAAAATTGCCCGACAACTTACGTCAACAACGCCAAAGGTTTTATCGGACATTGCATGGGGGCCGCGGGAACACTCGAACTCGCAGGGAATCTCGGATCATTCGAAGATCAATTGGTTCATCCGTGTATCAATATCGACAATCTTGACCCCGAATGCGCAATTGACGGGCTTGTTATCGGCGAACCGAAGAAAGCGGAAAAGGTTGAATATATTCTCAACAATTCCTTCGGAATGCTTGGCATTAATTCGACGCTTATCATCAAAAAGTTCGAAAAATAATTTCTCTTTCAATCCTTAAAACACACAAACATGACAGCAGAAGAAATCAAACAAATCGTCCTTGAAATCGTGGCAGACATTGCTCCGGACGAAGACCTCAGCAATGTTAAGCCGGACGTTAAACTCCGCGAACAACTTAGCCTCGATTCGATGGACTTTCTCGACATCGTTATGGAGCTCCGAAAAAAACACGGAATCGAAGTTCCCGAAGCCGATTATCCGCGCCTCGCTTCTCTCGATAGCTGTGCCGAGTACCTGGCTCCGAAATTCGCGGAAAAAGGAAAATAAGATACAGAGATTTTAACGCAAGAAGCGTTCCCGAAGATGAATTCGCGGGAACGCTTCTTGTTTTTAGTGCAATTAAGACTGTCGTGTTTTATTCAATCGGAGTAACACCTTTTTTGAGAATGATGTTCCCGTATTTGGCGGTTTCGCCGGTAACAACGACGGCAAAAGCTTTTTTGGCTCGTTCGTAGAATGCAAAACGCTCCATCAATTCAAAATCCGGCGTTCCCGGGCGGCGGCGATCGATGACTTCCCGGTAGGATTTGCCGACTTCCGGATCCAGCGTGTCGCCCGGAACCGCTTCCATCATGATGACGGGCGATTTTACGTAGGGATCGAGCACAAAAAGCGGAAGAATTGCGTCGAGCAACGCGGGAACGCGAATTCCGTCGGCGCGCAGGACGCGCGAGTTGAAGGTTTCTGCCGGAAAATGTGCATCGGAGAGCACAATTTCATCGCCGTGTCCCATGCGGCAAAGCACGGCGAGCAGTTCGGGGGAAAGAAGCGGTGAGATTCCTTGTAACATAGAATTCCAATTACACTATCGCGGGAACGCTGTTGCAAGAAAGGATTACCGGTATTTTTCTTTTTCGAGAAGCCCTTTTAAAAAATCAATGCCGCCGGCTTCGTCGGTAAAAATACCGTCGAGCTGTG
The DNA here is from genome assembly GCA_045535075.1 of Candidatus Spyradenecus sp. Classification (GTDB taxonomy): domain Bacteria; phylum Verrucomicrobiota; class Verrucomicrobiia; order Opitutales; family UBA953; genus Spyradosoma. Next base: position 193,557 of record JAZSKX010000018.1, on the reverse strand, counting down.
CTTCAAAACAATGCCGAAGAATTTCCGTAAAGTATGTTCCCGGCGACAAGCCGAGTGCGATTAAGTGCCTGCCGAGAACGAGCGGTTTGGGCGTAGAATCTTTTATTTTTAAGGCTTCGGCGCGCGATGTCAGCCAAAGTTCCGTTTCCCGGAAATCTTCGCTCTCGTGAAAGCGGCTTCCGAGTGCATCCGCCTTGCACACGCGGAGCAGGCGGTCAATGCGTCCGACGGTATTGGAAAGACGCCGAATTGCCGCATCGCCGGAATTGGCGAGGAAAAGTGCGCGCGGGCGCATGTGCGCTTCAACCAAGACGGGAACGTCGGTGATTAGCTCCCGCTGGTCTGTCATTGATTTTAAAAAGCGAATTGTGGGTTTTACGCCTGCACTTTCGTGTCGATAGGAATGAATGCGGCCGTCATCGCCGAGCGCTGTTGTTGCCGGTTTCCCGAAATCGTGGCAAAGCACCGCAAGCCCGACGATGATGTTTTCAAAATCATCATTGACGCGTTCCCGAGCAAATGCATCCATCGCGCGTAGTGTATGGTTCCATACATCGCCTTCCGGGTGCCAAAACGGATCTTGTTCGACGCCGATTAACGCTTCCAACTGGGGAAAATATTTTACCCAGCCGCAATCTCGCAGGAAGTTTAAGCCGCGGGAAGGCTCTTCGCCTTTTGTGAAAAGCTTTTTCCATTCGTCGAAAACGCGTTCCCGTGAGAGCCCTTCCGGTTCAATGCGTTTGCAAAGTTCGAGCGTTTCCGGCGCAATTTCAAAACGGAATCGGGCAAGAAATTGCATCGCCCGCAATACCCGCAACGGGTCTTCTGAAAACGCCGGAGATGTGTGACGGAGAATCTTTTTCTCCAAGTCTTTTTGCCCGTTAAACGGATCCGAAATGCTGTCGGAGAGAGGATCGTAGTAAATCGCGTTGATGGTGAAGTCGCGGCGGGCGGCGGCTTCTGCAAGCGGCATTCCCGGATCGCCTTCAACGCGGAAACCCGTGTGCCCGCGACCGCATTTGGATTCCCGGCGCGGGAGAGCAATATCGACGGGAGCGTCGTGAATCTTAAAGACTCCGAAAGAACGACCTGCAGTGTTATAACGAATTTTCTGTTCCCGTAGAATGTCTTCAATTTCTGCTGCGGGAACGCCGTAAACTTCGACGTCAAAATCTTTTGGGAGCTCGCCGCGAAGCGCATCACGCACGCAACCGCCGACAAAAAGCGCTTGTCCGCCGCGCTTTTTTATTTCGCTAAAAAAGCGGGTCAGAGCGACTTTTTCGTTGTCGGGAATCTCAATCAGCATGCGTTAATCAAAACCGCATTCCTGCTGCAAGGCAAGCGTCCTTGCGGTTCGGAGCGTCTTTCCTTTGATAATATAAAAAAGGCGTTCCCGCGAGGAAACGCCTTTTTGTTTGATTGAATTCTCGGTTTAGAGATTGTCGAGAATATCGCCGAGGTTCGCAAAATCTTGCGAGCCCGTGCTCGTGGACATCGAAGCCGGAGCGTTGCTGCGTTCCGAAACCGGTCCGCGGACGCGTTCGTAAGCGTTGATTTCCGCTTGGAGTTGCGCCGGGTCGTAGTTTGCTGCCTTGATGGAAAGCCCGATGCGGCGTTCGTCCTTGTCGATTTTGATAACGCGAGCCGAAACTTCCTGGCCGAGTTTGAGAACGTCTTTGATTTTTTCAACGCGTTCTTCGCTGATCTGCGAAATGTGGACAAGACCGTCGATTTCGTCGGCGAGTTCGATGAAGGCACCGAAGTTCGCAATCTTGGAAACCTTGCCGGAAACGATGTCGCCGATGTGGAACTTGCGATCGATGTCATCCCACGGGTCGTCTTGCGTCTGCTTGATACCGAGGGCGATGCGTTGTTGGTCCGCATCAACATCAAGAACAATGGCTTCGACTTCGTCACCCTTCTTGAGCATTTCGCCCGGGTGGTTGATGTGGCGCGTCCAGCTCATGTCGGAAACGTGAACCATGCCGTCGATGCCTTCTTCGAGTTCGACGAATGCGCCGAAGGTCGTGAGGTTGCGAACTTTCCCGTGAACGCGAGCGCCGACCGGGTAGTTGTGGCGAACCATTTCCCACGGATTTTGTTCGAGCTGACGGATGCCGAGAGAAATCTTTTGTTCTTCCTTGTTGATGCCGAGGATAACAGCGTCAACTTCCTGCCCGATTTTGAGAACATCAGACGGTTTTGTGATGCGCTTCGTCCAAGAAAGTTCCGTGACGTGAACGAGGCCTTCAACACCTTGTTCGAGTTCGACAAACGCGCCGTACTGAACGAGGTTGACGACTTTACCGTGAACTTTCGCGCCGACCGGGTATTTCTTTTCAATCGAATCCCACGGATTGCTCGTGCATTGCTTGAGCCCGAGCGAAACGCGTTCGCGGTCGCGATCGATTTCGATAATCATCACGTCGATTTCTTCGCCGACTTTGAGAACTTCGCTCGGGTGCGAGATGCGGCCCCAGCTCATGTCGGTGATGTGGAGAAGCCCGTCGAGACCGTCGAGGTCAACGAACGCTCCGTAGTCGGTGATGTTTTTGACGACACCGCGGCGGATATCACCCGGCTTAACTTCTTCGAGAAGCGCGCGGCGCTTTTCGTTGCGCTGTTCTTCGATCAGTTCGCGGCGCGAAATGACGAGATTTTTGCGTTCCAGGTTGATTTTGAGAATTTTAAAGTCGTAGGTCTGACCGATGTACTGGTCGAGATTCTTCGGCGGCTGAACGTCGATTTGCGAAGCCGGAAGGAACGCGTCAATACCCATCGAAACGATGAGTCCGCCTTTGACCTTAGCTTTGACGCGGCCGGGCATAACAGAGCCTTCCTTGCATTCAGCGACAATTGTTTCCCAGTTTTTCTTCTGTTGGGCTTTGTCGTAGGAGATGACGGGAGCGCCGCTACGATCTTCCGCTTTTTCCAAATAAACTTCGATTTCGTCGCCGATTTGGATTTCGCTGACATCCGCAAATTCGTTTGCGGGAATGACACCTTCGGATTTTCCGCCGATATCGACAACAACGCTGTTGTCGCGGATTTCGATAACCGTGCCCTTAACGATCGAGCCCGGAATGAGTGAGTTAAGACTGCCGCTTTCTGCGAGCAGCTGTTCCATAATGGAGGACATATTTATTCTTTCTGTATCTGCGGGAACGCGAATTCCGCGCAGGGTTGATGGTTATTAATTTCCTTTTTCGCAAGAACGGGCACCCGCCCGAACAGCAAAAGGAAGTACAATCATGCACGAAGTTTTCCCGTTTGGGAAGAGAAAATTTTAATGAGTCGTACAAAAAATCCCGCAGTTTAATCCTGCGGGAACGTGTGAGAAGATTGCATTATTCGTCGCGATTTTCTTCTCGGTGGCGGAGAAAAACGCCTCTCGCGATGATGAAAAGCCCGATTAGGCAGGAAAAATGCCCCAATAATAAGACGGCGAATCGAGTGCCGTCCGATTCCAGGTTCGGGCTAATTCCCCTGGCGAGGAAAACTCCGGCAAGCGCGACGGCAATTCCGTATATCCAATGCTTGTGGTCGGAAAGTAGATTCACGCTTGCCGGCTTTTATTTAGAGTGTCGCGCTTGTCAGCGCCCAGATTTTTTCAAGTTGCGGAACGAGTGCAATATAAACACCCGTGAAGATTGCGGAGGTGATAACCCCGGAAATGTTAATCCCGAGAGAATCAGGAAGAACGATGACATCCGGTGCGACGCGGGAGACTTCCTTTTGGGCAATCTTTGCACAAGTCGGGACACAGGAAATTCCGGCAATCCCGCAAACGGGATTGAAGCGGCGCCCGGAGAACAGGTACAAAACGTAGCCGCCGAGAATGCCGCCGGTTGCCGAAATCGTTAGCGCAAAAATCCCGAGTACGAGGAGAATCAAAACCTTTTCGTCAAGAAGCGTTCCCGCAGAGCAGAGCAGACCGAGGATGAGTCCCAAGAAAAACGTTCCGCCGTAGAGAAACACCTGGTCGATCAGGCGAACAAAAGATTGAATCCCGGCTTCACGTACGGCAACGCCGACGAAGAGCGAGCAAAAGAGCGGCGTTCCCACCGGAAAGAGGAGGCAAAGCACGCCGCAGGCGACAACCGCGAATGCGATTTTTTCCGTTGCCGTAACTTTGACCGGCTTTTTCGGTGCCGCATTGCGAACTCGACGCAATTTTTCGGGAACGAGGAAGCGAATTAGGAAAGGATAGGCTCCGTAGGTAATCCCGAGGTAGAGATATGCGACAACCGTAATCGGAACAAAAAGATGTTTGGCGAGCTGTAGTGAGCCGAAAAGCACCATCGGACCGTCTGCGCCTCCGATGAGTGCGACGGACGCTGCTTCACCGAGGTTGAGTCCGCAAAGTACGGCAACGGGAAACGTAACAACCGTTCCGAGCTCTGCGCAGAATGCCATAAACATACTTTGGAACGGGCGCGCCATGAGGAAGCCGACATCCAAAAGCACGCCGATTCCCATAAAGATGAAGCAGGCAATCAGATTGTTTGAAAACGCGAAGTTGTAAATCGGTTGAATCCAGTCAACTTGCATAAGGTTGACAACGTTGTCCGGATCCTGAACCAAAGGTTCGAGGTTTAAGTTCCCGGGAACGACGACTGTTCCCGTTAGCGTCTTCCCGTCGGCATCTTGAATGACGCAGCTTTCAGCGGCAATAAACGCATCCAGATGTTTTTCCGAGTCAACGGGGATGTAGGACGGATTTTTCGCCAGTTCCGCGAAATCCTCATTTCCTTTTACGGTGAAATAGCGGATATCTGTGCGGTCTTCCGTGTTGATCCAGCGGGCGTCATAGTTTCGTTCTGCGCGTACGCCGTTTCCCGGGTCCAAATAAAGGACGCCGGTGTTGGCGGCAACCATTCCGAGTCCCATCGGAATCATCAGAAGCGGTTCCAAAATCCCTTTGCGCCCGAGGAAAACAAGCACAATCCCTAAAAGCGTCAGAACAATGCGCCCCCAGAGAATTGTGGAATCTGAATCGACGAGGGTCGTGATGCCTTGGAAAAGCTGACGAAAAATATCAACAATATCAATGTCCATAGCGTTAAGTATTGGCGTTCCCGCGTTTATTTCTTTTTCGCTTCCGGCTTCGAAAAAAGCTGGAGGACAAGATAGATCGATTTAATCGTCAGCGCGATGAAAACCGAGACCGCGATGGCGACGAGGACAATCCACGCAAGCCATTCCAATGCGAATACCGCACTCGGTTCTGTTGCCGCAAACAACGAAAACATAGAGATTCCGCCTTTCAGAGCGTTCCCGCCGGGAATCCGGTTAGGCAATTGTGACGAGAGCTTGGCCTTCTTCTACACCGTCCCCGACGGAAACGTTAATCGAAGCAATTTTGCCTGCCCGATCTGCGTAGATGTAGGTGTTCATTTTCATGGCTTCGAGTGTCAGAATCTGATCGCCCTCCTTAACGGCGTCGCCGACTTTCGCGTCGATTGCGACGACTTTTCCTGCCAACGGAGCGACAACGGCACCGGCGGCGACAGGGGCTGCGGGTTTCGGTGCAGGCGCGGGAGCCGGAGCGGAAACAGGAGCAGAGGCAACCGGAGCCGGTTTTACGGGCGCGGGAGCCGGAGCAGCTGCGGGAGCGGAAGCTTCTCCTTCGATTTCTACGAGAACTTCATAAACTTTGCCGTTAACGGTGACTTTAAGTTTTTTCATAAATATTAGAAAGTTAAGGGTTGAAAAATAAGAGGACGATAAATTTTAGCGGTGTTCGATTTGGTGTGAGGAATAAACTTGGCGGCGACCTTCCATTGACCATTCCGTCATCAGGTGTTCAATGTTTGGAGTTTTCATTGCGGCGAGGCGAACGTTGTGAACTTTATATTTTTGTCCCTGCAAAACGGTCGCAACCGAGGCGGCAATGACGGCCATGATTTCCGGCGAAATATCGCTGGCAGCGCGCAACGCGGGAATGCTTGCCGGGGTGCGGGGAGAGGCGAGCGGAGTCGCTTTCGCTGTCGGTTTTTTAAACGACGACATGTGTTCGGGTCTCGGCGGGAACGCCGCCGCAATGCCGCGTCCTAAAGCGGCGACTAAGATAATAAAAACAATCGTGCCAAGAATCACCCAGCCGATTGCGCCCCAAGAGGTTGCAAGGAATAACATGGTGGTCATAGAAAATGAATTTGAGTTTCAAACTATCGGAATCTCACAAAATCGTCAATCGGCGATTTGTTAAAATTCGATTAAGCAGACGCAAAAAAAACGAATCTCCGCGGGAACGGAGATTCGTTTTTCATTCGGAGTTATATTACTGAAGAACGCCGGAAACAAGCAACGCGGCGATGACCAGTGAGCCGACCGCGATCCAAAATACCGTGACTGCACTGTTGCCCGTTTGTACGAAGCGGCGAATCAGCGAGCCGACGGTCGCGGGAATACCGGCGACAATGACGCGCATGCCGAGCCCGCTGATAAGGACCGTGTCGAGCAGGCTGATAAGCATTGCAAAGCGCTGTTGGACCTTGGCGATGTACCAATTGTAAAATGTGTCGCAGTAACGATATTCAAGCGCTTTGTAGGCTGTCGGTTTTGTTTCGCGCAGGCGATCGTTTCCGGTGCTCGTGCGGTAGAAGAATATTGCGATTGCGAATCCGATGACCAAGATTGCGAGCCCGAGGAGCAACATCGGCGTGACCAAGCCTTGCTCTGCGAGTTTATGGTGCAAGTCGTGATACCCGCCGGCAAGTGCTTCTGTTGCAACTTGCGGGAAGAGAGCATTCATTTTCCCGCCAAGCCACGGGAGCCCGTTCGTTCCCGCGAGGAACCAGCCGGCTCCGAGAGAGAAGATGACGCCCAAAACGATAAGCGGAACCGTCATCCAAGGCGAAGATTCCTTGGCGTGTTCGGCGCCGTGTCCGTGCGGATTGCCGAGGAAAACCATAGCGAACATGCGTCCGATGTAGAGCGCGGTTCCGATTGCGGCAATGACTAGAAGCGCAAACGCCGGGAGGTTACCCGAAAGGTAGGCACCGGAGATGATGGCGTCTTTAGAGTACCATCCTGCCATCCACGGGAACGCAGCAATCGAAAGACCGGCAACGATGAATGCGAGCGCCGTAATCGGCATTTTCTTGAGCAAGCCGCCCATCTTCGTCATGTCTTGTTCGTGGTGGCAGGCGTGAATAATCGAACCGGAGCAAAGGAAGAGCGTCGCTTTGAAAAACGCATGCATTGCCATGTGAAGCAGGGCGATTTCCGGCATGCGTAGGCCGATCGCCGCGCCCATGAATCCGAGGTGCGAAAGCGTCGAATAGGCCAACGATTTCTTAATGTCTGTCTGTCCGAGTGCCGCAAGTCCGGCAAGCGCCGCCATGCCTGCGCAGAGCCAAAGCATTGTGTCGAGCACCATCGGGTCGAGCATAAAGAAGATGCGGACCATGAAGAAAACCCCGGCGGCGACCATCGTTGCCGCGTGGATGAGTGCCGAAACCGGCGTCGGGCCCGCCATTGCGTCCGTCAGCCAAACGTGAAGCGGGAACTGAGCGGATTTTCCGAGGAAGCCGCACATCAAAAGCAAGCCGACTGCCGTGGATTTTTCGAATCCTCCCGCCTGTAGCGCCGCAAAATCGGTCGTCCCGTAAAGGTGGTAGCAGAGAATAATCCCGATGAGGAATCCGAGGTCGCCGACTCGGTTGGCGATAAATGCTTTCTTGGAAGCCATCGACGCGTAGTCCGTTTCGAAATAGTGCGCGATGAGCATGTAAGAGCTGAATCCGACGAGTTCCCAGAAGATGAACGTCATGAACAGATTCTTCGCGAGGATAATGCCGAGGATTGAGAACATGAAGATGCTCAAGCCCGTGAAGAAGCGCCCGCGTGCCTTGTCGTCGTCCATGTAGCCGACCGAAAATACGTGAATCCAAAATGCAACGAAAGTGACGACAAAGAGCATGGCGGCTCCATTTTTGTCAATCATCAGTCCGAACGTTTCAAGTTCTTTGAAAGAGCCGACCGTGAATCCCGGGAACGATGCCGTTGCCGTCGGGTTTGCGGGATCAAGTCCGAGCAGAAGCTGCAAAGAAAGAATGAGGATGACTCCTGCTGCTGTTACCGAGACGATCGGCGCTCCCCAGCGGGAACGACGGAAAAACGATGCTGAAATAATCGCCGCGACGAGCGGAGTCAGCAAAAGAGTTTGGAGAAGCGTTGCAGAGTCCATTAGTTTTTCAAATTGTTGAGTTCATCGAGCGATGCCGTCTGGCGCTTGCGGAAAAATGCAACGATGAGCGCGAGCCCGACTGCGACTTCCGCCGCCGCAATAGCGATAATGAAGAAGCAGAAAACCGCGCCTTCCATCGTGTTTGTGTATTTTGCAAACGAAACGAGCGTGAGCATGGCTGCCGTCAGCATGATTTCGAGCGACATGTAAACCACGAGAATGTTGCGGCGAACGAGCGCTCCCGTCAGTCCGACGGCGAAAAGCGCTCCCGAAAGAATCAGAAAATTGGCGAGATCCATTGTCGATAGAAGAAAAGGGTTATTGAGCGTCCTGCGGGAGCGTGCGACGGCGTGCGTGCAACATGAAAACCGCAGCCATGGCGGCGAGCAGGAGAAGCGCGACGGCTTCAATCAACAGTGCATATTTTGTGAAAAGAATTTGTCCGAAAACCTTGGCATCCGCCGAATAGGCGATGGCGTTTTCCGGTGCTTCCGTTACCGTTTCTGCGGGAAGGGCGCCGGAGAATTGGAACAGCCAAACCGCTCCCGCCGTCGCTAAAACAAAGAAAACGGCACCGCCAAGCGCTGTTTTCATCCAGCCAGCTTTCAACGGTTTCAAATCCGGGTCCATGAGCATAATAACGAACAGGAAAAGCACGATGACCGCGCCCGCGTAAACCATAATCAGCAGAGTCGCCAAAAACGGTGCATTGAGCAGGAAGAAGTTCGCGGCAACGCCGACAATCGTGAGAATCATCGCCATCGCGGCGTTGACCGGCTTGCGGTTGATAATGACAAGCAAGCCGCTCACGAGAGTGAACGCGGCAAACAGGTAAAATAAGGCATTTTCGACCATAATTAATGTAATTCTAATCCTTCCTTCCCGCGAAAAAAAGCAAAATTTTGCAGGCGGGAACTATCGTTTTGTTAAGATTTGGAGTGAAGATGCTCGCTCTGCGGCGGTTTTTGTTCGAGAAAATAGCCGGAGAGTTTTTTGAGATTGTTTTTTGTCGTGCGGCAGAGGCATTCGCAAATCGCGGGAAGCGAATCGTCCGCCAGTGAATAATAGACCTGGATGCCCTCCTTGCGGCGTTTGACAAGCCCGGCGGAGTGGAGTTTTGCCAAGTGCCGGGAAATATTTGCCTGTTGCCCGCCGCTCTTAAAGACAAGTTCCGTGACATTGAGTTCGCCCTCGCAACACAGCAAATTTAAGAGCTTCAGGCGTAAAGGTTCGCCCATCGCAGATAATTTTTCCGCGATGAGTACAAGCGCGTCGTCGCTAAGTAATGCGTGTTTGTCCGGAGATTCTTCTGTCATGGTTTCTTTAATATTATCGTTTGCTCATATGAAAATAAAGTTTGAATCCCGTAAAGAAGGTTGCTTGACGTTAAATGATTATATAATCATATATTTGAATTATGAAATACGATTATGATTTGATTTGTATCGGGCTCGGTCCTGCCGGTATGGCGGTTTCACTTATGGGAGCGACGATGGGATTGAACGTCCTTGGCGTGGAGCGGGAACGCATTGGAGGGGAATGTATGAATGTCGGGTGTATTCCCAGTAAAGGGATTTTGCGTTTTGCGAAGCGACTGAAAACGGTTCGCGATATTTTGGGCGATTCGCCGGAAGCGGCTTTTCAGCCTTTTGACCAAATCCGCGAACACTTAAAGTTTATCGGAGAGAAAAAAACAAAAAATCTTTTCGAGAATATTCCCGTTATTTTCGGCGAAGCGCATTTTGTCGACGGGCATACAATTGAAGTAAACGGAGAGCGCAAGACGGCACGCAGAATTTTTATTGCCGCGGGAACGCGACCGGATCTTCCGAAGTTTCCCGGAGCGGAAAAGATTAATTTTCTCACCAACGAAACATTGTTTGCGCTTAAAGAGGTTCCGAAAAGCATGATTATTCTCGGAGGCGGGGCAATTGCCTGCGAAATGGCGCAAGCATTTGCCCGGCTCGGGTGCCGCATAACAATGATTCAACGAAGTAGCCGAATTTTGAGCCGAAGAGATAGAGAGGCGGCGGAGATTGTTCGGGAGCAATTCCGCAAAGAAGGAATTACGGTGCTTACGGGAAGGCTTCCGAAGGAGGTAAGGGAGATCGACGGAGAGATTGAATTGACGACGGACGGAGGAGATGTTGTCCGCGCCGAGAAAATTCTTGCCGCGGCGGGAAGGCGTTTCGATTATTCGGCGATGAAACTTGAAAACGCCGGGGTCGCGCTTGATGTACGCGGAAATATTCGCGTCAATAAATTTTTGCAAACGACTCGGGCAAATATCTTTGCAGTCGGAGATTGCAACGGTGCGCATCTTTTTTCTCATGCTGCGATGCATCAGGGAATGATTGCGTTGATCAATGCAATGTCTCCGCGGTTTTTGAGGCGGGATTTCAGAAAATATGCCGTCCCGTCGACAATGTTTACGGAGCCTCAAGTTTCTGAAGTCGGCATGGGAGAAGAGGAACTTCGACGTACGGGAACGCGCTTTGAAACCGTTGTCTGTCGCTATGAGGATTACGGGGCTGCAATCGTTGAGGGCGTTCCCGCAGGATTCGTTAAAGCGTTTATCGGATATTCCGGACGGATTCTCGGAGCTTGTATCGTCGGCGAAGGATCGGGTGAAATGATTAACGAATGGGCTCTTGCCGTTCAGAAAAAATTACGCATCACGGATTTGCTTTTCCTGCAGCATTCTTTCCCGACCATGGGATTCCTGAGCAAACGCGTTGCGGAAACATGGATGATGAAGAAAGCTCAAAACTCCTTGTTCAAAAAACTTTCTCGTTTCTTTTTCCGGATTTTCTAGCGATTTGATTTGTCGCTGTTTTGTCCGTTGCATGCGGTAAGAAGCGCGCGAAGATTTTCCCGTAACATGCCGAGGTAAGAGTCTGCCGGCATCCCGGGAACATCGAGCGCGTCGACGCGCAAAATAATCGGTTCGGCGACTCCGGCGCTTTTTGCCAAGGTCGCGGGAAGCCGCGAGGAAACCGTATTGTCGGTGAAAATCGGAATATTTTCTTCTCGGATTTTTCGGCTGAGCCGGGCGAGCGTTTTGGCTGACGGGTCTGCAGCCTCCGTGCTTGAAGACGTGAGAATCGTTCCCGCGATTTCAAAGCCGAAGCGCTTGGCAAAATGCGTCATATTATTGTGGTAAGTAACGATTTTCCGGCGTTCGGGCGGGATTTTCTCAAGCGCTTCATGGGCGTCGCGTTCGAATTTTGCGAGCGCTTGCCGGAAGTGCGTCCCGTCGGCGTTGAGTACTTTTTCGATAATCGGAATGCAGTGCTCGGCAACAAGGCGCGGATCCGTCCAAAAATGCGGGTCGGAGATTTCTCCGTGTGCGTGGTCGTGGTGATGATGACCGCAGGCACAGGCGATGTTGTCCCCAAGCAAGGATTCTCCTAGAAAAATAAATTTCTCGGGATTTTTTGTCCGTTCGTTGCGGGAAACGGCGTCTAACCAAGTTTCGAATTTAGGGGAAATCGCGAAGACGAAATCGGCGTTTCGGATTTTCTTTAGGTCGCCCGGTGAAGGCTGGTAGGCATGATTGTCGGCGTTTGCGGGGACGAGCGAGATGACTTCGGCGCGGCTGCCGGCGACCTGGTGAACCCAGTCGGCGGGAACGGTAAAGCTTGCAACAACCCGGATTTTCGGGACTTCATCGGCAAAGAGCGTTCCCGCAATTGTTATAAAAAAGCCGATAAATGCGAAAAAACCGATTTTCATGCCGGGCATTAAATGCGAGTTCTCAATTTTTTCAAGAGCGTTTCAAAGCCGTTCGGCAACGGCGCTTCGATGGTGCATTTTTCAATGCCGGGAACGTCGGTTTTAAGAGAAACGGACGCAAGGTGTAGGCAAATCGGTGCGTAAAGCGGCTTGTCTTCGCCTTTGTTAAGTCGTTTTTTCGGGCGCAATTCCGAAACGCGAATCGCGGGAACGCCGCCGTAAAGCGTGTCGCCGACAATCGGCAGGCTACATTCCCGGGCGTGCAAGCGGATTTGATGAAATCGCGGGAACGCCGTTACCGCTTCCCAAAATTCAAAGCCCGAGATCTTTTCGAGGCGGCGGAAAACGGTTTCCGATTTCTTCCCCGTCGTATTTGAAATGAGTGCGATCGGTTTGGAAACGTGTTGGGCAACGGGAAGAGCGCAGGCGAATGCTTCTTCGTTCGAATTTTTCGGCAACGGGCGTGTCAGAAAAACGTAACGGAATTTGAATAGAGCTGAGCCGAGCGTGTTCTTCCAAATTTCAAGCGCGCCGGAATCTTTGTCCGCATAAATTTGAATGCCGGAGATTTCGGACTCGGGAGCAAAAACGAGTTGCGGGCGGGTGATTCCGAGTGCACATGCCGACGGTTTCCCCTCGGTAATTTGTGCGCGAAATAAATTGCCGATTTCCGAAGTTCCCGCCGGCTTTTCAAGCGCGACCGTTCCCGCAGAAGCGTGGAGAATTGCAAGACGCATCGCACTCTCCGAAAGTGTTCCGGGCGGAAAACTTAAATGTGTGGGAATCGCCATCGTTATTTACGAAAAAAGCTCTCTTCCCGTGAAGAAAGAGAGCTGCTTTCGTTGAAAAAGAATTTATTGAGCGGCGGCAACCTTGTTGGCGGCTTTCGCAAGGCGCGATTTCATGCGCGCGGCCTTGTTCGGGTGGATAACTCCGGATTTCGTCGCCTTGTCAAACGCGGACGCGCAGATCGGCGTTACTGCCTTGAGGGTTTCCGCATTGCCGGAAGCAATTGCCTGCTTCGCGTTTTTAGCGACGGTCTTAATGCGGCTCTTCACGGAGCGGTTGCGCTTCGCATTGGTCGCGGATTTACGAATGTTCTTTTGTGCTGACTTGATGTTGGCCATTGCGGTCTGTTAATAAAGTGAAATTATTTGAAGCGTCGAATGAAAACGTTTTTTGTAAAGGAAGTCAACGGCGAAAATTTAATCAGCCCGGAGGCCACGCAAGCGGGCGCCCGCCGAGAAGGTGAACATGCAGGTGCGGGACGGTCTCTCCCGCGTCGCGCCCGCTGTTGATAACGGTGCGGAATCCGCTCGCGTCAATCCCGCGTTCCCGCGCAATGTTCGCGGCGGCGACGAGTAAATGCCCGAGCAGGGCGGCATCGCTTTCTCCGGCGTTCCCGAGGCGCGAAATAACGCGTTTCGGGATGACGAGAATGTGAACGGGCGCTTGCGGATTGATGTCTTCGATCGCGAAACACAGATCGTCTTCAAAAACAATCTTTGCCGGAATTTCTCGATCGGCGATTTTTTGAAATAAAGTTTTCATGCCGACGAGTCTAGCGATTAGGGAAAAGAATTGAAACTACGAATAATGCGAACCGAAAAATTGCTTGCGGGAACGCCCGTAAGTTCTCCGTTGACGCGATGTAATTGAAATAAGATTATAAAACTTTAATTTTTCTGAAACATTACAACTATACATGGCGAATTCTGAAGGTCTTATCGAATTAGAAGGTAAAATCGTGGCGGTTCTTCCGGGAACGATGTTCCGTATTGAACTCCCGAACAAGCACGTTGTTCTCGGGCATATTTCCGGGAAGCTTCGCAAAAACTTTATCAAAATTTTTGTCGGTGACACGGTGCGCGTTGAAATGGATCCGAAAGATATTACGCAGGCGCGTATCACTTATCGCCTCCGTAGCTCTGCACCGAAACCGGTCGGCGCAACGCCCGCACGCCCTGCACCCCGCCGCCGCTAAGGAGAAAAACGTTCCCGTAAAGCATCTTGCGGGAACGTTTTTTTATAGGAGTAATTGCTTGCTTTGATAAAGAAGCAAATGTGACGGGAACGGCAGTCATGCCGATTTTCGGATTCCCGCTATGCGGCGGTGTCCGTTTTTGTAGAATTTCTCCTTCTCCCGCGTCCTCGCCGTCTTTTGGAAGCGGTTTCGCCGAGGACTTCCGCCATGTCGAAGCCTTTGGGTTCTTTTTTTACGGGAACGATTTTTTTCGGTTCCGGTTCACAGATTGATTTGCGTGAAATCTTTTGAGGCGCAATCCCGAGCTCCCGCAGTTTTAGGAACAGTTCGCGGCTAATCCATGCATCCGTTGCCGCATAAATAATCTGCTGTTCGCTCAGCGTCTTTGCCGCCCAATTGGAGACTTGCGCATTTTTGGAAATTCTCCCGCCCAAGAAATAAGCGCAGAGCGCACGCAAACCGGTGTTTTCGATCTTGGCTTTTCGCGTGTAAGTGCTGGCGTCCGCGAATCCGGCATCATCAAAAGGCGCACGCTTTTTCAGATGCAAAACATCTTCCTTAACGGCAACACCGACTTTGAGAATGTCCGGATTTTCAAAAATCGGAAAAAGCACGGGAACGCCGCCGCAATAATCAAGGCGGAAAAGGTAGGCGCATTTTCTTCCGCAAAGCTGGACGAGCGAAGTCAGGTAAGAGTTCCCGCGGCTGAAACTGGGACGGGTTTCCGTGTCAAAGCCGAGCACGTCTTCCTTCATAAGTGCCTTAACCGCTTTTTTTGCTGCTTTTTCGTCGGTAATGAGCTCGATTTTTCCCTCATACTGAAGCAACGGCAACGCGGCGACGAAATCTTTATCGATATGGATAAGCCCGTCTTCGGAAGGTTGAATTTTTGTTGTTAGTGCGGGAACGTCTGCCTTGGGTTTCGCGGCTCTCATGATTCGATAAAGTTTAAGCGAAGTCTCTGCTTAAGCAATCTTGAAATCGACTCGGCGGGAACGCGCTCTTGACAAGTTCCCGGAAAAGCGAGATTTTCTTACCCAACGTGATTTTTTTCAACGACAGCCGACTTCGTCTTGATTTTTTGCTTCTCCCCGTGGGGGAGTAAGCTTTTTTCTGCGGCTTAGGCGACCGCTTTTCAACGCCGAACTTACGGGAACGTTCCCGAAAAAACAATCTTCCGCTTTGCGATTTTTGACGCACGGCATTTTTAAAAACCTTTAAAAAATATAATTTATGCAACACGAAAAAATTACGAAATACGCGCCGTTCCCGACGATTGATTTGCCGAATCGCCGATGGCCGAATAATTCGATTACAAAACCCGCCGTTTGGTGTAGCGTCGATTTGCGCGACGGGAACCAGTCGCTCGCCGTTCCGATGAACGTCGAAGAAAAAATCGAGATGTTTAAAATGCTTTGCGATATCGGATTCAAAGAAATCGAAATCGGCTTCCCGAGCGCGTCCGATACGGAATTCACTTTCGCGCGAACGCTCGTCGAACAAAATCTGATTCCGGACGACGTAACGGTTCAAGTCCTCGTTCAATGCCGCGAACATCTGATTCGCCGAACCTTTGAGGCTCTCCGAGGAATGAAGCAGGCAATCGTTCACATCTATAATTCGACGTCGCCGCTTCAACGCCGCGTAACTTTCGGGAACGCGTCGAAAGAACAGATTAAGCAAATCGCCGTCGAAGGAGCGCAACTTGTCAAATCGCTTTTGCCCGAAGCCGCGGGAACGAAAATCCGGCTCGAATATTCGCCCGAAAGTTTCTCCGATACGGAAGTCGATTTTGCCTTGGAATGCTGCAAAGCTGTGATGGACGTTTGGCAGCCGACCAAGGAAGAGCCGATCATTCTGAATCTCCCCGAAACCGTTCAGTG
Organism: Candidatus Spyradenecus sp.; assembly: GCA_045535075.1. Lineage (GTDB taxonomy): Bacteria > Verrucomicrobiota > Verrucomicrobiia > Opitutales > UBA953 > Spyradosoma. The sequence goes on along the minus strand of JAZSKX010000018.1, from coordinate 177,761 downwards.
GACAACTCCGAACGTTTACGCCGATATGATTGAGGCGTTTATAAACGGCTTGGACAATCGCGAAGCCGTTATCATTTCGCTCCACACGCACAACGACCGCGGGACCGGCGTCGCCGCAACCGAACTCGGCTTAATGGCAGGCGCAGACCGCGTCGAAGGCACGCTTTTCGGCAACGGCGAACGCACCGGCAATCTCGATATCGTTACCGTCGCGCTCAATATGTATACGCACGGCATCGAAACCGGTTTAAAATTCGATAATCTTCCCGCAATTCGCGAAGTTTACGAACGTTGCACGCGCATGACCGTTCCCGAGCGCCATCCGTACGGCGGCGATCTCGTGTTTACGGCATTCAGCGGCTCGCATCAGGACGCAATTAAAAAAGGCATGGACCTGCGCCGCGACGCGGGAACGGACGCTCCGTGGCGCGTGCCGTACCTGACGATTGACCCGACCGATGTCGGCGCCAACTACGAAGCGATTATTCGCATCAACTCGCAGAGCGGGAAGGGCGGGATCGCCTACATTCTCGGCCGCGATTTCGGGATCGATTTGCCGAAGCTCATGCATCCGGTTGTCGGCGAAGTCGTCGGCGGCATTGCAGACAAACTCGGGCGGGAACTCACGCCGAAAGAAATTAACGATGCGTTCATGCAACACTTTGTTAATGTTTCCGATCCGCTCAAACTGAAGGTTTTTGAAAGCACGTCGGAAAAGAAGCCTTTGGTCTCCTGCAACGCGACGGTTGTTTATCAGGGGCAGGAACATCACATTTCCGGTAGCGGGAACGGTCCGATTAACGCATTCGTTAAGGCAATTCATTCGCAAGGTTGGAAGAACTTCACTCTGCGCGATTACCGCTCTCACGCAATCGGAACCGGCTCGGCAACGGAATCTGCCGCCTATGTTTCCATTTCCCGCGACAGCGACGGTAAAGTGTTTTGGGGTTGCGGCATCGACACGAATATCGAACTTGCGGGCTTGCTCGCGCTTGTTTCGGCGTTCAATCGTTCCCGCAGAATCTGAGGTTTTACCTTGTTCAATAAAAAACGTTCCCGCGAACCAATCACGGGAACGTTTTTTTTTATTTAAGCAAAAAGCTTATTCGGCTTTCGGCTGTTCTTGCGGAACGGCTTGCGGAGCCGGTTTCGGGCACCCTTTACCTTTGCCGTGACCGAAGCCGGGCTTGCCTTGGAACTTGCCTTTTCCGTGGCGGAAGCCGGGCTTGCCGTGTTTGCGCATACCGGGCTTGCCGCAGCATTTCCCTTTACCTTTGCCGTGACCGAAGCCGGGCTTGCCGTGGTGGAAGCGCTTGCCGCACGGTCCTTTGTGGAATCCCGGTTTCCCTTTGAAGCATTTGCCGGGAGCCCATTTCATTTTCTTCGGCATGGGGAGTTTCGGGAGCGCCTTACGGGCTTCCGCTTTTTCTTCCGGCGTCATTTTTTGGACGGCGGCGACGCGTTGCGCGAGGTCATTCAGTTGTTCGTCGCTGAGAGAAAGCAAAATGTGTTGTACGAAAGCGCCTTTATTCGGCTTGGCTTTTTCGCAAACGACCGGCTTTTCTGCGGGAGCGGGAACGGCTTCCGATGCCGGCGTTTCCGCAAATGCAAAAAACGGAGCAGCAAGAAGCATGAGAACAGATGTAATCTTGGATTTCATGGTATGTAATTTTTGTGGTTAATTCGTCGTTTTCGTTTCGACGTTAAACAAAACGAATAAAAAATCAAAAAGTTTCAAAAAAGTTTTTATCCCGAAAAGAAACTTTTTTCAATTTGCGGGAACGCGGGAACGCGCGTAGATTTTTCCGCCACTATGAATTTGAAAATTGCCGTTTTGCCGGGCGACTACATCGGACCGGAAGTCATGGAAGCCACGTTGCCTATTCTCGAAAAGGCACTCAAAAAACACGGACATACGCTCGAATATTCCGTTCATCCCGTCGGCGGTGCCGGCATTGACGCTTGCGGGAAAGCGCTTCCCGACGAAACGCTCGCGGCGTGCCGCGCGGCGGACGCGATTTTGTTCGGCTCCGTCGGCGGACCGAAATGGAAAGACGTTCCTCGCAACGAACAGCCCGAACGCGGCGCGCTTTTGCCGCTTCGCAAAAATTTCGAGCTTTTCGCAAACGTGCGCCCCGGCTTGCTGCTTCCCGCGCTCATGCAATCTTCACCGATCGCTCCCGCGCGCATCCCGAACGGCATTGACATGGTTTGCATTCGCGAACTCACCGGCGGAATTTATTTCGGGCAACCCAAGCAAACGACGACGCTCCCGAACGGCGAGCTCGAAGCCGTCGACACTATGCGTTACCGCACGAGCGAAATCGAACGCATCACCGACGTCGCCATCGCCACGGCGCGCGGGCGGGAACGCAAAACGATTTGCCTCGTCGATAAATCCAACGTGCTCGAAACTTCCGTTTTGTGGAATAAAATCGTCACGGAACGCGTCGCCGCGCTTGCGCCCGACGTTACGCTGACGCACCTGCTCGTCGATAACGCCGCGATGCAACTCGTCGCCAACCCCGGGCAGTTCGATGTTTTGCTGACGGAAAATATGTTCGGCGATATTTTGTCCGACGAAATGGCGGTCGTCTGCGGTTCGCTCGGTATGCTTTCTTCCGCATCGCTCGGCGCACAGAAAAACCGCTACGGCTTTCCGTTCGGGCTTTACGAGCCGTCCGGCGGGAGCGCGCCCGACATCGCCGGGCAGGACAAGGCGAATCCCTGCGCGCAGATTCTTTCCGCCGCGCTCATGTTGCGCCACAGCTTCGGCTTGCGCGACGTTGCCGCAGAAATCGAAGCGGCGGTGCGTGCGACAATCGACGCGGGAACGCGCACGGCGGACATTGCTTTCGGCGGGAACGCCGTCGGCACCAAAGCCATGGCGGCGGCAATTCTGGAAAAAATCTAATTTTTTATTTAAGAAAGGGAGCGACACCGGAAAGTCGCTCCCTTTTTTGTGTGTATTTAAAATCAGAATACACACGGGAACACGAATGCCGCAACGCGTTCCCGCGATCGCGTGATACCTCATTTAAAAGTGTACAGAAATGATGGGATGACGCGGTGTTGCGTTTCGCGAGTTTTTCGGCGATAAATGAAACATTCGTTTTTCAAGATGGCAGAAGAAAAAATCATTTGCACGATGTTCGGGCTTGCGAACGCTTTTCCGTATTCGCCGTTTGCTGTTTTGCTGGGCGCGGTCGATTTGGCGTTTCTGTTTTTCGGGCTTCATTTTCTCGTTTCCGAAATCTTGAGAATCCGTCGTGCGGAAAAATTTCCGGCGGGAACGCTTGAGCCTTGGCGGGCAGGCAAGGGCGAAATTCTTTGTTTTGCGGGAGCATTTTTATTCATTTTGCTTGTTTGTCCGATTTTCGGATTCAGAATCGCGGGTGCGGTGTTTCCGGAGATAGACTTAGCGAGAAATCCGGTTTATGCCGTTGGTTTCTATCAGCCGATTGCGTTGATTTTTCTTTTGGCGCTTTGTGTCTTTCAAAAGCCGCTAAGTATCGCGAAAGCGTGGAATGCGTCGGGGGCAAAGTCGATGCTGTCGCGGATCTCTCTGTTTTCCCGCGGGAATGTTTGGCAGTTTTTCGGGCTTTTGTTTTTGAGCGTTTTTGTTGCCGGCTTGCTTTCGCAATGCGTTCCGCTTTTGTTCCCGTCTCTGAAGGAGGCGTGGGCTCAAAATCAAATTTTAATCGATAATCTGCAGTCGTTGGAGCATCCGTGGATTTTGTGGATTGTTATTCCGACGCTTGTTGTTTTTACGCCGATTGTTGAAGAAATTTTGTTTCGTGCGGGAATTTATCGTCTTTTAAGGAATAAGATGCCCGGCGTTCCCGCGGCGATACTTACGGGGTTTTGCTTCGCAATTTTGCACGATTCGCTTGCGGGGATTTTCCCGTTGGCGGTTTTAAGCTGTGTGCTTTGTTATGCTTATGAATACACGGGAAAACTCGCCGTTCCCGTGATTTTGCATGGGCTTTTCAATTTGAATACCGTATTGATGATTTATACCGGAATCGGAGCCTGATTTCGATTCTTTGTTCGGTGAATTCAAAAAAAGCTCGCAGAGTTTTTCCGTGAAGCATGTAATGGTGCACTCAATTGCATTATTCCCTTTTTATGAAGAAACAAAATCTGTGTTTTTGGTTGGCGGCGGCGTTGATGCCGTTTACCGCCGTTTGGGCTGATTCGGAACAAGCGTCGAAAGTTCAAAAATCTGCGGAAAATATTTCTGCCGAAGCGACGGTCGCGGAGGCAAAGCAGGAGGCGGTTAAGTCGCCGGAAATTGCGGCAAAAGAAGCGGAGGAAGCAGCAAAAAAAGCCGAAGCCGAGGCAAAACGCAAGGCAGAGGCGGAGGCCAAGAAAGCCGAGATGGAGCAGAAAAAATTGGAGCAGCTCAGCGTCCGTAAGTTGCAAATGCAAAAAGCAAAAATCGACGCGGAAATCGGACTTGAACAAGCCAAGCTTCGTCGGGAACTGGCTCCCGCGAACGATGCGCGTGCGCGACTCGAAGTCGAAAACGCTCTTCGTCAGGCGAAGTTGGCGGCGGAATTTGCCGAAATCGACGAAGCCAAGCGCACGCTTGACGCCGTTGCGGCGCGCGACTCGGTTCGCGATAATTTTGCGGCGGTTGAACGCAATTTGCGTTTGCGGGAACGCGATTTGGATGCCCGTATTACGCGTTTGGAACAGGAAATCGCGCTCGGGAAATGCAATTTGGATCTAACGCGTTCCCGTCTCGAACAGGGAAGCCGTGATTTCGTCGAAACCGGGTCGGATTACCTGAAAGAACCCTTCGTGGACGGGACGCTCTACATTTCCGATCGCCGTATCGATTTTAACGGTCCGGTGACGGGAGAACTTGCCGAGTATGTTTCCGAGCGCCTTTATTTTTACAACAATCAGAGTTCGGAATATCCGATTTTTATCGTGATTGACGATTCGCCGGGCGGCTCCGCGTTTGCCGGATATCAGATTTTGAAGGCAATCGAAAGCAGCAAGGCTCCGGTTCACGTTGTCGTTAAAGGCATGGCGGCAAGTATGGCGGCGATTATTACGACGCTTGCTCCGCATTCTTACTGCTACGAAAACACGATTATTTTGCACCACCAGGCATCTTCCGGCGTTGAAGGAAATATGACCGTGATGTCGGAACAGTACAAAACAATCAGGGAATGGATTTCCCGTTTGTTCGCTCCGGTCTGCAAAAAAATCGGTAAAACGGAAGAGGAATTCGTTAAGGAAATGTACGAAAACGTTTCGACCGGCGATTGGGCAGCCTGGGGAACCGATGCCGTGAAAATGCGCTGGGTCAACAATATTGCCGATCGCATTGTTGAAACTTCCGTTGTTAAGAAGCCGCAAAAACCGACGCCGGCACCGAAGATTATTGTTATTCCGCTCGGAGAAGAAAAGACGGATGAACGCGGGAACACGTTTGTTGAGTTGCCGCCGCTCGCGCCCGGAGATGCATGGTTGATTTACGATCCTAAGAATCGTTATCGCTTTGCCCGTTAATTTTACGATGAAAGGTTTTTAAAATGATTTTTACGAAACGTAATTTGTTGGTCGCCGCCTGCTTTTCCGCCGCTGCTTTGCTCGTCGGAAATACTGTCGTACGGGAAGACACGGCAACGGATGTTGTGAATTCGCAATCATCGGCAGCCGCTGTTCCCGCAGAATTTGTAGCGCCTTCCGCCCCCAAAAAAACACCGGTTCAAATTTTGGAAGACGAACTCAAGGCGCTTGGCGAAGCGACTGAGAAAATTACCGCCGAACGCGCCAGAATCGAAGCGGAACTTGCTCTTGCTGCGGCGAAACGTGATCGCGAAATGCTTCCGAAGCAATTGGAAAAGGTGCGCCTGGATGCCGCAAACGCTCAGCGCGCAACGATGCTGACTGCAAAATTGGCGGAAATCGACGGCGAACGGGCGACGCTGGAGCGGAAACTTGCTTTGGCAAACGGACGCGGGAACGCGAAATTGCGGGAAAAACAACTGAAAGTTACGGAACTCGAAGCGGTTTCCCGTGAACTTCAAATGGATCTTGCGGCATTGAATGCAGAATTTTCAGCGCCGAAAGCATTGCTCGCAAAAAAGCAGGAACTTTCCAAAGTGGCGCTCGCACAGCCGAAGTATCTGAAAGAACCGCTCGTGGACGGGACGCTCCATATTTCCGATCGCCGCATCGATTTCAACGGTCCGGTAACGCCCGAATTGGCATCTTGGGTTTGCGATCAGATTAATTTTTACAATAACCGGAATACGGAATACCCGATTTTCATCGTAATTGATAACTCGCCGGGCGGCTCCGTGCTTGCCGGATATCAAATTCAGAAAGCAATGCAGAGCTCCCGCGCTCCGGTTTATGTCGTCGTCAAAGGCATGGCGGCAAGCATGGCGGCAGTTATTGCAACAACTGCGGAACGTTCCTACTGCTTTGAGAATACAAAGGTGCTTCACCACCAGATTTCAACTGCATTTCGTCGCGCAAATCTGACCGTTTTGCGGGAAGGCATGGAAAATGCCGAGCAGGTTTATAAGATGTTCATTGGACCGGTTGCCGAAAAATTGGGCATTTCGATCGAGGAATTTACGAAACAGATGTACGCGAATAATTCCGAAGGCGATTGGCAGCTTTTCGGTACGGAAGCCGTAAAAAGTCGCTGGATTGACTACCTTGTCGAACGCGTTGACGAAACGGCGACGGTCTCTCTCGCGTCGGATGAGACTCCGGCAGGAGGACTGCCCATGATGCCGCCGATGCCGCCGCGCTCGTTGGTCGAAAAAGTCGATGCTACGGGAAAGCGCTACGCGGAATTACCGGTTTTGACAAATCCGTTTGATTGTTGGTGGCTCTCCGACAGCGCAGGTTATTACCGCGCCCGATAAAAAATCCGTCGATTCGCCTGCGGCTGTTTCTCCCGCAGGCGAATTCATTTTATGGCGAAAGCGAAATAATGACGAAGTGTAAGTCCGAGCCGAATTTTATCGTTCCCGCGAGCATGAGCGATGAACTTGAGGATTTTTTGGCATTTCTTGATTTGGAGCGGGGCTTGTCAAAAAATACCTTGGTCGCGTATCGTAAAGATTTGACGCAGTTTGCTGATTTTATTCGGCGGGAACGCAGGGCGAAGGATTGGCGGACGATTGAAGCGAATGATGTTTCCGCGTGGTTGCGTGTGCTTGACGATGCCGGAATTGCCGCGAAAAGCGTTGCCCGTAAGCTTACGGCCCTACGCGTTTTTTCTAAAAAACTTGTCGCGACGGGAACGCGCCCTGATGATTTTTGCGAAATCGTTGCGCGCCCGAAAGTTGTCCAGAAATTGCCGGATTCGCTTTCGCTCGAAGAAGTGACGAAAATTTTGGAGCTTCCCGTCGGAAATTCTGCTCAAAGCCTTCGAAATCGTGCGATGCTCGAACTCGCTTACGGGAGCGGCTTGCGTGCATCGGAGCTTTGTTCGATAGAAATTCAATCCGTAAACTTCGATGAAGGCTTGGTACGCGTGCGCGGGAAGGGAAGTAAAGAACGCATCGTTCCCGTCGGAGAGCGGGCAATTCATGCGTTGAAAAATTATTTATCGGACGCCGGGCGCCCTTTGCTTGTAAAGCCGAAAACCGGAAGCGCGCTTTTTATCAGCCAGTGGGGCAAGGCGATTTCGCGCAAGACGCTCTGGGTTATCCTTCAAAAAGAAGTCGAGCGTGCCGGAATTAAGCGAAAAATTCATCCGCATCAATTGCGGCATGCTTTCGCTACGCATTTGCTCGCAAACGGTGCCGATTTGCGTTCGATTCAGGAAATGCTCGGGCATGCAGACATCAGTACAACGCAGATTTATACGGCTGTCGAAAAAACGCGCCTTGCCGATGAGCACCGACGCACGCATCCGCGGCGAAAATTGGCTTAGCTCGGGAAATCGTTCGGCTCGTGTCAAAGAACTTGCCCGCCGCCTGCAAGCGCGGTAAATTAAATGAAAACACTATGACAAGCGCGACCGAAGAAGAAATTACCCCGTCTCCCAAAACCGTTGCGGCTCCGCCGGCCGGCATTATCGAAACACGCGGTTTGGCGAAAGTTTACGGAAAGCGGGAAGTGGTGCACGATGTCAGCCTCAGTCTGAAATCCGGCGAAGTTGTCGGTTTGCTCGGTCCGAACGGAGCAGGAAAGACGACGACGTTTTACATGGTTGTCGGCTTGGTTCCGGCAACACGCGGGAAGGTACTTCTCGACGGGCACGACATCACGGCGATGCCGATGTGGCAACGCGCGCGTTGCGGCTTGGGTTATCTTCCGCAGGATGCGTCCATTTTCCGAAAACTCTCCGTTTGGGATAATGTCATGGGCGTTGTCGAAACCATGCGTATGCCGGCACGGGAACGCAAAGCTTATTGCGAAGCCCAACTTGAAGATCTCGGCTTGATGCGTTTGGCAAAACAGCCGGCTTACACGCTTTCCGGCGGAGAACGCCGTCGTTTGGAAATTGCCCGAGCGCTTGCAACGAAGCCGCGATTTATGCTTTTGGACGAACCGTTTAGCGGTGTTGACCCGATCTCCGTTGCCGAAGTTCAGAAAATTGTCATCGACCTTAAGAATAAGGGAATCGGCGTTTTGATTACCGACCATAACGTGCGGGAAACGCTTTCGATTGTTGATCGCGCTTACCTGATCCACCGGGGAACCGTTTTGATTGAAGGCGCGTCGGATGTCATTCTCAACGACGAAGATGCGAGAAAATTCTATCTCGGCGAAGGATTTAAGATGTAAATCGGGCGGCGGGAACGCCGGGATTTCGCTCCTTTGAAATTTACGCTTGCGCCTTACGCCTTAAAAATCCATTATCAAAAACTCATTTAAAAACTTTTTAGGAAACATAACATCATGCCACGAGAAACCGTTATTATCGAATGCACTGAAGCTCGCAAAGAAGGCAAGAATCCTTCGCGCTACATGACTACGCGCAACAAAAAGACGATGCAGGCAAAAGTCGAAAAAATGAAGTACAACCCGAGCCTCCGCCGTCGCACGCTTCACAAAGAAATTAAAGGTTAATCTCCCTGTAATTAATTTCGTAAAAAAACTCCGCCTCTTTTCGGGGCGGAGTTTTTTATTTTCACCGGAGCGTGCTTTTTTAGAAACTTTTTATCAGAGCTTTGGAATTTCTTCCGTTTGCGTGTGTTTCCTTCAGGCGGGAAGGCGGAAGGTCTTCCGGGGCGGCATCGGCAAATCCGCAGACGCTTTTGAAAAATCCGTAAGTCTGGGTTGTAAATGTAATCAGCGATTTTGCGTTGCGTTCCCGCGCAACAAATTCCGCGTAGGCGATAAGTTTTTTCCCGACTCCGCGGTTTTGATAAAACGGCTGAACGTAAACGCTGCAAACTTCAAGCGTGTCAGGCGCGTCTTCAAACTTCCGTAGGCAGGCACAGCCGATGATGCTCCCGTCGATTTCATAGACGAAGTAATCTTCGGTATGCGCTTCGATGTGAGCGTGCGTGCGTTGGACAAGGCTTTTTTTCTGAACCGCATTTTTCGTTATCGCGTAAATCGCGGGAGCGTCTTTCTTCTTTGCCGGGCGAATTGAGTCGTAATCGTTAGCGTGAATCATGGAGCCTGTTCCGACTTTATCGAAGATTTCGGCAAGCAAGCCGCCGTTGGTGCGTCCGTCAAGAATGTGCGCACGTTGTGTGCCGTTTTCGAGCGCGCGAATTGCAAAAAGCGCTTTTCCGCGAAGACGCTCTTCAATGGAAACGGACTTCTTTTTCAACTCGGAAACAAGGTCCTGAAGGTTGAGATTTACCTTCAAATCACCGTCGATGACCAGCCCGGGGAAGGGCGTCAGGTAAATAATTTTGGAAGCGCCGAGCGCGACAGCCAGATCTGCGGCGACCGAATCGCTGTTTGCACGTAAGGAAACGCCGTCGCGGTCGCAAAGAATCGGCGTAACGAGCGGAATAATACCTTGGGCGAGGAGGCTTTTTATCAATGACGAGTCGATTTTTTCGACTTTACCTGTAAGTTCCTGATCGATGCCGTCGAGAATGCCGACTTGCGTTGCGCGGACGGCGTTCGTGATGGCGCATTTGAGGTTGGCGTGCGTCAGCCCCTCGATGATGGATTGAGAAACGAGTCCGACGGCTTCCCGCGCGAGAGTCATCGTGGTTTCGTCGGTTATGCCTTCGCCGTAAACATCGCTGATGGTTTTGCGTTGCGCTTTTGCCATGTCGCGGAGTTGTTTGCCGATCCCGTGGACGATGACGACGTTAATGTTCAGGCTGCGCAAAACCGCAATGTCCAAAATCAGATTTTGGAAATTTTCGTGTTCGACGATGCTCCCGTCAATTGCGATGACAAAAGTGTGGTCGCGAAACATCGGAACATATTTGAGGATGCCGCGCAAGTCGGTCGGTTTTAACTGGCGGTCGGAGCGTGTGCTGCTTGAAAACATTTTGGTGGCGGCGAAAAATTTCGCGGGAAAGCTAGTTGATTTTGCGCAGTTCCGCTTCGATTGCGATGGCGGCATCTGCGGGATTGGCGGCTTTTAAAATGGGGCGCCCGACGACGATGTAGCTCGCTCCCGCGCGCGCGGCATCCGCCGGTGTCATGATGCGGCTTTGGTCGTCTAGGCTTGCTGTTGCCGGACGAATTCCCGGCGTGACCAACGCGATTTCTTCGCCCAGAAAAGTTCGCAGGCGCGGCAGTTCGAGCGGCGAGCAGACGAGTCCTTTCATTCCGGAGGCGACGGCGAGCTTGGCGAGGGTTTCGACCTGTTCCATCGGCGAGCGTGCAATGCCGATCCCGCCGAGTTGTGTTTCGTCCATCGACGTGAGTACGGTTACGCCGAGCAAACGTGTTTGCGGGAGCGCTTCGGCGGCGGTTTCGACGGCGCGTGTCATCATTGCGTTCCCGCCGAGCGTGTGAATCGTAAGCAGGTCGCAGGGGCGCCCGCGCAGGCTTTTAATCGCGCTGGCGACGGTGTTCGGAATATCGTGCAATTTCAGATCGAGAAAAACCTTAAAACCCAAATCGGCAAATTCATTGACAATCGACGGTCCGTATTTCGTAAAAAGCTGAAGCCCGAGTTTGACCCATGATAGTTTCCCGGTGAGCGGAGCGAGGAATTGCTTGGCGACTTCTTTGTCTTCGAGGTCGACGGCTAGAATGAGTTCAGTTTTCATGCCGAAAATTTCTGACAAAAGCCGCGGGAACGCAAGCGCCGAAATTCCCGTTTCCCGAAAACCGTTTTCCCGCCCAAAATTTCAATCTTTGAGCTTTAATCTTTAAGCGCTTTGAGACATTGTTTGTATAATCCATGTCCACTAAAATTTTCTCCATCGCTAACCAAAAAGGCGGAGTCGGAAAAACGACAACTGCCGTTAACCTCGCTTGCGGGCTTGCGCGCCGCGGAATCCCCACTTTGCTTGTGGATTTGGACTCTCAAGCAAACGCGACAAGCGCGTTGGGGCTTGAGAAAAAAGTAGGAGGAAGCCTTTACAATGCGTTTTTCGGGGAAGCAACCGCGCAGGAAAAAATTATTCCCACGGGAACGAAGAATTTGGACATTATTCCGTCCGAAGCCGATATCGCCGCAATCGAATCGGAATTGCTCCAGCTCCAGCAGGAAAATTATCTGGGGTGCTTACGCAACGTGCTTGAGCCGATTAAATCATCCGGCAAATATGCTGCGATCATCATCGACTGCCCGCCGTCGCTCGGAATGCTTTCGATGAACAGTCTCGTCGCCGCGAACCATCTCGTCATCACGTTGCAATGCGAATATCTTGCAATGGAAGGTTTGAGTCAGATTCTGGAAACCGTCGAGCGCATCCGCGAGTCCGGAAACAATCCGGAACTTTCCATCGGCGGGATTTTGATGACAATGTTCGATGTGCGCACAAATCTTTCCAGAACGATTGTCGAAGACATCTCGAAGACGTTCCCGCAACTTGTTTTTAAAGCCAAAATCCCGCGTTCCATTCGCCTCGGCGAAGCGCCCAGTTACGGGAAAAGCATTTTTGACTACGATCCGAACGGCGCGGGAGCGCTCGCCTACGATGCTCTCGCGAAGGAATGTATCCGGCGTTTTTCGCTACGAAGCTAAAACAAAATTTCAGCCATGCGTTTTTCAGCAAAAGCAATCTTATCCGGAGTTCTCTCTCTGATCTCCGCAACGCTTTCCGCCGCGCCGAAAGACGGTGGCGGAATTGTTTTTATCGGAGATTCCATTACGCAAGGCGGAACGTATCTCGCGGGAACGGTGCCGAGCTATCGTTATCAACTTTTTAAAAACTTCGTCGACAACGGAATCGCATTCGTGCCGATGGGCATGACGGACGGCGCGCGTAACGGCGTCAATGTCGCCAAGCTCACGCCGGATTATCGCGGGAAGGCATTTGTCAATGTTTCCGAGGCGGCGGCGAGCGGCCGGGCGTATCAGTACGCCGGGCATCCCGCAACAAGCGGCGGCGTTTGGGGAAAGAATAAATTCAAGAGCGACCCGGGAAGCGTCGCAAATGCGAAAAACCGCGGTCCCGTGACATTGAAACTCGGGCAGCGAAATCCCTACACGAAGGATAAAAAAACGTATTTCGATGATGCAAAGATCGTTGTTTATTCGGGCGAAACCTATCGTTCCCGCTATGGCTCGAAGCTTCCCGAAACGCTTTGTATTTTGATCGGGATTAACGATATTTACGACAGCGGCGCACCGGAAACCGTGAAAGCGACGGCGGCTTGGATAAAAGAGATTGTTGAGGCCTATCAGAAAGCGAATCCGAAAATCGAGGTTCACGTTTTCAAGTTGCTCCCGACAGGAAAAAACAACGGAACCGGAGCCAAAAGCGCTTATCGCTACAAAATTTACAACGATTACTTGGAATCGTTAAACATCGAAAAAAAATGGTCAACGCGTACGTCGAAGGTTTTTCTCGATGATATTTCTGCCGGATTCTATGCGAAAGACGGGGCAATGTGCGATACGCCCGGCGGAGCGCATCCGAATGCGCAAGGCGAATTGATTGTCGCGGGAAATATGGCGCGTGCTCTCGGAATCGGGCAACGCGATTGCGGTTTTGCCGATGCGGAAAAACCGGCGGAAAAGCTCGAAACTCAAATTGTATTCGGCGACGCGATTGCCGCTAAGCGCCGCGGCGGGAACGCTCGCAACTTCACCCGAATCGGAGAAAAATCGCGTTTCAAGACGAAGGCGGGAACGCTTGTTTTTGCGGAGAAAAATGAAGCGGCAACCGGAGCGTGGGAATTAAAATGGTTGCCCTCCGCATCGAGCCGGGCTTTGCGGGAATGCACGGCTGTTTTTAAAGTAAAGATGCTACCGGCAGACGGCGGAAAATCACCGACGGACTTGACGAAAAACAATCGTTTTTCCGTTTTTGTCGGGAACGGAGAAAATCAGGTCGGCATGCTCGGCATCGGTGAAAACGGCGTTTTTTGGAACGGGAAACAATTGCTTTACGGCTCCAATATGGATCTTTACGGGAACGAAAAACTCTCCGACTTGGTGGAGGAAACTTCGCCGGCTTCGGATCCGATGGCGGGTTATTTTACAAAGAAAAGCCGCGAATTTCGCATCATCTACAAACAGGGCGAAGGGTATTTTGTCTGGCTTGACGGTCAGTTAATCGGCGAAGCGCTTGCGGGAACGACGGAGGCAACTGTCGTAAATGCGCACAAGGACAAGCTGATTTTCGGCGATGTCTCCGGCGGGAACGCCTGTTGCGCGGAAATTTCCGGAGCGGCATTTTCCGTTCGTTGAACTTATCTTAAGTAAAATGGTTGAAGTTTCCGGAATGGCTCTTTTGGCAGCGACCCTGCCGGTTGTGCTTATTGCGTCCGTCGGTTATTTGTTTCGACGCAAAAACTGGGTGAATCAGGAGACGCAATACGGCTTGATGCGCTTGGTCGTCTGGGCGTTTACTCCGGCGCTTATTTTTGATCGTGTGCTCGGAAATCCGCTTTTGTGTGATTTTTCGGTTGTTCTTAAAGTCCTTTCCGCCGGTTTTCTCACAATCGCGCTTGGTGTTGTTTTGGCGGTTTTTCTTGCGCGGTTTTTCGGAATTTCCGAAACGGAGCGACGCCGCGTTTTCGGTTATTGCGCGGGAATTTACAATTACGGCTATATGGCGCTTCCGGTTTGTATTTCGCTGTGCTCGCCGGAGACCGTAGGCATGATGCTCTTGTTTAATACGGGGGTCGAAGTCGGAATTTGGACTATCGGGCTTTCCGTTGTCAGCGGAAATTTGGAACCGAAAAAAATCGCGTCCGCCTTTGTGAATCCGATTTTCATTTCAATGGTCGTTGCGATTGCCTTGAATTTTTGCGGCTGGGCGGCGTTCGTTCCCGCATGGTTTTCGGCGACGACGAAGTCGCTCGGCGCCTGCATGATTCCGAGCGGCGTTTTGCTTGTAGGGATGTCGCTTCCGGTTTTGTTAAACGGCTTTCGGCTTAAAGACGACGTGCGTGCGTCGCTCGGCGCCATTGCGGTGCGTTTGGGAATTATTCCGGCGCTGATGGTGGCGACTGCCGTTTGGCTTCCGGCGCTCCCGCAGGATTTACGATACATTCTCGTGATTCAATCCGGAATGCCGGCGGCAATGCTCCCGATTGTCGTTGTCCAATATTATAAGGGCGATGCAAAGCTCGCCTTGCGCGTTGTTTTGATTTCGACCGCAGCCTGCGTCGTGTCGCTCCCGTTTTGGATTAAAATCGGCTTTTGGTTGCTTTCCCGATAATTCTTCCCGCATTTTTCGAAGTATTAAGCGCTTAAAAAACGGAGGTTCCCATGAAATTGATGGTTCTCGACGGCAACAGCATTATCAACCGTGCGTTTTACGGGATTCGGATGCTTTCTACGCGCGACGGCATTTTTACCAACGCCGTTTACGGATTTCTCGCGATTCTTTCACGATTACTCGATGCGGAAAAACCGGATGCACTTTGCGTTTGTTTCGACGTTCACGCGCCGACGTTTCGCCACGAAAAATTTGCCGCGTACAAAGCACAGCGCAAGCCGATGCCGGAAGAATTGCGCCCGCAAATTCCGCTCATGAAAGAAGTCCTTGCCGCAATGCGCGTTCCCGTCTACGCGCTTGCCGGTTGGGAAGCGGATGATTTAATCGGCACAATCAGCGAGCGTTGCGCCGACGAAAAATGCGAATGCGTCATCGTTACCGGCGATCGCGACAGCCTCCAGCTCATCCGCGACGGCGTGCGCGTCTTGCTCGTCGTCTCGCGCATGGGGAAAACCGAAACGACAAATTATACGGAGGAAAAGTTCCGGGAAGACTACGGCTTCGAACCCCGAAAAATTATTGATTTGAAAGCACTTTGGGGCGACGCGTCGGACAATATTCCCGGCGTTCCCGGAATCGGAGAGAAAACGGCGCGGGAACTCATCTCGAAAATCGGCGGGATCGAAAGTATTTACGCTCAAATCGATACGGCGCAAATGCGCGATTCCGTGAGAAAAAAATTGATTTCCGGAAAGGAAAGTGCGCTCATTTCCTACGATTTGGCGACAATTCGTAAGGACGCTCCAATTACATTTTCTCCTGAAGAAAATCGGCGCAAAGATTATGACGTTCCCGCGCTTTACGCTCTTTTCAAAAAACTCGAATTTTCCAAGCTGATTGCCAAATGGAATCTCACTCCCGCCGAAGCGGAAGCGGATACCAACGACGATTTGCCGCTTTTTTCCGCGTCGATTGCCGCTCCCGCCGGAGGCGACGAGCTCGGACAAATCCTTGAGGCCTGTCGTGCCGCCGAGCATTGCTTTTTGCTTTTCCCCGAAACAGAAAACGGCGTTTCCTTTGCCGGAGCGGAAATTCTCGCGGGAACGCTTCATCGCACAGTCGACTTTGAAAATCTGAGCGTCGAAAAACGTCGCGATTTTCTCGGAAAACTTTTTTCGCCGGAAATAAAAAAAGTTGCCGCCAACGTGAAGGCGATTCTCCGAAAATGCTTCGAAGAAAAACTTTCCGCAGAAGGTTTTGTTTTTGATGTCGCGCTTGCCGATTATCTGCTCAATCCGCTGAAAAAGCCGATTGCGCCGGAAAACACGCCGGAAATGCAGGCTTTGTTCGGAAAGCAAATTACCGCGTTGGAGGCGAACGGAATGGCAAAACTTTATCGCGAAATCGAGTTTCCGCTTTGTCGCGTTCTCGCCGAAATGGAATTCCGCGGAATCGCCGCCGATCGCGCCAAACTCGAAGAATTTGCCGCAGAAACGGAAAAATCCGCAACCGCCGCGCAAAATGCCGTATTCGAACTCGCGGGAACGACGTTTAATCTCAATTCTCCGAAGCAGCTCGGCGAAGTGCTCTTTGAAAAACTCGGCCTTCCCGCCGGCAAAAAAACAAAAACCGGCTACTCTACGGATGCCGATGTCCTGAAAGATTTGGAGCCGTTGCATCCCGTTGTCGCCAAAATCATTGAGTTTCGACAATTCGCAAAACTCAAAACCATTGCCGACGGGCTCATCGCCGCCGTCGCTCCCGACGGGCGCATTCATACGACTTTTAACATGACGGTAACGGCAACCGGGCGACTGAGCTCTTCCGGTCCGAATCTGCAAAATATTCCTACGCGCGGCGAGCTCGGAAGCGAACTGCGCCGGATGTTCGTTGCCGCCGGCGGGAACACGCTCGTCGATGCCGACTACTCGCAGATCGAATTGCGCGTGCTCGCACACATCGCCGACGATACCGCGATGCGGGAAGCCTTTAATCAAGGCGGCGATATTCACGCCGTAACCGCATGCCGCGTTTTCGGTGTCGAACCGGTTCAAATTACGCCGACAATGCGGCGACACGCCAAGGCCGTGAACTTCGGAATCGTTTACGGAGTCGGCGAATTTTCGCTCGCAAAATCGCTGGGAATTACGCGCAAAGCCGCCAAACATTACATCGAAAGCTACCTCGACAAATATGCCGGCGTGCGCGAATACATGAAAGCGGTCGTCGAAAAAGCAAAAGCGGACGGATTTGTCGCGACTCTACTCGGTCGCCGCCGCGCGATGCCCGAGCTCAACGCCGCCAATCGCAACCTGCGCGCTTTCGGCGAACGCGTCGCACTCAATGCGCCGATTCAAGGCTCGGCTGCCGATATTATTAAAATCGCGATGTTGCGTGTTTATAAACGGCTGGAAAAAGACGTTCCCGCGGCAAAAATCGTACTTCAGATTCATGACGAACTCATCGTCGAAGCTCCCGAATCCGAGGCTGAAAAAGTCAAACAGCTCCTTTCCGAGGAAATGAGCGCGGCGTTCCCGCTTTCCGTGCCGCTTGTTGCCGAAGCTACCGCCGGTGCAAATTGGCTAGAAGCGCATGCGTAGCTTAGCATTTTGCCTGTGGACTTGCGGGAGCGGCGACGCTAACATCCGTAAAACCTTTTTACTATGAAATTATTGAAGCGTGTCTGTTCTGTTGCTCTTGGTTTTGCGCTTACGCCTTTCGCGGGAGCGATGATTGCCTCCGTCAACGGAACTGCCGGCCATAATACCGATCCGACAAAAGATTTTCAGGGAAACGCCCCGTCGGAAGCGATTACCGAAATCTGGAATCGAACGGTAACGCTCGGCGCGGGAACGGGAACTTATCTCGGGAATTTCGGCGGAACGCGCTGGGTTTTGACGGCTGCGCACGTAAGCTCCGTAAGTGGAACAATTAAGACTGCCGACGGAAGGAGCCTTGTGCTGGGCGACGGCGGGAAGGTTTATACGGGTTTTAAAAATGCCGACGGCACAAGCGTCGACTTGAAGTTGTTTTCCGTCTCGGCAACGGGCGATGCCGCAGATTATCTGGATGCACTCGGTAATATCGAAATTTATACCGGAGATCTTTATACGAACACGCCGCTTTATTGCGTCGGAACCGGTTGCAGTTTGTCGCTCGGCGGCGGGATTTCGTCCGGTTCCCGTGTAAAACAGTGGGGAGAATTCTGCGCGGACGGCATACAGGAAGTCGAAGAAGGGGGCCGAAAGACATTGTCGTTTGTAGAGGTGTTTTCTTCCGAAGCAGAAAAAAGCATTCAATGCGGAATGTATGATTCCGGAAGCGGAGTTTTTGTGAAGAACGGTGAGAATTGGGAAGTCGTCGGCGTTGCGATTACGGTTGGCGCGAACTCCGAGAATAATCCTACTGTGGGTTATGTTGAAACGCCTAATTCGATTTGTGTGACTAGTTTTACTTTTCTTCCCGAGTACGCCTCGCAAATTTACGCGATTATTCCGGAACCGTCGGTTTTCGGTTTACTTGCGGGAATTTTCGCGCTCGGTTTCGCGGGAACGCGTCGCAAAAGAAAATAAAAAGGAAGCTCGAATTTCGCGCATGACACGAATTTGAGAAATTTGCGAAACGTTGCGGATAAAATGTCCTGCCTGTCTTCCATTCGACTTCACGGCGTTCGCCAAAACAATCTGAAAGGCTTCGACCTCGAGATTCCTATCGGCAAACTTGTTGTCGTCACGGGGCTTTCGGGCGCGGGAAAATCGTCTCTTGTTTTTGAAACGCTTCACGCGGAAGGGCAACGCCGCTACGTCGAAACGTTTTCGCCGTACACGCGGCAATTTTTGGAGCTTCTTCCGGAAGCCGCCGTCGATTCCATTGAAAACATCCGCCCGTCCATTGCCGTCAAGCAGGGCAACACGGTGAAGACTTCCCGCTCGACCGTCGGAACGATGACCGAGCTTTGCGATTGGATGAAAAATTGGTTTGCGCATGCGGCGGAATTGATTGATCCGGCGACGGGAACGCCGCTTGTCGCCTATTCGCCTGCGAGCGTTTGGAAGCACGTGCGGGAATGTTTCCCCGAACGTGCGATTTGTATCGCGTTCGCTCTGGAGCGGCCGAAGAAAATAAGTTGGAAGCCGATTCTTGAGCGTTATGCGGAGCAAGGCTTTACGAAAATCATTGTCGCGGGAACGCTTTGGGAAATCGAAGATGCGGACGCGGGAACGCTTGCCGCGAGCGACAGAATTTTTGTAATTGCCGATCGATTACGTTCTGAAAATCCCAATCGCAATCGCTTTATCGAAGCCGCGGGAACGGCGATGCGGCTTGGCGGCGGCCGGCTTTTTATTTTCGGAAAAAACGATACGGGAACGTTCGACGAACTTGGCGTTTTCTCCGAAAAACTGATTTCCCCCGCGACGCGACAAAGCTTTCGACCGGCGAGTCCCGCGCTGTTTTCTTTTAATTCGCCGATTGGCGCTTGCCCGCGTTGCCGCGGATTCGGGCGCGTGATTACGCTTGATTGGAAAAAGATCATTCCCGACGAAAACAAGACCTTGGACGAAGGCGTTTTCGCTCCGTTTTCAGGCGCAGTTTACGGAGAGTCGCAACGCGATTTGTTGCGCGCCGCAAAGCGAAAGAAAATCCCGCTTAATATTCCGTGGAAAAAACTTTCGTCAGTACAAAAAAATTACATTTTGGACGGCGATGCCGATTGGAGCGAAGAAAATTGGAACGGGAAATGGTACGGCGTGAAGCGATTTTTCGAATGGCTCGAAAGCACGTCTTACAAAATGCACGTGCGCGTTTTTCTTTCCCGTTTCCGCGCGTATGTGAAATGCCCGGATTGCGGCGGAACGCGCTTTCAGCCGGAGTCGCTCGCGTGGAAATTTCGCGGGAACAGTTTGCCGGAGCTTTTCGGCAAGAGCGTTGACGAATTACTGGAATTGCTCCCGAAAGCCGAGAAATCCGAAGATGTCGCGCTTGCGGAAACGAGGAGCCGCTTGGGTTATTTGCGGGAAGTCGGCTTGGGATTTTTGACGCTCGACCGCCAATCGCGCACGCTTTCCGGCGGCGAGGTTCAACGCGTGAACCTGACGGCGTGCCTTGGCGCGGCGCTTTCCAATACGCTTTTTATCTTGGATGAACCGAGCGTCGGTTTGCATCCGCGCGACCTCGCGAAAATGATTTCGATTTTGAAAAAACTCGTTGCGCGCGGGAACACGGTTGTCGTTGTCGAACACGACGAATCCGTTATGCGTGCGGCGGATTATCTGATTGAGATCGGTCCGCGTCCCGGCGCCGGCGGCGGAAATCTCGTTTACGCGGGAACTCCGGGCGGCATTTTGAAATGCGTAGATTCGATTACGGGCGCATGGCTTTCCGGCGCGCGGGAACGCGAGCTCGCCTCAATTTTAAAAGGCGGAGCCGCGGGAACGGCAAAGAAGCGGAAAAAGCGCGTTCCCGTGCTGCGGCTTGCGCACGTAACGGCGCACAATCTCCGCGATTTTGCCTGTGAAATTCCGCTAGGAAAACTGGTTGGCATTTGCGGCGTTTCCGGTTCCGGAAAATCGACTTTGCTCAACAACGTGCTCGCACAGTTTTCGAGCGATCGCGATGCCGTTCCCGAAGAAGATGATTTTGAGCTCCCGCCGTGTACATTCAAAAGCGATTTGCCGTTGAGGGAAGTCGTGCTTGTCGATCAGGCGCCGCTTTCAAAAACGCCGCGCTCGAATCCCGCGCTTTATTGCGGCGTGTGGACGGAAATCCGAAAGCTGCTCGCGGGAACGCCGGAAGCGCAGGCGGCGGGCATTACGGCGGGAAGTTTTTCCTATAATTCCGGCGACGGACGTTGCCCGCATTGCAACGGAACCGGCTGGGAAACCGTCGAAATGCAATTTTTGTCCGATGTGTTTATTCCGTGTCCCGTTTGCGAAGGTCGCCGTTTCCGCGAGGAAATTCTGCAGTTCCGTTACAGAGGAAAAAACGCGACGGAGATTCTTGCGCTGACGATTAGTGAGGCGATTGCATTTTTTGAAGGAAATAAAAAAATCGTGGCGCCGCTTGCCTTGCTCGAAGAAATCGGCTTGGGCTATCTGACGCTCGGACAACCGCTTAACACGCTTTCCGGCGGCGAGTCGCAACGGCTGAAGCTGACGCGTCATCTCGGCGAAATCTCCGCATGCAAAGAAGACGAAGCTACGGGAACGACGAGTTTACTTTTGTTGGATGAGCCGACCACCGGGCTTCATCGCGAAGATACGGCGTTGCTGATTAAGATTTTGAAAAAGCTGACGGCTGCGGGAAATTCGGTCGTTGTCGTCGAGCATCAGGGCGACGTGCTCGGCGCGTGCGATTGGCTTTTGG
Organism: Candidatus Spyradenecus sp.; assembly: GCA_045535075.1. Taxonomy (GTDB): domain Bacteria; phylum Verrucomicrobiota; class Verrucomicrobiia; order Opitutales; family UBA953; genus Spyradosoma. The sequence continues at coordinate 156,648 of JAZSKX010000018.1, read as the reverse complement.
AACTCGGTCCCGAAGGCGGGCAGGGCGGCGGAAAACTCGTTTTCGCGGGAACGCCGGAGGAGAGAGTTTAGGGAATCTCTATAAATAGAGTTTCGGATGAGCGAGGAGAGCTGAGAGATGATAGGTATTTGCCCCTCGCTTCGCGAAAAAGGGTTTTCGAAATCCTTTTTTCCGCTTGCGGGAACGCATTTACCTCTAAGCTCTCAGCCCTCAACTCTCATCGATTTCCTCAAAAACGAATTTTTAGAGGTAGCCTTTAGGCTTCGTTTTCCGTTTTGTATTTGTAAAACGCGGAGAAAATGCCGAAAACAACGGCGACGGCGAGCATCAGCGCCGCGAAGAAATAAAAACGATCGGCAGCCGTGTAATGAACGGTCAGCGCGACGACAAGGACAACGAGGAAGTTGCCGACCGTCGTCGTCAGATTCCACAAGCTCGTAATCGTGCTGCGCATCGAGACGGGCGCCTGCGAAAACGCAAATTCAAGCCCGGTCGCCGAGAAAAGCACTTCGCCGATTGTCAGGACAAAATACGGAAGTGCCATCCACCACACGGACATGGTCCGCGTTCCCGCGGCGAGCGAGGCGTCGACGGAGGTTTGTAGCCAGCCGCAAATGACAAACGAAAATGCGGCGAGCACCATGCCGACCGTCATGCGGCGGAGCGGCGTTGTCTTGAAAAAGCGTGTGCGATTCAGCGCGGGATAAACAAGGAATGACAAAATCGGGATGAGCGACATCACGAAAATTGGATTGATATTTTGCATCGTTTCCGTGTTGATCGGGTAGCCGAAGAGGCTTGTCGTCGACATTTGACCGCCGAGAATGACCCAAGTTGTTGCCATTTGGTCAAACAACGCCCAAAAAACGGGAATCACGGCAAAGAGCAGGAGGATTCCGCGAATCGCGCGAAAGCGCTCGCCGAGCGTCATCGACGGCGCGGGAACGGCGGAAGGTTTTTCGCAGACGTCCCGGCTTGCGGGAACGCCGTCATCCGGATGTTTTTCTTTCGCGAGAGAAATTAAAAACTTCGGTAAAAACGCCGCGATTGCAAAAAGTACAAGTACGGCGAAAAATGCGGCGACGCCCGTTCCCGCGACAAAAAGCGTTTTTCCGAAAACGTTCATTTCGCTTACCCATTGTCCGACGGGTCCTAGCATTTGCGGCTTTGCGAGCATAATCAGGGCGCAGAAAAACCAAGCCGGAAGCGCGCCGTAAAGCACGGAGGAACTTGCCACGCGCTTGGCTATCGTTGCGTTCGGCTCGTTTATCCATTCGCCTAAATTGCGCTTGTAGTTTGCCGTTCCCGCAACGAAAATCAGCGTCGCCAAGCCCATCGTAATGCCCGGAATCCCGAACGCCCACGCGTAGCCGATGGAATCTTTAATTACGGGAATCAGCAAAAATGCAAAGAACGAACCGAAGTTAATCGCCCAATAAAACATCCCGAATGCACGCGCGATGAAGTGGCTTTGGTCCTTGGAAAATTGCTCGCCCATAAACGATGAAACGCAAGGCTTGATGCCGCCCGATCCGAACGCAATCAGCGAAAGCCCGATTAATAAGCCGACTTGCGAGCCGACCGTCAGCGCCAAAACGCCGTTGCCGACCACGTAAAAAAGCGACATGGCGACGATTGTCCAGTAGCGACCCCAGAATTTATCGGCAATCCACGCGCCCAGAAGCGGCATGAAATAAACGCCCATCGTGAAAATATGCCCGATCATCGTCGCGTAATCTTCCGCCGCTCGCAAGCCTTCCGGCCCGCTTGTTGCGAGGCTTTTCATCAGCTCGTGGACGATGTAAAGCGTGAGAATGCTGCGCATCCCGTAGAAGCTGAAGCGCTCGCCGGCTTCTGTGCCGACAATGAAAAATACGGAGCGCGGGAAACGTGATTTTTTAGGCTCGGGAACGAGAGCGTTTTCCGGCGTGTTGGAAGAATCTGCGGGAACGGTCATGAGAAAAAGAATTAGAAAAACATTACAATTTTTTTGTTCCCGCGCCGCAAAACTATTCGTGCATCGCAGCCCTTCTTCCCGAAAATCGACATCGCAATTTCCTCGCGGCCGTATACGCACGAAACACCGCCTAAAAGCTTTCAAAATAAAACTTGACGACTTTTAAGGGGGGGGGTAAAATGAAGCCTCATTTTTAACACGAAACTCTAAAATATTATGAAAAAATACATTGCACTCGCGGCATTGCTTGCTGCCGGAAGCGCGCTTGCAAATGCGGAAGCGGACCTTTCCAATAAAGCTGTTAATGACGCTCTTGCGGAAGCGCTGTTGACGACCAACTATCAGTTCGGGGATGCTTTTACGCTAAATCTTACCGTTGGGACAGATGATATGGACGGATATACCTCTGACTGGGTGCTGATTCTTTCCAAGGACGGCGCAGGCAGTGCTACAGACTGGGGTGTTTTCTCGCAAGCGGGAGATTACGTTGCTATGGACAACACAGCGGCGAATGATCGTAGCTGGGTTGCTCCTACATCGACCGAGGGGACCGTTTTCACTTGGACAACCTCCGATGGAGTAAAGCTTGATTCTTGGGTTTCTAAGAATTCCACCGGAGGAAATGCTTCTCCCGGAATTGAGGGAATGGGAATCACTGTTCTTTGCGACGGAACAAATAGCACAATTACGCTTGATATGACTAACGGAACGACATCTGTTATTCAGGCTAACGGTCTTGTGCTTGATGCGAATGACATCGAACTCGGTAGTCATATTACAACAATCAAGGAACTTGGTTCTTTCGCGGCAAACGGTATTACTGCTGCCATTCCCGAACCGTCGACGTTCGGCTTGCTCGCGGGCTTGGGCGCGTTGGCACTTGTCGGTGCGCGTCGCCGCCGTCGCTAAGTTTTTTTAGTGATATATTAATTCATGTGTTAGCGTTCCCGTGGCGAAAGTCGCGGGAACGTTTTTTTGTATAAAATTTTTGACGAAACAACCGTTACCTCGACGCTGACAAAGGAGAGTTTTATTTTGTCAGATGACTGGAAAAATTGGGAAATTGCTGATTATCAGGGCGGCGTTGTTACGCTCAGTTATATTCCCGAGCCGTCGACGTTCGGCTTGCTCGCGGGCTTGGGCGCCTTGGCGCTTGTCGGCACGCGTCGCCGCCGCTAAGTTTTTTAGAAAGTAAAAAGCTTCTGTATTTTTCAGCGTTTTCTGTAGAAGTTTTATAATTAAATTCTGAACCCGAAGTTCAAAATTCGTAAAAAGGCGTTCCCGCGAAATAATCACGGGAACGCCTTTTTTTAATCTGAAAAACGCTACGCTTTTAAGCTTTTTAAATAGCGATCGATGCGCATACAGGCTTCGTCGATGTTCGCGTAGGATGTCGAGAAACTCGCTCGGCAAAAACCTTCGCCGCAGGCGCCGAAAGCCGTTCCCGGCACCATGGCGACGCGCTCGGCGTTGAGCAAGCCTTTGGCAAATTCCATCGAGCTCAGCCCTGTCGAAGAAATGTCCGGGAACGCGTAAAACGAGCCGCGCGGCGAGTGGCATTTGAGCCCGAGTTCGTTGAAGCGGCGCACGATAAAGTCGCGGCGTTCCCGATATTTTTCGCGCATTTCGAGCATGGATTTTTTCCCGTTGCGCAGAGCTTCAATTGCCGCTTCCTGCGAAACAATCGGAGCACAGAGAATGCCGTATTGGTGAATTTTCAAAATACCGTCGATAATGTCGGCGGGACCGCAAGCGTAACCGACGCGGAAGCCCGTCATCGCGTAAGCTTTGGAAAAACCGTGCAGGAAAACGGTGCGTTCCCGCATTCCCGGAATCGAGGCGATGGACGTGTGGTTGCCGTCGAAAGTCAGCTCGGAATAAATTTCGTCGGAAATGACGAGCATGTCTTTTTCGATGGCGAACTCGGCGATTTGTTCGAGCAGTTCCCGCGACGCGGTGCCGCCGGTCGGATTCGTCGGAAAATTAATCAAAAGAGCCTTTACTCCGGGTTGCCAGGCTTTGCGAAGGGCTTCGATTGTGATGGCGAATTTGTCTTCCGCCTTTGTTTCCACGGCGATGGCTTCCGCGTGGCAAAGTTTAATCGACGGGCAATACGAAACGTAGCACGGCTCGTGGTAGATGACTTTGTCGCCCGGATTAAGAATTGCGCGCAACACGGCATCGAGTGCTTCGGAAACGCCGACCGTCGTGATAATTTCCGTTTCCGGATTGTATTCCGGACCGTAATTGGCGGCGACGTATTTGGAAATTTCTTTGCGCAACGCAATCAGGCCGCGGTTGTCCGTGTAGCTGGTGTGCCCGCGTTCAAGCGCGGAAATAGCGGCATCGCGAATATGAAACGGCGTAACGAAATCCGGTTCGCCGATCCCGAGCGAAACCGCGTCTTTCATTTGTGAAACGATCGCGAAAAAATCTCGAATGCCGGATTTCGGCATCGTGCGCACGTGAGAAGCAAGAAAATCTCTCATTTTTGAAAAAGTATAAAACGAATGGGGGAAAGTTTTTTAGTGAATAATTATCTCTTCAAAGATTTTGCTTGGCAAAATCCCTCGCATTGCCTTATTCACTGTTCATTGTTCACTATTGTGAAACGGCAAGGCGCTCCGGTTTTTCCGGTGCGGCAATTGTGTATCCGGATTCTTTATACGCGCGGAGCATGAAGTGCGTTCCCGTCGACAAAACGCCGGCGATGCGCGCGAGCCGGTTGTGGACGAAGTTGGCGACCTTGTAAAGATTATCCGCATTTACGATGACGAGCAGGTCGTAGGCGCCCGACATCAGGTAGCAACTTTCCACCTGGTCAAACTGGCTGATGCGCTCGGCGACGCGGTCGAACCCGCCGCTCACATCCGGAGAAACCTTCAGTTCGATAACGGCGCGAACGCGCGTTTCTTCGTCAAATGCGGGATTGAGCACCGGACGCCATCCGAGCAAAATTTTTTCGTCCTTAAGATGGGCGATTTGGGCTTCGACTTCGGCGGGCGTGAGTTCGAGGATGCGAGCCATTTGCTCAGTCGAAAGCTGCTCGCCTTCAAGAATCAGTTTGAGGACTTTGTTCATCGTAAAGGAATTTAGTGTTTTCGCGGGAACGGGAAAAGAAAAAATCCGCCGACCTTTTGCGTCGACGGATTCTTTCGGAAAGGAAGACGTGGAAAAGGCGTATTACGCTTTTTCGACGAGTCCGGCTTTGAGGGCCTTAACGGAAACCCAGAGGCGCTTGATGCTACCGTTCGGAAGCTTTACGCGGATGCGTTGAAGATTCGGCTTAAACGTGCGTTTCGTTTGCTTGACGAGTTGGAGACCGATCCCGCCGCTCTTCTTGCTTTGACCTTTGTGAACGATGCTGCGTCCCTTCGTCGGACGTTTTCCTGTGATTGCGCAAACTCGTGACATGATAGTTTTCTCTTTAAAAGGTTGTTTTTGAAAAATGAAGCTCAACTATCTCGACATTGTGCGGGTTTTGCAAGCTCTTTTTTCGGAAAAATATTTTTGAGGATAAAAAATGTTTGACGCGGGAGAATGAAAAATCCATGCTCACATCTTACATTTTCCAATTTCAATAAATTTTAAAACAAACACATCAATCCAATGCCCGTAGAAATCAAGATTCGTAAAGGTGAAAGCATGGACAAAGCGCTTCGCCGCATGAAGAAGAAGCTCGACCGCGAAAACATTATTCGCGACGTTCGTGCTAAGCGCTACTTCGAAAAACCGTGCGAAGAACGCCGTCGTAAGAAAAAAGCTCAGGCGTTCAGCAATATGCTTCGCCAGCGCTACGAAAACATGTAATCCAACTTAAATTCAGGAAGGAGAGATAGTAACATGTCGCAACACGCCAGCTTTAAAAGCGCCGCCGCCGGTTCCACGAGCCGCACCGTTCTGAAACGCTTCGAACGCATTGATTTGCTCAAGAAGCGCGGACAATGGTCCGACAAACGCACGCGTCTGACCGGACTCCCGAAAACGCGTCCGGAAGCTTAATCGGCTTTCCCGAAAAATCCCGCTTGGCAACGAGCGGGATTTTTTTTGCGCCCGCAGGAACGCCTTTTCCCTTGATTTTATCCGTTCGAAGCTGACAAACTCGCGGGAACTATGAAAATCGCTAATCCGTTTGCCTGTTTTCTCCGAAAAATTCTTCCCGCGCTCGCTTTTGTTGCGGGAACGGCTTCCGCACTTTATGCCGAGCCGACTAAAGTTGCCTGCATTGGCGATTCCATCACTTTCGGGTATTTGATCCCGCAACGCGAAACGTTTAATTATCCGAAAGTCTTGGGCGATTTGCTCGGAGATGATTTTGAAGTGCGCAATTTCGGGAACTCCGGAAAGACCTGCGGGGATTATCCGAGCGAGAAACCGCGCAAGCGTTGGCTCGGCGACCAGCCGCAACACAAAAACGCGACGGATTGGGAAGCGGATATTTACATTTGCAATCTCGGGATTAATGACACGGGAGCGTGGTGGAATCCCAAGCTTTTCACGGAAGGCTATGAACGCCTGATTGCCGATTGGCGCGGAAACCGAAAAAACGTTTCTCTGTTTATGTGGACAAAGCTCGCACCGGATTTTCGCGGTCCGGATGGAAAGGCGACTTTCCCGGGTAATGTTTTTAAGCCGGAATTTTCGTTCCCGGCGCGCGATAACGGCTCATCGAAAAATCGTCCGGAAGCTCAAAAGTTGCTTGAAAAAATTGCCAAAAAGGCAAAGGCGTTTCCGATGGATGCGTATTCTCCGCTGGCGAACCATCCGGAAATGTATTTGCCGGACGGGTTGCATCCGAATGCTGCGGGAGCGCGCCGCATCGCGGAATTCACTTTTGCCGAGTTGGCGAAGGCAAAGATTCCGGGCGTTAAGATTAAAAATCCGCAGGCAAAGCTCGTTCCCGCGAAAGATAAAATGTCCGTCGTCTTAAAAAATCCGCATGATACGGCGATTTTGCTCGACGGAGCCTCGTTGCGCGGGAACGGCGGCGCGAGTTTTGTTTTCGGGAATGCGACGGTGATTGCTCCGGGCGGAGAAATTACCGTAAAACTGGGGGGCGACAAAGACCAGCTTGATCCGGCGTTCCCGCTGGTGTCGTCAAAGATTAAGTCGGCGAGCGGCGTTAAATTGGTTTCGCGCCGGTAAGCGATTTTGCTCCTTTCCGCAGGAAATAAACCTTTTCGCGGGAACGCGGATAAGGCATTATTGCGGAAATTTTTTCCGAATTACCGAGATGCTTTCCGTTCGAATTATTCCCTGTCTTGATGTTAAAGCCGGGCGCGTTGTCAAAGGCGTTCAGTTTGAATCGCTCCGTGATGCGGGCGATCCCGTCGATTGTGCGCGCGCTTATGAAAAGCAGGGCGCGGACGAACTTGTTTTTCTTGATATCACGGCTTCATCCGATGGGCGTAATATCATGCGCGACGTTGTCGAGCGCACTGCGGATCAGGTTTTTATGCCGCTTACGGTCGGCGGCGGTTTGCGCACGGTTGAAGATATTCGGGCGATGCTCAATTCCGGGGCAGACAAAGTTTCGTTGAATACGGCGGCGATTGCCGATCCGAGTCTTGTTTCGGATTCTGCAAAGCGCTTCGGGAATCAATGCATTGTGGTTGCGATTGACGCACGCCGTAATCCGGGAACGGATACTTGGCAGGTCTATTCGCATGGGGGACGAACGCCTTGCGGAATGGATGTCGTTGATTGGGCGAAAAAAGTTGTTTCGTTGGGAGCCGGAGAAATTTTGCTTACGAGCATGGATTGCGACGGGGTAAAAGCCGGCTATGATTTGGAATTGACGCGGCGCGTGAGCGAATCCGTGGGCGTTCCCGTCATTGCTTCCGGCGGAGCGGGGAATCTCCGGCATATGGTCGATGCCGTAAAAATCGGGAAGGCGAGTGCGGTGCTTGCAGCGTCGATTTTCCATTTCGGGACGTATTCGATTCGTGAAGCGAAAGAGGCGATGCTTGCCGCAGGCGTTCCCGCGCGGCTTTAATCCGTTTGGAAAAAAGAGGGCGGGCGGCACCTTTCGGAACCGCCCGCTTTTTATTTCTACTAACTCTAACTTCTCTATCTAACCCAAAAACATAATTAAAGCGTTCGCCGTATTATTTTTTGTCTGAGTCTGTGTTTTTTTCTTCGGAGGCTTGTTTTTCCGTATCCGAAAGCGGGCGTAAGACCGTCATTTTACGAATGATTTTCATGACATCCTCCGGAATGGCGTCGATCTCTTCCTGTGTCGCGCAGGGACCGCTGAAAATTTCACCGTTTGTACGCGTGCGTACCGTTACCTCGCGTTTGTTGTTTTCTCTCATGAATACGATGGTGTTTTCGCTGTCGGAAAATACGCGGGAAGATGTCATGATGAACGGAGTTCCGGTTGCCCGGGTGTAAAAGCGGCGTTCAATACGTTGCGGAAGGTTTATCGCTTTGCGGAAGCGTTCCACGATGCGCTGAAGATCGTCCGGCTCGTTGTTTTCGGTTTGAGTGCGAATAATGATACCGTCGGAAGTCAGTGCCACCCGGTTTTTCAGATCGGTGTTGCGGGAAAGCGAAATTTCGCGTCCGTTGATTACGATTCGAATATCATCGCGATCATTTGTCGCGGGAGCGATGGTGCCTTTCCCTGCGGAGCGGGAAATTGCGTGTCCGTCGCGAACATCGAGTTTAACTTTGGAGTCAAATGCTTCTTTACCTCGCAGAAATCGGATCTCAACTTCGTCTCCCGGTTCGTAAGTTCGCAAAAGCGCCGCAAATTGGCTCGGGAAAAAGAGTTTCTGCCCATCGAGCATGAGTAGTAGGTCGCCGACCTGAACGCCGGCTTTCTCTGCGGGAGAATCTTTTTTTACGTAAATAATGGGAAGCCCGAACTTTGAATCTCCCCGCTGTTTCGGATCGACGTTGTTTCCGAACGCGATGCCGAGCATGGGCAATGAGCGTTTGCAAATTTCTGCCGGAGCGGCGTTTACTTTTACCGGGGCGGGCTGGGCTTCGGTCGCAGACGGAGTGTCTGCAAGGGCGGGGATGATGCCTGTCGAAAGCAATAACGGGGCAATCAGTTTAAATTTTTCTGAAATACGCATTCGAAGAATCCTTTCTGCTGTGTTTGGTTGCTTAATAAACGGCGACGACTGTCGGGACGGTTTCCTCAAAGGGACAATATTCGATAAAGCTGTTTTCCGTTCGCGGATCGCGCCAACGCTTCGTGTTGGCGTAGATATAACGAATCGGGCGCACCAAGGTTCCGTCGTCCTGTGTTTCAAGCGGAAGTTCTTCAACGTTGCACAGTTGTTTTTCGGTGCTGACTAATTCGTAATGGGGGGAGGGAATGCTGAGTCCGTTGCGGATGAAATGTGAGCCGACGGCTATGGCGCACACGGCACAGGCGGCGGTTGCCGCAACGGAGAGCCATCGCGGAAAGCGAATGAGTCGACCGCGTGTTTTTTGCGGGAACGCGATTTCACTGTCGGAAGGTGTTTGCAGTGCGGCTTCGATTTTTTTGAAGAATGCATCGCTCGGAGCGCGCGGTCGGAGACGACGCAAGGCGGCTTCGACATCCGCGAGGTCGTCGAAGTTCGTGCCAACCGTCTGCTTCGCCTCCTCGGAGGGTTCCTCAAGTTGTTTTGCCACGCGAGCATAAAACGCATCTGAAAGCGGCGTCAGAGGCACAGCTTTCAGTTGTTTTTCAAATGCTTCGATTTCTCGTTCCGTCATGGTTGTTTTTTTATGTACTTTCGCAATCCTTCGAGCGCATAGCGATAACGCGAGGCGGCTGTGTTTTGCGAGATGTTTAACTCATTGGCGATTTCTTCGAATTTGAGTCCGCCCCAGATTTTCATTACTACGACTTCGCGTTGCTCCGGCGGCAATTTTTGTAGTGCCGTTTCGAGGGCTTGCGTTTCTTCGTCGGGGCCGAATTCGAACATCGTTGAACGTTCGCCCATTTCATAGGCTTGCGTTTCCCGATGAACGCGACGACTGCGGGAACGCCCTTGGTCGATCGCGGCTCGACGAATCGAAGTGATAATGAGTGCTTCCGGGCTTCCTCCCAAATGGCGTTGGTGCTTCCAATAGCGAACAAAAGCCTCCTGCAACACGTCTTCGGCGTCGGCAAGGGAGTTTGTCCACTGCTGAGCGCATAACAAAAGGCGGCGACCGTTGGCCTTGAGCCAAGTTTGCCAATCCATTTGAGCGGTAGTTTCTTCGGACATTGTCTTGTACGAAATAAGCGTGCGCCTTTTTTCTTTTTGTCTAAAAAAATATTCCCGCAAAAAATTACGGGAATATTTTTTATCTGTGATTAGAACGGGAATCAAAAGCGTTCCCGCATTTTCTCTAATCGTTAAGCTCTCTTCTTATGCGCCGAGTTCGTTTTTGACTTCGATAAACGCCGCAAGCGCTTTTTCCAAATCCGCGCGCGTGTGGCCCGCCGTAATTTGCGTGCGGATACGCGCCTTGCCTTTCGGAACAACCGGATAGAAGAAGCCGATTGCGTAAATGCCTTTTTCGAGCAAGCGGCGAGAATATTCCTGCGCCAAACGTGCATCACCGAGCATAACGGGAACGACCGGGTGCGTGCCGGGAACGACATTGAAGCCTGCCTTCGTCAAACCTTCGCGCCAGAACTTCGTGTTTTCCTGAATGCGTTGGACAAACGACGGATCGTTTTCGAGCAGTTCGAGCGCCTTGAGCGCGCCGCCGACAATCGCCGGAGCAATCGAGTTGGAGAACAGATACGGGCGGGACTGCTGGCGGAGCAAATCGATGATTTCCTTTTTACCCGAAGTAAAACCGCCGGAACCGCCGGAAATGCCCTTGCCGAGCGTTCCCGTGATAACGTCCACGCGATCCATGACATCGCAGTGCTCGTGCGTTCCGCGTCCGGTTGCACCGAGGCAGCCTGTGGAGTGGCATTCGTCAAAACCGACGAGCGCGTCGTATTTGTCGGCGAGGTCGCAGATTCCCTTGAGATTGGCGATAACGCCGTCCATCGAGAACGAGCCGTCCGTGAAGATCATGATGTTTTTCGCACCCGCCGCGCGCGCTTCCTGAAGCTTGGCTTCGAGGTCCGCCATATCGTTATTTTTGTAGCGGAAACGCATCGCTTTGCAGAGGCGCACGCCGTCGATAATCGAAGCGTGGTTGAGTTCGTCGGAAATAATCGCGTCGCCTTCTTTGAGGAGGCATTCGAAAAGCCCGCCGTTTGCGTCGAAGCACGCGCCGTAAAGAATCGTGTCTTCGGTTTTGAGGAATTTCGAAATCGCGGCTTCGAGTTGTTTGTGAATCGTTTGCGTTCCGCAAATGAAGCGGACGGAGGCGCAACCGAATCCGTATTTGTCGAGCGCTTCGTGGGCGGCTTTGATGACGTCCGGATTGTCCGCGAGCCCGAGGTAATTATTTGCGCACATATTGATGACTTCGCGCCCGTCTTCGAGGCGAATGTGCGCCGCCTGCGGGCTGGCGATTACGCGTTCTTCCTTGTAAAGCCCGGCTTCGCGGATTTCTGCGAGGCGTGCGTTTACGGTTTCAAGATAGCTTTTGTATGACATAGTTTTATTTAGCGTTAAAATTGGTTTCCTGATGGCTTGGATTTTCCCTCTCTTTGCTGTTTGTCGCAAACAAAAAAATGTGCTTTTACGGAGGCTGTAAAGCGATTGGCGGAGCGTTCGGGTTGCGCGTTGATTTTTTTTCGCTCTTATCCTTAAAAATCTTTCTTGTCGAGTTTTTTATTCTCGACTTTTTTAATTTTTTCTGCAATCTTATTCGCTAACATCGGCTTTTAACCCGTAAACAACAGAAAATATACTATATCAAAATGGCAGAGAAAAAAACGGACAGTAAGAAAGATAAAGATATGCGCTCTACCTATGCATATCTCATTGAGAAGAAGCGAGACGGCGGTGAGTTCACAAGTGATGAAATTCGGACGATTGTTGATGCGATTATCAATGAGCAGATGCCGACGGCTCAGCAGGCCGCTCTCCTGATGGCAATTTATTTTAAGTCGATGTCGGCAAACGAAATGTCGGCTCTTTCCGAGGAAATGATGTTTTCCGGAGACACGGTTGAACTTAACAGCATTACGGATCCGAAAATGTCAAAAGTTTCGACCGGCGGAGTCGGGGACAAGACGACGATTGCGCTTGCTGCGCTTTCTGCGGCTTGCGGAGTTGTTGTTCCGACCATGGTTTCCAAGGACGAAGATTTTATTATCACCTCGGTCGATAAGATGAAGGCGATTCCCGGATTCAAAGCGAATCTTTCGGTGAAAGACTATGAGACGGTGCTTCGCCGTGTCGGTTGTGCCGTTGTCGAGCAGAGTAAACACATTGCTCCGATTGATGATATGCTCAGCGATTTGCGCCAGCAAACGGCGACGGTTTCGAGCCTGCCGCTTATTACGAGCAGCATCCTTTCCAAAAAATTTGCTGAAGGTTGCGAAGGTCTTGTCGTGGATGTCAAATGGGGGAATGGTTCCTACATTCGGGATTTGGAACAGGCAAAACAGCTCGCACGCACGATCACGCGCGTCGCGCGCGGGATGTCCCGTCGTTGTGTCGCGCTTGTTACGGATGCGAATCAGCCGCTCGGGAACACGGTCGGTACGGGCTTGGAGCTGCTCGAAATTGTCGAGTTGCTTAAAGGTGAAGGTCCGGAAGATTTGAAGGAATTGCTTCTCAAGCTTGGAATGGAAATGGTGCGCCTTGCCGGTGTCGCGGGATCGACGCTTTCTGCAAAGCAGTCGGTTGAACGTGCGCTCAAGGACGGGTCTGCGTTGAAGAAATTCCGTGATATGATTGTCGCTCAGGGCGGAAAGCCGGACTGGATCGATAATCCGGAAAAATTCCCGAAGGCTAAATACTCGAAGAAACTTCCTGCTGCGAAGCGCGGCTATGTTCACATGATTAATGCCGGGATGATTGCTCGCGGCGTTCAGGAACTGGCGCGCCGTAAAGACGGCTCCTACGATCCTGCCGTCGGGTTGGTCAATCTGAAAAAAGTCGGGACGCAGGTCAAGCAGGGCGAGCCGCTTGTGGAAATTCTCTACAACGACGAATCCAATCTCGATAAGGCGATGGAATATTTCCGTAGCGCTTATCGCCTCGCGCCGAAGCGCCCGAATGATATCAGCCTCGTCGTTGAGCGTGTTGCCTAACGCGTTCCCGCGAGTGCAGACAAAAAAGCGTTCCCGTCGAAGCCGGCGGGAACGCTTTTTTGTTTTAGATTAAAAATTAAAGAGGAGAGGAAAGAAACACTCGTTTGCCGGTTTCCGATTCCTTCCGTCTTTATTAGTAAACGACCTTGTTGAGCGGGTATTCGATGATTCCTTCCGCTTTGCAGGCTTTGAGCGCGGGAATGATGTCGCGCGTGAGCTTGCTGTCGATAATGGTTTCAACGGCGATCCAAGCTTCGTTCGAGAGCGGCGAAATGGTCGGATTGCGCATCGCGGGAAGTTTTTCGACGACTTCGTCGAGCTTTTCGCGCGGGAGGTTGAATTTCAAACCGACGAGGTGTTTTGCCGTGAGCGCGGATTGAAGCATCATGGCGATGGATTCAATTTTGGCGCGTTTTTCCGGATTTTCCCAAGCCTGCTTGTTGGCAATGAGCTTGGTGTTGGTTTTTAAAATCGTATCGACGATGCGGAGCTTGTTCGCCTTGATGGAGCTTCCGGTTTCGGTCAAATCGACAATCGCGTCCGCCAAATCCGGAACCTTGACTTCCGTCGCGCCCCAGGAAAATTCGACCTGCGCGGTAACGCCGTGGCTTTCGAGGAAGCGGCGCGTCGTGCCGACGAGTTCCGTCGCGATGCGTTTCCCTTGCAAGTCCTTGACTGTTTTGATCTCGGAGGCTTCGGGAACGCAGATAACCCAGCGGCTTTGAACATTCGAGGCGCGGGAATAGACGAGGTCGCAAACTTCGACGACATCGGCGTTGTTTTCCACAACCCAATCGTAGCCCGTCAAGCCGCAGTCAAAAAATCCGTGCTCGACGTAGCGGGCGATTTCCTGCGCGCGGACAAAGCGACCGTCAAGCGCGGGATCGTCAAACGACGGACGATACGAGCGGGAGCTTTTTACGACGGGATAGCCTGCCTTTGCGAAAAGGGCGAGCGTGGATTCTTCGAGGCTGCCTTTGGGCATGCCGAGCATCAGAAGCGGTGTGGAGTTTGCCATTTTTATAACTACGGTGAAAAAATAAGCTCCCAAGCATTTACATCGGGCGGAATCTTGTCAAGGCGCAAGAAATGAGTTGACAATTTACACGGTCGATGCGACTCTTTTCGCAGAAATTGCGTCTTTTGCAGTCTCGAATTTCCTAGTTTATCCCAAATTACACCCGAAATTTTAACAACTATCATGAGAAATCTTCTCGCCATTCTTGCTTCTGTTTCAATTCTCGTTTGCGCCGGTTGTGCTTCTAACGGCGACGGCTCCGCGAAAAGCCCGTGGTCTGCCGGTTCTTCCGTCTCTAAGGCAAAAGCGAAGCCGGCGGCAAGTTACACTCAGGCTCCCGAGGTTGCGGAGGCTCCGGCGGTAGCTCCCGCCGAGGAAGCCGCGGTTGCTGCTCCTGCGGTAACGGCTTCTGAGAATGGTCCGTTGCTCGCAGCTTATCCTGCGCTTCGTCAGGCCAATAAGGAACGAGCACTGGCAGCAATTGAAGCAACAAAGGCGGATAGCGAACCGCTCCCGACGCCGGAAGAAGGAAAAGCGCGCGTCGTCGCTTACAATGTTGATTGCTCGCTCATTCAGTTCGACTCCGCTTCGGCGTTTAAGGTCGGCGAAAAGGTTGTTCTTTCCAAAAGCGGCGATCACGCACTCGTTCAAATTGTGAGTGCGGAAGAAGGCGGACGCTATGTCGCAGAAGAAATGGACGGAGTGGTAGGCGCTCCGACGCTTGTTCCGGGAGACGAAATCGATTGTACGGTTTGGATTGATCCGGAAGACGTTGCGGCGGTTGCAGCTGCGGCAGAAAAAGCAAAACCGCAAGATTCCGGAGATGCTTTGGAAGCTGTCGAGGAAGAAGAGTACGCCGAAGAGGAAGAAGTTGTCGAAGAGGAAGAAGTCTTCGAGGAATAATTTCCCGTTCAGCCTTTTTGAAAGCGTTCCCGTGATTCATTTCGCGGGAACGCTTTTTTATTTTTCGTATAAATAATCTCGCAACCTCTTTAAGCTTCAGCCTTTCTTCCCTGCTTCGTAGCGGGCGATCCATTCGCGCGACCACGGCGTGAAGTCTCCCGCTTCGATGTGTTCCCGCGCTTGGCGCATCAGGTCTTGGAAGAAATGAATGTTGTGAATGCTCAAAAGCACGGACGAGAGCATTTCGCCGGAAACGTATAGATGGCGCAGATACGCGCGCGAAAAACGGCGGCAGGTATAATTGTCCAAACCGTCAACGAGCGGAGATTCGTCGAGTTTGAATTTTTCGTTTTTAATGTTGATTGTGCCGTCCGGCGTGAACGCGGTGCCGTGGCGGGCGAGGCGCGTGGGCATCACGCAGTCAAACATGTCCGCACCGAGAGCAATCATTTTCAGAAGTTGCGGCGGAGTGCCCACGCCCATGACGTAGCGCGGCTTAAAATGCGGGAGAAACGGTGTGCTCGAGGCAACCTGCTGGAGCATTTCCGGCTCGGGTTCGCCGACGGAAACGCCGCCGATGGCGTAGCCGGGAAAATCCATTTGCGAAAGGGCTTCGGCGCATTCGCGGCGCAAGTCGTCGTAAATCCCGCCTTGGACGATGCCGAAAACGTGATGCCCGGCAGCGATGAAGCCATCGTCAATCGCGTGGCAGAGGAATTCGTTTGCCCAGCGCAAAGTTGTGCGATTGGCGTCGGCAACGTCGCGTTTTTTCGCCGGGAACGGCGGGCAAATATCCAAAACCATCGCGATATCGCTACCGAGTGCGCTTTGAATGTCGAGGCAGCTACGCGGCGTGAGCGTGATGCGCGCCCCGTCCAAGTGCGAGGCGAACGTGATACCCGCGTCGGTGATTTTTCTCAGTTTGGAAAGGGAAAAAACCTGGAAGCCGCCGGAATCCGTCAGAATCGGTCCGTCCCAATCCATGAATTTGTGCAAGCCTCCGAGTGCGCGCACGGTTTGCGGTCCCGGGCGTAAATTCAGGTGATAAGTGTTGCCGAGAATGATTTGCGCGCCCGTTTCTCTGACTTGCGCGGGCGTGAGCGATTTGACCGTGCCTTGCGTCCCTACGGGCATGAAAACCGGCGTTTGCACGTTCCCGTGGCGTGTGCGCAGTTCGCAACGGCGCGCTGCGCTTGCGGGATCGGTTTTCAAAACGGTGAAATGCGTGTTGGACTCGGCAGACATCATAATAAACACCCGAGCATATCAAAAAAATGCCCGGAGAATAAATTAAAATCTCGAACGAGAGCTTCGATTGGGACGAATCGTTGAGTTCTTAAGATTTTTTAACTCCGATTCGTTCAATTTCTACGCGCCTAACGACTTGCTTGCGGAATTTTGGAGAATTCATGTGTTTTGATTTTCGGCGGAGCGTTAGCGAGCAAAAGCGGTTTAATCGAAGTTAATTCCAAAGACCTTTCGGCGACGGAGAACTCTCCCGTTTGCCCGCGCGGGAACGAAATTTTATTGCGAAATTTCATAGAAGCTTGCATCCTATTCGCCAATATGCGGTGTATTCCGCGCTCAGAAACTCTTTGCAATCACCCAAGTTACTCAATTCTACTTATGAAAAATCCCAAGTTTTTCTTAACGACCCTTTTTGCCGCCGCCGCTATGACGGCAACTGCGCATGCCGCAGGAGAAATCATCAGTATCAATTTTGGGAATTCCGGAAATGCGATTACGGATTCGATGACGGGAACGGCGGGGCTTGCGACCTACGATAACGGCGGGGTGCAGACTGCGGTTGGCGCAGCGGGTTGGGCGAATGTCAACGGGAACGCTCAACAAACAGTCGCTCTTAAAAATTACGACGGGACGCTGATTGAAGGTGCTTCGGTTACCGCACGAAGCGACTTCGCAACTTGGGGACCATACGGGTCGAACGGAACGGTAATCCGTTCGCTTCAAGGTTCGTACTATGACTTGGCGAATTGGGGGCTTGGTTCGTGGAACGTTGATATTAATTCAACATTCCTGGTTTGTGATGTTTACGTTTATTTGTCCGGGGACGGCGGAAAATACGGTGCGGTTTCCGTAAACGGGACATTTTATAAGGGTGATGCAACCAACGGTTCCGTTGAAGGAAGCGGAGCTTGGGGAAGTCGAGATTATTCCGACAATTTAGTTTTGGGGACGAATGCCCTGAAGGTTTCCGGTGTCTCCGGGTTTGTTTCTCTCACAAACGAGCGTTCGACATCGAATCGTGCGACGCTTTCCGGGATTCAGGTCGTCAACACCTATACGGGAACGGCAACGAACGTTTCTCTTAGCGGGACTGCGACAAATTGGACGGATACGGCTATTGGCTCTACTCCGTGGACGAATTCTACTGCGGAAGCGGGAACGTATGCGGCGTTTGATGTGTCGGCAGACACTGCGGTTAATGTTACGGGAACTGCGATTACGACGGATGCGATTACAGTCGCGGGGAGCGGCGCACTAACGCTGTCCGGCAATAAAATTACACTTATCGGACCGGGAGTTATTCGGGCGGGAGGCTCGGCGACACTCAACATCGGCAACGATTTAACGTTTACGAATGGCGGGAACGTCAGCGGGAATGTTTCGGCGAGCGGGAATGTTTCCGTAACCGGAGGTGTCTTGAAAGCCGATTTGTCGTCGCTTGCAAAATTTACCGGCTCGGTGTCGGTTGACGGAGACGGCGCGATAAACTTGGGTAATTTGACTTCGGCGAAAACGGATGTTTCCTCAATTACGGGAACGGGGAAAATCATCTTCAATGCGCAACCTTCAAACCATTCTGCCGGAATTAAGTTGGGAAGCGGGTTTGAAGGAACCTTACAGGTCTCCGGGAATGCAAATCTTCCCAGAGACTCCGAATTGGGAGGAACTAAAAAAGTTATTCTCGCGAGCACTTATATTTGGACCGGAGAAACGGTTTCGTACTCGCAACTGTTCGAAGTGCAGGGAGCGATGACTAACTACAACGGAGAAGGTGTGAATAAACAGCGCGGTGGCGGGAATCTCACCTTTGAAAATGATTTTACCTTGCTTAAAGATGCGTCGTTTTCGTTTGAACAGGGAACGACAACGTTTGAAGGCAATTTCGTCGGAGATGAAACAACTTCCGTTTATGTCGGAAATACGACAACCTTCGGCGGTGATTCGACGACTTTCGGCAGCCTTTTCCAAACCGGCGGAACGGTAAAGATTTGGGGGGATGCCGTAGGAACGCAGTATGTCGGCACGTCGCGCGGTAGCTCTGCGGGAACGTTGAATATTCGTGAAGACGGTTCGTTGACTATTACCGGAAGTTCCAATTCCACCGGCGGGAACGAAGGTTCTTTCCAATTAGGGCATTGGGGCGCAACGCAAACAGTAAACGTTTGGGGGACGCTTTCTTTGTTGAACGCCGGAATCAGCAATAAAGACGGGAACGGCGATATTAATGTTTACGGAGAAGCGAATTTCAATACCGGCGTAGTGGTTGCCGATTCGGGAAACAACACAGGAGTCGTTCGTCTTCACGTTCACGAAGGCGGGCGTATTAATGTCGGAGCGGGAGGCATTTCCGACAGCAATATTCTTTCTGTCGAACTCAAGGGAAGTGCGACCATCGGTTCTCTCGCCGACGCATGGAGCTCTTCAAGGAATCTGACCTTGGGAGGCGCGACGACTGTTGACACCGGAAAACTTAAATTTGACGACAAAAATAAGGTTGTTTCTGCGAACACCGGCTCAGAGGTTTCTCTTTCCGGCATTATCTCCGGAGAAGGTTCTCTCATTAAAACGGGCGCGGGAACGCTGACGCTCTCGGGTAATAACACCTACACCGGCGGAACGGAAATTTCCGGCGGGACGTTGGTTGTCGGAAACTCGAACGCCCTGGGAACGGGAGGCGTCGTTCTTTCTGCCGGAACCTTGGACGCTCAGGCTTTGGATTCACTTACCCTTCCTTCCCTTTCGGCTTCGAGCGGGTCGACTCTTTCGCTCGGAATGCTTTCGACGGATACGGCGGCTTTGACGACTACGGGAACGCTGACTCTCGACAAGGGAATGATTTTTGATTTGTCTCCGGCTCTCGGCGGTGCAGAAAAAATCACCTACATCCTGGCGGAAGGCGCGACGCTCAACGGTATTACGGCGACGGATGTCAATACGATGAACCGCAACAACCTGCTTTTCGGCGGGCTGGCGGCGACAGAGCGCGTCGGAGCGGTCTTTGTCTTGGACGGGAACGTCCTGAAGCTCGAACTCGCCAAGCCGGTCTTCACGGATTTGACTTGGATCGGCGGAAACGGCGCGACTTGGAAATATCAGGGCGATACGCTTTGGAGCAGTCAAATTGCGACGGAAACCGGAGCGACCCCGAAATTTGAAAACGGCGACACGGTTATCTTTAATACCGCAGGAGCGAGCGTTGCCGTCGAAGGCGCGGTTCAGCCGGGCGGAATTATCGTTAATGAAAATGTAACGTTTACGGCAGTTGCCGACAGCGGGGCATCTTTGGCGTTGGCGGCGGGAACAGCACTCACGGTCGCCGACGGGAAAACGGCAACGATCGATGCTTCTTTGGGAACGACGGGCTTGCTTAAAAAAGCGGGCACGGGAACGCTCGAGTTGTCCGGCGCGGCAGCATCGCTGTTCTCAAGCGCTCAAATTACGGAAGGCCGCGTCAATCTTCTGTCTGCAGAGTCTTTGAAGTCCGCAATTATGGCGGAAATTTCGGAAGGCGCGACGCTCGGCTTCTCGGTAAGCGCGGATCAAAGTGTCGCCTTGCCTTCGATGTTCTCGGGCTCGGGAACGCTTGAAAAAATCGGCGCGGGAACGATTTCTCTTTCCGGCTTCGGATTTGACGGAACGCTCCAAGTTTCGGAAGGCTCTCTTGCCGTTTCCGGCGGAACAAATACGGTCGGAACCTTGAAAATTTCCGGCGGAACGGCGAATTTCTCCGGCGGCGAGACGACTGCGACAAACGGAATAACGGTTGAAAACGCAGAGCTCACTCTTGCAGCCGGCGGGCAGTCCAGCGTGCTCCGCGGGACCGTAACGGTCAATGACGGAGGGCTTGTCCGCCTGACTGCCGGTGATGCGACCGGCTGGGGCGGAGGCGCCACCGCGATTACATCGCTCATTGTTAACGAAGGCGGGGAATTGCGCATTGAAACAGATGCAACGCCGAGCGGCGGACAAAATCAGACGTTTACCGGAGGAATTACGCTTAAAGGCGGTAAAGTTACGGGAACTGCCGGCGTAAGCGGTGAAAATTCCAAGATCGACCTTTATGATTCTAATCAGGGAATCACAACGTTGGCTTCCGATACTACGGCGCTTATTTCTGCAACTATCGGCTTGCGTAAAAACGGGACCTTCAACGTTGCCAAGGGAACGACGGCAGACGGTGTTGATTTGGAAGTTTCCGGTTGGCTGACCAATTACGGACAGATTTACACCCAACAACCGGATGTGCAGACTGCTCTTACCAAAACCGGCGCGGGAACGATGAAGCTTTCCGGCGATAATCGCTACTGGATTAAGGGCGGAACGGTTGCGGAAGGCAAACTTATCGCGGCTTCGGCGACGGCGCTCGGTACGGGCGCGCTTGCCGTTGAATCCGGCGCAACCTTGGAATTTTCCGCCGGAAGCGGCAATTTCGCAAATGCACTTTCGGGAAGCGGCGAAATCGTCGTCAATTCGACGGGAACAATCACGCTTTCGGGTGAAAATACGCTCGACGGCAACATAAGCGTTTCGGCGGGCAAACTTGTCGCGGGAAGTGCTTCCGCGCTTGGCACGGGAACGGTTTCGGTTGCTTCCGGCGCGACGCTCGGGCGCGGGGATGCCTCCGTCTCGGCAGGAGATTTGACTTTGGCTTCCGGGGCAACACTCGCGTTCGGTTCCGTTTTCACGGGAACGGCGTATTCGGTGGCGGGGACCGCAGATTTGAGCTCCGACATCAAATTCGATTTTGCTGCGAATTTCTCCAGCGGAACCTACGAACTTATCAGCGCGGGAACGCTCAATTTAGATACTTCCGCTCTGAGTGAAAGCAACCTTTCTTTCGGCGGCGAAACTTCTTCCCGCGCGAGTGCGGTATTCTCCGTTGAGGACAACAAGCTGGTTCTCGACTTGGTGAAGAAAGTTTATACGGATTTGATCTGGCAGGATTCCGCGGATGCAAAATGGGAAAATCGCGGCGCAACGCTTTGGGCAAGCCAGGCTGCCGGCGGAACAACGACTTTCGAAAACGGCGACTCCGTTACATTCGGTTCTGCGAATGCAAATGTTACGGTTGCCGGAAATATTGTTGTCGGAAGCATTACGGCAACGGAAAGCGCGACCCTTTCGACGGGAACGGCAGAAACCTCGGCGCTGACAATTGACGGCAAGGTAACGGTTGACGAAGGAAAAACCCTTACTTTCGACAAAACGATTGCGACGAGCGGGGCGCTGGCCAAGGAAGGCGCGGGAACGTTTGTCGTCGCGGCAGATGCTACCGGAGTCTTTGACTCTGTCAATATTGCGGAAGGCGCGTTCGGACTCAGCGTCGCAGACGGAACGGTGACGTTTGCGGGAACGATTTCCGGCTCCGGTAGTTTTGAGAAACTCGGTGCGGGAACGCTCGAACTTTCGTCTGCCCAAAATTATTCCGGCGGAACGCTCGTCAGCGACGGAACGCTGAAAATTACGAATAAGAATGCTTTGGGAAGCGGCTTGATTACGGTCGGCAACGGTGCCGTTTTAGATCTCGCCGTAAACATGGACGGCTCTACCAACAAGTACATCCTCGCCGGCGGGATGCTGTCCGCAAGTGTTGAAACGGGCTCCGGAAATGCTCAAATTGCCTCCGGTGCGGGAACGATTGTGCTCACGGCGGATTCGTCCGTCGGCGGAACGGCAAACTTCGGGATGATTTCCAGTAGCTATGCGGCGAATACGCTTGAGCTCGGCGGGAACACGCTTACAAAGACCGGCTCTAATACGTTCTTCCTCGCCAGCACGACGATTACGTCCGGGACCATTGAGGTTGAGGAAGGTGTCATTCAAGTTGTTAATACGCTGAAAGCGGACGGCGACGTTACATTTAATATCGCGGATTCTGCTAACTTGGGCTTCAACGGCAAGAATTTCGAGATTCTCGAAAATGCGAATGTTACCATTGCCGGAACCTTTAACAGCCCGGCAACGATTACCGTTAATAAGGGCGCGGTGCTTGATTTGACGCAGGCTTCCCGTAAGGAAAACGGCGGCGGGAGCGGTTCGCTCGTTATCGCCGGCGGGACGGTCAAGATGGCAAAAATGAATTGGGGCGCAGGCTCCAATTTCGGAGCGAATTTTAATTCGGATCGCATTACCCTCAGGGACGGCGGCGTTCTCGATGTAACGGCGGCGCAGGCGAGCGGAAGCGAATCCGCCGGGCTCACGGTCAACGAAGGAACTTATCGTTATTCCGGTACGGGAACGAGCTATATCAATGCCGGAGGAGGAGCGATTAACATCTCGAAAGCGCTTACGCTCGATGTTGTCGATAAGGATGCCGTCTTGAACATTGCAAAGACGATTTCCGCAATCGGCTCCGTTAAACTTACGGGCGCGGGAACGGTCTTGCTTTCCGGAAATAATAACTATTCGGGCGGCACGATTCTTGAAAACGGAACACTTGCCGTAGGGAGTGCTTCCGCTGTCGGTTCGGGCACATTGACGCTTGCCGGCGGGAATCTGACGAAAGCCGACGGCGTCAGCGATGCAATCAAACTTACCGGCAATGTGTCCGTTAAAGCCTCCGGAAGTGTGAAAAATTTGAGCTTTGGCGGCGTTGAAGACGGCGAAGGGAATGTTTCCGGCGGGGTCTGGTATTTCACGGAGTCCGTTGATACGAGCTTCTCCGGTGTCGCGCTTACGGATGTCAGCTTCTCTAAGACGACCATTGATGTTTCCGGTGTTGACTTCGATGACGACAATCTGACGATGACGCTGTTCACGAATTACGCGGGAACGGCGGAAGACTTTATCGTCTCCGGAGGAACGGGTGCGGGAACGATTTCCGTAGACGCCTCTAAGAATGTGATTTTTACGGCGGGCGAAAATTATCTCACGCTCGTTTGGAATCCCGATGCGACCGAGCCCGGAAACGACAAGATTTGGTCGGCTTCGCAGTTTAACGGGAAAGATTATTCTGCGGCTCCGACGCTCCGGAAGTACAAGTTCATGGCAACGGCGGCAGACGCGACGGAAACCGCAACCATTAAAGGAGAAGTCAACGCAAAGCGTTTGAATGTTCTCGGAAATTATACTTTCACGGGGCTTGCGGACGATGCGGGAACGGCGGCAAAGCTTGTTTTCGCCGCGAGTAGCGACGACGCCGGGACGCTTTCCGGCATGGGCGAAGTTTCCGTTGTAAAAGACGCAACGATTGCCTTTGAAAAAACGGTCGCGACAAGCGGAAGCATCGTCAAAAAAGGCGAAGGTAAATTGGTTGTCGCTGCCGACGCTTCGGAAGTGCTCCAAACGGTTCAAATTCAGGAAGGCGCTTTCGGTCTTTCTGTCTCGGAGGGCGAAACGGCGACCTACGCGGGAACGGTTTACGATTACGGTGACGGAATCTTTGAAAAGCTCGGCGCGGGAACGCTCGTGCTTTCCGGAGAGAAAGAATGGTTTGAAGGAACTTTACTTGTTTCCGAGGGAACGCTGAAGCTGGGCAAGTCTTCTGCACTTGGCGCGGCAACGGTTTCCGTCGTCATCGGCGAAAACGGAACGCTTGATTTGAACGGTCAAACGCGAGACAAGAACTACGGCAATTATATCCTCGCCGGCGGTGCTTTGATTAACACCGGCGACGAAATCGGAGACGGTTCCAAACAGCTTGCGGGCGGAATGTCGCTTACGGCGGATTCGTCCGTCGGCGGAACTTCCAACTTCGGTATGGTTTCCAGCGGATGGGGCGCCAACACGCTTGATTTGGCGGGACACACGCTCACCAAAACCGGTTCCAATACGTTCTTCCTGTGCAATACGACGGTTACGCCGGGTACAATTAAGATTGACGACGGAACTGTCCGCTTTGTTAACGCGGTTACGGCAGGCGGCGACCTTACGTTCAATACGGCAAGTTCCGCTAATTTGGACTTCAATGGAAAGGATCTGAAAATCGTTGCGGACGCGAATGTCGCTATCTTGGGAACGTTCAATAATCCGGGAATGATTACCGTCGGGGCGGACGCAACACTTGATTTGACACAGGCTTCCCGTAAGGAAGATTCCGGAGGCAACGGAACGCTCGTCGTCAACGGCGGGACAGTTAAAATTGCCAATATGGCTTGGGGTGCCGGTTCCAATTTCGGTGCGAATTTCAATTCGGATCGCATTCGTTTGAATGCAAATTCGGTTCTTGAAGTGACGGCGGCGCAGAGCCCGGAAACGAGTGCGCGCGTCGGATTTACGGTCAACGGCGGAGAATCCACTTATCGCTATTCGGGAGCGGGAACGAGCTATGTTGTCGAAAACGAAACGAATCAACGCATTCAGCTTAGCGGCGGAACGCTCGCGTGGGATGTCGTTAATGCGGACGCGAGTTTGGAAGTTTCCAAGGTAATCGAAGGCAGCGGCTCCGTAAAACTCGACTCCACGGGAACGGTAATGCTTTCGGGCGAAAATACGTATTCCGGCGGGACGACGATTGCTCGCGGAACGCTTAAGGTTGGCAGCGACAGCGCACTCGGCACGGGAACGCTTACTATCGCTAAGGACGGCGTACTCGAAACGGGAGCTGTAGAATCCACTGCGGTTAATAACGTTATTGCCGGCACGGGAACGGTCAACGCGAAGGGAGATACGACTCTTGGCGGGGTAAATACGTTTAGCGGAAAATATGCCGTGACGGACAAGGCAACTTTGACGGTCGCCGGAAAGCTCGGTTCCGACAGCGTCGTCGCGGAAATCGCGGGCGGTTCGGCTCTCAAGTACGCGCCGACGGCCAATACGACGGCAAGCGGCATCGTCAAACTCGAAAAAGACACCTCTCTCATAAATGCTTCCGCCGATGATGTGATTACAACTCTCGCAACTACTGTCAGCGGAGACGGAAATATTCGCCAAGTCGCGGGAACGATGAATATTGCATCCGCAAGTCTCGGCGAATTTAACGGAACCTTTGTTCTCGAAGGCGGAACGCTCGCCGGGTTGAACTTGGATACGTCGACCGCATCCGTCAGCGCAAGCGTCTCCGGCGGAACAATGAAAAATTGGACGCTCGATAAAGCTACGGGAACGGTTGCCGTGACGGCGGCGGATTCGGTCGCTCTCGAAGGAACTCTCGCCCTGAAAGCGGGAACGCTCTCTCTCGAAAGCCTTCATGAGACTGCATACTTTACCGGAACGGCAAGTGTTGAAATCAGCGACGGATTCATCTTCAACTTCCAAAACCTGTCGTTGCAGGATACGGATGATCCGAATACAAAGACGGCAAGCGTCCAAGTGTTTGACTCCGGTCTTACGCTCATCGGCTGGGACAAGGTCGGCTTTGAAGATATCCGTATTTCCGGGAAAGAAATCGATGCTCACTATAATGTCGACATCGGAAACAGCGGCGACGTAACGATTACGCTCACCTCTCAAACGATTATCTGGAACGCCGGAAGCACGGGAACGTGGGATAATCAGAAGATGAACTGGGAATTGAGCGACGGCGCCGGAATCGCGTTTGCCGATTACGACACCGTACGCTTCGAAAATAACGCCGAAGTCGAAATTTCCGGGAATCTCATTCCGGCAGAAATCGTCGTTGCCGATAACGTCGATTTGACTTTGAAAGGCTTCGGATCGGTTTTGGGCGGAACGACAACTGTCGGAAACGGGGCAAGCTTCCAGCTCTCCGTCGTCGCCGGTGCGGTCCCGACATTTAAAAATAAAGTTTCCGGAACGGGAACGTTTGTTTTGAATAATACAATTGACGCTTCGTTCTCCGCGACACTCAACGGAGCCAATACGCTTTCCGGTTCTGTCGGATTCGAAAAACTGGGTGCGGGAACATTGGCTGCGGATGCGAGCCAAAACGCTTACAGCGGCGCGGTATCGCTCAAAGAAGGAAAGATTCTTGTTTCGGAAACAAACGCTTTGGGCACGGGAACGCTTTCGCTTTCCGGCGGGACCCTTGAAGTCGCTGCGGCGAAGGAAACCTCGGTCGTTGTCAACAATGTGATTACGGGCTCGACGCCGGATAATGCAGCGCTGACGCTTTCGGGCGAAGGGACCGTGACATTGACTCAGGCGAATACTTACACTGGGAAAACGGCTGTTTCCGGAAACGCAATCGCGCAGAATGCGAAGGCGTTCGGTGAAAGTTCCGTCGAAGTTTCCGGTAGCGTGACGCTTGGTGGCGCCGACGCCGGATTCGAGAACGATTTCTCCGGTAACGGACGTTTGAGTTTGGCAAAATCCGCTACGCTCTCCGGCGATGTGAGCGAACTCACGGGAACGCTTACCGTGGATTCGGGAGCAACGCTCAAAGCGAATTCGGCAAGCAATTTCGCGGGAACGCTGGAACTTAGCGGATCGGCTACATTCGAAAAAGTCGGCTCCGAGAAGTTTACAATCTCGGAAATAATTAAGGGCGACTCCAAGTCTGCGATTACGGTTTCGGACGGGACTCTTGCCGTCGGCGGTGCAAACGCTCAGAGCTTTGCGGGAACGCTTACGGTCAATGCGTCCAAGGCTTTCGAAAAAATCGGAGCGAATACGTTGACGCTTTCGGGAGCGCTCGCGGGAACGGGTTCGATTTCCGTGAAGGAGGGTGCGCTTTCCTTCGGAGGTTTGAAGGACCAAAGCTTCGCCGGAACCGTTTCTCTTGAGGCGGGAACGACGCTTGAAAAGGTGCGTTCCAATACGCTGACTCTCTCCGGAAAACTCTCCGGCGCCGGCTCTCTGAAAGTTGCCGGAGGGATTTTGGAGCTCAGCACTGCTGATGACTACGCCCTTGAAGCTACTGTTTCCGGCGCGGGAACGCTCAAGAAATCCGATATCGGAAAGTTGACGCTCGCTACGGGAACGAATGTTGCAAATATTGACTTGGCAGGCGGAACGCTTGGAAATGTCGAAATTGGAAACAATGCGGTGGCTCTTCTGAAGGTTTCCGCTACGGGAACAACGTTAGACGCGTTGACTGCGAACGGCGGAACTTTAGATGTTTCTGCGGCGGCGGTAACGCTTGCCGGCGCAACCGAACTTTCCGGCGGAACAATTGTTCTCGGCGGAAAGGATGCAGCTTCGCTCATCGTTACGGGAACGACGACGATTACGAAGTCCGATGCCCTAGTGTTCAATTTGAGTGATTTCACAGCGGATGATTATCCGACGCACACCTCTCCGAACACTCTCGGCGAGACGGCAACGGTCGTTTACAAAGTCTTTGATGTAAACACCGGTGCAACTTTGGACGGTTGGACGGCGCTCGACAAGGGCAACTTCACAATCGGTTCCGGCGCGGCGCTCTCTGACCGCGCAAGCCTCGAACTCGGCACAAACGGATCGCTCTCGCTTACGAACGAAATTTACAGCCTGACGTGGAATGCTTCGGAAGGAACTTGGGCGACCGGCGACGGAAAGTCTTGGAAGAACAACGACTCAAGCAAAGCAACGGATACGGCTTACATGAATTCCGACCGTGTTACCTTTGCAAGCGACGCAACGGTGAGCCTCGGTTCGAATGTCGCTCCGACATCGTTGAGCGTAAATGACGGCGCAGATTTGACAATCGCCGCCTCCGATTCCTATAAAATCACGGGCGCGGGAACGGTTACTGTCGGTAAAGACGCAAGCCTGATTCTTAATTCCGCTCATGATTATACCGGAGCGACGACGCTCGCGGACGGAGCAACGGTGCGCTTGAATCTCTCTGCGAATAATGCTTCGCAGTTTGCAAGCGACCTTGTTTTGGCGGAGAATGCTACGGGAACGCTTCTCGTGGACACGCAGAAATTCGGAGCCACAGGCTTTGCGGATTTGGATACCGTCTTCACCGGCAAGGTCGGCGACGGGGTTTGGAGCTTTGAAAAGCTCGGAGAAGGCACTCTTACGGTTGCTTCCAAAATGAGTGCGTTTACCTCGGAAGATTTCGTCAATATCGCTGCGGGAACGCTGAAATTGATGGAGGTTGATGCAATCGGTTCGGCGAAAACGACTATCGCGGAAGGTGCTGTTTTGGAAGTGGCTTCGTCTAAGGATGCTACATTCATGCTCGCATTCTCCGGCTTGGGCGACTTCAGAAAATCCGGCGGCGGAACGCTGACTCTCGCACATTCAAATGCGATGTTCGGCGGGAACGCGCTTGTCGCGGAAGGAACGCTGAAGCTGGCAGACGCGGGAGCGCTCGGCGATAGCCGTAAGAGCACAACGCTTGAAGTGATTCGTAACGCACAGCTTGACTTGGCGTTCGGAGGAAGTTTCGGTAAGGAACTGAAAGGCGAAGGAACGGTCAACTATGCTTTGGCGGATCGTCTGATTCTGACTGCCGACAGCGATGAGTTTGTCGGAACCTTTAGCCTGAAGGCTGATAATGCTGTTGCAACGGCTCGGCAGGCAACTTCGTTCGGCAACGGGACAATCGCATTTGAAGGCGAAAACGGAAACTTGATGTTTGAATTGACGCCGGCTTCCGGGCAAACGGTTGCCGATGTGTTCTCGGGATCTTTTGAGGGCGCGGGAACGATTTCCGTCGAAACCGGCTTGGGAATTGCGATGACGCTATCCGGTTCGTCCGCAGATTTTGAGGGTTGTTTCGATCTCAAGTCCGGTTCGACCCTTGTGGCTGAAAAGGGCGATGCTGTCGGGAACGAAAAGGCATCTCTCATTCTCGGAAAAGATGCCGAAATTCGCGTCGGCTCGGCGGAAAATTCATCGATTACCGCATTGATTTCCGGAGAAGGAGCATTTACGAAAGTCGGAGAAGGGCGATTGGAGATTTCTAATCCTTCAAATGACTTTACGGGAATGGTAACTGTCAAGAGCGGCGTGCTTCGTGCGGTTTCGTTGGCTTCGCTCGGAAAGTCTGCCCAAGTGCTTCTGGATTCTGAAGATGCCGTGCTTGAATTGAAAACGGTCGCAGGAAAAACGGAAACGCTTAACAAGGTTATTCGCGGAAGCGGAAGCCTTTCCGCAATCGGCGGCGGCGTTCTCAACTGGCAGAGTGCGGAAAAACGATTCGGCGGGATCTTGAGTGTCTCGGATAAGACGACATTGAATACTTCCGATTTCTTCAAGGTCGAATCCGGTTCGGTTGTTTTGAACAATGGAGGGGTTTGGAATGCGAACGGCGGTTTGTCTGTCGAAGGCAACAGCGTGATTTCGCTTTTTGCGGCTCAAGACATGGCGCTTGCTTACGGAATGCAATCGCGTGCTTCGCAAACTCTTGACGCGGGAACGCAGTTGCGCGTCGGCGGTTTTGTTGCGGCGGCGAATAAATCCGGTTCGGTCGTGCTTGAAGACATCTCGATTACGCCGACGGACGGCGGGAACGGTGCATTGATTTGCTTTGATATCGAATCCGTTAAGGATGCCGAAACTCCGCGTATTTCGCTAACGAACGACGCGTCCGTTTCACTGGACAATGTGGCGGTTGAAGTTACGCTCGATGAATCGATTCGAAGCGCATGGGAGGTTCCGGAAATCGAATTCGTTTATCGCGACGGTTCGGCAGCGGATATTTCCGGCGATGTCGAATCCGTGACGGTTATTATGGCAGACGGAACGGAAGTTAAATACGTTTACGACTCCCGTGTCGGGCATCTTTCTTTGAGCCCGGTTTCTCCGGACATGAATCTTGCTTACGCCGCGATGGTGGCGATGCCCACGGAAGTATTCAATCAGGATGTCCAAAGCTTGCATCGCCGCATGGAACAGCGCCGGTTCGAGACCTTGAGCAACAAGGACGAGTGGCAGTTCTTTGCGCAGGCGCAATCGATGTCGGTTGAAAACGGCTCGGATCGTTCTGACTCGGCGGTATTTGACTTCTCGACCTATGGTGCGCTCGTCGGCGGGGACGTCCGCCTGAGCGAATCGACTGTTTTCGGGATGGCTCTCGCGTATGATCGCGGAACTGCCGATATCCATGACAACCAAGGCGAAATCTCGATGGACAGCTATCGTGCTACCATTTACGCGGGAACGGTCTTCAATGACTACTACTTCGCGGAAGGCGGTGCGCATTTCGGATTCGCTTCGTACGAAGTCGAACGCTGCGGCGATTACGGGAACAACAAGGGTGATACCGACGGTTGGAGTGCCGGTCTCTTCGCGAATGCGGGAGGCGTGATTCCGACTTCCGTCGAAAATCTCTACCTCACGCCTTACGTCGGGCTCTCCTATCTCCACACCGCCGTTGAAAAGATTGAAGAAACGGGAACGCGTTCGATGACGACGGATAGCTTCAATGCGGACAGCTTGCGCGCACGCATCGGTATCGGTTCCAGCTATAGCTTCGCGATCGGAGAAATGCCGACGCGCTTCGGCTTGGACCTCGCTTATTCGCACGAATTCCTCGACGATGAGGTGGATGCCGATGTCGGAGCGACCGGAGTTGCGTATTCCCGCAGGATTACGGAAAAAGCACTTCCGGAAGACGCGGTTTCGGTCGGTGCGTCGTTCGATTTTACGCTTTCGGAAAACACGGGGCTCTTCCTCAACTATACGGTAGATCTCGGAATGAACTCCGACATTTCTCACCGCGGGAACGTCGGCTTCCGCTTCACTTATTAATTTTGATAGTGTAAACTCTCGTGAAAGAATAAGTCTATGGAAAGCGTTATCGAACATCTTTCTGAGTTGCGGATTATTCCGTTTGCGACGATTGAAAATCCGGAAAAAGCTATTCCCCTCGCGCAAGCGCTCCTTGCCGGGGGAAGCGATATTGTTTCCGTCTCCTTTCAGTCGCCGAATGCTGCGGAATCCATTCACGCAATTGCTACGACGTTTCCGGAGGTTTATGTGGGCGCCGGAGCGGTTACCGGAGTGGACGAAGTCAGTGCCGCTCATCTTGCGGGAGCGCGTTTCGCGTTGGCTCCGGGATTCGATCCGATTGTTGTTGATGCTGCACACGCAGCCGGATTGCCCATTATTCCCGGAATGATGACGCCGTCCAATCTCTCGCGTTCGCTTTTGCAAGGGTGCGAAGTGCAGAATTTCTTCCCCGCAACCGTCCTGGGACCGGAAATGCTGAAAGCGATTCTTTCGGCGTTCCGGCACAAAGGAGTCAAAGTGGTTGCAACAGGCGGAATTGATGCCGACAACATTGCAACGTGGCTTGAAATTCCGGACGTAATCGCTTGCGGTGCGTCTTGGATTTGCCCGGAAGAATTAATTGAAGCGGAAGCGTGGGATGAGATCACCGCACGCATGCAGGAAACGCTCGCTAAAATTCATTGTTAAAATGCTTACTCAGCCAGAAGACCTGAAGAATCTCTCCATCGGAGCGACGCGCAACCTTCCTTCGCGCACGCTTGAAGCGTTCCCGAATCACAATCGCCAACGCCCGTATATTGTCGAGTTGAGAACGGAGGAATTTACCTGTGTTTGCCCGGCAACCGGGCAGCCTGATTTTGCAACGATTACGATTCGCTACATTCCCGCGGAAAAAATCGTCGAGTCCAAGTCGCTCAAACTTTACCTTTGGTCGTATCGCAACGAAGGGACATTTCACGAACATGTAACCAATCAGATTTTGGATGATTTGGTGAAAACCTTAGATCCCGTTTGGTGTGAAGTGGTTGGCGATTTCGGCGCCCGAGGCGGGATTTCCATTAAGGTAACGGCTACACACGGGACGAAAGTAATTTGACGGATGCCGAACGGGCATTCTTTTTGCGCGTCTGCCGAGCTTTTTCATGCTCGCGGATGCGCTTTTTTGTAGGCTTGTTTCAGGCGGGCAAGCGTGACGTGCGTGTAGATTTGCGTTGTCGAGAGATTGACGTGTCCGAGTTGTTCCTGAACGAGGCGCAAATCCGCGTCGTGATCAAGCATGTGGGTCGCACAGCTGTGGCGGATTTTGTGCGGCGTGATGTCCATCGGAAGTCCGGCGAGCTTCAGGTATTTTTTTAGTCGTAACTGAAGGGTTTGCGGAGAAAGAGCCCCGCCGCGTTTTGCCGGAAAAACGTAAGCCTGATTTTCCGGATTCCCAAGTGCGTTGAGTTGTTCCCGCAGAGCGCTTATTGCGATGTGTCCTACGGGAACGACGCGCTCTTTGTTGCCTTTTCCTAAGACGCGGAGCGTTTCCGCAGAAAAATTGATGCGGGAGACGGTGAGCCCGCAAAGTTCGCTGATACGCAAACCTCCGCCGTAAAGAGTTTCGAACGCGGCAGTGTCGCGAATAAATTCCGATTCCGAAATAAGCCCTTGTTCCAGCGCGATTGCCGGCATTTTGAGTAATTCGGAAATTTGTTTTTCCGTCAAAAATTTCGGTAGGCTTTTGGGGAGTTTCGGCAAAACGAGTGCCGTCATCGGCGAGGCTTCGACGATTTTCCGGGTTCTTAAAAAACGGTAAAACGTGCGTAACGCGGAGACCCGATTGTGGATTGTCCTGCGGGAAAGGCGCGCTCCCGCAGAGTTGTCGTTTTGTCGCTCAATAATGAAGTCCCGAACGTCGCGGCGAGAAATTTTCGAGAAATCTCCGTTAAATCCGCAGGCGTCTTTTGCCCAGCATACGAAATCCCGAAGTGCTCCGTCGTAATTGCGCACGGTGTAGCGGGAAAGGCGGCGTTCGTGCTTTAAAAAATCGCAGAATTGGCGAATGCGCCCTTCGCCGGGAAGCGGAGCTTTGGAGTCTTCTTCGCTGACGAGGATGAGCGGCATTGTGAGATGATTTTAAGCAACTTTATCGTCAACAACTTCCGTGTGCGCAAGCTTGTCGTGCCAAGCGCGGCGGCGATAGGAAAAAAACGGAACGTGAGCGTTGATGGTGACGATTATCGTTATCAAAATTCCTACGGGAGCGACGGAGCAGGCGCGCCAAAGCGAGCGGGAAATTGTTTGAATCAGGCGCGGCGGCTCGCCCGTGAGTGTTGAGACAACGCGCAGACGGAAGATTTTTTTCCCGAGCGATGAGCCGCGTGTGATTCGCTCGGCGATTACAAAATAAGCGAGCGTAACGAGCGTCGCTGTTATCGTGATGAAACTTATCGTTTCCCGAACGGCTTCGCTTTGTACCCGCTGCGGAATGCTTCGGAAGAACGCCGTTGCAAACTCCGTGTTCCCGCGAGCCGCTTCTTCGGTCGCCGTTCTGTAGTCGTTCCAAAGCGCTTGCATGGTTTCCGAGAAAATCGGGAACGCTTCGGGAACGACGACGGGAACCAGCAAATGAATTGCCAAAGAGGCAAGCAACGCCGCCAGGAGCGCGTCCGCAAAAAATGCCAACGCCCGCGGAAAGAGCGGGGCGGGCGGCGGCAGTTTTGTGTCCGAGATGCGACGAAGAATCTCCGGCGGCAACGGCGGCGGCTGGTTCATTGCGTGTTAGCGGGCTTTATTTTGGAGTAGGCAAGCCGCAACGGTGTTTTTCATCAGCATTGCGACCGTCATCGGCCCGACTCCGCCGGGAACGGGTGTAATTTTTTCGCAAAGCGGGGAAACATTTTCAAAATCGACGTCGCCGACGAGACGGAATCCGCTTTTCTTCGAAGCGTCGGGAACGCGGTTGATGCCGACATCGATAATGACGGCTCCGGGCTTAACCATTTCTTTTGTAATGAAATTGGGGCGTCCGATAGCCGCGATAAGAATATCCGCTTGGCGCGTGACGGCGGCGAGATCCCGTGTGCGGGAATGGCAAACCGTAACGGTAGCGTTTGATTTTTTCGAAAGCAAGAGGACCGAAACCGGCTTTCCGACGATGAGGGAACGCCCGACAACAACTGCGTGCTTCCCTGCGGTTTCAACGCCGGAGCGTTCAAGCAATTCAATGATTCCTGCCGGAGTGCACGCGGCGAATGCTTCGGGAAGTTCTTGGATAAGACGCCCGATGTTTGCGGTCGAGAAGCCGTCTACGTCTTTCTCCGGGAGGACACGGTTAAAAATTTCCGTTTCGTTGATGTGTGCGGGAAGCGGAGCCTGAATCAGGATTCCGTGAACACTTTTGTCGGCGTTGAGCGCATCGATTTCGCTTTCGAGTTCCGCTTGGGAAATTGTTTCCGGAAAAAGCTTTACGGTGCTTTTCATTCCGATTTCCTGAGCCGTTTTTTCTTTTTTGTTTACATAGGAAATGCTCGCGGGATCATTTCCGACGCGCATGACGACAATGTGCGGGATGAGTCCGCCGCTGGCGATCTCGGCAACTTTCTCTTTCAGTTCGCCGAGAACCTGTTTCGCAATTTCGTTTCCGTTAATCAGTTCCATTTGTATTTAATAAAAAATTACTTTGTCGGGTTCGTTGTGCGCCGGGCTTCCAGAATGCGGACTTCAAGCGGATTCAGCGTGAAGCGAATTTTTTCTTTCGCGGGAACGGCGGCTTCCGGATCGCGATAGGATTCGTTCCCGTAAACATAAGCGGTACGAAGCGAGTAGGCCGCGTTCGGATCTTCACTCGGCGGGAGCTCAAACGCTTCGTCCGGAGAAAATTCAATGTCCGAAGTTTTATCCGAGGCATTGCGTAAGTAAATTACGCCGTTCCCGCGATGCCAGCCGGCAAAAGCATAGGCGCCGGGCGGATTGCTCGGCGTTCCCGCAACCCAATGCATGTCGACGAGCGCGGCTGCATTTTTTTGTGCCCAGGCCGAGGCTTCCGCGATGCAGTCCCAAACTTGATTTCCCGGAATCCAGCGGGCTTGGCGAATCGCTTTGCGGGTCGCGTTGATGTCTGCGGACTTGTTGGCTTTCGGGCGAATTTCCCGAAGTGCCCAAGCTTTTGAGTTTTCCGGCTTCTCCGACAGGAGATGGAAATCTATGTAAAGTTCCTGCAGATTGGCGCCGAGCGCAAAGTAAGAGAAAATCTCCCGGTGCAAGTTGTTGCCGGCTTCGGCGCAAACTGCTCCCTGATAATGAGTTCCGAGCGCGATCCCGTGGTGCATGACGGAGTTTATCGGGTAGAGCGGCGCACGGCGGATAACGTTTTCGATAAGTTCGCTGTCCCGGTAGCTAATCCACTGGTCGCGCTTGTCGCCGATATTCTGATTGTAAAAAGCAATGTCGGCTCCGCCGCGCCAAGTCGAATCTACGTGGTTTAGCCAAAACGGCGACGGCCAGGTTCCGCTTGTTGCGTTGATGAACAATTCCGGACGGATTTTTCGCAGATCGTCTGCAATGTCTATTAAATTAAAAAAATGTCGGGAAAAACTTTCTCCGATGCGATCCCATTTGAAATAGACAACACCGTCGTCGACCATGAGCGAGCGGCATTTTTCGGCAAACCATTTTTTGTAGACGGGATCGGCAAGGTCGAACGCAAGCGCATCTTCCGAGACACCGTCAATTTTTCGGCAGGATTCCAAACGCTCCGCAACGCCGAAGTGGCCGCCGGAGGGAGAAATCCAAATGCCGAAGCCGGCGCCGAATTTTTCCGCGTTTTCTCGAATCGGGCGAAAGCCGTTCGGGAATGTCGTCTTCGACGGAGCCCAAAGTTCCTGAGTGGGATTGTCCCAGCCGTCGTCGAGGACAATCGCGTCAAGGTCAACGTTGCGTTTTGTTACGAGTTCGTTCCCGTAGGCATTGACGGCTTCGACGAGCGTTTTTTCCGAAGGAGAAAGTCCGAAATCATACCAGCCGTTATAGAGCAGAAAGTGGCGCGAGGGCGCGGCACGTTCCCGTTCGAGATAGAAATTGAACGCTCGGCGTTGTTGTTCTTTCGGGAAATGCCCGATCATCGACGAGAGTTTAAGCGGTGTTTCTGCGCTTTTGACCGTCAGATTGCACTCAAGCTCAAGCGCGACGTGTTTCCCGTCGTCGAGTTTTTTCAACTCAAAACGCGGTTGTTCGATTCCGCAAAGGATATTTTCGTTTAGGGCGACGGGAGAGCCCGGGACTTTCCCGACGGTGTGTACGGCTTCGGCGTTTTCCGTCGCGAATTTTCCGAGGCGGATTGAAACAAGACGGATCGATTCTGATTCGGGCGCATTTTCCGTGCGGGAAAATAAAAATCGCTGGGTGAAGTACGGGGCGTTCCCGCGGAGCAAAATTTCCCAATGCAGGCGAATCTGCTTTTCTTCGTTTTCAAAATCGGCGCTTAAAAGTGTTCCCGCCTCCTTGAGCGCGTCCGCGTGGCGAACCGGGATTTCCGGCGCCTTGTATTCCTGTTTTGAATACGGGGAAATGCGTTTGAATAAAAGGCGTTCCCGCGTTCCGTTCGGGGCTTCAATTTCAACGGACGCAAGTTCGTTGAGCAAAACCGGCGTTCCCGCGAGATCAAAAATGAAATTTCCCTCCCGGATTTTAAGGTTTACGACTCCGTTTCCGAGCTCGGCATCGTGCTCTCCGGCGCGGGCTTCCGTCCGGTTCGGGAATACCTCATTCCCCGGCCAATCAACGGGAACTTCTCCGAGGGGCGCAAGCGGAATCGCAAAAACCGTTGTCGCCGAAAGCAGAAAAAAAGAAATTCCCCGTAAAAAAATCATCCGCATATTAGATTTCATCTGACTCTTTAAATCAATACAAAGCAACGTCGGGGGGCAGATGATTTTGCAGGCGGACACTTATGCGGAGGCGGGAACGTTCTTGAAAGGAACGCCGAATTGGTCTATGATTGCAAAAAATTATTAGCATGAGCTCTGCATATCTTCTCCAAACCGCCGTTGCCGCACCGCTTGCCGCGAGTGTGGTGTTGTTTTTGGCGAAAAGCGCTCCTGTCGCCGTCCGTAAGTTTATTGCGTTCGTCGGCTTCGCGCTTCCCTGCCTGATTGCCGTCGCGCTTTGCTGCCTGTTCGCGGGATCGAAAGATGCCGCTACGGGCTACGCGTTTTTCTCCGAATGCAAATGGCTCGGTGCGGAAAATCTCGGCGTTTGGCTGAAGCTCGGACTGAACGGGATTTCGCTTCCGCTTTTTGCAATGGCGGCAATCGTCGGACTCGCTGCGGGAATGCGTGCGATTTGGGCGAAGACTCCGAATATGCCTACGCTTTATTACGCGACTCTGCTTTTCATTCAAACGGGGCTGCTCGGACTTTTCGCTTCGGTTGATATTTTCGCATTTTATATTTTTCACGAATTCGCCCTGATTCCGACGTTCATTGCTATTCTCGTTTGGGGCGGATATGCAAAAAAGTCGACCGCGATTACAATGGCGGTTTATTTGACTCTCGGCGCGATGATTTCGCTCGCCGGATTGGTTTATTTCTACGTGCTTACGCCGGCGCAAGCCTTTGACTTTATTTCTCTGAAAAATGCGATTCTGAATTTGGACGCGGGAACGCAATCGACCGTCTTCGGGCTTTTGCTCTTCGGTTTCGGAATTCTGGTTTCGCTGTTTCCGTTCCATTCTTGGGCTCCGGATACGTATTCCGCTGCTCCGACTCCGGTTTCGATGCTTCACGCCGGTGTTCTGAAAAAGTTCGGACTTTACGGTTTGGTTCAAATCGGCGCGGCGTTTTTGCCGCTAGGCTTGGCAAGCTGGTCGCAATGGATTCTCGTGCTTGCACTCGGAAACATTCTCGTCATCGGCTTGATTACGATGGTTCAGCGCGATTTGAAGCACATGATTTCGTATTCGTCCGTGATGCACATGGGGCCGATTTTCCTCGGTATCGCTGCCTTCGCATTTAGCGGCGGAGACCTTACGGGCTTGGGCGCTGCGGTTATGATGATGTTTGCCCACGGGCTTTCCGTTGCGTTGCTTTTCCATTTGACGCAGTCGGTTGCCGATCGCACGGGAACGCTCGATATGTCGAAAATGGGCGGGCTCGCGTCGCAGGCTCCGGTTCTCGCTGCGTTTTTTGTTGCCGCAATGATGGCGAGCATCGGTTTGCCGGGCTTTGCAAATTTCTGGGGAGAACTTTCGATTTTCGTTTCCCTCGCAAGCCTGAAGCCGTTCTGGCTGATTGCATTTGTCATTATCTCTATCGTAATTTCTGCGATTTACGGTTTGCGCGCCGTGGCTCGCGTGTTTTACGGACAACCGAATCCGGAGAACTTGCCTGAAGAAAAATTCGGCGCGATCAAGGACATTACGCCTGCAGAACGCGTTCCCGCGCTCCTGCTTTTTGCGGCGCTTGTTGCTGTCGGCTTTATCCCGTCGCTTGTAACGGACGAACTTAACCCTGCACTGGAACAAAGTTTTGCAAAAGCCGCTCCCGCAGAAGTTGAGTCGGCTCCCGTTCCCGTTCCCGTTGCTCCGCAACAATAACCTTTAATTTCTCAAAAAAATGAACGAATTCATTGAAGTTTGGCAGCCGACAAGCACGCTCGTCAGCGCGTTTTTGCCGGAAATCGTGCTCGCGGTGTTCGCACTTATCGTTTTGGCGCTGGACGTTTGGTGCCCCAAGGATCGCGGGAACATCAGCACGGCGGCGACGTATTGCGGACTTTTGATTGCCGGATGTTTTACCGCAACGGCGATTGCGGGTGCTGTGAGCGGAGACCCTGCTGTTTGCGAAGTCAGTTCCCGTAATATTTTCGGGCTTTCGGATTTTGCGGAAGTCCTGACGGTGCCGTTTTTCCTGGTTTGCGCGTTTCTGACGGTTTTCGTCGGCAAGGTTGTGCGGGAACGAACGGAATTTTCCGCGCCGATTACGAATCATTTGATTCTTGTTGCAACAGCGGCGGCGATGGCGCTGACGAAAGCATCAAATTTCGTGGCATTTTTTGTCCTGCTTGAGACGCTGACCGTTTCGCTCTACGCGCTTGTCGGTTCTTATCGTACGAATGTTGCCTCGTTGGAAGCCGGCGTAAAATACCTGATTGCCGGCGGCGTTTCCGGAGGCTTGATGCTTTTCGGAATCGTTTTGCTCTACGGCGCGACGGCGCTCGCGGGTGTAGGCGCAGGCGCGGGAATGGATTGGCTCGGCTATGAAGCCGTGGCGCGTATGCTTGCGGCAGATCCGGCAAATCCGATTGCATTGGTCGGCGCGGGAATGGTTCTTGCCGGCGTGATGTTTAAATTCGGCATTTTCCCGATGCAGTTTTGGATCCCGGACACGTATCAGGGCGCACCGTTGCACGTTACGTTTTTCCTCGCAACCGTCTCCAAGGCGGTCGGGTTTATAATGATGATTATTTTGCTTATGGTGTTTGAGCCGATTTTTGCTTCGCTTTTCCCGATTCTGCTTATTCTGACGCTGATTTCTATGGTTTACGCGAATCTTGCGGCGCTCGGACAGCGTAAAGTTAAGCGTCTGCTCGGGCTTTCCGGCGTTTCCCACGCAAGCTATATGATGCTCGGAATTTTGGCTTTTCTTAAAATTGCGAATGACGGAGTCTTCGATGATGCTCCGTCTGCTGTGGAGCCGATGGCTTGGGCAATTCTGCTCTACATGGTCTTCTACGTGCTTTCGCAGTATCCGATTTTCTCGGTCATGGCACGCGTTCCCGCAAGTGCCGGAGACGAAGCAATGCAGGATTTCGGCGATTTTCGCGGTTTGGCGAAGCGCTCTCCCGTGCTTGCCGGAGCGGTGGCTTCCGGCTTGGCTTCGCTCGCGGGAATTCCGCCGACGGTCGGATTTATTACGAAGCTCGGAATTCTCTGGGTCGTGTTCTACGCCGGGCTTTACGTTCCCGCTGCAATCATGCTCGCATGCGTTGTTGCAAGTGTTTACTACTACTTCGCTTGGATTCGCTCTGTCTTTGCGACGGACGACGGTGAAGTCCCCGCGGATGCTCCCGCTTTGCTCCTTCCCGGAATCGGGGCGCGTACGTCGCTCGTGTTTTTCTCGGCGTTGACGGTTTTGGGTTCTCTCATCTATTTTGCCGTTATCGCGTAAAAGTAGTAGCAGAGATTTAATTTCCGCAAAAAATTCCCGCGTGTTAAATCACGCGGGAATTTTTTGTTTTTAGGGCCCGAATTGAAAGGGCATTGCTACGTTTTGCAAGACGTTTTCCGTTTTCGTCTAAAACGAGAGGTGCATGTGCCCACGCGGGAGGAATTGCTCCCAAAGCCCGATAGATTAAAATTTGGCGAGCCGTCGATTTGAGTAAGTCTTCTCCTCGGACAACTTCCGTGATTTTCATACGAATGTCATCGGCGACGACTGCCAGTTCATACGCGGGAACGCCGTCGCGCCGCCAAACGACAAAGTCGCCGAAATCTTTTCCCGCGATGAATTTTTGTTCTCCGCAAAGTGCGTCCGTAAATGAAATGATTTCGCCGTCCGGGACTCGGAAACGCCAATTGTAATCTCCGGGTTCTTGAAAATTTTTCCCGCAATTCAGGTCGGACGGGCGCCATTCCGGCGGGAAAATCGGTTCTGCATTTTCATCTTCGGGATGCGGTGCGCGTGCGGCGGCGGCAACATCTTTGCGGGAACGGCGGCACGGATAAATGGCGCCTGTTTCTTTCAGTTTTTTCCAGATTTCGAGAAAATAAGATAGGTTTTCCGATTGAGTGTAGGGGGCATAGGGACCTCCGATGTCCGGGCCTTCGTCCCAGGAAATACCGATCGACTTTAAGTCTTCAGCGGCGGCTGTCGCAAAATGTTTTTTACAGCGTAATGTATCCAAATCTTCAATACGAAAAATAAGCGTTCCCGCGGCTTGGCGGCAGCGTTCGGCGGCGAGAGCAAATGTGCGTGCGTGCCCGAGGTGGAGCAATCCGGTCGGCGTCGGAGCGATGCGTCCGCGATATTTTTCGGAAGGCGGCATTAGTTGGACAGTTCGATTTTTTTCGGATTCCCGGCGCGATTTCTCCATTGGTGCTGCGGGAGCGCCTCGGTTGGGACAAGGTCGATAACGACAATTTCCGGCGGGCAAAAGAGCCGCATTCGCAGGCGGCTTTCGCCGACTCCGCGTGTTACGAAAAGATCTTTTCCTCCTTCTTCAAACATGCCGTGAGCGTATTGGTCTCCGATGCGGCTTGCGTGCGGGACGAACGGAATTCGCCCCGGGAGGCAGATTTGTCCGCCGTGCGTGTGCCCGGCAAGCGTAAGCGCGTAGCCGGATTCGCGCGGGAGATCGACCACCAAATCCGGGGAATGCACGACAAAGAGTGCTGCGCCGTAAAAATCCGGCGGGATCGCGGGAACGGATTCGGGATTCATTTCGCGCGTGCTTGTGTTGAGTACGCCGCCGAGAAAAACTTCGCAGTTCTCGCCGAAATGGAGCCGAGAACTTCCCGGCTCCAGAAGCGTGATGTCGGCATCTTCAAGCATTTTTCGAATTTTGGCTGCTCCGTAAGCGTAATCGTGGTTGCCGAGGCAGGCGAAGACCGGAGTTTTCCCGCCGTTACGAAGTTGGCGAAAGATTTTGGACATCAGCGGCAAGTCCAGTGTATTTCCCCGCGGATCGTCGGTGGAGGCAAAGGCGAAGTCGCCTACGAGAATGACGATATCCGGAGACTGTTCCCGAATTGCGTTGATAATTTTATTGAGGCGCCTGCCTTCGCCGTGGCGTACATGAAAATCGCCTGCGACGACAAGGCGGACGAGGTTGTCCGTGCCGTTCCATTCGGGAATCGGATATTTTAGATAAGTGCGCGTTAGGCGTTTCGGTTCAATCCAATAAGCCCATGCAAAAACAAGTAAAACGAATGCGGGAACGCAGGCGAAAATTCCGATGAGAAATTTCGAGCTTCGTCGTCGGAATATTTTAAAACGAATCGGCATATGTGTTTAAAACCGTAGCCGGATGTTTTCAAAAGCGCAGTTCGGGCAGGGCGCGGTTTTTTCGTCGTCGCGTTCGCGTTTGCGAGTGTAAACCTTCCCGCAACGCACGCAGCAATAAAGCGTTTGCTTGCGATTTTCGTCCCCGCGGGTTCGATTTTCTACCGACATCCAATAAAATTCGTAAAACAGGTAGACGAAAACCGCGCAGGCAATCAGCACGGCAAAGAAAAACTCGATATCGACGGGAATCATTTCAGCTCCCGATTTTCCTCTCTGTTTTCGTAAAATGCAATTGCCAATTCGCAGCTTTGCACGCGAGTTGAATTCCGGCGGATTTTGTTTAGACCAAAATGCGGGAAAAGGGCGCTTTTATGTCAGAA
This sequence comes from Candidatus Spyradenecus sp., assembly GCA_045535075.1. GTDB lineage: Bacteria > Verrucomicrobiota > Verrucomicrobiia > Opitutales > UBA953 > Spyradosoma. The sequence goes on along the minus strand of JAZSKX010000018.1, from coordinate 114,497 downwards.
TCGGCAATTTCGCCGTATTCGCTAAACCATTGAATGTTTATGAAAAAGAAATCGTTTGTTGTTCTAATTTGCGCGGGATTGCTGACTGCGCTTTGCCTTGCCGGATGCGGCGGTTGCGAAAAAAAGCATCATCCGAAATGCGGCGACAAGACTTGCCAAAAATGCTGTTGTAAGCCTTGCAACAGCGATGACGGCGCGCTCGTCGAAGAAGAGGAAACATCGCTTGAAGTCGTTTCCGAAGCGGCAAACGGCAACGCTTCCGGGAATTAATCGTTCCTGTTTTTTCGGTTTATTTGACATAGCAACGGCGAGTTTGCAGAATGCTCCCATGCTTCGAAAAATTCGCCGTTGTTTTTTTGTTTTTACTTTTTTTGTCCTTGCCGGATTTTCCGCTTTTGCCGCGTGCGACATTCTCCCGCTTCCGCAAAAATATACGGAAAAGAAAAATGCTTTCGTTCCCGCGCAGGGATTGGATAAGCGCGTTTCCGTAAAGCACGTGAAATCGCTCGACGGCGTTCCCGCGCACGCGCAGAGCGAAGCCTACGAACTGGTTGTTTCCAAGGGCGGCGTAAAAATCAGATGCGTTTCCGATGCCGGAGAAAACAATGCGCGCAAGACGCTCGCGCAAATGATTAAGCGGGCTAAACCCGCCGGCGTTCCCGCGTGCAAAATTCTCGATTGGCCCGCCTATCCGATGCGCGGCTTCATGATGGACTGCGGGCGCAGTTACATTCCGCTTGCGGATTTGAAAAAAATCGTCGCATTTTGCGCCGAGTACAAAATCAACATTTTCCACTGGCATTTGACGGAAAATCAGGGTTGGCGCACGGAAAGCCGCGTGTATCCGGAACTTAATGACAAAAAAAATTACACGCGCGATCACGGTAAATTTTATACGTTTAAGGAAATTCGCGAACTTGTCGACTACTGCGATTCGCTCGGCGTAATGCTCATTCCCGAAATCGATATGCCCGGGCACAGTGCGGCGTTTGAGCGCACGTTTAAATGCTCCATGCAAAGCGAGAAGGGCACGGAAATTTTGAAGAAACTGGTCGACGAAATCATCAAAGAAGGGTTCTCCTCGAAAACCGTTCCGTATTTCCACATCGGGACGGACGAAGTGCGTATCACGAATCCGGATTTCGTTCCCGAAATGGTCGCTTTCGTGCGGGAACGCGGAAAAAAAGTGGCGACGTGGAATCCGGGCGCACATTACAAGCCGGGCGAAATCGACCTCGTGCAAATGTGGAGCGGCCGCGGACGTCCGCTCGCGGGAACGCCTTCGCTTGACAGCCGCCTGCACTATTTTAATCACTTCGATTCTTTTGCCGATCCCGTCGCGCTGTTTTATTCGAATTTCGCGGAAACACCGGAGGCGAACGACACGATTGCCGGCGGAATTGCCGCGATTTGGTGCGACCGCTACATTCTCGGGACGGACGCGATTCTTGCAAACAATTCGTTTTACCCGTCAATTCTCGCGTTTGCCGAAAGTGCGTGGCACGGCGGGCGCGACGAATATTTTCACGGCACGGGAACGGTGATTCCGCTCGAAGGCGAGAAGCTGAAAAAACTGAAAAATTTTGAGCGCCGCATGCTTCCGGTGAAAAAGGAACTCGGAGCGAAAATGCCTTGGGTGCCCCAGGCTCACATGCTTTGGCGTATCACCGAGCCGTTCCCGAACGGCGGCAAGCTCGATACGGCGTTCCCGCCGGAAAAAGAACTTAAAAACGAATACGAATTTGACGGAAAGACAATCGGCACGCGCGATGCCCGCGGCGCGGCGGTTTACCTGCGCCACGTTTGGGGGCCGGGAAAACTCGGCACCGTTTCCGCGTTCTTCAAAAATCCGCAAACAAATTCGACGGTTTATGCCTATACATACGTTTGGTCGCCGAAAGCACAAAAAGTCGGGCTTTGGGCGCAAACGCACAAAATCAGCGCGTCCGAGCCGGATTTGCCGCCTCCGCAGGGCAAGTGGGATGCTCGCGAATCGCGGTTTTGGCTGAACGACAAGGAGATTCTGCCGCCGAAGTGGGAAAATTCGCATAAAAACCGCAATCAGGAAACGCCGCTTGCGAATGAGAACTTTGAGGTGCGCGAGCCGATTCCGGTGCAGCTCAAGCAAGGCTGGAATAAAGTGCTGATCAAGCTCCCCGTTGCCGGATTTTCGAGCGGGCAGGCGCGCCTTTACAAATGGATGTTCACCTTCGCGCTCGTTTCGCCGAAGGGAGACGCTCCCGTCGAAGGCTTGGTTTGGTCGCCGGATAAGCAAAAGTAAAACGGAAAACGCAACCGTCGCTTTCCTCGGTTGCGTTTTTTTGTTTCCGAATGTTTCGGATTTCTGCTTGCGAGAAGGGCGTTTTTTCGATTCAATGAACTTTCATTTCAAAATTTCGGACTACCGGAACGGAATTTTTCAAATAAAATAAAACAATAAAATCCATTATCCAATGTTTCCCGTGATTCCGGTGCGCGGTGAAATACGGAGCCGTTATTATTATGAACATCACGATTAAAGACCTCTTGGATGCCGGCGTACACTTCGGTCACCAAACCCGCCGCTGGAATCCGAAATCCCGCGAATTCGTCTTCAAACACCAAAACGGTGTGTCGATTATCGACCTTGAAAAGACCTTTGAATGCCTCGAAAAAGCTTCGAAATTTGTCGAAGATACCGTCGCTTCCGGGAAAGATGTCCTCTTCGTAGCTACGAAGCGCCAAGCTCAAGACTTGATGCGCGACGCAGCAAAATCCTGCAATATGCCCTATGCCACGAATCGCTGGATGGGCGGTTGCCTCACGAATTTTGAAACCGTTAAAGGTTCCCTCGAAAAATACCGCAAATACCTGCGTATGGAAGCCGACGGATCGCTCGACAAGATGAACAAGAAGGAAGCGGCTGTCATTAAGCGCCATATGAAACGCATGGATCGCGGCTTTGAAGGCCTTTTGGATTTCTACAAACTTCCGGGCGCTGTTTTCGTTATCGATATCAAGAATGAAGAAATCGCTGTTGCGGAAGCGAAGCGCATGAACATCCCGGCTGTCGGTCTCGTTGATACGAATTCCGACCCGTCGCAGGTTGCGTTCCCGATTCCGGGCAATGACGATGCCGTCAAGTCCGTTCGTCTCATCGTTTCCGTTATTACGGATGCTATTCAGGCCGGTTTGGCTCGCCGTAGCGTTGAACAGGAAGCGAAAAAAGCCGTTATTCCGGCTCGCCAGGAAATCGCTGCCGATAGCGATGCCGCCGGCGATGTTACAATCTCGGCAGAATTGCTGAAAGACAATCAGCTCGCGGAAAAAAAGCCGGCTCGTAAGCCGCGCACGGGAACGCGCAAGCCGCGTGCTCCGAAAGCCGCCGAATAATCCCTAAAACAAGGAAAAATTATCATGGCAACTATTGACGCAAAAACCGTTAACGAACTCCGCACCCGTACGGGCGCCGGGCTCATGGATTGCAAAAAAGCGCTCGTCGAAACCAACGGCGACATGGACGCTGCTGCGGAAATTCTCCGCAAAAAAGGTGTTGCAACGCGCGATAAAAAAGCGGGACGTGCCGCTTCTCAAGGAACGGTCGCTTCCTATATTCACATGGGCGGCAAAATCGGCGTTCTCGTCGAAATCAACTGCGAATCCGACTTCGTAGCTAAAAACGAGCTTTTCCAAAGCTTTGCTCGCGATATTGCGATGCACATTGCTGCGGCGGCTCCGCGTTTTATCAAGCGTGACGAAGTTCCGGCTGAAGAAGTTGAAAAAGAAGCCGAAATCGTTAAGGCGCAATGCGAAGGCAAACCGGCTCAGGCAATCGAAAAGATCGTTGCCGGCAAGCTCGAAAAATTCTACTCGGAAGTCTGCCTCCTCGATCAGGCATTCGTTAAGGATGACAAGAAAACCATTAACGAATTGCTCACGGAACAGATTACGAAAACGGGCGAAAACATCATCATCTCCCGCTTCTCGCGTTTCCAAATCGGAGCGTAATTCCGTTAAACAAGAAGAGCGTTCCCGCAAGTTTCGGCGGGAACGCTTTTTTATTTGTCGTTTGACGTCTTCCCGCATTAAAAATGTGAGATTCTATGATAAAAAACTGCATCATTTTCATTCTTTTGTTTGTCATTCTGTTCACCGGTTTTACGGGAACGGCTCTTTACTTTTTGAATGATGATTTTCAAAAAGAACTTGATGACGTTTTCGAATGTCTCGACTGGGAGGACGATGAATCTATTCGCGACGCCATCGACTAGTTTCGGCGACCGGAAATTAACGCATTCGCCGGCTTCATCATCAATTATCACTTATTTTTATGGCTCTTGAAAAAATTACTTCCGTTTGCTCCGTTCCCGTCGTCGTTCCCGGCGACGATATTGATACGGACCGAATCATTCCCGCGCGCTTCCTCAAAAGCATTACGTTCGACGGGCTTGGCGAATTCGCATTTTACGACGAACGCAAAAATGCCGACGGCTCCGATACTGCGCACCCGATGAATGCGCCCGGCGCGAAAAATGCCGGAATTCTCGTGACCGGAATGAATTTCGGCTGCGGCAGTTCCCGCGAGCATGCTCCGCAGGCACTTTGGCGCCGCGGAATTAAGGCGGTTGTCGCCGGAAGTTTCGCGGAAATTTTCTTCGGGAACGCAACGACGCTCGGTGTCGCCTGTGTTTGCGCAAGTCGCGAAGATCTTGAAAAAATCAGCGCCTGGATTGCCGAAAATCCGGGAGAAAAAATCGAGGTCGATGTCGAAAATCTCTGTGTGAAATTCGGCGGACAGAGCGTTCCCGTCGAGCTTCCAGCCGCGGTTCGTGATGCATTAATAAACGGACGCTGGGATCCGATTGCCGACCTTCTCGAAAACGCCGAAAAAATCAATGCGCTTTCCGAAAAGCTCGCGTGAGGAAAAAACGTCAAAATTTAAGAAAATTTTCTTGCACGATTTACGAGTTCAAGGTTTAATTAAATTTCCTTTTTGAAATTCCAACTCCGGAGGGAGCAAATAATTGCTTTAAATAAGCGCTTTTTGGTCTTTCCGCCATATAAAATCAATGAAAACAACTTTAGCAAAGACTCCGAACGATACCGAAAAGAAATGGTATGTCGTTGACGCGACGGGCAAAACGCTCGGTCGCCTCTCCGTGCAAATTGCGGCGATCCTCCGCGGTCGCCACAAACCGACCTACACGCCGCACGTTGATACCGGCGATTTCGTTGTCGTCATCAATGCCGACAAGGTCGCACTCTCCGGCGCGAAGGAAGAAAACAAAACTTACATGTTCTACACGGGATGGGTCGGAACCGCCTATCGTCGTAGTGTCGCCGATATGCGTGCACGTCGTCCGGAATTCCTTATCATGCATGCGGTTAAAGGAATGCTTCCGAAAAACCGTCTTGCCAGCGCGATGCTCAAAAAGCTCAAAATTTATGCAGGTTCGGAACACCCGCATGCCGCGCAGAATCCGGTTGAAATCATCGACGCGAAATAATTTAGGAGACATTTACTAATGAATAAAGACGTTCCTGTTTTTGTCGCCGTTGGTCGCCGTAAAACTTCGACCGCTCGCGTTCGCATCGCGTCCGGTTCCGGAAAAATCGTCGTCAACGACAAACCGCTCGAAACCTACTGCTTCACGGAAGCTCTCGCGAAAGCGGCAACGCTCCCGCTCGGAGTCGCCGGTCTCGAAGGGTCTCTTGATATTTGTGTCCGCGTTAACGGCGGCGGTTGCAACAGCCAAGCCGGTGCAATTTCGCACGGTCTTGCTCGCGCGATCGAAAAATACAATCCGGAACTCCGTAGCGTTCTCAAGAAGGCCGGTCTGCTCACGCGTGACGGTCGTGCTAAAGAACGTAAGAAAAGCGGTCAGCCGGGTGCTCGCAAGCACTTCCAATTCTCGAAACGTTAATTGGAGCTTACCGATTCAAAAACGCCTCGATTATTCGGGGCGTTTTTTATTGGCTTACGGGAATGAAGATTTTAGTGAGAGGTATTTGGATTCTCGCGGCGTTGCTTTGTTCGGGAACGCTTTGGGCTGTTCCGCAACGTATTGTCAGCTTAACGCCTTGTGCGACGGATATTTTGGGAGAGCTCGGCGTTTCGCGGGAACTCGTCGGTATTACGCGCTATTGCAAGGCTCCGGAAGGAAGTGCGCCGCGCGTTATCGGCGGCTTTATCGATCCTTCTGCGGAAGCCGTTCTTGCGCTCAAGCCGGATTTGCTTGTTCACGCCGATGTTCGTGACAGAAGCTTTGTTAATCGTATGTCCGGATACGGAATTCCCTGTGTCATTCTTTTTCCGGAATCGTACGAAAACATCAAGCGCGATGTTGTTTTACTGGGAGAAAAAACAGGGCGGCGGGAACGCGCGGACTGTATTTTGAAGGAGTGGAGAGAAGCAGAAGATGCGATTCGGCTCGAACTGGAGAAGCGTCCGATTCTGCGGCGTCCTCGCGTGCTTATTCTTTGGGGCGAAGTTTGTGCCGGAAAAACTTCTTATCTCAATGATATCATTGAACTTTGTGGGGGAATCAATGCCGCTCCCGAAAAAACGCCGCGAGCGTGGCCGATTTTGACGAAAGAACTGATCGTCGGAACGCGGGCGGAAATTCTGATTTACGTTGCTCCGGACGGCCCGTCTAAACTGAGCTTCATGCCGAATCTTGCGGATTCGCTGAAGAAAAATCCGGCATTTGCGCTTCTTCCGGCGGTGAAAACTCGAAAGATTTTTACTCTCGGCGAGAATAGTCGCTTGCTTTATCCCACGCCTTCTTTGCGTCGCGCGCTTCCGCAAATCGCGCAGGCAATTCGCCGAAGCACCGATTAACGCAATTTCCCGTTGCGTTACATCAGCGGGCGAAACAAATCGGCAAAGCGTTTGATGATACCGCCGAATGCGCCGTTGGAGAAAAATACAACGAGCGCGGGAGCATCCGGCGTTGCCGCATCGGCGAGCGATTCCAACAGTGCGAGTAATTGCTCCGTCGTTTCCGGTGCGTGCGCTTCAACCCCGCGGGAACGCAATGCTTCCGCGACTTCCGCCGTATTCATTTTTTCCGCGCCTCCCGAAGCATGATGCACGGGCGCAATGAGCGCGGCGTCCGCGTTCCCGAGCGCGTCCGTAAACGCATCCTGCAAAAGCTTGCGCACGGCGGTATTGCTGCGCGGCTCGAAGGCGGCGATGAGCTTGCGGTTCGGATAGCGTTCCCGCAGCGCTTGGAGTGTGAGCTTGAGCGCTGTCGGGTGATGACCGAAATCCTCGATCGCAACGAGCGACGGCGTATCGACGAGGATTTCCCGGCGACGCTTTACGCCTTGGAATTTTGACAAATTTTCGAGCGGGAACGCCCACTCCGGTTTGTCCGTTGCCGTATAAAGCGCGCACGCCGTCGCCGCCATCGCCGCGTTGCGCGCGTTGAAAATGCCGGATTGTGCCCAAGCAACACGCCCCCACGCGTTCCCGCGCCAAGTCAAATCAAACTCGGAACCTTCGGGAGTTTCACGGAAATTCAAAATGCGAATGTCGCAGTTTTCGCCGGTGCCGACGCGTAGCACCGGAGCCCAGGAAACGTTTTCCAAGAGCGGAGCGATATTTTCGTCGTCGCCGTTTGCCACGATGTAGCCGTTGCGCGGCACGAGGCGAATGACGTGCGCAAACGTGCGCTGAACATCCTGCAGGTCGCGGAAAATATCCGCGTGGTCAAACTCCAAATTATTCAGCAAAAGGATTTCCGGCAGGTATTGGATAAATTTGCTGCGCTTGTCAAAAAACGCCGTGTCGTATTCGTCGCCTTCGATAACAAATGCGCCGCCGTCCGTTCCCGGCGCAGAGCCGCCCGGCAAATCACGCGGCACGCCGCCGATGAGCCAGCCGGGATTTTCTCCGTGTTCCCGCAAAAGAAACGCCGCAATCGAAGACGTCGTCGTCTTGCCGTGCGTTCCCGCGACGACGAGGTTGTGCCGGTTTTTCAAAAGCCGCGTGCGCAGCAATTCCGGAAGCGAAACGTAGTCGAGCGCGCGCGACTCCAGGAGCCATTCCATTTCGGGATGCCCGCGCGAGACGACGTTCCCGACGACGACCAAATCCGGATTGATAAACGCGAGCCGTTCCGCGCTGTAACCGTCGTAAATTTTCACGCCGGAATTTAAAAGCATGTCCGACATCGGCGGGTAAATGCCCTTGTCCGATCCGGAAACTTCGTGCCCGAGCGCGCGCATCAGCAAGGCGGCATTCCCCATCGCCGTGCCGCAAATTCCCATGAAATAAATGTGCATGAGCAGAGAGATTAAAGTTTAATAGTGGAAGCTTAAAGATTAAAGAAGGAGGAGCCTTAGAGACGCAAAAAAACGTTCCCGTGATAAAGCCTCACGGGAACGTACACGTATCTATGAATTAATATATCACTAAAGAACGATTAGCGGCGATTGCGGCGGCGCGTTCCGACGAGAGCAAGCGCACCCAAACCCGCGAGCAAACCGAACATCGACGGTTCCGGAATGGCAATTCCCCTATATAATTTGGCATCGTAGATGGTCAAATTTGACTTATTGCTATTGTTACCATTACGACCGCCAAAGGTAAAATTGTTTACGTATTTGTCAGATCCATAGTCACTTTCCTTAGTAATCGTTGTGTGTCCGGCTTCTTTTCCGTCTACATACAACGAAATTGTCCCTTTACCATCGGAAACAACTGCGACATTTACGATAGAATCTTTTTCATCCCCCTGTCTCGCGTCAAGCGCCATTTAAAGCTGTTTTAGGCGGTGTTTTGTTCGCGCGTTCCCGTGCGAAATTTTCGATGACGATTTGGTGTGTTTTCGGACGCTCAGGCGCGTTCTTGTGCGGAGAGTGTGATTGGTTTGCTTAATGAAACTTGAAAAGGCTTGCTGTGCCGCTTAGCATGAAGCAATCCGATTATGTCAGAAACCGAAGACTCATCTGCCACGCGCTCGCCGCAGGAACGTTTTGTCCAATTTGCGACGGATGTCATTTACGATCGCCGAAAAGACGGGCGTGCGGTGAAGGTGTTGGCTACCTTTTTGCGTTGTCTTTCGTTTCTTTTCGGAGCGATTGTCCGCTTGCGTTTTTTTCTCTATCGCAATCGTATTTTTCGGGATACGCCGCTTGGTTGCAAGGTTGTGGTTGTCGGCAATCTCACGGTCGGCGGAACCGGTAAAACACCGGTTGTGGAAAAAATGGCACGTGTAATGTCGCAGCGCGGTCGCAAAGTTGCGATTCTTTCCCGCGGCTACAAATCGAAGAAAGAACCGCTTTGGAAGCGTCTTTTCCGGGCGTTGACGCATGGTAAGCGCCCGCCGCCGCGTGTGGTTTCCGACGGGAAGGTGGTCAAACTCGGTGCGTCGGTCGCGGGGGACGAACCGTACATGTTGGCGCGCAATCTTGTCTCTTGCGGCGTGAGTGTCGTTGTCGATCGCGACCGTGTTTACGCGGGAACGTATGCGATTCGCGAGCTTGGTGCCGATATTATTATCCTCGACGACGGGATGCAGTATTTGCCGCTCAAGGGCGCAATTCGGCTTTTGTTGGTCGACAAGACGAATCCCTTCGGGAACGAGCATTTGCTTCCGCGCGGGATTTTGCGGGAGCCGGTCAGCCATCTTAAGCGAGGGGATTATATTTTTCTGACGAAATCCAACGGCAAGCTCGACGAGGCACTGATTCAAAAAATAAAAAAGTACAACTCGAAAGCGGAAATCATCGAATGTACGCACCAACCGAAGCGCCTTTGTCCGGTCTATGAGGGGGAAGACAAGGCGCTTGAGGCGCTGAAAGGCGTGCGTGTGGCAGCGTTTTCCGGAATTGCGACGCCCGACAAATTCGAAGAATTTTTGCGGCGCTACGGAGCCCAGATTGCTTACAACCGGCGCTTTTTCGACCACCACAATTTTTCGCCGAAAGACTTGGACGAAGTCTTTGCCGGAGCGAAAGCCGCCAATGTCGAATTTATCGTTACGACCGAAAAAGACATGGTGCGTTTGGCGCGTGACTTGAAGCCGCCGGTTCCGCTTTATTACTTGCGCTTGGAGATTGAAATCCTCTCCGGTGAGGATGTTTTTGAGTCTGCCGTTAAGCGTATTTGCGAATAACTTTTTCGAAATCTATGGACGCATTACGATTTCCCGAATCCTCGAAACTTTTTGAACGCGCACAGAAATTTATTCCGGGCGGGGTTAATTCGCCGGTTCGCGCTTTCCGCAATGTCGGAATGAATCCGTTTTATACGCAGAGCGCTGACGGATGTCGCTTGCACACGCCCGAAGGTGAGACGTTTATCGATTATGTTTTAACTTGGGGACCGGCAATTTTGGGACACAACGATCCCGAAATCCGCGCAGCGGTTCATGCCGCGGTCGATCGGGGATTGGGCTTCGGAACGAACAGCCCGGACGAAGTGCGTATGGCGGAATTAATTACAAAGATCGTTCCCGCCGTCGAAAAAGTTCGGATGACGAATTCGGGAACGGAGGCGACGATGTCGGCAATTCGCCTGGCGCGCGGTTTTACTCGGCGGTCGAAAATTGTGAAATTCGACGGTTGTTTCCATGGGCACGTTGATTCGCTTCTGGTGAAGGCGGGCTCCGGAGCGTTGACTTTCGGCAATCCCGATAGCGCCGGCGTAACGGCGGGAACGGCGGCGGATACACTCGTTGTTCCTTACAACGATTTTGATGCTCTTGAAAATGTATTTAAAAATTACGGACAAGAAATTGCCGCTGTGATTGTCGAGCCGTTTCCGGGAAATGTCGGATTTATCCTGCCGAAGCCGGGCTTCTTGGAGCGTTTGCGCGAGTTGACTGCTGCTGCGGGAACGCTTCTCATCTTCGATGAAGTGATGACGGGATTTCGTGTTTCGCTTTACGGGACGATGGGAAAGCACGCGGTGCGTCCGGACTTGGTTTGCCTCGGGAAAATTATCGGAGGCGGATTGCCGGTGGGCGCTTTCGGCGGGCGCGCGGATATCATGGATTGCGTCGCACCGCTCGGTCCGGTTTATCAGGCGGGAACGTATTGCGGGAACCCGATTGCCTTAGCGGCGGGAATTGCAGCGCTCGAAAAACTTTTGCGCGTGAATCCGTATCCGGATTTGGAGGCTCGCGGGAACGCAATCGCTACGGCGCTTACGCAAGTTGCGCGGGAGCGCGGAGTCGGCTTGCAAGTCCCGCATTCTGGCGGCATGTTTGCGCTGTTTTTCAACGATGCTCCGGTTGAAAACGCCGCCGACGCCATGCGCTCCGACAAGGAACGCTTCGGGCGCGTATTCCGATTTGCGCTTGAAAACGGTGTGTTTCTTCCGCCGTCTCCGTATGAATCCTGCTTTTTGTCGGCAGCGCATGATGACGAGGCTACGGAAAAAACTATCCGCGTGCTTTGCGATGCCGTCAAACTGCTTTGATTCCTTGTTTTATGCGCTCGATTGAAAAACTTTCGCACTTTCGCTGTAGCCGTTGCGGCGCGTGGTTTTCAATCGGCGACGCTCCCGCGCGGCGGAAAAGCTGGTTTTGCCCGTGGTGCGGATTTCGCGAAACCCATTCATCGTTCCCGCAGAAACGCAATTCACCTTCTGCGGATTCCCCGAAGACTTCTTCTTAAATTTGCTAGCACATGTCACTTACGTTTTCTCGTTCCCGCCCTTGTAAGGAAATTTTTCAATTCTCGATTTTTGCCGAAAACAAAGTCGGTTGTCTCAACCTTGTTTTGCAACGTTTGCTTCAGGCAGACGTTCATATTCTTGCCTTAAGTTGCATCGACCAAACGGATTGCGCCGTTTTGCGCATTGTTCCCAATTATCCGGAGGCGGCGGAAATTGCGCTTAAAAACGCGGGAATGGTTTTTTCGAAAACTCCGGTTTTGGCGATTCGCCTGTTGAGGAACGAAGATTTGGGAAAACTTACGCAGGCGCTGGCACAAGCGGAAATTAACATCCATTATATTTATCCGTTTGTCTGTCGCCCGTGCTCGGAAAGCGCCATTATTTTGGCATGCGATGTGGCGGAATCGGCGGAAGAAATTTTGTCCGGATTCGGAATTGATGTCCTCAATCTCGACGATTTGGCGCGATGAAATCCGAAAAATCCAATTTGCTTAACGCCTGCGCGTACGCAGAAAAACTTTCTGCGGAAGCTCGGGCGGTGTTTGCAACCTTTCCCGCCGACTGGAACGCGCTTTATGTGCGTGCAATTCGCGAGGCTCTTGGCGGAAAGCCGTTGCTCTTGCGGCGTATCCGCTCCGTTACGGCGATTGATTATCCCGTTCCCGCGGGAGTGATTGTGCGGGAAGAGAAGTTTCCGACGGCCTCCGGCGATTTGCGGGTGCGCTTGTATGTACCGGAAAATTACACGGGAAAATTGCCGGCGATTCTTTATGTGCACGGCGGCGGATGGTGCATGGGCGGAATCGAGAATTGTTCGTTGCTTTGCGGAAAAATGGCGGCGGATTTCGGCGCCATCGTTGCCGTTCCCGCGTATCGATTAGCTCCGGAATCACCTTTTCCGGCGGCACTTGACGATGTCTGTGAAACGGCAAGAGTCCTTCGGGAACGAGCTGAGGAGTACGGCATTGATCCGGAAAAAATCTTTTGGTCGGGCGACAGCGCGGGATCGCAACTTTGCCTGACAGCTGCATTGCATTTAATTGATAATTCTTCCTCAGACACGCCGCGCGCGCTGATTTTGCTTTATCCTGTGGCGCATATGCTTCCCGCAAAGAACGAGCAGGGCGGTTCCCGTGAAGTTTTTGACAGGCAGTCGATGCTTTCCAATGAATTACTCGACGCGATGTCGGAAACTTACGCGGGAACAACGGACCGTAGCGCACGGGAGCTCTCGCCGCTTAAAACGTCTCTTGCCGATCTTCCGCCAACTTTAATTCTTGCCGCCGAATGCGACATCTTGTGCGATGACGCGCTTGCCCTCGCCGATAAAATGCGGGAAGACGGCGTTCCCGTAATACTCAAAACGCTTAGAGGGCTTCCGCATGCGTTTGCGCTTTTGCCGGGCTTTGATGCGGCGAGAAAAGAGGTGTTTGCCGCAATCCGCGAATTTTTGTTTCGTTAAAAATCCGGAATTCAGGCGAGCATGTGGAGATTCGCCATGGAAATTCCGGAGAGAATTGCGCCTGTAATGCCGAGAAATCCCTGGTCGGTTCCGCAGAGAAAAAGATTTTCGAAGGGCGTCGTTCCCGTGCGCGTTTTTTGTGTCGCGCCGTAAATGGCGCCGCCGAGTTTTCCCGTGAAGCGCTCAATTGTCAGCGGCGTAAACATGTCCGTGGCGCAGACGGCTTCGCGGAATTTTGCGTTTTCGACGGCGGGAAGGTGAGCGCGTGCGGTTGATTGAAGTTTTTCAAACGCCTTGGCTTTTGCTTGTGTGTAAGCGGAGCTTGCATGCCCGAGCGCTTTCCACTGCTTGTAATTTGCGAGGCAGGTTACGCGCAGACAGCCTTCTTGCGGCGCAAGCGCGGGATCGCGCCACGCGTAATTGTTCGGAATGCAGATAACGCCCGAACGCGCGTCGATAAGTGTATCCGGATTTTGATAACAGAATCGTTCGGCGTCGTTGAAAAAAATAATGGTTTCATCCCACGCAAAATCCTTTGCGGGAACGGCATTGAGCTGGGTAATTGTTTCGCAGAAGGCGAGTTGTCCGACATTTTCCTGCCCGGCATCGGCAGGCATGTTTTCGCAGAGACGCAACGTTTCGGAGGATCCGGCGGAAGAAAGGATTTTGTCTGCGGTAACGATTGCTCCGTTATCAAGCTCGACGGCGACGGCTCGGTTCCCGTCAGTTCGGATTTTTTTAACGCCGCATTTCATGCGTACGACGGCTCCGGATTCACGCAATTTGCGTTGTAGTGTTCGCGTGATTTGGCGGACTCCGATATGCGGGCGCGCGAAGCCTTCGCGGAAGATGCTGCGCCACATAATCGCAAACTGAGGGAGTGCCATGTCGCCGGGAAGCGAGCTCCCGTAAAACGACAGCGGAATGAAGAGCGTGTCAACGAGCAAAGGATCGTTGATGAATTCCCCGACGCAGGCTCGTGCGGAGGCATCGGCGGCATCCAGCGCGGTTTCGTTGTAAGCGGATAGAAATGCGTCCAGTTTGCGAAACCCGTCCGCCTGTTTCGGAAAGCAACGTTCGATTTCGCTTTCGAGCAGAGAGAAATCGTTGGAAAACCGGATTTTATTGCCGAAAGAATGGATGGCGGAAGTTTTTTGCGGACAAAGATCCAGCTCGTCGTAGCGGATGCGGAGTTGGCGCAAGAGCTTGATGAGCGGTGCGTTTTTGGTTCCCGCGGGAACGAAATTGGTCATTGCATGAAGCCCGACATCGTATTTTCGTCCTCCGAGAAAGTAGAATCCGTTAAGCCCGCCGATCGCGTTGTGGCGTTCAAGAAGAAGTGTTTTTTTCCCGAAATGCGCAAGGCGAATTGTAGCGGCAAGACCGCTCATTCCCGCTCCGATGACGAGCGCGTCAAAATGTTGTCCGTCAAGTTCGGGCATTTTTTAGCGAGCGAAAAAATTGCGAATATTCAAGGCCCAGGCGTCAAACGCGCCATCGATGATGTTTGCGGCGATTACGGAGCCCCAGACGATGATGCCGATGAGAATTGAGCAGAAAACGGCGGCAGAACCGAGGTCTTTGGCGCGTTTGGCGAGCTCTCTGTATTCGAGGGAGATATCGTCTACCACGGCCTCGATTGCCGAATTAATCATTTCGACGCAGAGAATCAGCGGCATCGGGAGGATGAGAAGAATACTGGAAATCCAATTGACGGGAAGGATGAATGCCAAAGCGAAAAGCGGAATAAAGCAGAGTATTTCTTGCCGGCACGCATATTCGTGTTTGAAGGCAACATAAAATCCGGAGCAGGAATATTTGAATGCCGCCCAAAGCCGGGAAAAGCCGCCTTTGGATTTTTTCTTGGTCGCGAAATGCTGTTTTGTACTTGGAGATTCCATTAATCGTAGTGAACGAATACGCTACTTATAAAAAAGCCCCGTTGCAGGAACGGGGCAAGAGGATTTTGCGGTGGGTTATTCCTTTGCTTCGTTGGCGTAGGGTTTTGATTTAGTCAGCTTCCCTTGGTAGTTGAACGTGTAAACACCGCCGTCAACGCTTTTGAGCTGGAAGCCCTTATCGTTATCCCGCTCAATCTTAAGCGTGTCTCCGATTTCATAACCCGGAGCGATACGGTTGCCGTTGAGCATTTTGAAACCTTCCGGTGCTGAAATCGCGCCTGTCGACACGTTGTAGCCCAAGGTAACTTCGTGGCTGAAGGTTTCCGCGAAATAGGTTTGCGCCGCGATTCCGAGTCGGGCTCCGTCGTCTTGCATCACCGCTTGGGCCTTGGTCGCCTGATACTGGCGAACTGCGGGAACGGCGACGGCGCAAACGATGGCAACCAAGCAGACGACGATGAGAATTTCAAGAATCGTAAAACCTTTTTTGAACGAGTTCATAACGAAAAATAGAAAAGTGATTTTATCTAATAATCCTTTCTGTTTCAGGGCTTGTCAAACTATTTGATGTGCGGAAACGGTGCGAGTTCCCGCAAAAAGAAATACATGAAAATGCCTTGCGTTTCGCAGGGTAAAAATCCATGATTACCCAATATTTCGGTCGCGTAGCTCAGTTGGTTAGAGCACAGCATTCACATTGCTGGGGTCACTGGTTCGAGCCCAGCCGCGACTACCATTTGAGCGGACGGGAACGTCCGCTTTTTGTTTTCGGTTTAGAGCGCATCAAAAATGCGGCGTGCCCGGCGAGCCAGTTCCTCGCGGCAAAGTTCTGCCTCGCGTTCCCGCGCAGAGAGATTTTCGTTGGCGATTGCCGCTAAATCTTCCAGCCCGTAAAGCCAAAGCGAATCGGCTTCCGTGTCGGCGGGAAAATTGCGCGGCATTCCGAGGTCGATAAGAAAAAGCGGTCGTTCACAACGCGATTTCAGAATTCGCATTAGTTCCTGTTTCGAGATTAGCGGCTTTTCCGTGCTTGTGCATCCGACGACGATGTCAGCGCGAATCATTCTCGCGGCGACGGAATCCGTTTCGACTGCGCCGGCTCCGATTTCGTTTGCCAGCGCGTGAGCACGTTCGAAATCTCGGCTTGCGACTAAGACGTTTTCCGCTCCTCGGGAGACAAATGCCTGTGCCGTTTTGCGTCCGGCCTCGCCTGTGCCGACGATCAGGATTGAACATCGGGACAAGTCGCCGAACACGCGCCCGGCAAGCTCCACGGCAACGTTCCCGATGCTGATTTGTCCCTGGGAAATTCCGGTTTCGGAGCGCGCCCATTTGGCGGCTTGGAAGCTTTTTTGAAAAATTCGATTCAGTGTTGATCCGGTTTTCCCCGACGAATACGCGGTTTCGTAAGCCTGTTTGACTTGTCCGAGAATTTCCGTTTCGCCGACCATGCGCGAGTCTAATCCTGCGACAACTTCGAGGAGGTGCTTTATCGCGGGAACGCCGGAAAAAACTGCGGCGTTTTTTAAAATTGTTTCGGCTGAGATTCCCGAATATCCGGCAAGCTTTTCTGCGATTCGGTCTGTCGGGTTTTCATCGGCCTTTACATATATTTCAACGCGGTTGCAGGTCGAAATCAAAACACATTCTTCAAATTCCGCAAAAAAATCTTTTTGGTAAAGCTCGGCGATGCGTTCCCGCGACAGCGAAAGTGCTTCTAAAACGTCGAGCGTTGCCGTGCGGAAGTTACAGGAGAAGGCGACAACATTCATTGCGAGCCTCCTTCCGGTTTTTCGGAAAAATGTTCCTTTGCGGGAACGGAGTCTGCCGCGGCGTTTTCCCGGATTTCTCTATGTTTAATGCAGGCGCTTCCGCCCAAAAAGATGAGCGCCGCAACAAAAATTCCCAAGCCGTAGCGCGCGCATTTTAGCGCGGAAATTTTTCCGCGCCTGCGCAAAACCGCCAAGCCGAGAAAGCCGACGAAAAGCGCCGCTGAAAGGATTGTTTTGTAAAGAACAAATCCTGAGCCGAATTTCCCGCTCATTTCAAATGCGGCGATGCCGACAAGCATTCCCGTTCCGAGAATAACTAAGCCGGCGGCACAAAGTCTTCCCGCGATGCGGTCGAGTGAATTTAAGTCCGGAAGCTTGGAAAAAAACGGATGAGAGAAACGTTTTCGCAATGCCGAATTTTGGAGCAAATAAATTAGCCACATGGTAGATGCCGCCGAAAAACAGGCGTAGCCGACGGTTGCCAAAGTTGCGTGAACGCTGATCCACGGCTCTCCCGGAATTATACTTCCGGGAATACTGAGAATATCCCAATTTTTTGCATTTAAATTGCCCAATGCGCAAAGGGCCCACGCGATTCCGGTTCCCAAGACGACGGGAACGCGCAGCCCCCAAACCGCGCGCAGGAAGACGACAAAGAAAAGCGCGCACCAACCGAGGCTTTGGAAAACTTCAAAGATGTTCGAAACCGGCAAGTGCCCGAAGTCGTTCCCGCGAACAAAAAGCGCCCAGCTCAGCAAAGCCCAAGCGACTGCGGCGACGAGCGATTCCAGATGCTGCAAGCAGTGTACGGCGCTTGAGCGTACGCGGGAATAGTAAGCCGTGACCAAACCGGTCGCGAAGGCAAGTCCCAGGAGCTTTATTGCCCAAGCAAACAAGGTTCTGTCCGCAAAAAAATCATTCATTGTGTTTTCATTATGAGTTCTGAGCGTCGCTTTGGAAAGCGTATAAACGAGATTTCCCGGCGTCGTGTTTGATTCAGAGTCCGAGGCGGGAAAGCGCCTGTTCGCGGGAAGTTCCTTCGATGCGAATAAGCTTATCGC
Source organism: Candidatus Spyradenecus sp. (assembly GCA_045535075.1). GTDB lineage: Bacteria > Verrucomicrobiota > Verrucomicrobiia > Opitutales > UBA953 > Spyradosoma. The sequence goes on along the minus strand of JAZSKX010000018.1, from coordinate 96,693 downwards.
GAGAGGTTTCTCCGACGCGGACGGAGACGTTTTTGCGCGGGAGCGAGAGCGCTTTTGCCAGGAAATCTTCTAATTCCTTGTTTGCGCGTCCGCCTTCGGGAACGGCTTGAACCTTGATTTTTACGGCGTCCCCGAGAAAACCGACGACTTGCGTTTTCTTGGCGTTCGGAACTGCCCGAACTTTCAATTGGAAAAAATCGTCCGTCACGTTTTTTAGCGTAGCGGGTTTCGGGAATTTTCGGGATTTTCCTCGCGGATAATCAGTTCGCCTTCCTGCGTGTAGCCTAATCGCCGACGCATTTCCATGTCGGAAAACTCCGGATTTTTGAGCATCTGGTTGATGTATTTTTTCAAATATTCGGCTTCGTCTTCAAGTGCTTTAAGTTTTGCCTCGTTCTCTTTTGCAATTTTTTCCATCGCCTCGCGTTCTTCCCGTGCTTCGGAAATTTTTCCGTAGAAAAGAATTGTCTCCGCTGCCAGAACAATGAGGCAGAGAAAAAATATGATGAGCGGAATGCGGGATCTCTCGGAGTTTTGCATGGTTGACGTGCGGGATTAGTCGAGAATTAGTGCGTCCGGATCGTAACAGCTTTTTAACGAACTCGGCGAAAGACGCGTTACCTTGGCGCGTTCTCCGCCGTCCGTGTCCATGATTACGAGATGTGAATTTTTCCCGACTTCTTCGACTGCGACGATGTGGCGTCCGTCCGCGCACCATGTCGGATTCGAGAATTTTCTGCCGCCGGGGATTAAGGTGCCGAGGTCGCGGACTTTGCGTGTATTTAAATCGTAAATGCCGATTCCGCTTTTTCCGCTTCGCAAATAGGAAAATGCGATTTTATCCGGTGCGGCGCGGCTCCACGCCGGGTCGGTTGCGTAGGTGAAGCCCTGTGTTGTCAGGCGTTTCTTTTTTCCGCCTGTTGCGGGAACGGTGTAGAGGCTTGGGCGTCCGTTCGGGCCGCTTGTGAAAAGGATTGTTTTTCCGTCGGGAGAAAAAACCGGGGTGGTCTGCACCTCATTGTCGCGGCAAAGAGAAACGGCTTTTCCTCCTTTTGCCGGCTTGACGTAGATATTCATGACGCCGCGAGCGGAAAGAGCCAGTGCGACTTTCGATCCGTCGGGAGAAAATGCGCCGCCGTTGTTTGTATTCGGATACGCGGCGAATCGGGAAAAGGCCCCTGTTGCAAGGTCGACGGAGTAAACGTCTGCAGCGCCGCTTGCGTGATAAGTCGTATAAAGCAGGCGCGTTCCCGCAGGGTCCCAGTTCGGCATGATGGCGATACGATTGTGCCCGGTGGCTTTCCGGATGTTGCGGAAGAGCAAATCCGAAAAATAAATTTCGCGATAACCTGTTTTCGAAGCGGAAAAAGCGAGTTTGGTTTTTGAGAAAATCGGCTTCAGATCCCAAGAATGTTTTTTGCCGACGGCGACAATGATTTTGTCGCACAATGCGGCGACGGCGTCATTGCCCGTTCCCGCGACCGAGAGCGTTCCCGCAAACGCTTTGCTGAGCCCGGATGCTGTTGCGCTGAGCGAATCTCCGTTGTTTGAAATGCGAATGACGGCGGCGGTTTTCGGGGAAGCTTTTGTGTCGAATGCACCGTGAAAGCTCAGTGCGTAGCGCGCCAATGTCGCGATTGAATTATCGGAAGATTCAATGCGGACGGGAAGAATTCCCTGACGGATAATTGCCTGAATTCCGGCGTCGACGGCGACATCGTTCGTTGTGTTTGCCTGCAATCCGAGGCAAGTTGCCGCAAAAACTCCGGCGCATACAAAAAAGATTTTAGAGGAAAATTTCATACGGATTTTCTAATCATTTCGCATTCGAGCGGAGTTTGTCGACCGCGAAAATTGATTGCTTCTTTTTTCTTCGATCGAAGGCGCGTTCCCGTCGTTTCGGAAGTGTTTTTTCGGGCGGAAATCGGGCTTTCGTTCTTTAATATTTGCGTTTTTCGCGTTAGTCTTTACGGGAAAATGGCTTCGCGCGCTCTCATCAGATATGACAAAAAACGGCTCGGAAATGCGCCGGGGATTGTCGGTGTCGATGAAGCCGGGCGCGGGTGCTTTGCGGGTCCCGTCGTCGCGGGAGCGGTTTGGGTTCAGCGCAAGTTTTATGAGGTTTCGACGCCGATTCGGCGTGCCGAGTTTATCAATGATTCGAAACAGCTCACACACGAAACCCGTGAAGAAATTTTTGCTCTGATTGAACATTGGGAAAAATCCGGCAACCTGATTTTTTCTGCGGGAACGGCGAGTGTGCGCGAGATTGATACGCTCAACATTCTCGGGGCTTCGCGCTTGGCGATGCAACGTGCCGTCGCGGGGGTTTTAGAGAAATTTAATGCGTCTGAACCGGAAGGAACGCCTTGTCCGTTTGCGACGGCCGGAGCGGATGATGCACCGCTTTTTAACAAAGGGACGCTGTTCCCGCCGATGTTGGTTGACGGGCGCCCGCTTGTGCCGTTTGCCTGGCGCCACGAAGCGATTGTCAAAGGTGATGCAACGAGCCTTGCGGTTGCGCTTGCTTCGATTGTTGCGAAAGTTACGCGCGATCGGGCGATGTGCGAACTCGACCGGGCGTTCCCGCAATATAAATTTTCGGAACACAAAGGCTACGGAACACCGACGCACATCGCGGCGATTCGTGCGCACGGAATTACGCCGCTGCATCGGATGAAGTTCCTGCGTAATCTCGCCGCCAATTCGCCGCAACAGATTGCCGGCTTGGAAGATCTTTTCCCGCCGGAAAGCGCCGCTCCGCCGCAGAGCGAATTTTCTTTTTTGTAAAACTCTGAGATTCAAAACCCGCTTTACGGAATTTTGCCTGCGGCTCTGCGACAAATTTCTGTTTATTTATCGCGGGAACGTGATTATTCTTTTCCCTTTTCATGCTATGAGCGAAGAAACCATTTCTCCTGAAACGCCGGCGGTCAATCGCCACTTCATTCGTCAAATCATCGACAACGACCTCGCCGCGGGAACGGTCAAAAGCATCGTTACGCGTTTCCCGCCCGAGCCGAACGGCTATCTGCACATCGGGCACGCGAAGGCGATTTGCCTCGATTTCGGCATGGCGAAGGAATACGGCGGGAAATGCCATTTGCGCATGGACGATACGAACCCGACGCGCGAAGACGTCGAATACGTCGAATCCATTCAGGAAGACGTGCGCTGGCTCGGTTTCGATTGGGGCGAAAATTATTTTCATGCCTCGGATTACTTCGACAAAATTTACGATTACGCGATTCAGCTGATTAAGCTCGGCAAAGCCTACGTTTGCCATCTTTCCGCCGAGGAATGGAAGGATTATCGCGGCGTTCCCGACAAGCCCGGAAAAGCTTCGCCGTGGCGGGAACGCTCCGTCGAGGAAAACCTCGAAGAATTTGCCAAAATGACGCGCGGCGAATACGACGAAGGCGCGGCGACGCTTCGCGCGAAAGTCGACATGTTTTCGCCGAACATGCACATGCGCGATCCCGTCATTTACCGCGTGCGCAAAGTCTCCCATCACAACACGGGTGACAAATGGTGCGTTTACCCGATGTACGACTTTGCGCACCCGCTCGAAGATGCGATTGAGGGCGTAACGCACTCGATTTGCACGCTCGAATTTGAGGTGCATCGCCCGTTTTACGATTGGGTAATCAACACGCTGAACACGCCTGCGAAGCCGCATCAATACGAATTTGCACGCCTGAACCTGACTTACACGATGATGAGCAAGCGCCGCCTGCTCGAACTCGTGCAGGAAAACCTCGTCAACGGCTGGGACGACCCGCGCATGCCCACGGTTTGCGGGCTGCGCCGCCGCGGCTACACGCCGGAATCCATCCGCAATTTCTGCGAAATTATCGGCGTGACGAAATACAATTCGCTCACGGATGTCGCCTTGCTCGAACACACCGTGCGCGCTGATTTGAACAAAACCTCGCCGCGCGCGATGGCGGTGATGAATCCGGTCAAAGTTGTTATCGACAATTATCCGGAAAACCAAGTCGAAGAACTCGTCGCCGTCAACAATCCCGAAGACGAAGCGGCGGGAACGCGCATTGTGCCGTTTTCCCGCGAAATTTTCATCGAACGCGAAGACTTTATGGAAGACGCGCCGAAGAAATTTTTCCGCCTCACGCCGGGACGCGAAGTGCGTCTGCGCTGGGCTTACGTCGTCAAATGCGTTTCCTGCGAAAAGGACGCGGACGGGAACGTCTCCGTCATTCACTGCACTTACGATCCGGAAACGCGCGGCGGGAACACGCCCGACGGACGCAAAATCAAGGCGACGATTCACTGGGTTTCCGCCGCGCACGCCAAGCCCGTCGAAGTGCGCCTCTACGATCGCCTTTTCACGAAAGAAGAGCCGGCGGACGTTCCCGAAGGCGGCGACTGGCGCGACAATCTGAACCCGAATTCGCTCACCGTCGCGACCGCGCTCGCCGAACCGTCTCTCTTGGACGTTCCCGTCGGCGCGCGCTTCCAGTTTGAGCGCATCGGCTATTTCTGCGCCGACCCGGATTCCAAGCCCGGCGCGCCCGTCTTCAATCGCACGGTAACGCTCAAAGACTCCAAAAAGTTTTAAGAAACAACAACGGAATTCTTTGCCGCTTCTCAGGAAAAGGTTCTGCGAATAAAAGCATATGAAAAAGTATATTCTTGGTTTATCTGCGTTATTTGCCGCCTCTTCCGCGTTTGCGGGAACGGCGAGTGAAACATATTTTGAACTCGGCGGCGGTTACGGGAATTTCCGGCGCGACGGAGATTCCGTTGCCGATACGCATGTCTGGCGCGGCGTGTTTAACTACACGATTGCCGGCGACGCGCCCGTCCTGATTGCGGATATTCGCAGCACGTGGGAATACGCCAACGACTATTCGGAAGACGACGATTATTTCGTCGGAAACGTCGAGGCCGTGCTTGGCGCAAGCCTGTTCAGTATCGTCAAAGCCTACGCATTTGCGGGACCGGAATTTCAGAACTTCCACGGGTTTAACGCATTGACGGATGCATATGCCGACTCCAAGTGGAAGCTCGGCTTAACTTACGGCGCCGCCGTCGAAGTCGAAATTCTTCCCGGGCTTTTGCATGTAACGCCGTATGCGCGTTTTTCGCATGTTGATGACATGGATCGTAATCGCTACGGCATGGATGTTTCCCTGTGGTTTACATGGTTCGGAATCGGAGCCGATTTGAATTATCAGGATTTTCGCGGGAACGCTGATGCCGAAGCCTGGCAGGCCTGTGTTTATGCAGGCTTGCGGTTTTAAACGCATTTGATTTCCGCGATCGGTAATTTACAACGCGTTTCAATCAAATTGATAAAAAACAGAGGCGCTCCCGCAAAAGCAATTGCGGGAGCGCGTTTTTTCTTATTTCAATCTCAAACGAAATCTTCTAAGCGGCAAGTGCAAAGACAGAGCGCCAAGCGGTAATTTTGCCGGATTTTGATGTCGCGGGAACGTCGATAAGGCGCTGATTGCGGGAACCGCGGAAAAGGGCGCTCTCATCGCGTTCCGCCAGGACGAACGGACCGTCCACGAGCACGTCGATCCACGGAAGAATTTGTGCGAGCCGGGCATCGGCAATGATTTCTTCAAACGTGAATCCGGTGTAGCACCAAATGTTTTTTTCGCTTTCGGATTTGATGATTTTGGCGAGCTCTGTGAATGCTTCGACTTGGTAGAGCGGATCCCCGCCGGAAAACGTGATGTTGGAATCGGGCGATTCTTCTAAAATCGTATTCCAAATTTCGCGAGGGCTGACTGCCGTTCCCGCCGCGAAATTCCACGTTTTCGGATTGTGGCATCCGGGGCAGTGATGACGGCATCCGGCGCAGTACACGCTTGTGCGCAGTCCCGGACCGTCAACCGACGTGTCGGGAACAATGCGCATGAGCGAGATTTTTTGCGGACAAATCGTTTCCATGGCCGCGCCGTTTAGTCGTGCGTAACGCGGTCTTGGAGTTCGGCGAGTTTGCCGGAATTCCAACGGGAAGTGGTGCCGACCAAATAGCCGGTGATGCGCTGAATGCGGTCGATATTTGTGCTCCCGCAGACACGGCATTTATTGTAATTCTTCTCGGCGTTTTCGTCGCCGCAGTCCATACAACGGTTGCGGGAATGGTTTACGGAGGCGTAGCCGATATTGTATTTGTCCATCAAATCAACGACGTTGGCAACGGCTTCCGGATTATGGGTTGCGTCGCCGTCGATTTCGACGTAGAAGATGTGGCCGCCGCGCGTGAGGTCGTGATACGGTGCTTCGATCTTTGCCTTGTGCGTTGCGGAGCATTTGTAATACACGGGAACGTGATTCGAGTTCGTGTAATAATCGCGGTCCGTGATTCCGGGAATGGAGCCGAACACTTTGCGGTCGACGCGGGTGAACTTGCCGGAAAGCCCTTCTGCCGGAGTTGCGAGTACGGAATAATTATGTTTGTAAAAATCGCAGTAGCCGTTGACCTTGTCACGCATCCAATTCACGATGCGCAAGCCGAGTTCTTGGGCGTTCGGATCTTCTCCGTGGTGTTTGCCCGTGAGCGCAACGAGGCATTCCGCCAAGCCGATAAAGCCGATGCCGAGCGTGCCCTGATTGATGACCGGTTCAATCGTATCGCCGGATTTAAGCGCGTTGCAACCGACCCAGAGCGAGGACATGAGCAGCGGGAACTGCTTGGCGAGCGCGGTTTTTTGGAATTCAAAACGTTCGTGAAGCTGTTTCGCGGCGATATCGAGCGTGCTTGTCAATTTTTCAAAGAAGCGCGTGATGCGCTCACTTTCGTTGGCGATTTCGCGGCATTCGAGCGCGAGGCGAACCAAGTTGACCGTCGTAAAGGAAATGTTCCCGCGCCCGATTGAAGTTTTTTCTCCGAAGCGATTTTCAAAAACTCGTGTGCGGCAACCCATGGTCGCGGTTTCGTACTGGAAGCGCTGCGGGTCGTCGGCGCGCCATTTTTCGTGCTGATTGAACGTTGCGTCGAGATTGAGAAAGTTCGGGAAGAAGCGATGGGACGAGACTTTGCAGGCGAGCGTATATAAATCATAATTACGGTCGGTCGGCAGGTAGCTGACGCCGCGTTTCTTTTTCCAGATTTGAATCGGGAAGATTGCCGTTGCGCCGTTCCCGACGCCGCGATCCGTCGTCAAAAGAATTTCGCGGATAATGCAACGCCCTTCGGCGGAAGTGTCCGTCCCGTAGTTGATTGAACTGAAAACAACCTGGTTCCCGCCGCGGGAATGAATCGTATTCATGTTGTGGACAAATGCCTCCATCGCTTGGTGGACGCGTTCAACCGTGCGGTTGATTGCTTGTTGGACGATTTTGGCTTCGCCTTCAAACGCGTTTAGCGGCTTTGTCAGATAATCTTGGATTTCTGCGTTATAGAGATGGGAAAAATCTTTGCCTTCGTAGGATTCCACGACCTTGATTTCTTCGATGTAGCTTTTGCGGATGAAAGGTGCGAGATAGAAATCGAACGCGGGAATGGCTTGCCCGCCGTGCATTTCGTTTTGCGCCGTTTCCATTGAAATGCAGGCGAGAATGCTTGCAGTCTCGATGCGCTTGGCGGGACGCGATTCGCCGTGCCCGGCAAAAAAGCCGCCGTTGAGAATTTTGTCGAGCGGATGCTGGACGCAGGTCAGCGATTTTGTCGGATAGTAATCCTTGTCGTGAATGTGAATATAGCCTTTTTTGACGGCTTCCTTGACTTCCGGGGAGAGCAAATAATCATCGACGAAGGGCTTTGTCGTTTCACTGGCAAATTTCATCATCATGCCCGCCGGGGTGTCGGCGTTCATATTCGCGTTTTCCCGCGTAACGTCGTTCGCCTTTGCTTCGATGATTTCGAGAAAAATATCACGCGTTTTCGCTTTGCGGGCGACGTTGCGCATGTCGCGGTAAGCAATGTACTTGCGGGCAACGTCTTTGCGCTCGGATTTCATCAGCTCGTTTTCCACCAAATCCTGAATGGCTTCGACGGACATGGCTTCGTCGCCGATATAGGCGATGCGCTGGGCGATTTGTTGAGCAAGCGAGATGTCTTCGCCGAGCTCGGTCGCGAGCATCGCTTTTTGGATGGCGCCGATGATTTTGTCCGTGTGGAAGCCGACTTTACGGCCGTCACGCTTGATAACAGTGAGGATCATAGTGGGTGTTGTTGGAGGTGAAAACGGAGGAATGATTAGTGGGTGAAAGGAAATTTTCGCGCGAAACGAACGCGAAGTAAGTCAAAAGCCTGTTATGAAAATACGTTCCCGCAAGTCGTATTTTTCGGGAAAATTTTCTTCCCGATAAAATAAAGCTTAAACAGAAAAAAAACTTTTTGAACTTGACGTTTTTTTTAAATAAAAAATGCTGTTCTCTACTTATTTATATATATAAATAATTAAATATATGATTACAAAAGACGAATTGCGCTATTTGGATTTGTGCGAAGAAATCGCCGAAGATCTCAGAATTTTAGGGCATCCGCAGCGATTACGGATTCTGGACGAGCTCAAACGTCAGGGGGAGTTGAGCGTCACGGAGTTGGTGCGTCGAACCAAGCTTCCGCAAGCCGTTGTTTCGTTGCATTTGGCAAAAATGCGGGCGACACATCTTGTGCTTTCCCGCCGAGAATCTCGAAGCGTCGTTTATTGGCTGGCAACGGAAATTGCTTTCGTCGTCGCCGAGTGCTTGCGTCGCAAGTATGAAAATGCAAAGCATTAGGAGTCGGAGTTCGGAGGCCGTTTAGCTTTTACGCTTCTCCACACTTCCGTTCTTTAACTCTAATTAACGTCTGCCGGATCGACATCAAGGATTTCGACAACGTTTTCGGGCCACGGGAACGAGGCTCTCAGTCGGGAAAGTTTGCCGATGATTGCGGGAACGCGCGGGCAAAAATACCACAGGTGAAAGCGGAAGTTGTCTTGAATTTTCTCGGTCGGGCAGGGCGCGGGACCGCGGATTTCGCAGAGATTCGGTTCATTCTCTTCGAGAAAGCGAGCCCAGGCTTCGGCGGTTTCTCCGACGGTTTTCAGGTCGTTCCCGCGAAACAGGTGGCGGATGATATGGCGATCCGGCGGGTAATGAAATTCGCGGCGGCGTTCCAATTCGTCTTCCAAAAATTCATCGAATTCCGCTCGCTTGGCAAATTGAATCGGTGCGGCGCTTGGAGTGAATGTTTGGACGAGAACTTCGCCGTCGAGCTGACCGCGCCCGGCGCGTCCGGCGACTTGAACCAGCAGTTGGAATGTGCGTTCGGCGGCACGAAAGTCAGGAACGTGCAACGACAAGTCGGCGTCAAGTATGCCGGCGAGCGTTACTCGCGGGAAGTCTAGCCCCTTTGCAATCATTTGAGTCCCAAGCAAAATGTCGATTTCTCCGGCGCGAAAGCGATCTAAAATTTTTCGGAACTCGTTCTTTTTGCTCATCGTATCCGCGTCAAGCCGGACGATACGGGCTTCGGGGAAACGTTGAGCAAGGATTTCTTCGGCACGTTGCGTTCCGAAGCCCTTTTTCCGAATATTGGGCGACGTGCATGCCGGGCAACGCGACGGGGCGGATTCGATGTGGTCGCACAAATGACAGCGCAAACTTTGATTTTCCCGATGAAAGGTGAGTGCGCTTGAGCAATGCGGGCAAGTGATGACGTTCCCGCAATCCGGACAAATCAGTGCGCGGGAATAACCGCGTCTGTTTAGGAAAAGAATGCATTGTTCATGCCCTTCGAGACGTTCTGCAATTGCATCCAACATCGGACGGGAAAAAGTCGTTTGCCCCTGCATGTGCAAAATCTCGCGGCGCATGTCGATGATTCGCATCGGCGGGAACGCACGATCGTCTACGCGTTTTAAAATGCGGTCGAGTTTGTATTTCCCCGTTCTTGCATTATAAAAACTTTCCAGCGACGGGGTTGCGGAGCCGAGGACGCAAACGGCACCGCAGAGATGCGCCCGATAAACGGCGACGTCACGTCCGTGATAGAACGGCGTTTCTCCCTGTTTGAACGACGGCTCGTGTTCTTCATCGACGACGATGAGTCGCAGGTTTTTCATCGGAGCAAAAATCGCCGAGCGCGCGCCGACGAGGACTCGGGCGTTCCCGCGAGCCATGTCCATCCAAGCGTCAAAGCGTTCGCCTGCCGAAAGGTGGCTGTGCCAGACGACGACTTGCGTGCCGCAATCGCCGAGTCGCGTGCGCAGGCGTTCGACGGTTTGGGGCGTCAGGGCGACTTCCGGAACCAGGAGGATCGCGCTTCCGCCTTCGGCAAGGATTTTGCGAATTGCGCCGATGTAAACTTCGGTTTTCCCTGATCCGGTTACTCCGTGGAGCAGGTGGGTAGAATATCGGCGGGCGTTGAGGCTTTTTTCGATGGAGTCAATCGCGGCTTGCTGTTCGTCGTTAAGTGAGATTTTTTGTTGCGGGAACGGACTCGGCTTTCCCTTGATGTCGGAATACGCAATTCGAGAAACGGCTTGAGAGCGTTCTTTTGCAATGCCCGTAAGGATCAACGTATTGATGACGGTAGCGGAAAAATTCAGTGCGCTTCGCGGAACGGAGCCTTGTTCCCGCAAAAGAGCGTAAAGCTCCGCCTGTTTTTTTGCGCGCTTGCGCAGCGCGGAAAGAGCTTCGTCCGGGAGTTCCCGCGCGAGAGAAATCGTGCGTTCGACAATCGGGCGGATGCCTTGCCGTACGGCGGCGGGAAGCATTGTCAATAAGACGGAATTCAGCGGGGCGGCGTAGTAGTTAGCGATCCATTCGCAGAGCTTAATGGCGTCGGAGGAAAGGACGGGAATGTCGTAACAGAGCGTTTCGATTGCGCGGATTTTTTGGGCAAAGCGCGTGTCCGGAGTCACATTTGTTTCCCAAACCAGTCCGAGTGTTTTTCGGGAGCCGAGCGGAATTCGGACAAGCGATCCGAGCGTGATTTTCGGGGCGATTTCTGCGGGAACGGCGTAAGTGTAGGCGCGTCCGCCTCCGTCAAACGGCATGATACGAACACAAAATTCTTGCACTTCCGAGGCTGTCTTTTTTTCGGAAGAACTGTCGGAAAAATCTTCTTCGGGGAACAGCTCCGTCATGGAAAATCAAGTTAGAATTTTATTGTGCCGATGTAAAAAATAAAAGCGAACGCCGGAGGCGCCGACAGATAAAAAATCCCGCGAATTGCTTCGCGGGAACGGTTTGAAAAGTCTTTAGTGCTTTGGCGCGTGGGCTTGCGCTTCGGCTTTTTTGTTCCACTTTAGGTGTTTGTCGGGAAGCGTCCCGCCTAATTCGTAAAGCTTTTCCTTATCGTGAATGAGCGAGCCGCGGGAGTAGCCGTTGAGCGAATATTCGTTTTGAAGCCAAATCGCTTCTTCCGGGCAAACTTCTTGGCACATGCCGCAGTAGATGCAACGGAGCATATTGATTTCAAATGCTTTCGGTGCTTTTTCAATTACGCCGGCATTCGGCGCGTCGGGATCGATTTCGCCCGGCGTGACGCGGATGGCCTTCGGAGGACAAACGAATTCGCAAAGCTGACAGGAAACGCATTTTTCGCGTCCGTTTTGGTCTTTGACGAGCGTCGGAATGCCGCGGTAGCCCTTCGGAATTGTCGGGCGTTCTTCCGGATATTTGAGTGTAACCGGTTTGCGCAACATAATGCCGAGTGTAATCTTCATTCCCGCGATAACCTGCGGAATATAAAGTTTTTCCCACCAACGAAGCGGTTTGCGCGGGACGACTTTGAAATTTTGAGTTGCCATTGTTTTAAAGATTTAATTTTCGAATCGTGTTCCCGCGCTTATTTCAGCAGAGAATCGTAAACGCCGATGCCGATAAGGTAGGCGATGAAGTTTGCAATCGCGAACGGGAGCAGAAGTTTCCATCCGACGCGCATGACTTGGTCAAAACGGAAGCGCGGAACCGTCCAGCGAATCCAAATGATGACGAAGAGCATGAAGATAATTTTCACGAGCATGCAGGCAATGCCCAGGAGTGTTCCCCAGACACCGTCGAGCCCGAGCGTCGGCAGGAACGGGAGCGCATGCCAGCCGCCGAGGAAGAACAGCGTAAATAGCGTCGAACCGAGAATCATGTGGAGATATTCGCCCGTGAAGAACAGACCGAATTTAAACGTCCCGTATTCCGTGTGGAAGCCGCCGACCGTGTCCGTTTCGGATTCCGGCATGTCAAACGGCTGGCGGTTCATTTCCGCCATCAACGCGACGAAGAAAATAATCGCCGAAAGCGGAGCTAAGATGATGTTCCAAAGATTGTTCTGTTCCTGGACAATCGAGAAAAGCGAAAGCGGATTCGCATCCGGATTGCCGCTGGTAAGCAAAACAACGGGAAGCACCGAAAGCACCATCGAGAGCTCGTAGGAAATCAGTTGCGCGCTCCCGCGAATGGAGCCGAGGAACGGATACTTGGAATTCGATGCCCACCCGCCGAGAACAACACCGTAAACACCGAGCGAACTGACTGCCATTACGAAGACGAAACCCGGATTCATGTTACAAAGCATGAGCGCCGTTTCTTTTCCCGTTTCCGGGCTGATGTAAGACGTAAACGGCATCATAACAAGCGTGATGATCGCGGGAGCGAGCGCCAAACAAGGCGCAAGGCAGTAATAAAATTTATTAACGTGTTCCGGAAGCGGTTCCTGACGCAGGAAGAGCTTTCCGCCGTCGGCGAGCGGTTGGATGAAACCGCAGTAAGTCAAAACTTTTCCGACAAGCGGAATAGCTGCAATAAACGGCATTGTCGTGCGGCACGGACCGACGCGACCTTGAGCCCATGCAGCAGTTTTGCGTTCGAGCAAAACCGTATAAAGGCAACCGCCCATAATGCCGAGAACAAGCGCGACGGCAAAAATTGCCTTGAAAATCGAGCCTGTCGCGCTGACGGCATCGTCGCTGACGGGAATGTCCGGAATGCCGATCCAAGCCTGCAGGGAAGTGTCCGAGCTGTTAAACCACTCAATAAAACCTTTTGCGAATTCGTTCATGGTAGAGTTTTTTCAGAGGTTATTTGCTTGCCGGCGAGTAAAGAAGTGAGCCGGTCTCGGGAAAAGCAATTTTTGCCCAAGCGGAAGCGTCGAGTAGGACGCCGTTGTCGGGAATCGACGAAAAATCCGTTCCCGCGAGTACAGGGCAATCCTTTGTCATGCTCAGCCAAATCGTTTCAACGGAAGCGTCCGTAATCGTTCGCGCCGCGAGTGCCGCAATGATATCAAGTTCGTTATGCGTTCCCGCAAGCCCGGGAATCGCGGCGTCAAAACGCTGCAGGCGGAATTGCTGGTTGACGAATGAGCCGGATTTTTCGAAAACCGTGCGCCCGGAAAGCACAACCGTCGCTTCTTCCGAAGTCGCGTTTTTGTGCGTGCCAAGGTAAATGACATCGACTTTCTTGAGTTGCTTGATATCCAAGCCCTGTTCCAACAAGTCTTCCCCGCAAACGAAAACGGTTTTTACTTCTCCCGCGTCAATCGCGGCACCGAGTTTTGCGATCGATGCCGATTCAAAATCCTTAACGAGTCCGGAAACGAGTGCACCGCGGCGATTGGGGGTGCGGTCTTCGGAAATCAGGAATCCGTCGTTTTCCGCGAGCGTTTGCGTCAGGTAAACGTTCCCGTCAAAAGAAGCCGCAAGCGTCTTCAGTGCCCATTGTTCTTCGAGGCTCATGTTGCCGGAGGCGACGAACGCCGGTTTTCCGGCAGAAAGCAGGGCGCGGGCGGCATCAATGGCTTCGTCGAATTCGACCGAACTTTCCCCGCGCTGCGTTCCCGTGAGGCGGTTTTCGTTGTCGACGGTTTTGTAAATCATGCGCCCGGAATCGCTCATCCATGTGTCGTTCACGCTGTCGTTACGACGCGGCGTAATGCGGTAAATTTTCCCCTCGCGAGACCAAACGGTCGTGTTGACCCCGACGCTGGATTCCGTGCAAATGCTCTTGGTCTGCTTAAGGAACCAAACGCGCATTTTAAAGCGGAAGTCCTTGCTTGTGAGTGCGCCGACCGGGCAAATATCAACGACGTTCATCGAGTAGTTCCCGTCGAGTTCTTGCCCCGGATAGCAATCAATTTGCGTCATCGAACCGCGCTGAGTCGGCCCGAGAATCGGGCGTTTCAAAATTTCGCGGCAAAAGCGGACGCAACGGCGGCAGAGAATACAACGCTCGTTGTTGAGAAGGACGCGTGGTCCGATGCTTTTGTTGCGCGGTTTGATGTTTTTGGCATCGCGATAGCGCGATTTGCCGTTCCCGTAATCCGCCGAAAAAGCCTGGAGCGTGCATTCGCCGGCTTGGTCGCAAATCGGGCAATCAAGCGGGTGATTTGCCAGCAGGAATTCCGTAACGCTCGCGCGGCTCGTCTGCACCATCGGCGACTTCGTCTTCAGGTGCAAGTTCGGCGAAACCGTTGTCCCGCAAGCGATTGCCGGTTTGGGCATCCAGCCGATTTTCGGCGAGCCGTCTTCGTTCAGAACCGGAGCTCCCGTCGCACGATCGCGCATCGGCATTCCGATTTCGACGAGGCACATACGGCACGTTCCCGCCATTTCCAGTTTCGGGTGGTAGCAATAATGCGGAATCTCGATGCCGACACTTTTGGCGGCTTCGACAAGATTTTGCTTGGCGGCGACCTGATAGTCTTTGCCGTCAATATTGATAGTGACTAGATTCGGCTGTTCTTCGGACATGGAAAATTCAAAAATGCTTCCGCAAGCATATTCCTCCGGGGCGTTTCTTGCAAGGAAAGAAGTAAGCGGCGGCGCGTCCCCATTTGTGTTCCCGCAATGCTTTTCTTCTCTTTTCTTTTCTCCGGCGGAATGGCACAATCGGAACAATTCGTAAACCTTATTTAAAACCTCAAACAAAAAACAATATGGGACTCTTCAACGCACTTCTCGGGAACGCCTCTCAGGTTTCCAATGAAAAACTTACGGCCGAATACGGAGAAAAACTCCTTATCGAAGGCGAAGTCATTGAGCTCGGATTCAAACTTTTCCGCGACGTTTACATCTTCACGAATAAGCGTTTGATTCTCGTTGATAAGCAGGGATTAACCGGCCACAAAATCGAATATCGCTCGATTCTTTACAAAAGTATCGCCCGTTTCAGCTTAGAAACGGCAGGGCATTTTGATTTGGATGCCGAGCTTAAAGTTTGGATCTCCGGCGAAGATATTCCGACAATCAGCAAGCGATTCAGCAAAGACGTAGATGTTTATGAGGTTCAAAAAGTCCTCGCACGCCACGTTTTAAATTAAGGAAAGTCTGTCATGAAAAATATTTTTGCCGTTTTCGCACTTGCGTGTTTGTTTGCGTTCCCTGCAGAGGCGGGGGCGGCTGTCCGACTTGCCGGAGCCGATGAACGCCCGGGGGCAAGTGTTCCCGAAAACGTCTCCGTAATCGTGCTCGTGCGTGATGCGTCGGGAAAAAAGCTTTTTTCGGGCGTGCGGGAAAATATTGCCTCGACGACGCTCGGGTTGCTTGCCGCGACGGGAGCCCAAGCTCACTCGCTCGATTTTCTCAAAGCGGCGGAAAGCCAATCTGCGGGAACGCGCGAAGCAAAATTAGAATCACTTTCTCCGGCAGAAGCCATGGAGCTAACCGGCGCCGATTACGCCTTGGTATTGCAACTCGCCGCTCCGATTGAAACGCCGCGCGGCGGAACTGTCTACGCCCGGCAAAATGTGTTTTATACGCTTTTCTCCTCGGAAGGAAAAGCCGTTGACAGCGGACGCGCCTCGAAAATCTTTGACGCTCCGATTGTTGATGCGGCTTTGCGTGAAATTCGCGTGAGCGAAGTCGCCGAACTTGCCGTTGCCGAGCTCGAAAAGAAAATTGCCGACGGGAAAGTTGTTTTAAGAAAAACGTTGCCGACTCAAGTCGGCGAGACGGAAATTGTCGCCGTAGTCGAATCAATGGCGTTCCCGCAGGTTGTTGAAAACAAGGACGGAACGTTTTCCGTTTCGGGAACGCAGGGGCTGGTAACGATGCCGGGGATTACGCTTAAAATCGGCGGTTCGGATTATACGCTTGCTGCCGACGGCTCGCCGACCAAGCTCAAGCTTCCGCTCGGGCGGATTCTCTTTGTTTCCGCAACGCATCGCGACATTGAGCCGATTAATCGTATCGTTAAACTTGAGAAACCCGGCGAAAAAATCGTCCTGCCGATTGCGCTTTCCAAGGCGGCGCGGGAACGCTGGAAAAAGGACTTAGACGAAATTTCGTCCATCGTCGGCAAACAAAAAATCACTGCCGCCGAAGCGAGCCGCCTTCGCGGGATCACAAAATTTTGGGAAAACTCCGGAATGAAAATTTCCGACAGCACGACGCGAACGGTTCTTCGTGAAAGCAAAAGCGAATTGCATCGGATTGAAGAAGCGGGGAGCGATGCTGAAGCAGAACCGAAAGCGGAATAAATGAGCGGGAACGAGGAAATCTACGATGTCGCAGTCGTCGGCCTCGGGCCGGCGGGTTCGACGTTTTGCCGATTGCTTGATTCGCGCTTTCGCGTGATTGCGTTCGACCGCAAAGCGAGCGTTCCCGTAGAACCGGGATTTCGTAAGCCTTGCGGCGGATTACTTGCCGAAGACGCGCAACTTGCGCTTTCGCGCCAGGGGCTTGCACTCCCGAATTCCGTGCTCGCAAATCCGCAACTTTTTTCCGTTCGCACGATTGATCTTTGTCGACGACTCGAACGCACTTACCGCCGGTTTTACATCAACATGGATCGCCACAAATTTGATTTGTGGCTGAAATCACTCGTTCCCGCAAATGCCGAAGTTCGCAACCACGCTTCCGTGCGCGGGTTTTCGCGGGATTCGGACGGGCTTTGGAGCATTCTCTATTTCGAAAACGGAGAAGAAAAAAGTGTTCGTTCCCGCACGATTGTCGGAGCCGACGGTGCCGCTTCGCTTGTGCGCAAAACGCTTTTCCCGAAGCACAAAATCCGTAGCTACACGGCGGTTCAGCAGTGGTTTAAGGACGAGCAGCCGACGCCGCTTTACGCCTGCTTTTTTGACGAACGCCTTACGGATTGCTACGGATGGGCGGTTTCGAAAGACGGCGAACTCGTTTTCGGCGCGGCGTTCCCGCGGGAAAATGCGTCGCGCGCTTACGAGCTCTTACGGGAACGTGCCGAACAATTCGGCTTCGCCTTAAAAAATCCGTTGCGCACGGAAGCTTGCCAGGTCCTTCGTCCGGAGCGTGCCCGCGATTTTCGACTCGGCGTTCCCGAAGGCGTTTTTTTGCTCGGAGAAGCCGCCGGATTCATTTCGCCTAGCTCGCTCGAAGGCATGAGCTACGCCTTGGATTCCGCCGAAAAGCTGGCTTTGATTTTCAATGTTTCCGAGAAAGAGATTTCTCCCGAAATTCTGTTTAAACAATACCGCGCGGGAACGCGCAAAATCCGTCTCAAGCTTCTGACGAAAATTTTGAAAAATCCTTTCATGTACAATCCCGTTTTGCGGACGATTGTCATGAAATCCGGCGTTACCGCCATTTAAATCCGAACAAAAAAACGCGTTCCCGCAATTAGTCACGGGAACGCGTTTTTTTTTGTTTTCAGAGTCGTTCTATTTCTCAAAACGAATCGAAACGGAGTGCCCGTGGACTTGAAGTTGTTCCATTTTGGAAAACGCGGAAACAATCGGTTCCGCTTTCTTGAGCGACTCTTCGTCGTACTGAACGTAACTCGTGCGGCGCATGAAATCCGGCACCTGAAGCCCGCTGAAAAAGCGCCCGGTGCGGGAAGTCGGCAACGTGTGAGACGGTCCGGCTGCAAAATCTCCGAGCGCGGCGGGCGAGTAATGCCCGACAAGCATCGCTCCCGCAGTCGTGATTCGGGATGCCAATTCTTTTTGGCGTTTAATCCCGGTTTGAATTTCGAGGTGTTCGGGAGCAATGAAGTTTGCGACGGCGACGGCGTCGTCGAGATTGTCCGCAAGAATTTTGCAGAATCCCGCTTCCATGATTTCACGAAGCCGTGAGCCTTTTTCGTAGCGCGTCAGTAAAGATTCGATTGCGATATCAACGGAACGCTCAGTGCGTTCGTCAAGCGCAAGCAGATAAACTTTTTCTTTTCCCGAACCGTGTTCCGCTTGCGTAATAATATCGGCGGCGACCCATTCCGGATTGGCTTTGCCGTCTGCGATGACCATAACTTCGCTCGGGCCGGGAAGCAGGTCGATGCCGACCTTGCCGAAAAGCTGGCGCTTGGCTTCGACAACAAACGCATTCCCCGGGCCGGCGATTTTGTCGACAGCGGGAATTGTTTGTGTCCCATACGCCATCGCGGCAATTGCTTGGACTCCGCCCACGCAGTAGATTTCGTTAATTCCGCAGAGCTTTGCGGCGGCAAGAATTTCCGGCGCAACCGTACCGTCGCGCCGCGGCGGCGTGCACAAAACGAGCTCGGGAACGCCGGCGAGTTTCGCGGGAAGAGCCGTCATGAGCACGGTCGAGCTGAGCGGGACTTGCCCGCCGGGAATGTAGAGCCCGACGCGATGGATCGGGAAGAAAAGCTCTCCGACGACGGCTCCGTGGGGATTGCGCTTTTTCCAATTTTTCGGGAGTGTGCGTTTGTGAAAATCAGAAATGGAGGCGGCGGAAGCTTTCATGGCTTCCAGTTTTTCGGCTTCAATAGAATCGAATGCCGCATCAATGACTTCCTGCGGGACGCGAATTTGTTTCTGAAGTAGCTTGGCGTGGTCGAACTTTGCCGTGTAGTAAAGCACTCCTTCGTCTCCGCGTTCGCGGATATCTGCGATGATTTCCGCGACGGTTTGTGCGATGTTGCCGGAAAGTGCGGCGGGAGCGCTGAAAGCACGCAGTTTTTCAAAGCAGTCTGCGTCTTTTGTGGAAACTTTTAACATGAGAATTTTGAAATAAAACGTTTTGGAAACATGAAAAAATGTTCCCGCAAAACGGAAACATTTTTTCGCAAAATTAAATTGAGGGAAGGCGTAGCTTCCCGAAAATCCGTTTTTGACTACGCCGGAATTTCCGCAAACTCGGAAACTGCCGTTCCCGCGACTTCCGGAGCGATCTTTTTGACCATGCCGGTGAGAATGCCGCCGGGCCCGCATTCAATCGTTTCGGTAACGCCGAGCTCAACGGCTCCGCGCACGCAATCTTCCCACAAAACGGAGGAAACGACCTGCTTGGCAAGTGCTTCGCGCATAGCGGCGGGATCGTCGATGAGCGTTCCCGTCGTGTTCGTGAAGACCGGAATTTCCGGCTTTTTAAATTCGACGGACGCGAGGAAATTCGCAAACTCGGCACGCGCCGGTTCCATCAGGCGGGAGTGGTAAGCACCGGCAACGACGAGCGGAATTGCGCGTTTAAACTGCTTCGTTTCGTTATTCTTTGCACACGCGGCAGCAATTTTGTCCGCATCGCCGGAAATCACGATTTGCCCCGGCGTGTTAAAGTTCGCCGCATCGACATCAAATTCTTTGCAGAACGCGAGCACATCTTCGCGGGAGCCGCCGATAATCGCAGCCATGCCGCCTTTCGTTTTGTCACAGGCTTCCTGCATGAGGCGTCCGCGTTCGGCGACGACTTTCAGTCCCGTTTCAAAATCCCAAACACCGGCGACCGCGTAGGCGGTGAGTTCGCCGATGCTGAGTCCGAGCACGCATTTAAGGTCGGCGAGCTTGCCTTGTTCTTTCAGAATTTGAGCGATAACGTAGCCTTGCGTGAAAAGTGCCGGCTGGCAAACGCGCGTTTCGGTAAGCGTTTCCTGCGGACCTTCGAAGCAGATTTGCTTCAGATCGAACGGCAAAACGGCGTTCGCGCGGTCATAAAGTTCACGCGCAATCGCGGAATTTTCGTAAAGCGACTTGCCCATTCCGACTTTCTGGGCGCCTTGTCCGGAGAAAAGTAGTGCTTTCATAATTTTCTGATTTAAAGATTAAAGCGGCAGTCTAACGGTTAAAAATTAAAGCTTAAAGCTTAAAATCGTTGTTTTTTCGGGGAGGACGAAGCTTATTCAGATGACATCAAGCATGGGCGTGCGACGATCGGGGCGCGGGAACTGTAGCGTGACGAGCGTGCCTTCTCCGGGCGTGCTGTCGATACCGACTTGCCCGCCGTGTTCCCGCATAATGCGCATGACAATCATCATGCCGAGTCCGTGCCCGCCGTCTTTGGTCGTGAAAAAAGGTTCGTAAATCCGTGAAATGGCGTCGCGCTCGATGCCGCATCCCGTGTCGCGGACGCGCAGGTAGACGAACGCGTCGTCGGTATCGGCGACGATGTCAATCGCGCCGCCGTCCTGCATGGCTTCCATTGCGTTTTTGGAGACGTTGAAAATGAGTTGTTTGAGTTGCGATGCGTCTCCGAGTACGATCGGCAGGCTTTTTCCCTGTTTTACGGAGCAACGGATGTTGCGTTTTTCCAGCTCGGCTTTTTGAACTGCTAGGACATCAAAAACGATTTCCATCAGGTTGGTTTTCCCGAGTATCGGTTTTTGCGGGCGAATCGCACCGAGGAAATTTTTTAAAATGTCGTCGAGCCGTTCGATTTCGTCGAGACAAATTCCGACTGATTTTTTCAGCGATTGCGTTTTTTCTGCGGGAACGTCGAGTTTGGCAAGCTTTCTGCGAATCAGCTCCAAATGGATTTTCATTGAGTTGAGCGGATTGCCGATTTCGTGGGCGACACTTGCTGCGAGCGTAAAAATAGAGTTGATGCGCTCGCTTTCAAGCATGGCTTCCGTGTTTTGGCGTTCGTCCGTGATGTCTCGGATAATTACTCCGAAGCGGGTTACTTCGTCTCCGAGAATCAAGCGCGAGATTTGAAGCCGTACCCAGCGATGTTCCGGATAAAAAAGTTCGACGTCGCGGGCGATATTGGGTGCGAGCCCGTCTTCCCGCAGGAAATTGAGCGAGCGTGCCAAATCCGGGACGAGTTTCCACAGAACCGCCGTTCCGATGTCTTTCGGATTAAGTCCGATAATTGCCGTTCCCGCGCGATTGGCGTAGTCGACGATTCCGGCTTCGTCGATTACGAGGATGCCTTCCTCGACGGCGTCAAAAACCGTTTCGAGCAGACCGCGTTCCCGAGCGAGCCTTTGGACGAGAATTGCGAGATTCGTAGAGTCCAAATCGTCGAGGCGACCGAGAATACGTTCGATGGAAGAGGAACGTCGCGGAGCGGAATTTTGTTTTTCGGAAATCATAAATCAAACGTTCTAAATCGTGTCGACTTCTTGTCGAGCCGCAAACATATTTGTCGATATTCGTTAAGAACAGACGAAAATAGTTTTTGTTTCCGCTTTTAAACACTATGAAAAACTCATCTTTCCTGAAAATCGGCTCTTTGCTTAGCATTGCCTTTGTTCTTTGCGGCTGCCTTGACGTTCCCCATGAAAAAGTTGTTGCCGACAATGTTGCCCTTGCCGTAGCGCAGGATAAGCGAAGTTTCGAATTGCTTTCCCGGCATGATACGAATGCCGTTTTTACGGGAACGCGGGAACACACTTGCATGGGGCGCTCGATGCTTTGTCCCGATCGATGCGGGCATTCCGGGACGATTGCGGTTTTTAAAATTGAAAGCTACAACGAATATTTAAATCCCGGGAAATACGGCGATCCGATGGCGGATGAGTTTGTCTGCATGTTGAAACCGGAAGGCTCGAACGAAGTTTCAAAGGAAACCGTTGAAAAGATTTATAACTTGAAGCCCGGCGATAAGGTTCGCCTTATCTGGGATCATATTTACGTTTCCGATGGCGGCGGTGCGTTCCCGGAACGTCCGATTCGTTTTTTAGCGAACTGAATTAAACGAAGAGTTCCCGCGGGAGCGAAACGGCGACGGGACAATGATCCGAGCCCTCGACCTGCGGGAGAATTTCCGGATTTTCAAAAGTCGGTTCAAGCGCTTGGGAAAGCAACCAGTAATCAATTCTCCAGCCGACGTTGCGTTCCCGCGCCTTCATGCGGTAGCTCCACCATGAGTAAGCTTTTTCAAGCGTCGGATTCTTGAGGCGGAAACTGTCGAGGAAGCCTGCCGCAAGCGTTTCCGAAAACGAGTTGCGCTCTTCGATGGAATAGCCCGGGTTGCGCTCGTTGTTTTTCGGATTCGCGAGGTCGATAGGTTGGTGTGCGCAGTTAAAATCGCCGCAAGCCGCGACCGGCTTTTTCTTCGCGAGTTGTTTAAGATGTTCCCGAAAGTCGGCATCCCAGCGCATGCGGTAATCCAAGCGTGCCAATTCGTTCTGCGCGTTCGGAACGTAGGCGCAGACGACAAATACTCCGGGAAACTCCGCAGTGAGAACGCGCCCTTCCTGCGGATGCGGCTCCGCCGATTCGAAGTTCGTCGAAATCGAAAGGGCAGGGAATTTCGAGAAAATCGCGGTTCCCGAGTAGCCGGCTTTGTCTGCGGAATGTAGCCGGCGATACGGGAACGCTTTTTGGAGCGATTCCGGTAATTCCAGGTCTGCCGGACACTTGATTTCCTGCAGGCAGAGAATATCCGGGGCGTATTCGGCGACGTAGTTCTCCAAGCCTTTGCGAATGGCGGCGCGAAGTCCGTTTACGTTCCAGGAATGCAGCAAAACGTTTTTATTCATACCGGGAAAATAAAGATTCGTTATCGCGGATTAAAGCGAAAACAAAAAACGTTCCCGTGTTTGCGGGAACGTTTTTTATGATCCGGTTGAAAATTAAAAGTCGTCGTCGAAGAAGTCGTCGTCCGAGAAATCGTCGTCGGACGAATCGTCTTCGGAGTCGGAATCTTCGAAATCATCGGATTCGCCGGAGTCTTCGTCGTCAGACGCGGGTGCGCTGTCTGAGGAAGAGCTTGAGCTCGGGCGGATACTGTCGGAAATCGGTTTGCCGGTGTAAAGGCGGCTGAATGTTGTTCGCGACGCGTGGACTTGGAAAATCTGTCCGTTGACGGCGCTTTTAACTTCGAGGATGCCACGGTCCGTGACTTTAAGAACGAAGAGGCGTGTGCCGACGGGAACTTCAATTTCTCCGATTTTGGTTCCGTTCTTGTTGAGCATCGGAACGCGTGTTCCCTTGACGCGCATTTGGACGGCTTTCGGCCAGGTGCTGCGTTTGCGGGCGACTTCGGAATAGTCGAGCTTGGCGGGCTTTTTTGATTTCTCGGCAGTTTTTTCGGCGGGGGCTTCGGGTTCTTTCTCCGGTGCGGCTTCGTCAGCGCTTGCGTCTGTTTCGTCATCGCTTTCAAATCCGTCATCTCCGAAATCCGCTTCATCGTCTTCGGATGCGGAATCGTCGACGTCTGATTTAGGTTCGGATTTCTTCTCGTTTGTTTCTTGAACAGCGGGAGCGGGTTTCGGCTCTGCTTGCTTTACGGGAGCGGTTTCTCCGAAAATCTTTTTGTCGGAATCGTCTGCCGCCTGCTTTGCGGGAATGGTTTTTTTCTTGCTTTGCTCTTCTCGGATTGCTTTTCCGTCTTCAACGCCGCGCAAGAGGCGTCCGGCAATGTTCGTATTTACCCAGCCGCGTTGTTCGGCAAGCATGTAGCTCATGAAAATCAGGATGGCAAGACCGATGCCGACCAAGATTTTGATGAAAGAACCGAATGAGTTGTTCTGTGACATGATATAATCCTTCTTTTTGTGGTGTAGTTGTTTATTTTCTCGCTGTAGGCTCTCGGAGGCAAGTTCTTTTTTTATAAAGTCGGTTTCTTGCCTTGCGTTCCCGCAGAAAAAGGAGAAAACTTTTGTCTGCTTATGATTATCGATACCCTAGAAAACTCCGCGCGGATTGAAGCTCTTAATCCGTATTTCAAAAAAATTTTTGACTACATTAAAACGCACGATTTAGCGCAGGTTCCCGCAGGAAAAATCGTTATCGACGGCGACAACGCGTTCATCAATGTTGTTGACCATCCGGGAAAAACCAAGGAAACCTCAAAACTCGAAAGTCATCAAAAATATTTGGATGTCCACCTCCCGCTTTCGGCTCCGGAAACGCTCGGCTGGACTCCGCGCGGGGCGATTCCCGAAACGCCTTATGACGAAGACGGCGATTGCCAGCTTTATGACGGTCCGGCGCAAATCTATACGACAATCGTTCCCGGGCAGTTGGCGGTTTATTTTCCGGAAGATATTCATGCTCCCGCGATTTCGCCCGTACCTTTCCGCAAACTGATTGTGAAAGCACGCGTCTGATTTGTATCCCTTAATTTGATAAAACAACCACCCCAAAAAACTATGGCTAAAGTAAAAAAACTAGAAGGTCTTATCGCGGCTCCGCATACGCCGTTTAACTCGGACGGCTCCGTGAATTTGGACATGATTCCGAAGCAAATTGACGTACTCGTCAAACAAGGCGTTGTCGGCGCCTATATTTGCGGGACAACGGGCGAAGGCATCTGTTGCTCGGTTGAAGAGCGCAAAGCCGTCATGAAAAAATGGGCGGAATACGGGAAGGGCAAACTTTTTATTATTGCACACGTCGGCGCGCTTTCGGTGACGGACGCGCGGGAACTCGCCGCCTACGCACAGGAGCTTAAGCTCGACGCGACGTCCATCGTTCCGCCGAATTTCTTCAAGCCGGGTTCGATTGATTCACTCATCGATTATCTTAACGCGGTGCTTTCCGCTGCACCGAAGCTGCCATTCTATTATTATCACACGGGAATGTCCGGCGTGAATTTTGACATGGAACAATTCCTCATCAAGGCGGACGGAAAAATTCCGCAACTTGCGGGGATTAAGTTTAACTACCCGGATCTCTACATGTATCAACGTTGCCTGCGCGCTTGCGGCGGAAAATACGACATCACGTGGGGAATTGATGAATGGTTCGCGGGAGCGCTCGCTTGCGGTGCCAAATCCGCAATCGGATCGACTTACAATTACGCGGCAAAAGTTTATTACGATATTTGGAACGCCTACGAAATGGGCGACCAGAAGAAAATCGACAAGGGCATGGCGAAAGTCTGCAAAATTGTTGATATTCTCGTTCAATACGGCGGCGTCGTTGGCGGGAAAGCGATGATGGCTTATCACAAGCTGGATATGGGTGGCGTTCGTCCGCCGTTGACCTGCCTCTCCGAGGAGCAGAAGTCGGACTGTGTCGCTCGTCTGAAAAAAATCATTTCGGGAAAATAATTTCCCGGAAAACGGAAAATCCCGTAAGCCTCTTCCGGCTTGCGGGATTTTTTGTGTAGGATTTATTCCTCAAAAGGCACGAGGCATACGAAAGATTCAGAAATTTTAATCGTAAAATTTCCTCCGAAAATTCCTATTGTAGTAGAAAATGAATAAACATTTCTCTCATGCGGCTATCGGAAGAACCTGTGCGTTTTTTTGTGGTTGTTTTTTCTCAAAACGATTGGCTTGAGCGTTCCGGAGGCGGCTTGAAATGTTTGTTTTATTCGATTTTATTTCATTTTAAATTCTTGTTGCCAAGTGGGAATTCCTCCGTAAGATTTACTCTTACTTATGGACCCCGAACTGCTTGCTCGAATTCAATTCGCTTTCACCGCCGGATTTCACTTCTTGTTCCCGCCGCTCTCTATCGGATTAGGTGTGTTTTTGGTCGTTGTTCAAGGCTTTGCGTATAAACTGAAAACGCCGGAATGGCGTGCGCTTGCCGACTACTGGACAAAGATTTTCGCGCTGATTTTTGCTTTCGGCGTCGCCACGGGAATCGTACTCGAATTTGAATTCGGCACAAACTGGGCGCGCTACTCGCGATTTGTCGGCGACGTCTTTGGCAGCCCGCTGGCAGCCGAAGCAATCTTCGCTTTCTTTATGGAATCGTGCTTTCTCGGCATTGTGCTTTTCGGAAAAAATAAAGTTTCGGAAGGCTTCCATTATTTTTCCGTAATAATGGTTTGTCTCGGTGCGCATCTGAGTTCGCTATGGATTTTGGTTGCCAATTCTTGGATGCAGACGCCGGCGGGATTCCATCTTGTTGAAACCGAAAACGGAACGCGTGCGGAAATAACGGATTTCTGGGCGATGGTTTTTAATCCCTCCACGATTGACCGCCTTTGGCATGTGCTTGTCGCGGCATGGCTTACGGGAGCGTTTCTCGTTCTTTCCGTCAGCGCGTGGCACTTACTTAAAAAGCGTTTCGTTCCCGTGGCGCAACGCGGATTGAAAGTCGCCTTGTCGATTTCAGCGGTGGCAATTGTTCTGCAATTCGCGTCCGGGCACGCGAGCGCGATTTTGGTTGAAAAAATGCAACCGGTAAAATTCGCGGCAATGGAAGGAATTTTTGATTCAAGCAAGCCTGCCGGTTTCCACATTATCGGTTACGTTGATGAAGAAGCTAAAACGGTGCGCGGTCTGACCGTACCCGGCGCCGTCAGTATCATGCTCGGAAAGGGCTTGGAGGTTACTCCGGAAACAAAGGTGCTCGGATTGAACGACGTTCCCGAAGAACTTCATCCGCCGCTTCAACTCACATTCCAAGGTTTTCACTGGATGGTTTACTGCGGAATTGTGATGTGCGCGATTTCGGCGATCGGAATATTGCTTTGGTTTCGCGGAAAACTTTTTGAAACCCGTTGGTGGTTATGGGCGTGTGTTCCCGCAGTTTTCCTGCCGCAATTCGCCAATCAAATGGGCTGGATCGCAACGGAAGTCGGACGCCAACCGTGGATCGTTCAAGGGCTTCTCAAAACCAAAGATGCGTTTTCGACCAATGTTACTGCTGATCAACTTTGGTTTTCGCTGATTTTCTTCAGCTTTATTTACGCCGTAATGTTTGCTTTGTTTATTTTCCTGCTGACGAAAAAAATCTCCGCAGGGCCGAAAACAACGATTAACTCTTAATTGTCATATATTCTCTTACAACTCGTTAAGAAATTCTCTCCTCTAACAGGCAAAATTTAATAATCGATAGTTAACCTATAATCAACTTTCTCATGGATTTAAATACTGTTTGGTTCGGTTTGCTCGGCGTTCTTTTCATCGCGTATGCGGTGCTTGACGGCTTTGATCTCGGCGTCGGCATATTACTTCCGTTTTATCGAAGCGACGAAGAACGTCGCCTTGCGCTCAATTCCATCGGCCCGGTTTGGGACGGGAACGAAGTTTGGCTGCTCACGGCGGGCGGTGCGCTCTTTGCGGCGTTCCCGCACGTTTACGCAGGCGTTTTCAGCGGACTTTATTCGGCGTTGATTCTTTTGCTAGGCGCGCTGATTTTTCGTGCGGTTTCGCTCGAAGTACGCAGTAAATGTGAAGGCGCGGTGTGGCGACATATTTGGGATATCGTATTTTCCGTTTGCAGTTTCCTTATCGCACTTTTGCTCGGCGTCGCGTGCGGAAATCTGGTCACGGGAATGCATGTGAACGCTGCGGGTGACATTGATGCGGGAATGTTCGGTTTGCTGAATTTACTCGAGCCGATTCCGCTGTTTTCCGGCGTGCTTGCCGTTTGCCTGCTTTCGCTTCACGGAGCACTTTTCCTGCAAATAAAAACTCAAGGACTAATGCAGTTTCGTACGGCAATGTTGCTTCCTTCGATTTTCGCGGCAACCGCTATTTTTTATATCGCTTTGACGGCATGGATTATTTTCTCCGGACCGCTTCCGGGCGCATGGAATTTTGAACAATATCCGGCACTCGGAATTGTTCCCGTGCTTGCTGCACTCACGCTTGTTTTGACGGGGATTTTCTTGCGCTGCCACACGTTCAAGCTCGCTTTTTGCGGGACGACGGCGACGATTGCACTTCTGATTCTCACCGTCGGTGTCGGAATGTTCCCGAACCTCGTTCCCGCAATCGCAGATTTCACAGAAGCCGGAAAAGCACTCTCCGAAAACGGAAATTCGCTTACGATTTACGATTCCGCCTCGAAGAAAACTCTCGTAACGATGCTTGTTATCGTTTGTCTCGGAATTCCGCTTGTCGCGCTTTATCACGTTCTCGTTTATCGTGCGTTTTCTAAGAAGACTGAGCTCGACGAAAACAGCTACTGATTCTGCTTAAGAACGAAAGCTCGTTCCCGTGATTTTTCTCGGGAACGAGCTTTTTGTTTCCTCCCTAATTTTCAAAAAGGATTAAATTTTTCTTTGTTTTCGTAAAAAATGCTTGCGTTTAAGAAGTAAAAACGTTTTATTCAATCTTACTTTTTGAACGCGCCCGTGGTGAAATGGATATCACTAGTGACTACGGATCACTCGTTCGGGGTTCGAATCCTCGCGGGCGCGCCATTAATTTTGGATGGGACGCTAGCTCAATGGTAGAGCAGTTGCCTTTTAAGCAATTGGTTCGGGGTTCGAGTCCCCGGCGTCCTACCACTCTAAAAAGCCCGCTGAGCCGCTTAAATAAAGGCTTCGCGGGCTTTTTCGTGTCTTGGGGCGATTTTTCCAAAAACGCCTAAAAACGCCCCTAATCTCTTTATGCCTTGTCGGTATAATCGGATTTTACAAAATGAGATTCAATTATGAATCAAACCCTTACTCTATCAGGGAATTTTTCCGACACAAAACCTCACTATGAATTGCTTGACGGCTTGCGCGGGGTGGCAGCGTTTTTGGTACTTGTGTACCATATTTTTGAGGGATTTGCTTTTGCAGAAAGTGTAAACGGAGACGGGAGCGGATTGATTACAACGCTTAATCACGGGCATATTGCCGTGGATTTCTTTTTCATTCTTTCCGGCTTCGTCGTGAGTTATGCTTACGACGACCGCTGGGCGAAAATGGGCGTTGGTGCGTTTTTCAGACGGCGTTTGATTCGGTTGCATCCGATGCTCGTCATGGGCGCGCTGATTGGCGTGGCTGCATTTGCTTTTGTCGGTTTTGAGAAATGGGACGGGAACGCGGTGCCGACGCTTTGGGTAATGATTGCGCTTTTTTTGACGATGCTGATGATTCCTGCCGTTCCGGGCGTTCGATATGAAATTCGCGGGAACGGCGAGATGTTTCCGCTTAACGGTCCGACGTGGTCATTATTTTTTGAATACATCGGGAATATTTTGTATGCGCTTTTCATTCGTCGTTTTTCGACCAAGGTTCTTGCCGCATTTGCCGTTGTTTTGGGAATTTTTCACGCGTGGTTTTTTGTCGGTGATGTTTCCGGGTACGGGTGCGTCGGTGTCGGATGGACGATTGACAACGTTAATTTCTGGGGCGGATTAGTACGTATGCTATTTCCGTTTACAACGGGCATGCTTTTGGCTCGTGTGTTTAAGCCGAGAGAAGTTAAAGGCGCATTTTGGATTTGCAGTGTGCTTTTATTCGTGTTTTTCGCCGTACCGTATATCGCTCCCGCAGGCGGAATTTGCTTCAATGCGATTTATGAGGTTGTCTGTATTGCCGTTGTCTTCCCGGCTCTTGTTTGGTTGGGCGCTTGCGGAAAATGCTCCGGAGTAACGGCCCGGGTAAACAAATTTCTCGGCGACTTGTCGTATCCGCTCTACATTGTGCATTATCCGATAATGTATGTTTTTTACGCCTGGCTCATTGAAAAACGTCTTTATACTTGGGGCGAAACTTGGCTCGTTGCTTCGTTGGTCTTAATGATGAGCATTGCTCTTGCTTGGATTTGTTTGAAGGTTTACGACGAGCCCGTACGCCGTTGGCTTGCCGGAAAGTTTATCAAACCTTCCCGAGGATAGGCTACGGGAACGCCTCCGAAGGCGAGCTCCGGATGAAATGCCGCCACAAACAATTTTTTCGAGTGCAATCGCTTTTTCGTTGTATGAATAAGATTCAAAGAGGAGAAAGCTGTGAGCGCGTCGGACATCTGATGGGGCGCTTTTTTACGGAATTAACAAGCGAACACGGATGCGGCTCAACGGAACGTGTTGAAGGAATCGTCGATTCGGCGCTTGTCCTGTTGGAGCAGGTTCGCGGGGAAAATGTCTCGCCCGAGTTTGCCGATTTTTTGCGCTATGTTATCAAAAAATCCGGAGAGCAGAAAAAGATCGATCTCCGCCTAAAGCGTTCCCGTGCATCGCACCGTCGTGTTGCCGCTTAATTATTTGAGGTCGTCGAAAACGGTAATTTGAAATTGATTCCTAGCTCGAAGATAGTATTTATTAGGGCATGTTTATTGCCCGATACTCTGCTTTGATCGCTTCGCTGACCGTTTGTACTTCTTTAGCATTTGGGGAAACCGTCGGTTCGGCTTGGGCTCCCGGCGTTTCCGAATCCGGCGGGTGGCTGGACGCGAACAAAGCTCATGTGCCGTATTCATGGGAAGATGCCGTTGCCGTGGGCGGTGCGGGAGGCGCAAACTCAAGGACGGATGCAAATTTGTGCTGGGCGGCGCAGTCCTCAAACATGCTTCAGTATTGGCAAAACGCTTATCTCGCAGCAGGAAATAAAATCTCCGCGGGAACGCCGAACGGCTATACGCCCGGACGCGAAAGCGCGACAAGGCGACAATATCAGATTTTTGAGCATTTTGTCGGAAATTGGACGGATCTTGGCGGTTCCGCCGAATACGGAATTCCGTGGTATTTGACCGGAGAGTTTTTTAGCGCTTATCCGACGGATTGGAGATGGTCCGAGTGCTTCGGCGGGCCGGAATCCGGCGGTTTTTTCAAAAATATCTATCCGAGCGCGGGAACGCTGAGCGGCGGAGATTTCCGATTATTTTCATTCACGCATCAAAATACGGCTCAAACGTTTGCCGACATCCGAGGCTTTTCGAACTTATTGATTAACAGCTTTGAAAATCTTGAAGCCGTTGTCGGGCTCAATGTTTATCTGAAGGACGCTGACGGAGACGAATACAAGCACGCGCTGACTGCGTGGGGATGCGACTTCGACGCCGTCGGATTGGTTACGAAGATTTACCTGACGGACTCCGACGACGGTGAGATTCGCTTGGGCGAATTTGCTGTAGAAACCGGATCTGACGGGCTTTACCTCACGGATGAAGGCGGATATTCGGCCCGTATCCAGGATTTTTCAATGCTTTCCGTCGGAAAATTTTATCCTATTCCGGAGCCTTCCGTATTCGGATTATTCGCGGGAACGCTTGTTTTGTCGCTCGCAATTTTTCGCCGAAGGAAGCGCTGATTTTCCGTTCGGATTTTTAGTAGAGCCCGAGCCTGCGCTCCAAATTGTCGTCGCGTGTGTTGGGAACTCCGGGGGCTTTCAGCGAAGGGGAACCGTCCGGAGAATAGCGTTTGATTGCGACGTTCCCGTGGCGGTCAATTTCAAAGACGCTCATACTCAATGTGCGGTCGGCGCCGTCATTCGGGTCGGTTGTACTTACGTAAGTTGTGTATCCGGCATTCATATACATGAAGGCAAGCGTTTCAAGCGTGCAACGTTTGCGGTCTGCGGGAACGGCGACAGGGATTTTTTCTCCGGGCTCAAGAAAAACGCGCCCGCCGCCGAGGTAATTATCCCAGCCTTGCGAATGGTTGTGTCCGTAGAGGAAAAAAAGCTTTAGCCCGCGTTTGGCGTGGCGATTCATCACGTCAAAAATGTATTTGGCGTAGCGAGCGTCGCCGTCGTGATAGGTTCGCATGGAATAGTGAAGCGGAAGGTGGGAGCAGACGAAAATCGGTGCCGGGAATTTCTCTTTGTATTTTTTATTTAAATACGAATCAAGTCTTTCGGCTGTCTGCCTGACGGTTGCTTCGTCGTCGGCAATGTCCGCGTTCCCGTCGGTGGGGCGCTTCCCTTGAAACCACATGTAATCATCTTCGTTGATGACAAAAACGCCGTAGCGCCGATGCGCGGGATCGTTCGCTCCGCTCGGCGAAATGCCTTTTGTCCCGACGGGATCGTGGTTGCCTTGAAGCAGAACAAGCTCGTGCGCTTCAATGCCGAGACGCGCTGAAAGAAGCGCCTTTTTAAGCATTGCAATCCCGCTTTCGCTCTCACTCGGACGATTGTTGAGTTTTACCGTGTAATCTCCGCAGAAAAGAACGCCGTCAACATCGCGGTGGCCGGCGGCGTAAATTTGTCCGAGAATTTTTTCAACGGTTTTGGCTCCTCGGGAATCGGTTTTTCCTTGGAAATCGGATCCTGCAATAACGACGATTTTCTCTGCCGAAGCAAACGCGGGAACGACAAGGCAGAGAAGTAGGGTAGCGAAAGTTTTCATAGTTTCAGTCTAGCCTTCCCGCAGGCGTCCTCAATCGAAATTTAAACCCGTAAAACGAGCACAAAACCATGCTTAAAATCGCTTAAAAAACAGCTTGACGACTTTTAGGGGGGGGGTAAAATGAAATCTCATTTTTAACACGAAACTCTAAAATATTATGAAAAAATACATCGCACTCGCGGCGCTCTTCGCCGCCGGTTCCGCTTTCGCTAACGCAGCAAAGGACGACCTTCATATCCCTACAGGCGGGAATTTTTGGGCCGGAGATTTTGCTTTTACCTTTACCATTGATAGCTTAGACGATCTTACGGCAGGTGGGGAGCTTCTTGCTGCGTATGGGGTTTATTCCGGGAGTGCATATTATACGAATGGCTTTGAGGTCGTTTCGAGCGGAGACGGATTCGTATTGACGGTTGGGAATGGTTCTCTTTCCGGGGTTGCAGATGATAATGCCAATATTACTTCTTCTTCGGCATATGCTTTTGTAGATGATTCGACGCGATATGATACGACAAATGTCGTTTTGTCGTTTGCCACAACGTATACGGTTAAAAATGTCGGAGCGGACCAGTCTCAGACTGTAAAGCTTTACAAGGGAGAAGATCTGATCGATACGCTTGTTTACAACGGGAATATGTCTGGCGGGAATGAGAGTACGTCAATTTGGTCTGTTGGAAATTCAGCCTATAACGTTTCTCCGATTCCGGAACCGTCGGTATTCGGTTTGTTGGCGGGCTTGGGTGCTCTTGCGCTCGTCGGCACGCGCCGCCGTCGTCGCTAATCAATTTTTTAGTGATATATTAATTCATGTGTTAGCGTTCCCGCGGGATTTCTCGCGGGAACGTTTTTTTTTAGAAGGAAAAACGCAGAGAAAAGCCCGCGGAGTCGGATTTCGGGTAAGGCGAATTTTCATCCAAGGGAGTGGAATGGCGGTAGTCAAAAAGTAATTCCGTGTTTTCGCCGAGACGATAAGAGAACCCGAATCCGCCGCCGACAGAGAGCGAATCCGACGACACGGAAGGGCGTTGTTCGGCATTGTCGCCGTTCCCGCGAGCTTGAATTCCCACGCTTCCCGCGCCGTAAAAATTGACACGCGGATTCCTGCTGAGCGCAATCCGTGCGTCGACCCAACGCCGCTCATCGCTTCCTTTTGTCGCAAATCCTTCCGAATTACGGGAACGCCCGCCGCTGTGGATTCCGACAATGTCGCCGTCTCCTAACGAAATTTTTTCACCCAAATTAAACCGTGAGGATTCTCCGTAAAGACTGCCGTAGGTTTGATTGAAATCACGATGAAATTCCTCGTCGATTAAAGGAAGATTGTATTCATAATCCGGATACGTAAAATTGTAGCGGCGAAAAATATCACTTGAGCGAATTGCCGAGAGCGACATGGCGTTGCGGGAACGCGAAAGCAGAATTACGCAGGCGGCAACGAGAAGAATCGTGAGAAGCGTGGCAATGCAATTGCGCCACGGATGGAGCTTTCTCATTAGGGATTTTTTGTCCATTTTCATCATTCTCTTTTATTTCAGCGCCACGCGCACGCCATATTTTTTGTGCGATTAAGTTTTCCGGCGGGAAGGGAATTTCCCTTTGAGATAAAAAGTCCCGTCGCGATGAAACGACGGGACTTTCTTGAGGCTTCCTCCACAAACGAGATTCCGGAGGAAGCCTTATCCGTTATCAACTATTCGTTTTAACTTATTTTAGTATTTTCCGTAGATCGGGCCGAAGTTCGCGCAAGCGCGGAAGTCGGCGCTTTCCGGGCACGCCGTGCCGAAGAGATTCCACGCCGCCGGGCGGTAGATTTTGTCTTCGGGAACGTTGTGCGCGTAAACCGGAATGCGGAGCATCGAAGCGAGCGTGATAATGTCCGCGCCGATGTGCCCGTAAGTCCACGCGCCGTGATTTGCGCCCATGTTTGCCATGACGGAATAAACGTCCGTGAACGCGCCCTTGCCGGTGAGAATCGGCGCGAACCAAGTCGTCGGCCATCCCGGGTCGGTGCGTTCGTCGAGAATTTTGTTCACGTTTTCCGGAAGCGTGCAGGTGTAGCCTTCGGCGATAACGAGAACCGGACCTTGCCCTTTGACGAGGTTCATACGAATCATCGTCACGGGAACGTCGCCCTTGGAAACGAAGTGAAGCGAGTAGCCTCCGCC
The DNA here is from genome assembly GCA_045535075.1 of Candidatus Spyradenecus sp. Lineage (GTDB taxonomy): Bacteria > Verrucomicrobiota > Verrucomicrobiia > Opitutales > UBA953 > Spyradosoma. The sequence continues at coordinate 62,557 of JAZSKX010000018.1, read as the reverse complement.
GCGGAAGTATTCGCGGTTTGCCGGGCACCATTCGGATGCCGCCATCATCGCATCGATGTCCTGCCAAGTCGTTTCGCCGGTCTTTTTCATAATCGGCTTCCCGTCCACGCCGGTTGCCTGCATGTTCCCGTCGAGCGCGGTCGAGCCGGAATTGATGAGGTGCATGATCCCGTTTTTCGCGTAGCCTTCCATCGTGTAGCCGGAAACGCGTTTGACGGCGTCGGGCGACCAATACGTGCGAATGTCGGAGAAGCACGCCGCGCGCCCCGTGAGCTGGTGGAGGAGAAGCATGCAAACGCCGTTCATCGCGTCGTTTTCCGTAGCAAACGGGATCGCTTCACGCGGACCGTTCCAGTCAAACGTGCTGTTCAAAAGCGATTCCGCCATGTCGCCGTTCGGGTAGTAATCCGTCCAGTGGCGCTGACCTTGGAAGCCGCCGCAAATGGCGTTGAATCCGAGACCTTCTTCTTCGCGGTCGATCGTTTTCAGATACGGGTTCCCGTGCATCATGTCGCGGAAGATAATCGTCATGAGAATCGATTCGCGGAGCGTGCGTTCCTTTTCTTCCGGGGAAAGAACGAGGTCGGGGCGATTGCGATCCGGACCGATTTTGACGTATTTCTTTGCCCATTCCATGGCGAGCTCGAATTCCTTTTTGTCGTAGATTTCGAGATCCATGCGGCGGCGGACTTCCGTCATATCAACGGCTTGGACGCGCATACCGAGGTAGCTTTCCCAGAACGAGTGGTCGAGAATCGATCCCGCGATACCCATCGAGCAACCGCCGATGGAGAGGTAGCCTTTTCCGCGGAGCGTAGCGACCGTCAAACCGGCGCGGGCGAAGCGGAGAATTTTTTCCGCGACGTCTTCCGGGATCGAGGTGTCGTTCGCGTCCTGCACGTCGTGTCCGTAAATCGAGAACGCGGGAACGCCTTTTTGCGCGTAGCCGGCGAGTGCGGCGGCGAGGTAAACGGCGCCCGGGCGCTCCGTGCCGTTGAAGCCCCAAATCGCCTTCGGGATCGTCGCGTCCGTTTCAAACGTTTCCGTGATGTAGCACCAGCACGGCGTAACGGTGAGCGAGCATCCGACGTTGTTTTCGCGGAACTTTTGGTTCGCGGCGGCGGCTTCGGCGGGACCGCCGATGCAGGTGTCGGCGATAACGCATTTGACGGGCTGACCGTTCGCGTGCGTCACGTTGGCTTCGATAAGCGCGGCGGCGGCTTTCGCCATGTTCATGGTTTGTTCTTCGAGCGATTCGCGAACGCCGAGGCGGCGGCCGTCAATCGTCGGACGAATTCCGATAGTGGGTAATGTGTCGTATTTCATAATTTTATAGAAAAGGGTTATAGATGATGGCTGAGAGCTTAGAGGTAAGTGCTTCTACCTTCTCATTGCGCAAAACGCAGGTAATACCTCTAAGCACTAACCTCTCATCTCTCATCTTTTTTTAATCAATCGTAACAGCGGTTCCGCTGGCTGTAACCATGAGCATACCGTTGTTTTGTCCCAGTACCTCATAATCGAAGTCGATACCGACAACGGCGTTTGCGCCCAATTTGGCGGCTCGTTGTTCAAGCTCGGCAAGACATTGGGTTCGTGCATCGGCAAGCCCTTTTTCCCAGGTATTGCTGCGTCCGCCGAAGAAGTCTCGTAAGCCTGCGAAGAGGTCTTTGAACACGTTCATGCCCAAAACGACTTCTCCGAATACGACGCCGTGATAGGCCGTTATTGTCTTTCCTTCAATCGAAGGTGTGGTGGAAGTAATCATTGTTTTACAGAAAAGGGTTATAGATGATGGCTGAGAGCTTAAAGATAAGTGCTTCTAATTTCTCATTGCGCAAAACGCAGGTAATACCTCTAAGCACTCACCCCTCATCTCTCATCTTTTTTAAGCTTTTTTCTTTCGGAAAATCAGGCTGTAAGCAAGAACCACCGCGAAGCAAATCGCGGGAACGACAAACGAGGCGCGGACGGCGGCGGAAGAGGTGCCGAGGTTCGTGTCCCAAGTATTATCAAAGCCCGGAAGCAGAGAAATCCACGCAGAATCCGCGTTCCCGAGCACGCCTGCCATCCACGGCGTAATCAGCGCACCGCCGAGAATCGCCATGATGAGCCCTGCCGCGCCGAGCTTAACGATTTTTTCCTCCAAACCGCCGAGCGCGATCCCGTAAATCGTCGGGAACATCAGCGACATACAGCCGGACATCGCAATCAGGCAAAGCACGTTTGCCGAGAAATCCAAGCCGCCGATCGTGAACAGCACCGTCGAGGGCAAATACATCACGCCCGCGCAGCACGCGATCGCCGCCGTTGCGAAAATCGCCATCATCGCCGCCGGGTTGAACATCTTCATGAAGTAGGTCGCGACCCAACGGCACGCGATAAAGAGCACGAGCGAAATCAGATAATAGCTTGCCGCTTCCGCCGGCGTTACGCCGAGTTCCTTACAGCAGTAAACGTTCAGATACGTCCACGCGGCAATTTGCACGCCGACGTAGAAGAACTGCGCAATCACGCCGCACCAGTAGCGCGGTTTCGCCAAGAGCGCGAGCAGCATCGCGCGATAATTCGGCACGAGGCAAATATAAACAATCGGACCGAGCGTGCCGCAGAGCACCCACACCACCTTATTCATTTCCGGGAAGAGGAAATAAAGCACCGTCAGCGGAACCACGCTGAAAAGCGCCGCGATGAAAACGCGCATTCCGCCGCCCTGCGTTCCCGTGACGGGAACGTCTCCGCCTTCGACCGCCGCCGGCTTTTTGTCATCCTTCAAAAACAGGAAAAAGAGCCAAATCAGGAACGCGATCCCGCAAAGCCCGACATACGGCGCGCAAACCCAGAACAATTCGTGGTGAACGATTTCCTTGAGCTGCTCCGCCGGCATCAACGCGCGTTCGTCCGCCGTTGCCGGGTTCAGATTCGACAAAATAAGTTGCTGTGCGAGCAAAATCCCCGCAATCGAGCCGACCGGGTTAAACGCCTGTGCAAAGTTCAAACGGCGCACCGCCGTTTCCTGCGGTCCCATCGAAAGCACGTAAGGATTACAGGTCGTTTCCAAAAGCGAACAGCCTCCCGCAACTACGAAAATCGCGACAAAATAAATGTCGAAACTTTGCGCGATACACGCGGGAATATACATCAACGCGCCGAGAATATAAACGCCGAGACCGATGAGAACGCCCTTTTTGTAGGAAAATTCCTCAATCAGAATCGAGGCGAAAATCGCCAGCACGGCATACGCCCCGTAAAAGGCAACTTGCACGAGCGCCGACTTTTCCTGCGGAATGGAAAAGATGTTTTTAAATGCCGGCACCAAGTTGTCCGTCATGTTGTTAAGCAAGCCCCACAGCGCAAAGCAGGAGACGAGCATGATAAACGCCGTCAAGAATTTCCTGGGGACGACGGGGGATGAGGGGGTGTTAGTTTCGTTGCCCATAATGTCGGAAAATTTTCCTACTTTTTTGCGTTCCCGTCAATTTGTAAAACGGGATTTCGCCGACGGCAGAGATAATTTTCCCGGCTCGTTCGCGGGAACGGAGGTAAGCGCTATTGCGCCAATTCCTCTTTGATTTCTTCGAGGAGAATATTGGCTTCGGAGAGAGCCTCGGGAGCACGGGAACTGACTCCGCTTTTCAGCGCATTACGCGCCATAAGAATTGCGGCGCAAGTGCCGTAGCGATTGCTGGAACCGTGTCCTTTAATAACCATTCCGTTAAGCCCGAGTAGCGGCGCGCCGCCGAATTTTTCCGGGCGAAGTTGCCCCTTGACCGCCTTGAGAAGCGGGTAGAGCAAAAGAATGGCAAAAATATAAATCGGATTCTGCTTAACCTTTCCGGAAAGCAATTCCTTAATCATATGAACCAGACCTTCGACAGATTTCAGGACGATATTTCCCGTAAACCCGTCGGTAACGATAACGTCGACGTCGCCTTGGAAAACATCGAAGCCTTCGACCGGTCCCGCGTATTCAAACCAATCCAGTTTTTTGGTCAGCTCTTTCAGATACGCATTGGTTTTGTTGATGCGTTCGCCGCCTTTGCCTTCTTCCGTGCCGACGGTGAGCAAGCCGACGCGCGGCTTTTCCGTCGAAAGCATTGCAATCGAGTAGAGCGCACCGAGAACCGAGTTGTGGACAAGCTGCTCCGGCGTTGTTTCCGGATTGGCTCCGACGTCCACCATGATTGTAAAACCTGCTTTACGCGGAAGGATCGCCGTCAGCGCCGGGCGCTGGCAACCCGGCATCATGCGCACTTTAATCGTTCCCGCGCCGACAAGCACCTTCGTGTTGCCGGTGGAAACAACCGCATCGACTTCGCCTGCCTTAAGCATTTCAAATGCGACAATCATCGAAGCGTTTTTCTTCGACTTAAGCGCTTGCATCGGCTTGTCGTGCATCGTAATTGCGTCCGGAGCGTGGCGCACTTCAATGTGCGGATTCGTGTGCAATCCCGCTAAGCGCAACAACGGCGAGAGCACCGGCTCCTGTCCGATAAGAATCAGTTTGTCCGATGCTCCAAGCTTTTCTAATGCCAATGCGACGGCATGGACAACTTCCGAGGGACCTTTATCCCCGCCCATGCAGTCAACGGCAATGCGATATGAATGTGTCTCAGCGTCCATCGTTGGGAAAGAGCTTACCCTTTTTAAGGAAACTAAGACAGTCAAAAATTGTCCGTGAGGACAAAATTAGATTTCGACGTCGACGACTTTACGCCCGCGGTACATACCCGTCGTCGGGTTTACGCGGTGCGGGAGGCACGCCGTTCCGTCTACCGGATCCTTGGAAAGGAGCGGTGCTTTGTATTGGTTGGCTCCGCGGCGAAGAGCGCTGCGGCGTTTGGACTGTTTGCGTTTCGGTTGTCCCATGGTTTTTAGATAAAAAGGTTATTAAAAATGTAAAGTGAAACGATACGCTTCGGATTGGAATTCGTCAAGCGTGTTTCGAGATAAAGCCCGAGAGCGCTTAAAAAACGTTCCCGTAGGGTTGATTCCTTGCGAAGAATCTGCGAAACTTCCCGAAATATTTATTTTACATGGCAAAGCAGAATGAGATTTCGCGGAGCGTCGCAATTGTCGGGCGCCCCAATGTCGGCAAGAGCCGTTTGTTTAATCGCCTCGTCGGCCGACGCGTGTCGATCGTGCATGATATGCCCGGCGTTACGCGCGACCTGATAACGGAGCGCGTTCCCGCTGATGATTATTTGCTGATGGATACCGGCGGGATTGGGCTTTTTACGGAAAAAGCGACGCCGAAGGTCATTGCCGATGCGGTCGAAGAGCAGGTTTCCTTTGCGATTCAGGCGGCGGAAGTGATTTTACTTGTGACGGATGTTTCCCAAGGCTGCACGCCGCTTGATCTTGAAGTGGCCGCTCGGCTTCGTCGCTATGACAAGCAGGTTTTACTGGTTGTCAACAAAGTCGACAACGATGAACGCAAAATGGAGCAGGGCGATTTTTTCAAGCTCGGATTCGGAACGCCGATTTTGATTTCGGCGGAGCACAATCGCGGCTTGGATTTTTTACGTCAGGCAATTATCGAAAAACTCGGCAAGCCCGTTCCCGCAGACGAAGCCGTTCCCGTGCCGCGTGCGCCGGAGCCGATTCGCATTTGCCTTGCCGGGCGTCCGAACGTCGGGAAAAGTTCTCTCGGAAACTGCCTCCTGAAGGAATCACGCCTCATCGTCAGTGATGTCGCGGGAACGACGCGCGATCCGATCAAAACACGTCTCGATTACACGGACAAAGACGGCAACGTAACGCACTTTGAGCTTGTTGACACCGCCGGAAAGCGTGCGAAAAACAAATTTGACACGTTGGAATACTTTTCGGCTTTGCGCACGGACGACGCGATGCAACGCGCGGATGTCTGTTTTTTGGTGATTGATGCGGAAACCGGTGTTACGCGTCTTGACAAGCAACTTGCGGGACAACTCGTCAAGCTCGGAACAGGCTTGGTTGTTGTCGTCAACAAATGGGATTTAGCGCGTAAGCATTTTGCGGCGGGAACGCCCGTCGGCGGCTATGAAAACGAAGAGGATTTTCGCCGGGCATTCGTGGCGGCGGTGAACAAGGAGTTGTTTTTCCTGCCGGGTTCCAAGATTCTTTTTACCTCTGCGAAGGAAGGCTATCGCGTCCAAACGATGCTTGCCGAAGCGATTGCGCTTTATGCGCGGATGAATGTTCAACTGCCCACCGGGCAGATCAATCGTGCGATTCATGATGCAATGGAAATTCAGCCGCCGCGCATGGTCAGCGGACGTCGCTTCAAATGTTATTACGCCGTGCAGACGGGGAACAAGCCGTTGCGGATTCGCCTTTTCTGTAATTCGGAAGAAAAGCTCGACGATGCCTACGAACGCTATCTGATTTCAAAGTTTTATGCGGCTTTCGATCTTGGCGGTGTTCCCGTGAAATTTGATTTCGTCGGTAAACCCAAGCAGGACAGAACCGCCCGTTCTCCTAAAGAATAGCGGGGCGAAAGAACCGGAAATACTAATCGGGATTGGCGGCGGCGCGGAATCCCGATTTTCTTTTAGGCTTTTTCTGAATTTTCAACTTTTCAGAGCGTCGGAATTACTTTTCAATGGTGATTCCATTTTTTACGTTCTTTGAACTGCCGGATTTTTATTGCACGTTCTTGTGCTGTGCGAAGTGTGCCGCGCTTAGTGTCGCCGCCGTAGTTTCGCTTTAATTACATTCGTCGAATTCGTATCCGGTAAGCAAAGACAAACACAACAAATAATATAACCAAAAAGAACTATGCCTGATAATATCACAGAAGAGAACGCCGCTTCGCCGGACGTCTCGACGGTTGTGCCTGCGAATGAAAATGTCGCGGAGCAGGCACCCGAAACTCCCGAACCCAAACCGCACGCCACCCTCGCAGAATCCGCCCTCGAATCCTCGCTCAGCGATGTCCTTCCGCTCAGCCCCATCGGCGGAGAAGTTGAAAAAAACGCCAACGGAAAATCCGAAAAGAAAAACGGCGGTCGCCACGGATTGCGCCGAGGCGCTTCCGCAAAAAAAGGAAAATCCGGCGCAGCCTCGCCCTCGGTCGGAATTATTGAAAATCCGGAACAGTTTACGGAAACGCTTTCCGGAACCGGTCCGAAACCGCGGGAACGCCGTCACGAGCGCGAATCCGCCCGCCGGGAAAATGCTCCCGCCGAATCGAACTCCGAAAACCTGCCTTCCGGGGAGAACGTTGCGGAAAAAATCGAAGAAATCCGCCAAGGCGCCGGATGGCGTATTCGCGAAAAACGCGAAAAGAACTTCCACCATGTTCAACCCAATGCGGGAACTCCGCGCCCGAAGCTCATCATCGAGCCGGCTCCGATTCCCGTCCAGGAAGAAGAACCGTCGTTTTGGCAGAAACTGAAAACCCGCATTTTGGCGTTTTTCAAAATCGGAAAGAAAAAGAAAAAACAACGAAACGGGAAGAAGCGCGGCGGAAAATTCCGCGGAGATCGTCCGAACGGAAAAAAGGATTTTCACGGACAACGCCACGGCGGAAAGAAAAATTTCAACCGCAATCGCAACAGCGGCTATCGCGGCGGAAACGGCAATCGCAACCGCCAGCAAAATAAAGATGCCTCCTAGGCGTAAATCCTAATAAATCAAAAGAAACGTTCCCGTAAGTGCGCGGGAACGTTTCTTTTTTTACAGTCTTCAGCCGGAAACATGCCGCGTTCCCGTGAATTAAATTCGGCTGAAAGCCGTTCGGAGACTTAGCCCGAGGCAAAATGAGCATCGCGAATGCCGCCTCGGGTCTTCGCACACAAACCGTTCGCCCTGAAAGGGCAACAGAACGTGCGAGCAAAATTGTTCCGATAGCGTTCCGTTGCGTCGCGCTCCTACGACAGCATAAATACCTGGTTTGTACGGGTTGCGAAGTTCGATTACAAAACGTGCTTTGTTATTTTTTGCGTTTTACAGGGGAAAAGCACGGAGATACATTTACTGCCTATGTTCACCGGATTAGTCGAAACCACGGGAACGGTCGTTTCCCTGACGAAAAATGCGAATGATGTTTGGCGCCTCGTTGTGGACGCTCCGACGTTCGCGGGAACGCTTGCAATCGGCGACAGTGTTGCCAACAACGGCTGCTGCCTGACGGTTGTCGAAGCCTCGGGCTCTCAACTCGGATTTGATCTCTTGGATGAGACCTTGCGAAAAACTTCGTTTTCTTTGCTCAAGCCGGGAAGTGCGATTAACCTTGAACGCAGCCTCCGTGCCGACGCGCGCTTGGGCGGACATTTCGTAACGGGGCATGTCGACGCCACGGGAACGATCGTTTCGCTACGGCAGGAAGGCGCGAATTTCCGCCTCTGCATTCGCCCGCCGGAAAGTTTCCGTAAATATCTGGTTTACAAAGGAAGCATTGCCGTGGACGGGATTTCGCTGACGGTTGCGGCGCTTAACGACGTCGACAAAACCTTTGATATTTGGCTGATTCCTCACACGATGCAGGAGACGAATTTGCGGGAACGCAAGTCCGGCGAACCGGTCAACCTCGAATTTGACATTCTCGCGAAATACATCGAGCGGATGCAATTTTTTTGCTCGGAACAAGCCGATAAGTAATTATTTCCGCGATGCCGCTCTCTTTTCCCAGCACGAACACGCCGAACTTGATTCTGACCGGATTCATGGGAACCGGAAAGTCGACGCTCGGGCGCTTGCTCGCGCATATGTTGGGATTTCGTTTTTGCGACACGGACAAAATTATTCAGCAAAAAACCGGACGGGAAATTCCCGAGATTTTTGCGACGGACGGGGAAGCGGCATTTCGCGACTTGGAAAGGCAATGCGTTGCGGAGTGGCTTCCCGACGGGAAGTCCGTCATTTCGACCGGCGGCGGGATTGTAACGATTCCCGGAATTGCGGCGACATTGCGTTCCCGCGGCGTTGTCGTTGCACTTTTTGCCTCTCCGGAAGTCATCCTCAAGCGTACGGGAACCGGGAAGAATCGTCCTTTGCTTCAAACCGACGGCGACCGGCTTGATCACATTCGCACGCTTTTGGCGGCACGGGAACGCGCCTACATGGATTCCGGAATTAACGTTTTTACCGACGGGCGTTCGCTTAACGAACTTGGTGCTATTATTGAGCGTATTTACAAGCGGGAAGTCAGGGCGCGTTCCCGGATCGGCAAACATTAGCCGGCCGAGCGGAATTTAGTCCGCGCGCAAGCCATTGTCCGCATGTGACGCAATCCTCGGCTGAAAGCCGGGTGGAATTCAGCCCAACGGCAAGTCCGCAACGCGAACGCCGCCTTGGGTACGAAACATCAAAAACACCCGCGCACTGAAAGGGCAAAAGAACCTCCGCGCCGACGAGCCCCGCATAAAAAACGTTCCCGCGAGGTAAACCCCACGGGAACGCGAATCTATGAATTAATATATCACAAATTTATTTGCGGCGACGGCGTGCACCGACGAGCGCCAACGCACCCAAGCCCGCAAGCAAACCAAACGCCGAAGGCTCAGGAATAGCGTTGTACGCTACCATCGCCCAGCCATTTTTCGCGGCATCCGCCGCAAAGGTAACTGTTTCGGCTCCGAGTGTGCCTTCGACTTTGATCAATCCCAAATTGTTAACCGGCAAGGTAACTGCGGTAACGGAATTATCCGTGTAGCCGCTTCCATCCGCAGTCGCCCATGAAATAACAGCGTCAGTTAAACCGGCTACAGTAAAATTGCTATAAATGGCAGTATTATTCCCATCTTTGCTTGTGGCTACGAGGAGATAGAAAATAACTTCATCTGCTGTGTTGATTCCCGTGTTATTCGAGAAATCCAAGGTGAGAGTGGATTTGCTACCTTGTGCTGCGGTAGCGTCAATTTTAATTTCCGTAATATTGTCTGCAGTAATGGATGTTCCCAAGTTCTGATTCATATCCGTCAGAGCTACGGTGTTCGTCCACGATGCTGTGTCGGTAGCATAATCCCAAAATTTGCCGCCTGTAATACTAAGACCCGCCACGGTTCCATCGTCGAGAGTTTCCGATCCGGACCAGGCTGCACCAGGACCGTTCCCCAGCCCGTTAAGAGCCCACTTGTCGGTATCAAATGTATACTCAGTCTGGTCGAACGTGAGGACAGTTGCCGCCGCATTCGCAAAAACCGTTCCCGCGGCAAGGATTGCGGCAATAGAGATGTATTTTTTCATGTTTTTAGTGATTGAGGGTTTATTGAGTTTGGCGATTCTTGCGTTATTTAGAAGCGTCGGAAATTTTCGCGGGAACGCGCCATTTAGAAGCGTCGGAATCTTTTTAGAGGTTTTATCCGAGTATTTTTCGGATGAGAGCCGTCAATTTGCCTTCGTTTGCGAGAGGCATATCTGCGGGAACAAAGCTCTTCCGTATCTCGTCGGGCGGCACGGTATTTTGCGTTCCCGTGAAAACCGACATTTGGCTAAGAGAAAATTTAAACATGTCGGGAAGCCGTATTTTATCGCGATGAACGGAGTTTTTGCCTCGATAAAATTTCCATTGAAAATCGTTTTTAACGCACTGTCTTATGCGCAACTTGCCACGGTTTTACGGATTTCGGGGATTATTTTTCAAAAAATTGCTTGCGCGCGCTTCTAAATAACGCGAGAATTGCCGAACTCAATAAACCCTCAATCACTAAAAACATGAAAAAATACATCTCTATTGCCACGTTGCTCGCGGCGGGTATTGCCTTCGCGAATGCAGCGGAGGAAAAACCGATTACGCTTCCGGGTCAAGACGACTTCACTTGGATTGCCGGCTCCAATGCCTCCGGCATCGGCATGGGAGCAAGTGCTGAAATTATTCAGAATCTTGCGGCGGCGATCACGGCTTCGAATGTGGGAAATACGGATCTCACCGGTTGGTTCGGCGGTACGGGACAAGCTTATGATGCAAATGCTTATGGAGCTGATATAAGTATTATCTCTTCTACTAGCTTCTCTTTTAAATGTCGTCCGGCTCTCAGTGGTGAATATGTTGCGTTTGGCGTAGAGCTGACGGAAGAAGCAGAGTCGATTACGCTTAGCTTCTCGAATACCAATAAGCTCGGCTATTCGCTTTGGAGCTACGATACGCTCTCAAAAACGGCAACGGAATTGATTGGGCTAACTTACCAAGGCACTGCCGGTACTGTTACGGCAACCTACGACACGGACAACGTTGAGGCTTCTCAGATTTTTGCAGTTTGGACGGCAAATCCTACCGGTAACGGAAACGCAGGCGGCGGAGCTGGTATTACAGTTTCGGATATTGCGTTGAGCTATACGCCGTATACGCCGGTTCCTGAGCCTTCGGCGTTTGGTTTGCTTGCGGGCTTGGGTGCGTTGGCGCTCGTTGGTGCACGCCGTCGCCGCAAATAAATTTGTGATATATTAATTCATAGATTCGCGTTCCCGTGGGGTTTACCTCGCGGGAACGTTTTTTATGCGGGGCGCTTGTTTCTTTTGCCCTTTCAGGGCGCGGGTGTTTTTGATGTTTCGTACCCAAGGCGGCGTTCGCTCCGCGAACTTGCCGTTGGGCTGAATTCCGCCCGGCCTTCAGCCGGAAACGTGCTGCATTCCCGCGGGTTAAATCCGGAAACAAAAATTCGCGTAGCGCTAGCGAGCAAAATTGCTCCAATCGGAGTTAATAATCTTCCGTTGCGCCGTGTTCCCGTGAATTAGATTCGGCTGAAAGCCGTTCGGAGACTTAGCCCGAGGCAAAATGAGCATCGCGAATGTCGCCTCGGGTTGTTGCGTACAAACCGTTCGCCCTGAAAGGGCAACAGAACGTTTCCCGAGAGCGTTAGCCGCTTGTTTCTTTTGCCCTTTCAGGGCGTGGGCGTTTTTGATGTTTCGTCCCCAAGGCGGCGTTCGCGTTGCGAACTTGCCGTTGGGCTGAATTCCGCCCGGCTTTCAGCCGAAGATTGCGTCACATGCGGACAATGGCTCGCGCGCGGACTAAATTCCGCTCGGCTTTCAGCCGGAAATGTGCCGCATTCCCGCGGGTTAAATCCGGAAACAAAAATTCGCGCGTTCCCGCGTAGCGTTAGCTAGTAAAATTGGTTCAATCGGAGTTAATAATGTTCCGTTGCGCCGCGTTCCCGTGAATTAAATTCGGCTGAAAGCCGTTCGGAGACTTAGCCCGAGGCAAAATGAGCATCGCGAATGTCGCCTCGGGTTGTCGCGTACAAACCGTTCGCCCTGAAAGGGCAACAGAACGTTTTCCCTTCGGCGGGAAGTCTCAAACCTTGAGCCTTGTGCGGTGTTTCTCTAAGCTTTAAGCCTTAAAACTTTCATCTTTCAAAAAAATGGCTTTGCTTGCTGTCAGAAATCTTTCCTTAAAATTCGGCGGTCCGTCGCTGTTTGACGACGTAACCTTCCAAGTCGAAGCGGGCGAGCGCGTCTGCCTCATCGGGCGCAACGGCGCGGGCAAAAGTTCTCTGCTGAAAATTATCGCGGGAACGCTTGAGCCGGATGCCGGCGAAGTTGCCGTTGCGCGCGGCTCTCACGCCGCTTTTCTCGCACAGGAAGTCCCGGAAAAAATCGCGGGAACGGTGCGCGACGTCGTTCTAAGCGGGCTCGGCGACGCGGGTGAAAAAATCCGCGCCTACGAAACGCACGACACGGAGAAATATTCCGAAGCCGAGCTCGACGCGATTTTTCATTGGCTTGAAAACCATTCCGCGTGGAGCCTTTCGAGCGAAGTCGACGCGATGATTTCCAAAATCGGTGCCGTTCCCGAGTTGCCGTTTTCCTCGCTTTCCGCCGGCATGAAACGCCGCGTTTTACTCGCGCGCGAACTCGTTTCCAAGCCCGATATTCTGGTGTTGGACGAACCGACAAACCATCTCGACATCGACGCTATCGAATGGCTCGAAGAATTTCTTCTCGCGTGGCAGGGCGCGATTCTCTTCGTCACGCACGACCGCCGTTTTCTCAAGAAAATCTCCACGCGCATTCTCGACCTCGAAGGCGGCATCGTTACGTCCTGGGATTGCGATTACGATACTTACCTGACGCGCCGCGAAGAGCTCAACGCAAGCATCGCCGCCAACAATGCGGAGTTTGACAAATTACTCGCGCGCGAAGAGGCGTGGCTGCGCCAAGGCGTGAAGGCGCGCCGCTGCCGCAACGAAGGGCGCGTGCGCGAGCTGAAAAAACTGCGCGAAATCCGCGCCGCGCGCCGTGCCTCCGTCGGGAACGTTCGTGCGACGATTTCCGAGGGCGAAAAATCCGGGGCGAAAGTGCTCGTCGCCGAAAACATCTCACATACTTGGAACGGCGTTCCCGCGATCCGGAACTTTTCGACAACGATTATGCGCGGCGACCGCGTCGGCATTATCGGTCCGAACGGTATCGGGAAAACGACTTTGCTGAAAATTCTGCTCGGGCAACTTGCGCCCGATGCGGGAACGGTTACGCACGGCACGAATTTGCAAATCGCGTATTTCGACCAGCTGCGCTCGCAACTCAAGGAGGATAAAACGCTCATCGAAAACCTCGCCGGAGAAGGCGCGGACACCGTCGTCGTCGGCAGGCAAACGCGTCACGTCATCAGCTATCTCGGCGATTTTCTTTTTACGCCGGATCGCGCACGCTCGACGGTTTCGATGCTCAGCGGAGGCGAGCGCAACCGGCTTTTGCTCGCGAAAATTTTTCTCAAAACGGCGAACGTGCTCGTGCTCGACGAACCGACAAACGACCTCGATTTGGAAACGCTCGATTTGCTCGAAGAACTGCTCGGCAATTTCGACGGCACCGTGTTGCTCGTTACGCACGACCGCCAGTTTTTGGACAACGTAACGACGAGCTATATCGTCTTTGAAGGCGACGGAAATTTGCGAGAGTTTGTCGGCGATTACGACGCGTGGCGGCGGGAACATCTCGCCGAAATCGCGGGAAAAAGCGCTCCCGCGAAGCCGGAAAAGCCGAAGGCGGACGTTCCCGCGGGAACGGCGCAAGTACCGAAAAATCCGCCGTCGAAGAAAAAGCTTTCCTACAAGGAAACGCGGGAACTCGAAGCGCTTCCGCAGAAAATCGAAGATTTGGAAAACGAGCAAAAAGCGCTTGCGGAAAAATTAAACGATCCGGATTTTTACCGCGATCCCGCCGCCGTCCAAGCCACCAATGCGCGCCTCGCCGAAATTGACGAAGAATTGCTTTTCGCGCTCGAACGCTGGGAAGAACTCGAATCCCGCAAGGCCTGACGGGAACGGAAAGGCCGGCTCTCCCGGAGTTTTTTCTTCGCGGGGAGTTGTTTGCTTGAAAGCAAGCGTTTTTGTTTGCAGAATGGAAAGCGATTCGAGCTTTGGCGCTCGGATTGTTTATCCCTAATAAGAATCTTACACAAACATTTGCTATGATTATCTCCGAAGCAGAACTTCAATCTTTTACCGGTGTCGTCCAATCGCATCCGCATGATTTTTTAGGCATGCATCGAGCCGTTGTTGACGGGAAGAACGGAATTGTTGTGCGGGCGTATTTGCGCGATGCCAAAAACGTTTCCGTTAAAAATGTTAAAACCGGTCGCAAGACGGTGATGACGCGTTTGAGCGAAGACGGATTTTTTGAGGCGTGGTTTCCGCGAAACAAGGAAATTTTTGTCTATCGCCTGGTGGTTGAAAGCTATTCGGGAACGCTGAGGGAAATCGCGGATCCTTATTCGTTTTGGCCGACGATTTCGGAAAGCGATTTGTATTTGATTAACCAAGGGAACGACCACCGTGTTTACGAAAAGCTCGGTTCGCACGTGCGGGAAATCGACGGTGTTCGCGGGGTTTCGTTCGCGGTTTGGGCGCCGTCGGCGCGCCGCGTTTCCGTTGTCGGTGATTTCAACGATTGGGACGGTCGTTACCATCCGATGCGTATGCTCGGCGCTTCCGGGATTTGGGAGCTTTTCATTCCGGGGGTTGAAGCCGGCGCAAAGTATAAATTTGAGTTGCTGAATCAGTACGACCCGACTCCGTATTGCAAAATTGACCCGTACGCGATTTCGTTTGAACCGCCGCCGAATAATGCGTGCATTGTCGCCGATATTTCCGGGTATAAATGGAACGATGCGAAATGGATCGAGGCGCGCAATCAGGCGAACTGGCAGGAAAAACCGATTTCGGTTTACGAAATGCACCTTGATTCGTGGAAGCGCGTTCCCGAGGAAAATAATCGTCCGCTGAACTATCGCGAACTCGGCGTTGAGCTTTCCAAATATTGTAAGGAAATGGGCTTTACGCACGTTGAAATGCTTCCGCCGACGGAGTATCCGTTCCCGCCGTCGTGGGGCTATCAGGTTACCGGATTTTACGCGCCGACCTGCCGTTTCGGAACGCCGGAAGATTTTATGGCGATGGTCGACACGCTTCACGCCAACGGCATCGGCGTTATCATCGACTGGGTTCCCGCGCACTTCCCGCGCGACGATTGGGCTCTTTCCGGTTATGACGGAACGCACCTTTACGACCACGCAGACCCGCGCCAAGGCACGCAGCCGGATTGGGGAACTTTGCTTTTCAACTTCGGGCGTTGTGAAGTCCGCGGATTCCTTATCGGATCGGCGCTTTCGTGGCTGACACGCTTCCACGTGGACGGCTTGCGCGTCGATGCCGTTGCTGCGATGCTTTACCTTGATTATTCCCGTAAGGACGGCGAATGGATTCCGAATCAATACGGCGGGAAAGAAAACATCGAAGCAATCGAGTTCCTCCGCGCGACGAACGACATCGTTCACAAGTATCACCCGGGCGTGATTACGATTGCGGAAGAATCTACGTCGTTCGCAGGTGTCACGCGTCCGACTAAGGAATTCGGTCTCGGGTTCGACTTTAAGTGGGCGATGGGGTGGATGCATGACACGCTCGCGTACATGAAGGAAGATCCGCTCAATCGCAAATATCACCACAACAAGCTGACTTTCGCGATGCTTTATCAGTATTCCGAAAAGTTCATGCTTGCGCTCTCGCACGACGAAGTTGTCCACGGAAAATGCTCGCTTATCAACAAAATGCCGCAGGCGGACATGACGGGGAAAGCGGCAAATCTGCGTGCGCTCTTGGGCTATATGTGGACTTGGCCCGGGAAGAAAACGCTCTTTATGGGCGGCGAATTCGGGCAGTCGCACGAATGGAAATACGACGATTCGCTCGACTGGCATTTGCTTCAATACGCCGATCACAAGGGCGTTCAGGATGCCGTGCGCGACTTGAACAAGCTTTACTGCGAATCGCCCGAAATTGCGCAGCTCGACCAGGATTACCGAGGCTTCGAATGGCTTAATGCCAACGACGGCGACAATTCCGTGCTTTCCTATGTTCGCAAAAGCCTCGACGGGAAATCGAATTGGGTTGTCCTTTGCAATTTCACGCCGGTTGCGCGTACCTATCGCGTCGGCGTTCCCGCAGAAGGGCATTGGGATGAAGTTTTCAATTCCGACGCGACTTGCTACGGCGGTTCGGGACTCGGCAATTTCGGCGGCAAGGATTCCGAGCCTAAGCCATGGAACGATCGCCCGAATTCCATTGAAATCACGCTTCCGCCTTTGGCGACAGTCGTCTTCCGTCAAAAACGCTAAGCGTTTTCTGAAAAAAGGGCGTTCCCGAAGTATTTTCACGGGAACGCTCTTTTTGTTTTCTCCGATAAACCGGTAGAACGGGCATGTAGTGAATTATTATTTACATTTTATAAAGATTGTCTTTCGGCGGCTTAGTTATCAGACTTGCGGGAACTTCTCCTATTAACCCGATAGCCCGACACGATGACAGACCGCAAGCGCATTGTTTTTTTTGCTTCCGACGCGATCGCGTTGCCGATTTTAGAAACGCTGATTTCTGCGCCGTTGCGCGCGCAAGTTAGCATCGAAGCGATTTATTCTCAACCGGATCGTCCGAACGGGCGCGGGCAAAAAGTGCGTCCGAATGCCGTGGCGCTTTGGGCGCGCGATTTCGGAATCCCGCTTTTCCAGCCGGAAAAACTGGGGCCGGAAGATGTCGAGCGCCTCAAGCAATTGCGTTGCGATATCGGCTTGGTGATGGCTTACGGACACATTCTTAAGCAGGATTTGCTCAATGCGCCGACGCTCGGATTTTACAATTATCACGCGTCGCTTTTGCCGCATTATCGCGGCCCGGCACCGATTGAGGCTGCGATTGCAAACAATGACGGCGGCGCCGGCGTAACGCTTCAAAAAATCGTTCCCGCCTTGGACGAAGGCGACGTTATCGGAAGCGCCGTTATTCCGCTGGACACGGAATCGACGCGTGCGTCATTGCGTGAAAAAATTTCCGAGGCGTGTATTTTTATTACGACGGACACGATTCCGCGCATCGTTGCGGGAACGGCGGAATCAATTCCTCAGAGCGAGAAACACGTTTCCTACACCCGAAAGATTTCGCGTGCAGATGCGGGTTTGGATTTTTCCGCTCCCGCGAAAGTGCTTTCCGCTCGCGTGCGTGCGCTTGCCGGTTGGCCCGGATGCACGATTCCTTTTGCGGGAATGGAACTCAAGCTTGGGCATGTCGAAGCATTTGACGATGCAACACTCCCGCGCGATGTCGAGCCGGGCACCGTTGTTTCCCGCGAGAAAAATGAATTGGTGCTTGCAACCGGAAAAGGTTTTTTAAAGGTGCATTCGCTCCAACGCCCGGGCGGGCGGATGCTTTCCGCGAAAGATTTTCTTACCGGCTTGAAAATTCCTGCGGGAACGCGGATTGAAAGCAGGGAGATGGTTCCGTTGTCGCGGGCAACGCCTTGGCCGCGTCCGCCTAAGAAGGCGCCGTCCGCTTAAATTCGTAATTTCCGAAAACAAAAAACGTTCCCGCGGATTTTCACGGGAACGTTTTTTGCGAAGAGGGAAGCTGAAAAAGTTCGGAAATAAATTTTCCGGTGAGCCCGGCTAAACGTTTCAGCTTTCTCTGCTTTTCGGTTTCAATCGCTTACAGGCTGTCGCCGAAATCCTTGCGGAATTTTTCGACGAGTTTTTCCTGCCAGTTGCTTGTCGGGGCGAGGCGACCGAAGAAGAAGCGCAAAACTTTGGGTTCTTCAACGAATTTGAGCCCGCCGATGAGTTCGCGGTTTTGGTAGAGCCACGCGATGCGATCGATCGCGTATTCCACTTGCGAGAGCGTGTAAACGCGGCGCGGCATTGCCATGCGGAGGAGCTCAAGTTCGGCAAAGCGTTCGGAGCCGTCTTCGTTGCGTTGTTCGGAGAGCGTGCCGCGTTCCATGCCGCGCACGCCGCTGGTGATGTAGACGGCTGCCGCGAGCGCTCCCGCCGGGTATTCCGCCTGCGGAATGTGTTTGCAGAATTCCGTCGCGTTAATGTGGCAGCCGAGTCCGCCTGCCGGAAGAATCACGGGAACGCCGCGCTTGTGGAGCTCCTGCGCCATGTATTCGATGAATTTCGGTCCCTGCGAAATGACGTCTTCGTCCATCGATTCGTCCAAGCCGACGACGATGGCTTCCATTTCGCGGACGGACATCCCGCCGTAAGTCAGGAATCCTTCGTAGAGCGGAATAAATTCCTTCATGCGCATTTCGTCTTCTTTTGTGCGAATGGCGATCCCGCCGCCGCGTGCGAAGCCGAATTTGCGTGCCGAGAAGTAAATGATGTCCATGAGCGAGGCGATTTCCGCCGTGATTTCGCGGATGCTCATGTTTTTGCAGGCTTCTTCCCGTTCTTTGATGAAATACAAATTGTCCTGCAAAAGCGACGCGTCGAGCATGACTTTGATGCCGTGTTTTTTGCAAAGCGTGGCAACTTCGCGCATGTTTTGGAGCGAGAGCGGTTGCCCGCCGATGAGGTTCGTTCCCGCTTCGATGCGGACAAACGGGATGCGTGCCGGCGTTACTTTTTCGATGAGAGCTTCGAGACGCGGAATGTCAAAATTGCCTTTGAACGGGCAGTCGTTAATCGGTTCCAAGCCTTCGGGAACGATGAGTTCTTCGACGCTTCCGCCGAGGCGCGTGATGTGCGCTTTCGTCGTCGTGAAGTGGAAGTTCATCGGCACAACGTCGCCCGGCTTAACAAACGCGGTGGCGAGAATGTTTTCCGCCGCGCGCCCCTGGTGGACGGGAAGGAAATATTCCATACCGAAAATTTCGGAAACTTTCGCCGTCATGCGATTGTAGGTTTCGGAGCCGGCGTAGGCGTCGTCGGCGCGGAGCATGGAGGCTTGCTGGAGATCGCTCATTGCGTTCACGCCGGAGTCGGTGAGCATGTCCATAAAGACATCGCGATTTTGCAAAAGAAAAGTGTTGTTGCCGGCTTCGTTCATGCGTGCGACGCGTTCTTCCACGGGCGGCAGGCTCAGTTTCTGAACGATGCGCACCTTGTGCATTTCGAGCGGGATTTCCTTGCCGCTGAAAAATTTTACATTAGCCATGATGTTCTGCTTAGTAGAATGTTAAATTTAAATATAAGTAGTCTATTATCTCAGCTGTTCGTTTGTTTGGCAAAGGAAAAAGCATGCTTAATATTTTAGGATTATTTGCTTGTTGAATCCTATTATTGTTATAGGGTTTAGCGTATGTGCATTTATTGTCGCCTGATTTGTGTTGTGTGTTTTTCGGTGCTTGTGCCTGCTTCGCTTTGGGCTTCGGTCGGTTCTGCGTGGGCTCCCGGCGTTTCGCGGGAGAGCGGCTGGATTGACGTAAACAAGGCGTGGAATCCGTATTCGTCGGCGGATATTTCGGCAATCGGGAGCGGTGCTTATTCCGATGCCAATATGTGTTGGGCGGCACAGTCGTCTAATATGCTTCAATATTGGCAAAACGCTTATGTCGCGGCCGGAAATATTCTTCCCGCGGATGCACCGGACGGTTTTGTCGTCGGGCGGGAACGCGCAACGCGCCGTCAGTATCAGATTTTTGATTATTTTGTAAACAACTGGACGGATGACGGCGGGAACGGATATTACGGAATTCCGTGGTATATGACGGGTGGTTTTTATGGCAATTCCTATCCGGCAGACGACGGTTGGGCTCAACGCCGGGAAAACTCTGCGGGAACGGGAGGATTTTTTAAGAATATCTATCCGGATGCGAATGCGATGTTCGGTTTGAATTACGATTACACGCGCAGGACGTGGGAACAACTTGGAGACTTTCGCTCGTATAATTATTCGACAACGGCAACTTACGGAGCGTTCGGTGGGTACGGAGATTTTTCTTCTCTACTGATTAATTCTTTTGAGGAGGAAAAGGCGGTCGTGGGACTGAGCGTCAGCTTTATTAATGCGGCGGGGGAAGACGCGGGTGGTCATGCCGTCACGGCTTGGGGGTGCGAATTTGACGAAAACGGATTTGTTACCGAAATTTATCTGACGGATTCGGATGACGGTATTGTGAGTCTTGATTCCTTTGAAGTGGTTGCGGATGAAACCGGCGTTTATCTCAGT
This sequence comes from Candidatus Spyradenecus sp., assembly GCA_045535075.1. Classification (GTDB taxonomy): domain Bacteria; phylum Verrucomicrobiota; class Verrucomicrobiia; order Opitutales; family UBA953; genus Spyradosoma. The sequence continues at coordinate 42,191 of JAZSKX010000018.1, read as the reverse complement.
ACCTACAGTTCTGCATATGCAACGAAAATTCACGGCTTGTCGTCGCTCTCCGTAGGGCGTTTTCTTGCCGTTCCCGAGCCTGCGTCTTTCAGCTTGCTTGCAGGAACGCTGATGCTTGGATTTGTCGCGGTTTCTCGGCGTTGTTCCCGCTTTTCTTTTTGATTATTTTTCAGGGCTGCGCTACATTAGGTCAATTCGTTCAAAACCCTAAAAGATTTACGTATGAAGAAAGAACTCATTGAAAATCTGAAACAACTTCGCAAAAAAGCCTTTGACGGCGGAGGCGAAGACAAACTGAACGCTCGCCGAGCAAAGGGACTGATGACTGCGCGCGATCGCATTGCGGGCTTAGTGGCTCCCGGTTCTTTCATGGAATTCGGTATGCACGTTAAGCATCAATGCCAAGATTTCGGGATGAAGGGAAAAGACCTTCCGTGCGACGGCGTTGTTACCGGCGTCGGCTTGGTGGACGGGCGTCCCGTCGCGATGTTTGCCCAAGATTTTACCGTACAGGGCGGCTCGCTCGGGCATGCGCATGCCCAGAAGATTTCCCGCACGCAGGAATATGCGCTTACGAACGGGATGCCGATTATCGGAATTAACGACTCCGGAGGAGCTCGTATCCCTGAAGGCGAAATGGCGCTTAAGGGCTTCGGTGATATTTTCTACCGCAATGTCCAATCTTCGGGCGTTATTCCGCAAATTTCGATTATCGCCGGGCCGTGCGCCGGCGGCGCCGCATATTCTCCGGCGTTGACGGACTTTATCATTATGAAAAAGTCCAACGCGCAGATGTTTATCACCGGACCGGAAGTCATCAAAGCCGTTACCGGGGAAGCTTGCACGATGGACGAAATCGGCTCTGCCGCCGCTCACGCATCCATTAGCGGGAACGTTCACTTTGTCGCGGAAGACGATGCGCACGCACTCCAGATTGCACGTCGCCTCCTCAGCTACCTCCCGTCAAACAACATGAAAGATCCGCCGCATGACCCGACGCCGACCGTCAGCACGCAGGAAGATCCTTACATGGAAAAGCTCGTTCCCGAGGATCCGAAAAATCCGATCGACATGAAAAAAGTCATCGAGCGCCTCTTCGACGAAGATACATTCTTTGAAGTGATGCGTGACTTCGCGAAAAACGCCGTCATCGGTTTCGCGCGTATGCAGGGAATCGTTTGCGGGATTGTCGCGAATCAGCCGACGCAAAAAGCCGGTGTGCTCGACATCGATGCTTCCGACAAATGCGCACGTTTTATTCGCTTCTGCAATGCGTTTAATATTCCGTTGGTTACGCTTGTGGACGTTCCCGGATTCCTTCCCGGAAAACAGCAGGAACGCGGCGGAATTATTCGCCACGGGGCAAAAATGCTCCATGCGTATTCCGCTTCCACGGTTCCGAAGATTACGCTCATCCTCCGCAAAGCTTACGGAGGGGCGTACATCGCAATGTGCTCCAAGCATCTCGGCGCGGATGCCGTTTATGCTTGGCCGACGGCGGAAATTGCCGTGATGGGGCCGGATGGCGCTGCCAACATTATCTTCAAGAAAGATATCGTTGCCGCAGGGGAAAAAGCGAAAGCCGAAGCACTTGCCGCCGGCAAGTCCGAAGCTGAAGCTGAAGACGCCGCGAAGCAAGCCTCCGCCGCTTGTAAGAAGGCGCACGCCGAAGAGTATGCCGCGCAATTCGCCGCACCGTATCGTGCTGCAGCGCAGGGTATTGTTGACGATGTCATCGATCCCGCCAAGTCGCGTGCCGTCATCTCGATGGCGCTCCGCAATACGATGAATAAGCGCGGTACGCGCCCGCCGAAGAAACACGGCAACATGCCGCTCTAAGCTTTGACGGAAGAAAAAGCGTTCCCGCAACAGGTTTACGGGAACGCTTTTTTATTTCTTTAAATAATTTCTAAAAAGAGCTTGCGTTTCTTGGAAAAAAAGGATTTATTTATTTTTACATTTTTCCATTGCTCAGGTGGTGAAATTGGTAGACACGTATGCTTGAGGTGCATATGCCGAGAGGCTTAGGGGTTCGAGTCCCCTCTTGAGCACCATTTTTAAAAGCCCGCGAACGCTGATAAATAAAGGCCTCGCGGGCTTTTTCGTGCCTTTTGCGATTCGTCAAACACGCCCCAAAATGCCTATTTTTCAGAAAATTTTGTAATTTTTTAGCGGTTTTTGGGCGCGAATCCCGCATGTAATCTATGATTGCGGAGATTTCAACCCGAAAGGTCGAGACGTGGAGTTTGAGTTCTGTAAAACCTTCCGGAGCGATCGGAGTGCGGGAGAGACGGAGGAAGGCAAGTAAGAGCCGCGTGAGCTCATGTCTTTCCTTCCGTAAAATTAATTATCTATACTACTAATGCTAATCAAAGATTTGCAAAGATTGTCAAAAGCGGGTTTCATCGTAGAAGATTTTCTTCAGAACCTTTTAACGGAGGCAATTAAGTATCGTAAAATGTTTTTTCTCTACGGAGCGGGCGGGCATGCCAAAGTGATTCTCGATATTCTGCGTGCGCAGGGTGTCGTAGTCGACTGTGTGTGCGATGATGATGTCGCGCTTCGGGATTTTTGCGGCTTGCCGGTGTTGCGTGGTTCGGAGGTTCCGGCGGGAACGGCAATTATTTCAATCGGGAAAAATTTTGCTCGTCGAAAAATTGCGGAATTTTTGAAGTCCCGCGGGAACGTGTGCTTTGCGACCGCGATTCATCCGTCGTCTGTGGTTTCTACATCCGTAAAAATCGGCGCGGGAACGGTTGTAATGCCGGGCGCGATTATTAATTCCGGGGTAGAAATCGGCGAGCACGTGATTGTGAATACGGGGGCGAGCGTGGATCATGATTGCCGCATCGGGAATTTCGTTCATGTCGCTCCGCATTCGACGTTGTGCGGGAACGTTTCTGTCGGTGAAAATGCGTGGATCGGCGCGGGAGCGGTAATTATTCAAGGCGTTTCCGTTGGAGAAAATGCCTATGTCGGAGCGGGCGCAGTGGTTATTGCAGACGTTCCCGCGAATACGGTCGTTGCCGGAGTGCCTGCAAGAACTTTGAAAGTTTCTCCCGTAGGTTAGGCGTGCTTTGGGAAACTCGCTTGTGCCGGAGCGTTTCGGAAAACGGCATCGGCAACGGCGACGACGTCTTTGTGCGCAGCGATGTCGTGGAGGCGCAGGCAGGCGGCTCCGTGGAAAGCTCCGAGCGCGGCGCAGGCGGAATCGCCGCCGGTTCGCGCTTCGGGCGGTTTTCCGCCGAGAACGATTCCCAGGGTGCTTTTGCGGGAAGTTCCGAGTAAAACCGGAAAGCCGAGTTCCGCGATTTCCCGAAGTCGTGCGACGATTTCGAGGTTTTGTTCGGGCGTTTTCCCGAATCCGAATCCGGGGTCAATCCAAAGTTGTTCTGCGGGAACGCCGCAGTTTAGGATGCGTTCGATGCCGGCTTGCAAATCGTCTAAAAAGTCCGTCCAAAAATTCCGGTAATTCGGATTAGTGAAGCGGTTGTGCATGGCGATGAGCGGCGTTCCCGTACGCGCGGCAATTGTCCCGAGCGGGTAGGGCGTTCCCGCAGTCGTGCAACGTTCGCCGATGGCGCAAACATCGTTTAGAATATCGGCTCCGGCGGCGACGGCTTTTTCGGCGACTTCGGCGTTTGAGGTGTCGATGCTGACGGGAACATCCGGCAGGTTTTCACGTATTGCGCTGAGTGCGGGAGAAAGTCTTTGCCATTCTTCGTCGGGCGTGATTTTTCGGGACCCCGGACGCGTGGATTCGGCGCCGAGGTCGATAATGTCGGCTCCGTCGGCTATGAGTGTTTTCGCGTGTTCGGCGGCGGCTCGCGGGATGAGGAATTTTCCTCCGTCGGAAAAAGAATCAGGCGTGGCATTGACGATGCCCATCAGTAACGTTCGCTTGCAGAAGTCTTGCGGGAGCGTGCGATTGTGCGGCGATTGCCAAAATTTTTTACACTCGAAAATATGAGGCATACGGCGTTCCCGTAGAAAATGTAGTTAATTTTTAATGACGGAAAAACCGGCGCGTATTTTTTCGTCGAGAGCGAGCCATGCGGCGCAGGGAATGCATTCCGGTCGGTCGCTTCCCGCGCATCCGAATTGTGCGAGTTCGTTTAACCACGCTTCGACTGCGTTGCCGGGAATTTTTCCGAGGTCGATTTTTTTTAGGACGGACGCGACCTGTTTTCTCCGATAAATAAAAAGTTCGCGAATGAGCTTTTTACTTTCCGGAAGGAATTTTTTCGGCTGTTCCCGCAGACGTAAGTGGAGCAGGTAGGAATCAATTTTCGGAGGCGGGAAAAAGCAGTTTGCCGAAACCTTGTGTCCGGGCGCACGTTCGTAAGCTGCTTCAAGAAAAACGGAAAGTGCGCCGTAATTTTTGTTGCCCGGCGTTCCCGTAAAGCGATCCGCCGCTTCTTTTTGAAGCATCAATACGAGAACTTTCGGCAGATTTTCACCGTCTAAAACGGCATCCATCCAAGGCGTTGAAATAGCATAGGGAAGATTGGCGACGATTTTGAAGGCTGTTCCCGCCGGCATTTTTTCCGGGAATTCCGCGAGCGGGAAATTCATCGCGTCGGCTTCTTTGAGCGAAAATTTTTCCGGGTAATGGGGAGCGACGCGTTCCCGTAAATGTGCGGCGAGCGTTGCGTCTCGTTCGACGGCGAAGACGCGTGCGCCGCTTTGAAGAAGCGTTGTCGTCAGTGTTCCCAATCCCGGACCGACTTCAACAATCGTGTCGTCGGCACAAACTTGGGCAAGTTCGAGTGATTTTTTGACGATGTTGCCGTCCACGAGGAAGTTTTGCCCGAGCCATTTTTTGGGCGAATGTGAAAGTGTTTCGAGTAGTTCCCGTGTGCAGGAAAGATTGAAAGGTCCTGTGAGCATTGAATCCATTATCGCCGCGGGAACGGAATTATCGACAAAATTTTATCGCTCCGACGCCTTGCCTATGCAAGATTTTGACTATGGCTCAGTCTGAAAAAGTTTCCGAGGAACGCGGTTTTCTTCCGTTGGCGCGCAAGGCATTTTTCACCGGCTTGTTTGTATGCCTTCCCGTGACGCTGACGGCTTACATCGTCGTTTGGCTTGTCAATGCGATGGCATCGCCGGCGCGCGGCACGCTAAAAGCCTTTTTGAATCTTTGCGGATGTGATATTCCGTACGACAATCCGTTTTTCGGCGCGGGCGTAACGCTTGTTTCCGCGCTTTGCGTTGCCGTATTTCTCGTTTTAATCGGGCTTGTTTCGCGTTACGTTTTGGGAAAATGGTTTCTTAGTCGCCTTGATCACATCTTGCAAGGTGTGCCGATGGTGCGGTCGGTTTATGTTTCTATCAAACAAATTATCGATACCTTTAGTGTCGGAAAAAAGCAGACGTTCAGCAAAGTCGTTTTGGTCGAGTTCCCGCGCCGCGAGGCGTGGACCGTTGCCTTTGTTACGCATGAAAAAACGACGCGGCTTTGTGCCTTGAGCGGTAAGCAACTGATTCATGTTTTTGTGCCGACAACGCCTAATCCGACCGGCGGTTATATGATTTTCGTTCCCGCAGATTCGGTTATTCAGCTGGACGTTTCCGTCTCCGAAGCCATGAAAATGATTGTCTCCGGCGGCGCCGTTGTTCCCGAAAATTTACGCGAATTGCCTTCGCAAAAGTAGTTCCCGTGAATCTGATTCTTTTGCCTTCGTCGGAAACGACGCAAACACTCGCCGCGGGAACGCCGGCGGCAATGCATCTGATGCGTGTTTTAAAAGCGCGAGTCGGAACAACTTTTTGGTGCGGCGCCGAAAACGCGGCCCGAGGAATGGCGACGATTGAGACGATTTCTCCGAGCGGGGACATTACGTTTTCCGTTGTGTGGGAGCAGGGCGTTCCCGCAGAAAGTTTTTCTCCGCCGATTCGTTTACTTGTCGGGCTTTCGCGCCCTCAAACGATGAAAAAAGTTTTTGCGACGGCGAGTGAAATCGGCTGCCGTGAAATTGACGTTTTTATTTCACAAAACGGAGATCCTGCTTACGCGCAGAGTACGCTTTGGCGCGACGGGAACGCAGAAATTAAAGAAATTTTAAAAAAATCCGCAGAGCAGACCTGCACGACGTTGCTGCCGCGCGTTTGCTTTTTTCATTCGTTGGCGGATGCGCTTAGCGCGACGGGAACGCGCGACGATTTGTCGCTTGCTTTAGATGTTTACGAAAAGAGTGCGATGCTTCCCGAGGTGCTTACAACCGAAATTCCTGCGGGAACGCTCTGCACGCTTGCAGTCGGCTCCGAGCGCGGTTGGACCAATGCGGAGCGGGAGATTTTGCGGGAACGCGGATTTAAATTCGCTCATTTGGGCGCTCGCGTTTTGCGTGTCGAAACAGCGGTCGCCGTTGCGCTTGCCGTTGCTGCCGCGAAATTGGAAATTTGGCGGGAACATCAGCAAATCTCGGTAGATCCGGCAGAAAGCATTTAAGTTCGCAACACCCGGAACCGCTCCCGTGCTGATTTTTTTGGGAGACGGTTTTTAGTGGACTTGCCCGTTTTCGAGTTGTGCAGGAAGCCCGGTGTGGCGTCGGGCGGATTCGGCGTTTTTAACCGCCATGGCGTAGGCGGCGGGTTCGCCGACGATGAATACTTTTTTGCGTCCGCGTGTAATAGCCGTATAAATCAGATTGCGTCGCAACATCATAAAATGCCCTTTGACAAGCGGAATAATGACGACCGGGAATTCCGAGCCTTGCGACTTGTGAATCGTAATGGCGTAGGCGGCTTGCAATTCGCTCAGCTCACCGCGTGCGTAATCGACGACGTTTTCAGCGAAGCGGACACGCACACCGCCGGTTTCGGGAAAAACATTTTCGATGTAGCCGAGGTCGCCGTTGAAGACATTCTTATCGTAGTTGTTGCGATTTTGGAGGACTTTATCACCGACTTCAAAGCGCGTTCCTCCCGGCGCGGGAACGCTTGGCGTATTTCCCGGCTTGAATGCTTTTTGGAGGAGTGCGTTCATATTCTGAACGCCGACGTTCCCGCGATGCATCGGGACAAGGATTTGAATTTCTTCCGAAGAACGAATTCCGAGCAGGCGCGGAATGGCACGAGTCGCAAGTTCGATTGTTTTTTTGCAACAATCTTCTGCCGAATCGGCGCTGATAAAATGAATGTCGCGGGAAGGGTTAAATTCGTAAACCGAAAGTTGCTGCGGCTCCGGTGGGCGGGCATCGCCCTGCAAGATCGCGTGGGCGGTGGTAACGATTCCGGAGCGCTTGCCTTGACGATAAACAGCGGAAAGCCGCGTGACGGGAACACGCCCGGATGCGATTAAATCGCCGAGGACATTGCCGGCGCCGACGCTCGGAAGCTGGTTGACGTCGCCCACGAAAACGAGATGCGCTTCCTTCGGCACGGCGCGCATGAGCGCGGAGGCGAGCTTGTTGTCGAGCATTGATGTTTCGTCAACGATGACAAAATCCGTTTCGAGCGGGTAATTTTCATTGTGGACAAATCCGCCGAGGAGCGGTTCCGGTTTGAGAAGACGGTGGATGGTTCCCGCAGGAAGCCCGGTGGTTTCGCTCATGCGCTGTGCGGCGCGACCGGTCGGAGCGGCAAGAGTGATGCGTACTTTTTTGGCTCGGAGAATGGAACAGATCGCCTGCAAAATGGTGGTTTTCCCAGTACCGGGACCTCCGGTGATGACGGAAAATTTTTCAGCGAGTGCAGTTGCTACAGCGTTTTTTTGTTCGGGCGCAAATTCAAATCCGGCGTGTTCTTCAGCCCAAATAACAGCCCGATCGATTTTAATCGGCGGGAGCCTGCCCGGCGTTTGCGAGAGTCGGCTGACGCAGGCGGCGATTTCTTTTTCGGCGTTCGCCTGATCATTTTTTTGGAGTAACCGGAGCTCGAAATCGGGTAGGGGAATCAGCTGTTTTTTCGCGATTAACGCATCGAGGGTTTCGGAAACGAGTTCTGCGGGAACGTCGAGGAGTTCACTTGCATTTTTTAGTAATTCGCCATGTGGGAACGCCGTGTGCCCATCGATTTCGGCACTGTCGAGCGCGTAAAGGATTCCGGCTTCGATGCGGCGTGTACTTTCGTTCGGCAATCCGAGATTGCGTGCGATTTTATCGGCGGTCGGAAAGGCGATTCCGTCAATATCGCGGGCGAGGCGATAAGGATTTTCCTGAAGGATTTCTTTTGCGTTGTTCCCGTAGGTTTTGACGATGCGCGTGCATTGTGCGGAAGTAACGCCGTAAGTTTGCAGAAAAACAATGATTTCCCGCAGAGCGCTTTGTTCTTCCCAAGATTCCTTGATCGCTTTAATGCGGCCGGCGCCGATTCCGGGGATTTCTTTCAGACGCGCGGATTCTTCGGAGATGATTCTCAGCGTGTCGGCACCGAAACGGGCAACGATACGCTCCGCGTAGGCTTTGCCGATGCCGGGAATCAGTCCGCTACCGAGATATTTGCGGATGCCGTGGACGCTTGAGGGAAGTTTGGAGGTGAAACTCGTGATTTTGAATTGCCGCCCGTAGTTTTTATTCAAAACCCATTCTCCGGCAAGTTCGAGGGTCTCACCGCATTGTACGGCGGGGAGCGTTCCCGCGACCGTTACGGTTTCGCGGGAACCTTCCGATAATTTTACTTCGCCTATCGTGAAGTAATTTTCGTCGTTGTAGAAAACAATGCGTTCGAGTACGCCGACAATTTTCGCGTCTTCGGGCATGGTTTTCCGTAGCAGAAAATCTGCGGGAGCGCGTGTTTAAACGCCGTCGCGTTTAAGTTGGCGGGCGCCGATGTCGCGGCGGAAGTGCATTCCTTCAAAGTGCACTTTTTCAATGAGCGCGTAAGCGTTTCGGGCGGCGCCGGCGAGAGTTTCGCCGTGAGCGACGACTCCGAGGACTCGCCCTCCTGCGGTTACGATATCGCCGGAATCTTCGCGCTCCGTTCCCGAATGCAGGATCGCCGTTCCTTCGGGGAGTTTGCCCGGGAACGAGATAACGTCGCCTTTGCGCGGCGTGCTCGGATAGCCTTGGGCGGCGAGTACGACAATGATGTTAAATCCGTCTTTGAATTCGACTTTTGCCGGATCGAGCGTTCCCGTCGCGCAATCATACATGAGTTGCACGGGATCGGTTTTTAATAAAGGAAGGAGAACTTGGCATTCCGGATCGCCGAATCGGGCATTGAACTCAACGACCTTCGGGCCTTCTGCCGTAATCATGATTCCGACGTAAAGCGTGCCGCGGTAACGGATGCCGTCAGCGAGTAAGCCTTTCAGCGTCGGCTCCACAATTTTGGAGACAACCGCCTTTTCGATTTCAGGCGTAACAACCGGCGCGGGAGCGTATGCGCCCATGCCGCCGGTATTCGGTCCCGTGTCTCCGTCGCCGACGCGCTTGTGGTCTTGGCTAGCGGGGAGCATGACATACTTGTCTTCCGAAACCATCAGCATGATGGAGGCTTCTTCGCCTGCCATAAATTCCTCAATTAAAATCTCGGAGCCGGCGTTCCCGAAGCATTTTTCGTCGAGCATGTCGTAAACAGCAGAGCAGGCGGCATCGTAATCTTCGGCAATGATGACGCCTTTCCCTGCTGCGAGCCCGTCTGCCTTGATGACAATCGGAAATTTTTGATCGGCAAGGAATTCGACGGCTTCTTCCGACGAAGTGAATTTTTTGCCCCATGCGGTCGGGATTGCATGGCGCATCAGAAAATCTTTTGTAAACGTTTTGCTCGCTTCAAGTACGGCTCCCGCTTTAGTCGGACCGTAAACGGGAATGCCTTCCGCGAGGAGTGCGTCGACTGCGCCGACCGAGAGCGGGGCCTCGGGTCCGACGATGACAAAGTTGGAGTCCAGGCGTTTTGCCAATGCTACGATCGCGGGAACGTCCGTGACGTTCAGCGGATAGCAAATTGCTTCCTGTTCCATGCCGCCGTTGCCCGGCGCAACGGAGACCGCCGCCACGAGCGGGCTGGCTTTGCAGGCTTTGAGCAAAGCGTGTTCCCGCCCGCCTGAGCCGATAATGAGCACTCTGAGTGATTTTTCTGTCATGTTTGATTTTAGAAACCTCCAGTAAATCGGAATAAGAGCGTTTCTGCGAACAAAAAAACGGTCTTTTTGAAAATGCAAAAACTCGATTTTCTTGGTCTGAGAAGGTTTGTTAAAGGCCTTGCCTCAAAAAAACTTTCCTTTATTTATCGGGTTTAAAAAGTTTTTTCAAAAAATACTTGCCTTGCTTTATTAAATAATATTCCATAAATAGAAAATTAAGTTTTTCTCTCACGTAGTGAGAGATGGGGTAATAAGCAACGAGATATAGAAAATAACAGACGGGCAACTTAGGGGTAGGTTGCCCGTCATCATTTTTGTAAGAATGCTCCGAATTCCGAAATAAAAAAAGACGTTCCCGCGGGAACGTCTTTTGAGATAGCCGAGGAATATTAACCGCCGGTCATGTTCTTGATGACGTCGATAATCGGAAGGAACATCGCGATAACGATGGTTCCGACGACGATTGCGAGAAAGACCATCAACAAAGGCTCAATGACGGAAGTAAGCGCGCCGACGGCATTGTCCACTTCTTCGTCGTAATTGTTCGCAACGCGATTGAGCATTTCCGGGAGCTGACCGGTTTCTTCGCCGACCTGCACCATAGAGCAAACCATCGGCGGGAAGACTTTTGCCTGTTCAAGCGGTGCGGCAAGCGTGTCCCCGTCGCGAACGCGATCGTGGACTTTTTCGAGCGCTTCCTGCAAGACGATGTTGTTGAGCGTTTCCGTTGTAATTTTCATGGCTTGCAGAATCGGCACGCCGGAGGACATGAGCGTTCCGAAAGTGCGGCAGAAACGAGAAACGGTAACGGTTTGGAGGAAGGTTCCGATTTTCGGCATGCGGAACATGACGCGGTCGCGCATGGCGCAGACTTTCGGGTTTTTGAACGCGAAGCGTCCGCCGAAGATGAGAATTGCAAAGCCGATGAGCGTAAGCAACCAGTGGTCGCGCAAGCCGTTCCCGATGTTCATGACGAATTCCGTCAGAGCCGGCATTTGCCCGCCCTGCGACGCAATCATGGATTGGAAAGACGGAACGACGAACGTAAGGAGCAGGTAGACGATGACGCCGGCGACGCAGATAACGACACACGGATAGACCATCGCGGATTTGACTTTTTTCTTAATACGCTCGGATTTTTCCTGGAACATTGCCAAGCGATCGAGCACGGTATCGAGCACGCCGCCGGCTTCCCCGGCTTTGATCATGTTGATATAAAGGCGGTCAAACATTCGCGGGAACTGCGAAAGCGCGTCGGAGAGCGAGTTCCCGGATTGAATGTTGTCGCAGATTGTTTCAAGCGCACTTTTAAAATTCGGGTCGCGTTCCTGTTCGCAGAGAATCTGCGTTGCGCGGAGCAACGGCAGACCTGCCTGAAGCAGTGTTGCGAGCTGGCGCGTGAAGACAGTTAGCTGTTCCGTTTTAATTTTTTTGTTAAACGCTTGGTTTTTCTTTTTATTTTTGGCGTTCCCGCCGGATGCAGAGTTGTCCTTTGCCATTTGCGTGATTGGGGGTTAAGAGGATTAGGTATACTTTAAAACTTCTTCGATGGTGGTCAATCCATCAAAAATACAGCGCAGGCCGTCGTCGCGTAACGTACGCATTCCGTTTTCGATTGCTTTTTGTTTGAGAACGAGTGTCGGAGCTTTTTTGGTGATAAGCTCGCGGACGGCATCGTTAATCATCATCAATTCAAAAAGCCCTTGGCGTCCCTTGTAGCCGGTACGATTACATTCCGAGCACCCTTTGCCGTAGTAGAATTGTTTTTCCGCAATTTCGAGCGGATCGACTTGCAACATGTTGATAACCGCCTGGTCGGGCTCGTAAGCGGTCTTGCAGGAACGGCAGATGCGGCGGAGCAAACGTTGCCCGAGGACGCCTTCGAGCGAAGCCGCGATGAGGAACGGCTCCAAGCCCATATCGACAAGGCGCGTGACGGCGCCGGGCGCGTCGTTCGTGTGAAGCGTGGAAAGCACGACGTGTCCGGTGAGTGCCGCCTGAACCGCGATCCCGCCGGTTTCCTGGTCGCGAATTTCCCCGACCATGATGGTGTCCGGGTCTTGACGCAGGAAGGAGCGCAAAGCCGAAGCAAAAGTCAAACCGACCTGGTGGTTGATTTGAACCTGCATAATACCTTCGATTTCGTATTCAACCGGATCTTCTGCGGTAAGAATTTTAACATCGACGGTGTTGACTTCCCGCAAGGCGGAATACAGCGTCGTTGTTTTTCCGGAACCGGTCGGGCCCGTAACGATGAAAATGCCGTTCGGGCGGTTTACGAGCTCTCGAATTCCGCTCATGATTTCGTCGGTCATCGTTAGGTTTTCGAGGTCGAGATTAACGACACCTTTGTCCAAGATACGAAGCACGACGGATTCTCCGAATTGTGTCGGGAGCGTGGAAACACGAAGGTCAATCGGGCGTCCGCCGACCGTGGTTTTGATACGTCCGTCCTGAGGAATTCGTTTTTCCGCGATATTGAGTCCCGACATAACCTTCACGCGGGCGGTAACTGCTCCCGCAAGGCTTTTCGGCGGCGGAGCCATTTCGTAGAGCGCTCCGTCAATACGATAGCGAATGCGGAATTGATCTTCGAACGGTTCGAAGTGAATGTCGGAGGCTTTTGCTTTTACGGCTTCCTGCAGAACAACGTCGACGAAGCGGATAATCGGCGCTTGATTTGCGGAGTTGGAAAGAGCGTTTTCATCGTCCCCGCCGAGATCAAGTCCTTCAATTTCATTCAGAACGGAGTCCATCGACGAATTTTCTTCGCCGTAATATTTAATAATGGCGTCTTGGACTTTTACCGGGTCGCAAACGGAAAGTTCCACGTCGCGCTTGAGCACGAAACTGAAGTTGTCTTCAACGGCGTGATTAAACGGATCCTTTGTGAGGAGGTAGATGCGATCGGAGTCGGCTTTATAGGGAATGGCTCCGTATTGATGAGCTTGTTCGGCTTTGATGAGGCGGATTAGACTTGCGTCAATCATTTCCGGCGGTTCGGGAACGAATGTGACGGAAAGCCGGTCGGCGACGATTTGGAGGATTTCTTCGCGGGAAAAGTATCCGGAGTCTTCGAGAATATCCGTGTACGCTTTCCCGGTCTCCGTGTGTTCGGTCCAGCAATCATCGAGCTGTTGCTTTGTGATCTTCCCGGAATCTTCCAGGTAAGCCATCAGGTCTTCGCTGTGGTCGTCAAACATAGTAAAATCGGATTTTTAGAGGTTACGGAGATTTTGGCGCATTTCGTCCGGCTCCTGAGCGTAGGTTACGGCTTCTGCCGGTTCGATGATGCCGTCTTCGACGAGGCTGAGCAGGTGGCTGTCGAGTGTGCGCATTCCGAGCGCGCCACCGGTTTGAATTTCCGAGGCGATGCGGTAGGTTTTGTTGTCGCGGATGAGTGCGGAGGTGGAATCCGTGTTAATCATGATTTCGTAGCCGGCAACGCGTCCGCCGTTTTTGCGGCGGCAAAGAACTTGGGAAATGACGGCAACGAGCGAGGATGCCAATTGCATACGAATTTGCTCTTTGGTGTCTGCCGGGAACGCATCAACAATTCGGTCGACCGTGCGTGCCGCTCCCGTGGTGTGTAAAGTTGCAAAGACGAGGTGCCCGGTTTCGGCGGCGGAGACGGCGGCGGTAATTGTTTCCAAATCTCGCATTTCGCCGACGAGAATGATATCGGGGTCTTGGCGCAGGGCAGAGCGAATCGCATCGGAGAAACTCGGAACGTCGCGCCCGATTTCGCGTTGTGTGACGACCGAGCGTTTGTGTTCGTGGAAATATTCAATCGGGTCTTCGATTGTAATGATGTGGCGCTCTTCGTTTTCGTTGATCCAATTAAGCATCGAAGCAAGTGTCGTCGTTTTCCCGGAGCCGGTCGGTCCCGTGACGAGGATGAGCCCGCGTTGGCGCATCAGCAGGGATTTGACCTTATCGGAAAGTCCGAGCTTTTCGAGCGTGAACATGTCGTGCGGGATTTGGCGCAAGACAATCCCGTAAGCGTTCCCGTCGGCTTCGCCGCTTCGTGCTTTGAAACAGCTGACGCGGAAGCGCGCCTTGTTGCCGAAGGAAAAACCGAAATCGCAACCGCCTTGTTCTTCGAGGCGTTTTAAATGGTGCGGCGGCGTAATTTCTTTTACCATGGTTTCCGTATCTTCCGGTGTAAGATGCGGGCCTTCCACGGGAAGCATCGCTCCGGAAATGCGCAAAACCGGCGCTTGATCAACATGCAGGTGCAAGTCCGAGGCTTTTTCGGAAATTACGAGTTCAAGCAAGTCGTTCAAAAGATAATTCATCGTCTGTAGTCTTTCTAAAAATAAAGGGTTGCGGGAACGAATTATTCGACGTTGACGGTCGTCGAGAGCACTTCTTCGATGGTCGTGATCCCGGCTACAATTTTGCGAATGCCGTCTTCGCGCATCGTGCGCATTCCGAGGTCGCGCACCTTTCGACGCAGATCGACGAGCGTTGCGTTTTGGTAAATCATTTCTTGGATTTCTTCGTTGACGAGGAAAAGCTCGAAAACGCCGCGTCGCCCGCGATAGCCCGTGTCGTGGCACTTTACGCAACCTTTCCCCTTGCGGAAATTCGTTTCCGTGAGGTCGCTGATTGACATGCCGATTGAGATCAATTCTTTTTCCGTCGGCGTATAAGACGCTGCACAATCCGGACAAATGCGTCGGACAAGTCGTTGCGCCAAAACCCCGCGAAGCGATGCTGAAACAAGGAACGGCTTAACACCGATGTCAACAAGACGTGAAACCGCGCCCGGCGCGTCGTTCGTGTGAAGCGTCGAGAAAACCATGTGCCCGGTCAGCGAAGCATTGACCGCGATTTCCGCCGTTTCCAAGTCGCGAATTTCCCCGATCATGATAATGTTCGGAGCTTGGCGGAGCATGGAGCGGAGTGCCGACGAGAACGTCATGCCGACTTCCCGCCGAACTTGAACCTGATTAATTCCCGCCATCTGGTATTCGACCGGATCTTCGACCGTAATAATTTTCCGGTCCGGCTGATTGATGTAATTAAGTGCCGAATACAGCGTCGTCGATTTCCCGGAACCGGTCGGTCCCGTCACGAGGAAAATGCCGTCCGCTCCCGTGATAATCTTCATGAAGATTTCCTGGTCGTCCGAGAAAAAGCCGAGTTCGGGAAGCCCGAGTTTCAAGCCTTCCTTGTCGAGAATACGCATGACGATAGATTCGCCGTAAACCGTCGGAAGCACGGAAACACGCAAGTCGACGTCTTTTCCCGCAACCTGAATTTGGATGCGTCCGTCTTGCGGGATGCGTTTTTCCGCCAGCGAGACGTTTGCCATAAGCTTGAGACGGGCAATAATCGACGCTTGCAGGCGCTTCGGCGGATTTTCCACTTCCTGCAAAACGCCGTCGATACGGTAGCGGATGCGGAAGCGTTTTTCCAAAGGCTCCATGTGAATGTCGGATGCGCGGCGACGAATCGCCTCCGTAATCAGCAAGTTCACGTATTTAATGATCGGAGCGTCTTCTTCCTTTGCGTTTTTTTCGTCGTTACCGGGAATTTTAACGTCCAAGCCGTTCCCGTCACCGAAAATTTCTTTCAGCGCCGAGCTTCCCGCATCTCCGGAATTATCGTAAGCCGCGACGATTGCTTCACGGATTTCATCGGGCGGCGCAATTTTGAAATTCAGAGTCTTGCCGACAAGCTTGCTCAGCTCGTCCATCGAATCCATGTCGAGCGGGTCGGCGATGACAACAAGCAGATCCGAGCCTTCCATCTGCAACGGGAGCACGTTGTAGCGGGTGGCCGTGTCTTGCCCTACAAGCTTGAGCGCATCGTCTGTCGGGCGTACCTGCGACAAATCGGCGACTTCCATATCGAACTCCGCCGCAAGTGCCGAAGAAATCGCCTTCCAGTCCGTGTAGCCTTTCTCGACAAGTAAATCAAGAATTGCCGAATCGGACTCGGTTTCCCGAATGCCTTGCCCGAGAACATCCTGACGGGCGATATCGACAATGTCGGGCGCGACCAGCTCGCGGTCTTGAATAAGTTGAACAACGTAATCGTCGGCGGAAATCATGGTGATGCCAAAATCTGCTTTGAATAATGGGTAAAGTGGAGTTAAACGCGGAAAAAATACGTTTATTAATGGGGAAATTAATTTACGATTTCTATCACCTCGTTCCCGCGCAGGCAAGAAATTTAGCAGAGTTGCGGGCTCATTAAAATGCTTTCCGATAAAGCAAAATTTCAATTTTGCGTTCCCGCAGGAAAAGTTTTTTATTAACAGATCAATGAGCACGACAAATTTTGAGCAGTACGCAGGCGCGTGGACCGCACTCGTAACGCCGATGAAAAACGGCGAAGTCAATTACGCCGATTTGAAAAAACTCGTCGAACACCAAGTCGCCGGCGGAATTGACGGAATCCTATCCGTCGGAACAACCGGCGAGTCGCCGACGCTGACGCACGAAGAACACCTCGAAGTCATCGCAAAAACCGTTGAATACGCAGCCGGACGCGTTCCCGTGCTCGCGGGAACCGGCGCGAACTCGACGCACGAAGCCGTTTTGCTCACAAAGGAAGCCGAAAAACTCGGCGCCGAAGCATTTCTCCACGTCGCTCCGTATTACAACAAACCGAATCAGGAAGGCGTTTTCCGCCACTTTGCCGCAATCGCGGAAGCAAGCGACAAACCGATTATGCTTTACTCGATTCCCGGGCGTTGCGGCATCGAAATCGCCGTCGAAACCGTTGTCCGCTTGCGAAAAAAATTCCCGAATATCGTCGGAATCAAAGAAGCCGGCGGTTCCTGCGACAAGGTTTCTCGCCTCGTGCGCGCACTCGATCCGGATTTCATCGTTACCTGCGGAGATGATTCGCTGACGCTTCCGTTTATGTCGCTCGGCGCAAAAGGCGTAATTTCCGTCGCTTCCAACTGGCTCCCGAAACAGGTTACGGAAATGGTCGCAAAAATGCGTAGCGGCGATCTCGCGGGAGCGCAAAGACTCCATAACTCAATGGCGGATCTCTTTAAAAAATTTTTCATCGAGCCGAATCCCGTTCCCGCAAAATACGTCCTCGCGCGCGCGGGAATCATCGAGTCTCCCGAACTTCGCCTCCCGCTCGTCGAAATTTCCGAGGAAAACAAAGCCGTCCTCGATGCCGCCATGGACGCATTCTGCCGGACGGCGTAAGCGTTTTTCCGTCTTTTCACATGAAAAAGCTTTTGTTGACCGGGGCAACGGGATTTGTCGGGAAAAACGTTTTGCCGATTTTGGCAAACGATTATTCGGTGAAAACCTTGGGGCGCGGCAGAGAAAATGATATTGTTGCGGATTTATCGGCGGGAATCCCAGGTTTCGATGAATCTTTCGACATCGTTTATCACGCGGCGGGGAAGGCGCATAGCGTGCCGCGAACCGAAGCGGAGGCAAAAGCGTTTTTCGACGTGAATCTGACGGGAACGCAAAATCTTTGCGCCGCATTGGAACGTGCGGGAACGCCGAAAGCGTTCATTTTTATCAGTACGGTTGCCGTTTACGGGAAAGAAAGCGGAGAAAATATTTCGGAGGAATGCGAGCTCGCGGGAACGTCTCCCTACGCCAAGAGCAAAATTGCCGCCGAAGCTTTTTTGACGAATTGGTGCGAAAAACATGGAGTCGTTCTCACGATTTTGCGCCCGTCGCTGATTGCGGGAACGGACGCTCCGGGAAATCTCGGCGCGATGGTGCGCGGAATGAAATCCGGAAAATATTTGAGAATCGGGCAGGGCGCGGCGCGAAAAAGCATTGTGATGGTTGAGGATTTGGCGCGTATTGTTTCTCTCGTTTCGGAGCGCGGCGGTATTTTTAATGTTTGTGCGACATCGGCTCCGAGTTTTGCCGAACTGGAGAAACTGATTGCTCGTCAACTCGGGAAAAAGGAACCGATTGCGATTCCGCTTTGGCTGGCAAAATGTTTGGCGTTTGTCGGAGATTGTTGCTTGGGAAAAGCGCCGATTGATTCCGCCCGTTTGAAAAAAATTACGGAAACATTGACGTTCTCGAACGCGAAAGCGCGCGCTGAACTCGGCTGGACTCCCGCCGAAATTCTCGAAAACTACATCGCACTACCCCCCCCCCCCCCGTTAATAAAAGTTAATTCGCTTGTTTTCCGCGGGAACGCGGTTTTGTTCCCGCCGCGTTACGTCGCGGTTGAAAAGGAGGCGGCGTAATGAAAATTCTCATCACGGGAATCGGCGGATTTGTCGGAAAAAATATTTCGGTGGCGTTTAAGGAAAATGGACACGAAATTTTCGGGCTAAGCATGCGCCCGGGCGCGTCGGAATTTTCTTGGCGTGATGTGGATGCGGGAACGTTGCCCGCTGTTGACGCGGTGATTCATTTGGCGGGAAAAGCCCACGACTTGAAAAATCGTGCGGGAGAGCAGGTTTACTTCGACGTGAATACAGAGCTGACGAAGAAGATTTTTTCCTGGTTCCTCAAGTCTTCGGCAAAGCAGTTTTATTTTTTCAGTTCGGTAAAGGCTGCGGCGGATTTTGTTTCCGGCGGAATGCTGACGGAGGACGTCGTTCCTGCGCCGGTCGGGCCCTACGGAGAAAGCAAAATCGCGGCAGAAAGTTTTTTGCGCGAAAATTTTGATTTTGAAAAAGACGAATCCGGCGGAAAGCGCGTTTATATAATTCGTCCGTGTATGATTCACGGTCCCGGTAACAAGGGAAATTTAAATTTGCTCTACGCTGTCGTAAGGCGCGGTTTGCCTTGGCCGCTTGGCGCATTTGACAATCGCCGCTCGTTTTTGGCGATAGAGAATTTGGAATTTATTTTGGCGCAAATGCTGGAAAAATCTCCACCGTCCGGAATTTACAATGTTGCGGATGACGAGCCGCTTTCGACCAATGATTTGGTGCGAACGATTTGCTCGGTGCACGGGAAGACGGCTCGCGTAGTTTGCGTTCCCGCAGGATTTTTGCGCTTGGCGGCATCGGCGGGAACGCTCTTGCACTTGCCGTTTAACAAAGATCGCCTCAACAAACTCACGGAAAATTACGTCGTTTCAAACGCAAAAATCAAGCGCGCTCTCGGTGTAGAAAAACTGCCCGTTTCCGTGCGCGACGGCATCGCGGCGACGATAAAATATTTTTCCGAAAAATAGAAAATATCGAAGTCCGAGCACGAAATTTTTTGAAAATCTGGTGTCGGAAACGAGTGTTGTTTGTTAATCTTTGATTTGCAAAAATTTCGTTTGTTTTTCGCAAGAAGCTTTTATGATTTTTCCTGATGAAAAAGAAAACGTATCAGCTTGGCGTCCGTATGGATGAAGATTTGCTGGCTCGGTTGAGAGCTTTTGAAAAGCAAACGGGCGTTTCTTCGTCGGCGCTGGTGCGAGCAACGCTCGAATCGGCATTGGATTATTTTGAAGCGGAAAAAGAAATTGTGTTTCCGCTTTGTTGCGTGCCGCGTAGTAAGATTAACTTTTCACCCCCCCATCTCCAAGCGCTAACGCTTGAGCCCTACGATGAATTGTTTCAATTTCGCCCGCGTGAGATTTCCGCGGGCTTTTTATTTACGGAGGAAAGCGTTCCGGTGTTTTGCCACGGGAACGCAGGGTTGAAGCCGCTTTTTTACGCGGCGCGTTTTATCGTAGCGACGACTCGCGCAACGTCCTCGTCCGTCATGCTGCTTCCGGAAGGCAGACAAAGTCCGCGATTGAAAAGATTTTCGGAGACGCCGTTCCCGTAAAACGGATTTTGTGCGTAAACGGGCTGCAAATGCATGGGCTTCCAAAGCAGGCGGGATTCGATATTTGCTTGCGCCAAGTGTTCCCGCAACCGGGTATTGGTGATGCCGGATTCGGATTCGACGAGAATACAGGTCAGCCAAAAATTGGAATTAAATTCCGCGCCCGGCGCTTGCTTGACGGTAATTCCCGGCGTTCCCGCGAGCAGTTTCGTGTAGAGCGCGTGAATTTCGCGGCGGCGAGCCACGTGCGCATCGAGTACTTCCATTTGCCCGCGCCCGATTCCCGCGCAAATATTGCTCATACGGTAGTTGTAGCCGATTTTTTCGTGATGGTAATACGGACGGTTTTCGCGCGCTTGCGTGGCGAGCTTGAGCACATTTTCCCGAATTTCGCGGGAGCGGCAAAGCGCGATGCCGCCGGCGCTGGTCGTAATCACTTTGTTTCCGTTGAAAGAGATTGCGGCGAAATCGCCGAAAGTGCCGCATTTGCGTCCTTTGTATTCCGCGCCGAGCGCTTCGGCGGCATCTTCGAGCACGGGAACGCCGTATTTTTCCGAGACGGCGCAAATTTCATCCATCTTCGCCGGCATGCCGTAAAGGTGCACGGGAACGATTGCCTTCGGGAGTTTCCCGGTTTTCGCCTTGCGGTCGAGAATCGCCTTTTCGAGCAAAACCGGATCCATGTTCCAAGTGTCTTCCTCAGAATCGACAAACACGGGAACGCCGCCGCAGTAAACAACCGGATTCGCGCTCGCCGCAAAAGTAAAGCTTTGGCAAATGACCTCGTCGCCCGCGCCGACGCCGAGTTGAATCAGCCCGAGATGAATTGCCGCCGTTCCCGAATTGACGGCAACGCCGAACATTTTTTCGTCGAGTGTCGACGTTACGGCATCTTCAAAAGCTTCGATATTTTCTCCCGCAGGGGCAATCCAGCCGCTCGCGAGCGTTTGCGCGAGGTATTTTTCCTCCGAGCCGGAAAGGTGCGGCGGCGAGAGCCAAATTCGTTTTTGAGAAGGAGTCATTTGGATAGATGGAGATGAAAATATTTTTTCATAAACAGCGCGTAAAAAACGCTTAGGAGCGTTCCCGCGACAACGAGAAAGGCCCAGCGCGCGAGCGTTCCCGCCGGAGCAACAAGAATGAATCCGGCGGAAATCAGCGCTTGAACCGAAAAATAGCCGAGCGAAACGCGCGTGTGCGGGACGCGGAGCTCGTTTGATAAAATTTGGTAAAGATGCTTGCGGTGCGCTTCGCCGATATTTTCGTGAAGCATGAGGCGGTGAACAATCGTCAATACGCTGTCCACGCCGTAAACGAGCAGAAGCACAATCCAAGTTACGTCGCCGGTTTCAATCATCAGTTTCCCGAGGAAAAACAGGATGACAAACGCAATTGCGACGGATCCGACATCGCCGGCGAAGCACAAGGCGCGTTTCCTGAAATTGAAAAAACAAAAAACGAGCACGGCGGCAATCATCGTCCAAAGCAGGGAATTTTCCGTAAACGGCGTTTGAAAATTGACCCACGCCAGCGCACCTAGGACGGCGAGCGAATAGCCGCCCGTGATGCCGTTGATGCCGTCCATGAAGTTGTAGGCGTTGATAATGCCGACGCAAAAAATGAGCGCGACGACGGAAATCCACCACGGGAACGTCGAGAAAAGCGTCCACTCGTGAAACATCATTGCAAACGCCGCAAAGTGGCAGAGCAGGCGGATTTTGTTGGGAACGGAAACGAGGTCGTCAACAAAACTGATGCCTGCAATCAAAACGAGTCCGCCGAGGAACCACGGGAACGCAAATCCGTGCGCGGCAGACCACCAAACCGCAGCAAGCAGGAAAATAATGCCGCCGCCGCGCCGCGTGAGCGTCGTGTGCGAGCTACGCGCGTTGGGCTTGTCAACGATGTTAAAGCGGTCGGCGATTTTGAAATAAATCAGTTCCATCGCAAAAAGCGCGGGAACGAGAAGTAGGGAATAAAGGCTCATGCGGAAAGAGTGCGTGTTAAAATGTCGTTCGGGGAAATCGGTGTGTAAGGACCGTCTTTAACTTCAAAAATGACGGTTTCGCTCTCGAGAACTTCAAGTCCGTGCCACGTTCCCGCGGGAATGTGCACGCCGTAATTTTTTTGCGTCGGGCAGAGCTCGGCGGAATTTGTCGGTTTTCCGTTGTCGTCGAAAAACGAGACACAGACCTTTCCGCGGACGACAAAATACGTTTCCGCCGTGTGCGGATGGCGATGAACGGGAATTTCCGTTCCCGGCTCAAGCGCGTTTAACAGGCGCTGCGCGGGAGCATCAAGATTTTCGTGAAAATTGTAGTTTTTCCGTCCTCGCGGGCTTTGCCGGGCTTCGGCGCTGAGATTGTCGAGAATCTCTTGAGTAATGACGTTCATTCTAAACAAGAACTTTATTCCGCGCAGATTTTCCGGGCAAAAATCAACGTGCTTATTTTTGAGCTCAAAAAACAATCTTAGACATTCTTTGCTAATCAAAGATTTGCAAAAGCGGCAAAATTACGATTTCCTCTATTAAAACTCTGCATGAACAAAAAAATTTGGCTTTCGCTCGCGCACATGGGCGGGCATGAACAAGACTTTATCAAAGAAGCCTTCGACACGAATTGGGTGGTGCCGCTCGGTCCGAACGTGAACGCGTTTGAAGCGGGACTCTCGGCGTATCTCGGGGAAAATCGCCACGCGGTCGCGCTCAGCGCGGGAACGGCGGCGTTGCATCTTGGGCTGATTCAACTCGGCGTCGGCGCGGGCGACGAAGTCATTTGCCAGAGCTTTACTTTTGCGGCGAGCGCGAATCCGGTTGTTTACTGCGGCGGTGTTCCCGTGTTTGTCGACTCCGAAGAAGACACTTGGAACATGGATCCGAGTTTGCTCGAAGAGGCGATTCTCGACCGCAAGGCGAAAACCGGGAAACTCCCGAAGGCAATCGTTCCCGTGCACCTTTACGGCATGCCGGCGAAGATGGATGAAATTTGCGCCGTCTCGGAAAAATACGGCGTTCCCGTGCTCGAAGACGCTGCCGAAGCGCTCGGCGCGGAATACAAAGGACGCAAATGCGGCACTTTCGGCGATTTCGCCGCGCTTTCGTTTAACGGAAATAAAATTATCACGACTTCCGGCGGCGGCGCGCTTATTTGCCGCACGCAGGAGCAAGCCAAGCGCACGATGTTTTATGCGACGCAGGCGCGGGAAAACCGTCCGTATTACCATCACGAAAAAATCGGCTACAATTACCGCATGAGCAATATTTGCGCGGGAATCGGGCGCGGGCAAATGGAAGTGCTCGATGCGCACGTGGCTCGTCGCCGCGAAATCCACGCGCTCTACACGCAACTGCTCGCGGGAACGCCGGGAATTACCGTCAAGCAGGCTCCGGGCGCGGAATTTGCCTCGAACTTCTGGTTGACCTGTATTCTTGTCGATCCGGAAAAATTCAGTGCGGATTACGAAACGCTCCGGCAGAAACTTGACGCGGCAAACATCGAAACGCGTCCGCTCTGGAAACCGATGCATCTGCAACCTGTCTACGCGTCGGCTCCGTTCTACGGGAACGGCACTTCGGAAAAAATCTTCTCGCAAGGGCTTTGCCTGCCGTCCGGTTCATCGCTTTCCGACGACGATATCGCCCGCGTCGTCGAAATCATAAAAGCGTAAAATTCCGACGCTCTTGAAGCCTCTTGGCGGGAATTTCAGTTCAAGAACATTTTTCGTCGGGAAAAGAACGGGCGATACGGAGGATTTTTACGACCTCATCTTCATCAACAATGCGTAATGCGTATTCGTCGACGGCGGAGGAACCTCCCATGGAAATGCGCGGATTGCGGTAGCGCATTTTTCCGGGAACAATTTTTTTGGCGCTGAAATGGAGTGCGTCGACACCGATTGCCGCAAGCGCGGCTGCGTTGGACGAAGAAACCCCGCTTCCCGCCATGATTTCAATCGTTCCCGCAGCGCGCGATACGGCACGCGAAATATTCGCAATTCCGGCTTCCGCTTTGTCGTGGCTTCCGGAGGTAAGAATACGCGTACAACCGGCGGCAATTACATCGTCTACGGATTGTTCGTAATTTTCCGTCATATCAATTGCGCGATGGAAGGTGGTCTCCAGTCCCTCTGCTGCTTCGACGAGTGCGCGCGTTCTTTCGATGTCGACGTTCCCGCCGGCTTGCAGAATTCCGAAAACGACGCCGCTCGCTCCTGCCTGGCGAGCGATGCGAATGTCTGCGAGCATTGTCCGAAATTCTTCGTCTGAATAGAGAAAATCGCCGCCTCGCGGACGAATCATGACGCTAAGTTCCAAATGTTTTATTTCCGATACGCGTTCGATGGCGGCGCATGACGGTGTAACGCCGCCTTCTGCGGGAGAGGCGCACAATTCCACGCGATCAACGCCGAGGCGTGCGGCGGTGAGGCAGGATTCGACGGAATAAGCGCATAATTCACATTTCATACGGGCGGGGAATTTTGATTTTCGGGAAATTAGAGTTCCCGTCATTCTTACGGGAAACCCCGGAACAAGAAACAAAAAAAAGAGCACCGTTGCCGATGCTCTTTTTGTCGGAATAAGGTTTGTTTTTTTAGGAAAAGCTTCTTCCTTCTCCGTCTTTTGTAACGGTGCAAATATCAATAAGCGCCCAAATTCCGCTGATGAAAGCCAGCGTAAACAGGGAAAGAAGCGTAATCAGCAGTTGCGCGACGGCGACTCCGGTTCTTTTGGCAACGAAGTTGTGAATGCCGAGCGAACCGAGGAAGAGCCCGAGCAGAATGTAAACGACGCGACTGATAGGAGGATTTTGAGACATGGGATTTTGTGTTGTTAGGTTTGTTGATAAAAATCCGAATTCTACCCCCCCCTAAAAGTTGTCAATTCTTTTTTGGTGGTTTTTGTTTCCGCGCTTGTTTTGGGGAAATAGCGGATTTTCCGCTTTTCATGCGGGAACGGCTGTTGCAGAATGTTTCTTATGAAAGACATTGCCATTTACGGCGCAGGCGGCTTCGGACGGGAAACCGCCTGCCTGATTAGGGAAATCAACGAAGTTTCGCCGACGTGGAACTTCGTCGGTTTCTTCGACGATGGCATTCCCGCGGGAGCGCAAACACCGCGCGGCAAAATTCTCGGCGGACTGGACGCACTCAATTCGTACAACGGAGACCTCGCGCTCGTTTTTGCCATCGCCGCCCCGAAAACCCTGAAAACGCTCGTTGAAAACATCCGAAATCCGAACATCGAATTCCCGAATCTCATCGCTCCGGATGTGCATTTCCGAGACCGGAATTCCGTGACGATGGGGCGCGGAAACATCATCAACACCCGATCGGCAATTTCCTCTGATTGCGTTTTCGGCGACTTTAATCTGAGCGTCTTCGACAACGTTTTCGGACACGATTCCCGAATCGGCAACTTCAATATTTTTTTCACGGGAACACGCATCAGCGGAAACGTAAAAATCGGCGACGAGAACATTTTCGGCGCAAGCTCCACGGTTTTACAAAATCTCAAAATCGGCAACGGGAACACACTTGCCGCCTCAAGTCTGCTCGTTACGCCGATCGGCAATGACGCTTCCTGCATCGGCGTTCCCGCGACCAAATTCAATTTCAAAAAACAATGAACTTCGACAGCTTTATCGAAAAAATCGCCTCGCTATTCGAGGAAACGCCCGCCGCGGAACTGACTCCGCAGACGCGCTACAAAGAGCTTCCGGATTGGACTTCGCTCGTTGCGCTTTCGCTGATCGTCCTCGCGTTTAACGAATTCGAATCAACGATTTCCGGCGACGACATCGAAGCCGCGGGAACGCTCGGAGAACTTTTTGAACGCGTCAAAAAAGGAGCCGCCTAGATGGAAAATTCTCCGTTTTCGCTTGTCGGAAAAAATATTCTGGTAACCGGGGCTTCGTCCGGAATCGGGCGCGCTTGTGCTGTAGAATCCGCGAAACTCGGCGCAAAGATTTTGGCAAACGGGCGCGACGAAGAACGCCTTGCGGAAACGCTTTCGCAGGTTTCGACCGAAGGCTCAACCGCCGTTTCTGCTGATTTGCTGGAGTTCGATTTTTGCAAAAAAATTTCCTCCGCCGTTCCCGCAGACGAGCCGCTCGACGGCATTGTCTTTTCGGCGGGAATGAACCGCCTGCTTCCGGTCGGATTTATCGGCGAGAAGGAATTTGCCGCCGCGATGCGCGTCAACGCCGAAGCCCCGCTTATGCTGGTTCAAACATTGTTGCGGGAAAAGAAAATTAAGCGCGGCGCATCGATTGTTTTCATTTCGTCGATTTCCGGCGGGAACATCGTTTCGCCCGGCGCGGCGGTTTATTCCGCGACAAAAGCGGCGGCGGACGCGCTAATGAAAACGATGGCTCTTGAACTCGCCGCTAAGCAAATTCGCGTCAACGCAATTTGCCCCGGTGCCGTCGAAACCAAGATGAATGCGCTTGCGGCAATTTCAGAGGCTCAAAAAGCCGAAGCGGAAAAACGCTATCCGCTCAAGCGTTTCGGCAAGCCGGAAGAAATCGCCTACGCTACCGTCTACCTGCTTTCCGATGCGGCGGCATGGACCACGGGAACGCGACTCGTTATCGACGGAGGATTTACCCTGCTTTAAAAATGGCGCAACTTCAATTCAGCAATGTCGGGATTCGCGCACTCGCGGCGTGCGTTCCCGCGACTGTTTCAAAAAACGAGGATGCTCTTCGCGATGTCGTTCCCGCAGACGAAATCGAAAAAACGATTCACGCTATCGGAATCCGCGAAAAACGTATCGCGTCAGCAGATACATGCGCTTCCGATTTGTGCTTTGCCGCTGCTGAAAAACTTTTTGCCGACAATCCGGAAATTTCACGCGAAAGTATCGACGTTTTGCTCTTCATGAGCCAAACCGGAGATTTCAAAATTCCTGCGACTGCGCCGATTTTGCAACGCAAACTCGGACTTTCTCAAAACTGCGCGGCGATGGATTTATCTCTCGGATGCTCCGGTTATGTTTATGCTCTTTCTGCAGCATTTGCTTACGCGAATTTGCCAACCGTTAGGCGCGTTCTTCTGCTCGACGGTGAAACTTTTTCTAAGATTGTTAATCCGCGCGACCGCGTGAACGCGCCGCTTTACGGCGACGCGGGAACGGCAACGCTCATCGAAAAATCCGAAACCTTCGGAGCCTCGTATTTCGTTCTAAAAACAGACGGAGGCGGCGAAAATGCCGTGAAAATTCCTGCCGGAGGATGCCGTGTTCCCGCCACGCCGGAAACGCTCTCCGAGAAAACGGCACCGGACGGGAGCATTCGTTCCGATTGCGAAGTTTTCATGAACGGCATGGACGTTTTCAATTTCGCAATTCGAAGCGTTCCCGCCGTAATGAAAGAAACCGCTACCCTCGCCGGATTCTCTCCGGAAGAAGCCGGAGGAATCGTTTTTCACCAAGCGAACAAAATGATGACCGATTTTCTTGCCGCACGCATGAAAATTCCCGCCGGAAAAATTTTGTATTCATTAAATAAATACGGAAACACAAGCTCCGCTTCGATTCCTCTGACAATTTCCGAATGCGGGGAAAAACTTTCTTCGCGGGAACGTGTTTTGCTTTGCGGGTTCGGTGCCGGACTTTCGTGGGCGTCGGTTGCTCTTTCTCTCGTCGGGACAAAAATCTCTCCGCCGGCAATCTTTAAAAAATAAATCAAAATGAAGGTTTCCGATTTCAAAATTCATCACGTCGGCGTTGCAGTCTCCGATATTCGTTCTGCAGCAAGTGTATATCGCGAAAATGGCTACCTTTGCACTGAGCCTGTTTTTGATCCGATTCAAAACGTCAATATTTGTTTTGCAGAAAAACCGGATGAACTCAGAGCCGAGCTGATAGAGCCGGCGAGTGAAAACTCTCCGGTTTCCGATGTTTTGAAAAAAAACGGCGGCAATCCCGAAGTTTACCATATCTGCTATTCTGTTCCGGATATTGAGCAAGCGATTTCCGATCTTCGCGAAGAGCGTTGGCTCCTTGTAAAACCGCCCGTTCACGCCGTTGCTTGCGGGAACGCGAAAGTCGCTTTTCTTTATTCTCGTGAAGCCGGACTAATCGAGCTTTTAGAAGAAAAATCGTGAGGCTTTTTGTTTTCAGGAACGCGACGCTTGAACCGTTTTTCCCGCGAGAAGAAACGGAGTTTTCCGGCTACGGCGATATTTCACGCGTTCCCGAAAATGCGGAAAAAATTTGCTGGTTTTACACGCTCCCGCCGGATGTTTCTCCGAAAGACGGGCAGCCGCTCATTGACGATTTTTTGCAAAAATTACGCCTTGTCTTGCCGCGCGTTCCCGCGGACAAAAGGCTTGAGCTGACACGCCTCGCGTTCCCGCAAAATCCGTCGCTTGTTCTGGCAGACACGCGCCTGCATGATGCGATTCATTTTTATAACGCCGAACTCGAAAAAATTGCGCGGGAACGCACGAACACCGAAATCTCAAGTGCGCCGGGCTTCTCACCCGATTGGCGCATGTGGTTTCTCGCGCAAATGCCGTTTTCTCCCGCTCAAAAGCGAGCAGAAAAAAATCCGCCGCGCGTTCCCGCTGTCCGAAAAAAATGCATCGTCTTGGATTGCGACGACACGCTCTGGGGCGGCACGCTCGGGGAAGACGGATTTTCCGCGCTTAAAATCGGTGGGGATTTTCCCGGAAACGCTTTTGCGTTTTTTCAAAAAAAATGCGTCGAGCTCGCCGAAAGCGGAATTATTCTCGCGATTTGTTCCAAGAACAATGATGCGGACGTGCGCGAAGTTTTTGAAAAACATCCCGCGATGATTTTGCGGCGGGAACACATTTCCGCGTGGCGCGTCAATTGGAATGATAAGGCGGAAAATATTCGCCAAATCGCTGATGAGCTCAATATCGGCTTGGATTCGCTTGTGTTCGTCGACAATGAGGCGCGGGAACGCGAGCGCGTTGCCTCGGCGTTCGGCGGCATTGTCGCGACACCGGAATTTCCGCGCCGTGCTTACGAACTTCCCGCATTTTTTGAAAAACTCGTCGATGAATTTTTCCGTTGCGAAAAATTGACCGCCGAGGATTTGTCGAAAACGCAACAATACCGCGACGCCGCCGAACGCAGCAAAGCTGCGCGGAATTTTTCCTCACTCGAAGATTACATTGCTTCGCTCGAAATCCGCCTTCGCGTCGCGCCTGCAAATGATTTTTCGCTCCCGCGCTTGGCTCAACTCACGCAAAAAACCAATCAGTTTAATTTGGCAACGCGACGGCGCACGGAAGCGGAATTGCGAGATTTTCTTGTTTGCGGGAACGTCGTTTTCTCGCTTTCGGTTGCGGATAAAATCGGAGATCTCGGCATCGTCGGCGAAGCGGAAATTTCATTTTTCTCAGACAAAAAAATCGCCCGCATCGAAAATTTTATGCTGAGTTGCCGGGCACTCGGACGCGGCATTGAAACCGCATTTGCACAAAGAATTCTTTGTGTCTTGCGGGAACGCGGCGTCGAAACCGTTTTTTCGGAATATTTGCCGACGGCAAAAAATGCGCCCTGCAAAGATTTTCTTTCATCTCTCGGATTTGTTTCCGGGGAAAATTCTTCTTCGTCTTTTCGCTTGAATTTGCGGGAACGCGATGCGATAAAAATCAATCCGATTTACCAATTTGTATCCGATGAATAACGACATTTCCCCTCGCCTCGAAAACGTTTTTAAAACGACACTCGGTATCGAGACCGTTCCCGCCGGGCTTTCGCAAAAAAATTGCGAAGCGTGGGATTCCGTAAACCACTTGAATCTGATTCTCGCGCTGGAAGCGGAATTCGGCGTTGCGTTCGAGCCGGAAGAAATTGCCGCCATGCAGGATCTTTCCGCCGTCGAAAGCCGCATCCGCACAAAAATTTAGCGCGTAAGCCTAAAGCCGTCCCCGTGCTTGTTTTTCGCGGGAACAAAAAAGCCGGCGCCCTTGCGGGAACCGGCTTTTTTTAGGACGCGAGGCGTTAGTCGTTAAAAACGGCTTTGCGCATATCGCCTTCTTTGAGGAAGGCTTTGTGGAATTCGAGCGCTTTCGTAACGTCGCAAGGCGTGTGGTAGCCGGGCGTGCGTGCGAGATACTCGCGCAGGAGCGGGCGATATTCCGGATGCGCGCATTTTTCAATGAGCTCTTCGGCGCGATCCCGCGGGCACTTCCCGCGCAAGTCGGCGACGCCTTGTTCCGTGACGACGATGTCGACGTCATGCTCGGTATGGTCGATATGCGAACACATCGGAACGATGGAGGAAATCGCACCGCCTTTAGCGACCGACGGGCAGGTGAAGATCGTGAGATAGCCGTTGCGTGCGAAGTCTCCCGAGCCGCCGATGCCGTTCATCATCTGGCGTCCGTAGAAATGTGTGGAATTTACATGCCCGAAGATGTCGACTTCGATTGCCGTATTCATGCAGATGAGTCCGAGGCGGCGGACGATTCCCGGGTTGTTCGAGATTTCCTGCGGGCGTAATACGATCTTGTTTTTGTAAAAATCAAAGTTTTCGTACATGTGCTTCAGGCAGTCGTCCGAAACGGTGAGCGAGCAACCGCCGACGAAAACGCAACGTCCGGCATCCATCAGCTTGATGACGGAGTCTTGAATTACTTCCGTGTGCATGCGGAACGCGGGAATGTCGGTGTTGCGTCCGAGTGCGGCGAGGACGGCGTTGGCGATGTTTCCGACGCCGGATTGAATCGGGAGGAAGTCTTTCGGAATGCGCCCGGCCTTGAGTTCGGAGGCGAGGAAGTTGCAGACATTTTCGCCGATTTGGTCGGTTACGGGATCGCTTGCTTTGAAGGGCGCGATGTGGTCGTTTTCGTTGGTGTTGACGATGCCGACGATTTTCGCGGGATCGACCTGAAGCATGGTTGTTCCGATGCGATCCTGGACATGTGTCAGCGGAATCGGCGCACGGTTCGGCGGGTCCTGCGGCATGTAAACGTCGTGTAAATCTTTCAAGCCCGGGTGGTGGTAGGCGTTGAGTTCAATGATAATGCGCTCAGCGAGTTTGCAATAGGTTGCGGTGTTCCCGCCGGCTGTCGTGAGCGCGATTTTCCCGTCGTCGGTTACTTCCGTGGCTTCGACGATCGCCGTTTTTACTTTAGGGATAAATCCGTAGCGCATGTACATCGCGGTGTGCGAGAGGTGCATGTCGTTGTAGCGGGTTTTTTCCGAGTTAATATTTTTGCGCAGGTCGGGGCTGGATTGGTACGGCGTGCGGTAACCAATCGCGTCGGCTTGGGCGAGGGCGCCGTCCGTTGCCGCGCTTGTGGAGGCACCGGAGAAGAGATTGATTTTAAAAGGGCGTCCGGCTTCGTGTTCCGCCTTTGCTTTTTCCGCGAGCGCGCGGGGAACCGCCTTGGGAGCGCCGGCGGCGGTGAAGCCGCTGAGGCCGATATTTTCGCCGTTTTCAATCATTTCAACGGCTTCTTCGGGAGTCAGAACTTTGAATTTCATAAACAGAATTTCGATTGTGTGAAACGGTAATCGCGCTCCCGCAATGCCAACGGCGGGAAAGCACTTTTCGGAGAACGTAAACCTTCGGGCTTGTTTCCGCAAGAACTTTTAGTCGCGGGAAAACGGATGCAGTTTCAGTTGGTCAAGTTTGAAAAACAAGCTTTATCTTGCTATTCGCAAGCGCTTTATCTTAAACTTCAGCTTCTAATTAAATCCTACCGTTTCCCTCTATGAAAATGAATGCTTATTCCGCCGTTTTTGCGGCAATCGCCCTTGCCGGATTTTCCGGTTTTGATGTTCCGTTTGCGAGTGTTCCCGTCTATGCGCAGGAAGCCGCCGGAATCGCAGAAATCGCAAAAAACTTCGATCCCACAAAGAATCTCGATCTTTCGGGAAAAAAACTCGTCTACAAACGCCTTCCTGCCGGAGTAAAAGCCAAGATCGTCGGAACGACTTACGAGCAGCTGATTGATTTTGACGGAAAAATCCGCAATCCGATTTCACCGAAAACGACGAAGGTTACCTTTGAGCTCACGGACAAGGCTGGCAACAGAGCCGTAACGCCGACCTTTGAACTGAGCGTTCCCGTCGATGCGTCGATTCAGAAGAAGCTTTCCGAAGGCGCTGCGCTCAATTCGAAGCCTACCGTCGTTCCCGCGCTTCAGGAATGGGTCGGCGGGGAAGGTACGTTTGTTCCGGATGAAGACTTTGTCATTTTGCTTTCCGAACGCTATGCCGATGTCGGAAATCCGACTTTGCGGGAACGCGTTGAACTTTTCGCAAAGGAACTTTCTCAAATCTTCGGGCGTAAAATTAAGATCGAAGGGAAGCAGCGTCCCGGGAAAAAGGATATTTCCGTTGCTCTTGCGTCGGAAGAAGGTCTCGGAAATCTCGGCAAAGAAGGCTATGCGTTAATTGCTGATGAAAACGGGCTTCACGTTCTCGCCTCCGATCCGCTCGGCGCATTTTGGGGAACGCGCTCCATTCTTCAGGTTTTCAAACAAAACAACAATACGTTCCCGTGCGGGATCGCGATTGACTATCCGCAGTATCCGCTTCGCGGCTTTATGTACGACCTCGGGCGCAAACCGGCTTCGCTCAAAGCCGTCAAAGACGTGCTCAAGACGATGGCGTATTATAAGATGAACGATTATCACCTCCATCTGAACGACAACTTCATTTGGATGTATAATTACACGCAGATCCCGAACGGACACAATGCTACGCCCGAGCAGAAAAAAGCCGCCTGCGAGGAAATTCTCGCTGCCGCGCCGACCGCTTTCCGCCTCGAATCCGACGTCGTCGGCAAAGACGGAACGCCGCTCACCGCCTCCGACCTTTACTACACGAAAAAAGAATTCGGCGAACTCATCGATTTGGCAAAGCTTTACGGCGTAACCATCGTGCCGGAATTTGACGTTCCCGGGCACGCCATGAGCTTTGTTCGCGTTCGCCCGGACCTCATGTATCGCGGCAAGGTAACGAAGGCGCACGATGTCGAGCGCACCGCGATGCTCGACGCTTCGAATGATGTTTTTGACGAAAAAACGGGCAAAACCTATCGGGAAGAAACGCTCGACTTCGTGCAATCCGTTTTCGACGAATATCTTGTCGGCAAAAACGGCGAAGAACCCGTCTTCCGCACCCCGGTGATTCACTTCGGCACCGACGAATATTACGGCGACCCGGAAGATTACCGCGCCTTTGCCGATGCGATGATTAAATACGTGAAAAGCCGCGGATACACGCCGCGTCTTTGGGGAAGCCTTTCCGTTAAACGCGGAAAAACGCCCGTGGACGGCACGGGAGCGCAAATCAACGTTTGGAATCACGGCTGGCAAAATCCGCTCCTCGCGCTCGAACACAATTTTGACCTCGTCAACATCATCGACGTTTGGGCTTATATCGTTCCGAACGGGAACGGCAATCGAGGCGGCTACGGCGACTTACTCGACCTGAACTTCCTCTATTCGCAAAATTGGCATCCGCACAAAATGTCGCACAAGGAAGAAGTCGTTCCCGGCTTCCCGAAAATGCTCGGGGCTTCGTGGGCACTTTGGAACGACAATTCGTTCCGCGGCGATACCGGATTGACGGATTATGATTTGTTCGACCGCATTCGCCAAAGCTGCGCCGTTTTTGCGGAAAAAACATGGAACACCGGTGAGGACATCAGCTTCCGCGATTTCCAAAAGCTCGTCAAAAACGTCAGCTACGCGCCGCTTTCCAATCCGGAATATCTCGTTCCCGTGATTCGTTCCGAAGAAGCGGGCGACGTGCTTTTCGAATTGGACAATCCGCTTAAAGACGTTGCTCTTAAGACGAAAATTCGCGGCGTTGCCCCGGATTATGTGGCGACCGTTCGCGTGAAACGGACAAACGGAGCTAAAAAAGCGCAGGTGCTTTTCAACGGGCCGTCCGGCAAGGTTTTTGCGGTTCAAAATGAAACGGGTAAAGTCGGTATTCGCCGCGATACTTGGGATTATTCCTTCGATTATACGCTTCCCGTCGGACGCGAGGTTGAACTGACTTTCGTCGCGGAAAAACGTACGCTTACGCTTTACGCCGACGGCAAGAAAATCGGTTCTCCGGAGCGCCATCTGTTCCCGGAATCGCATAAATATTCAACCTTCGTGTTCCCGCTCGCGGTCATCGGCGGTGCCGGCATCGAAGTCAATTCCGTGAAGGTCGTCCGCCCGCGTAAGCCGGGTTTGGCGAATGTCGTTCCCGAATCCGAAATTAAGGACGTTACCGCCAGTAGCGAACACGGGAAGGGCGCCGACGGCGATGCTTCCGCTCTTTGGGATGGCGACGAGGCGACCTTCTGGCACAGCAAATATGCCCCGGAAAAAGATACTCCGCCGTTTGAAATCGTTGTTGAGCTGAAGAAACCGACAGCCCTCGAAGCACTTGCGTTTCTGCCGCGTCCGAACGGCGGGAACGGCAATGTCAAACATGCCAAGCTCTACGCTCGCGTCAACGGCGCGTGGAAGCAGGTCGGCAAGGAATTTCGCGGGAACGGAGCTTCCGACGAACTCCAAACCATCGCTTTCCCGGCATGCCGAACCGACGCGCTTAAACTCGTCATTCTTGACGGAGTCGGCGGCTTCGGCTCTATTGCCGAGATTTATCCGATTATGAAAAAATAAAAATCGATTTGAGGTGTATATACGTTCCCGCAGCCTGATTCTGCGGGAACGTTTTTTTAGAGGAGACGAAATTTTGTCTTTTCCGTGATTTCGATTTATTCGCTGTTGCGCGGGAACGCGTCAACGCTCATGATTTCGTTTTATTTTTATGTCAGTTTCTTACACAGAGCTCGCGAATTCGGTCGTAACCAAAATGCCGGTTTACGAACCCGGAAAACCGATTGAATATGTTGCTCGAGAATTCGGATTAGACCCGAGCGATATCGTAAAAATGGCGTCGAACGAAAATCCTTTCGGTGCATCGCCCAAGGCGCTTGCTGCCGTGCGGGCGATGCTTGACGGGGTTAACATGTACCCGGACGGAGCATCGATTGATTTACGGGAGCGACTTGCGAAGCTTTGGGGACTGAAACCGTCGCAATTTTTTGTCGGCAACGGCTCGAACGAAGCACTGATGATTCTTGGTCAAACGTTCTTGAACCCCGATTGCGAAGTTATCTACGGCGAACAGGCGTTCGTCGTTTACAAGATCGCGACGATTCTTGCGGGAGCAAAAAGCGTTCCCGTGCCGATGCCGAATTTCCAAACGGATTTAGATGCGATGCGTGCCGCAATTACGGACAAGACGCGCATGATTTTTATTACAAATCCGAATAATCCCCAAGGAACCGTTTGTGAGCCGGACGCATTGCTTGCGTTTGCGGAAAGTCTTCCCGAGCACGTTATTCTCGTAATCGATGAGGCGTATGCGGAATTTACCGACAAAATTCCGGATTTGCGTCCTCTCATCGCGCAGGGACGAAAAATTGTCGTCACGCGCACGTTTTCGAAGCTTTACGGACTCGCCGGATTCCGTATCGGATATATGTTCGGTTCGGAAGAAGTTATCGGCTTGATGAATCGCGTTCGCCAGCCGTTCAACAGCAATCTTCCCGCTCAGGTTGCGGCGCTTGCGGCGTTGGATGACAGGGAATTTGTTGAGACGACGCTGCGCGGGAACGCCGAAGGGGTGAAGACGCTTTATGCGGGCTTTGAGGCTCTCGGATTAAAATATGTTCCGACGCATACGAATTTTATGCTCGTCGAAGTCGAGGATGCCGGAAAGATTTTTGTCGAACTCGAAAAGCTCGGCGTGATTGTCCGCCCGATGAAAGGCTACGGAATGCCGAACCATCTGCGCGTGACGGTGGGAACGCCGGAACAGAATGCGCGCTTGCTTGGAGCGTTGAAAACCATTTTAGAAAAATAATCTTCAATTTTATTCACCATGATCGGATTTTTTCAAAATACTATGGCGAAGCATCACCGCCTGATGTTCGGGTTGCTTCTCGTGATTATCGTCGTTTCCTTTGTTTTTTATACCGGCTCGGGAAGTGCTATGGACTTGCTCGGGTTCCGTAAATCTCCGGAAGTCTGCGGTGTAAAACTGAACGATCGTGAAGCCGAAATCTATCGCACCGCCGTGCTCATCACTTCCGGGCGCGATATTTCGGAATCGCAATTCCGTGCCGCGCTCGTACAGCGCGTTGTTCTCGAACACCTCGCGGACGCTTATCAGATTCCGAATCCTTCGCAGGAAGAATTTGATGCGTTTACAAAGCAGTTTTTCGGGCTTAAGGACGGAGAAGTCCTCGATCCGAAGCGCTTCGGCTTGAACATTGATGCCGACGTGTTGAAAACGATTTTGATCCAAACTTATCGTATCGCGAATCTTCAAATTATTTTTTCCGGCGCTCCCGCTGCGTTTGATGCAGATATCGTTTTGCGTTGGCAGGAATTGAATACGAAGTGGACTCTCGAAACGGCAAGTCTTTCTTTGGATAAAATCGCTGTCGCGCCCAAAGCAAGCGATGCGGATTTGGAAAAATATTTTACGGCAAATGCGGAAAATTATCGTATCGCTCCGATGGTCAAACTCGCCTATGCCGTTGTCAAGCCGACGGCGGAAATGCGCTCTAAAATCGGCGAGCCGCAGGATTCCGAATTGAAAATGTTCGTACGCATGCAAGATCGTAAGCTCACCGATGACAATGCCGTCGCAAAAGAACTTGCGAAAAATCGAGCCGCATGGATCAAGCGCTGGAAAGAAGATCGCCTGTCCTTGCAGGTGGCCTCGTCGACGTCCGATATGCTTGCCGACAAGCTCCCGCAGGATCTTGTCAGCCCCGATTTGCCGAATTTTGCGGAGAGCGTTAAAGCTGCCGGCTTGGAACTCAAAAATATCGCGCCGTTCCCGCAAGATACCGTTCCCGCGAATCCGCCGATTCCCGAAGCGGTGCTTCGCGATGTCGCAACTTCGCTGAACGCTACGCTTTGGCGCACGGATGCAATTCCCTACGGCGAAAATGCACTCGTTGTATTTTTCATGGGAAGCGATCCGTCGCGTATTCCTGCCCTGAGCGAGATTCGCGAACGCGTTACCGCCGATTGGCTCGAAGCTGAAAAAGATACTTTGCGCTTTGACCGTGCACGCGAAATCGGAGAAACGCTTCGCAAAGAAGTCGCCGGCGGTAAGGCGTTCGACGTTGCCGCAAAGGCGCTTGGAATGACGGCGAAAAAAGAGTCCGGCGCCACGATGCAAAACGTTCCCGCCGAATTGCAGCTTGTTAGCTACGCACTTTTCGAATCGCTCAAGTCTACGCCGATTAATGCGGTTTCGGATATTCTTTACGCCGGAGATATTGCGTTTTTCGTGCGTCCGATTCAAAAGGATGTGCCGCAAATTGATAAAAACTCGGAAGAGTTCGTGCGCCTGACGGAGTTTCTCAATGCGCAGATTTCTTCTTCGACGTTGAATGTGCAGCTTAGCGAACGCATCGGCGAAGAACTTTTCAAAGTTACGCCGCCGCAGGAAGCCGGCGCCCAAGAATAGATTTTTATCAAAGCGTTTTCGTCATACGGCGGGAACGCTTTCTTTTTATGGAAAAATCCGTTGCGATTATTGCTCTCGGCGCGAATCTCGGCGACCGCGAGCACACCTTGCGGGAGGCGTTGGTTCGACTTGAATCTGCAGGAATGCGCCTGCTTGCCGTCTCGGATTTTATTGAAACCGAGCCTGTCGGATATACCGACCAGCCGGATTTTATGAACGGCGTTGCAGCATTGGAAATTCCGAAGAATGTTTCGCCGGAGACGTTGCTCGACTTGCTTTTAAAAACGGAAACAGCCCTTGGGCGGGAACGTCCGTTTGCTAACGCACCCCGTACTTGCGATTTGGATTTACTCTTTTTTGAAAATGAGAGTCGAAATTCGAAATTCCTGGCTTTGCCTCATCCGCGGTGGCGGGAACGCACATTCGTTCTCCTGCCGATGAAAGATCTTTTTGAAAAAGCTGTAGGCGAAAACGCGACGTGGATTTCCCGTGATCCGTGGAAGAATCTCCGGGCTCTTACGCTTGATTTGCTCGAAAACTTACAAAAAAATTAGTTTTCGCGCGACTTGTTCCTCGGATTATCGAGTTTGGAGGGGAATTATAAACAAAAATTTATCTTTGGGGGCTTGCGTTTTGCGTTAGGAGGGTTTGGCATATAAGACAGAGCTTCGGGCGGCGGTCGTTCGGGTTTGGTCAAATTATCGGAGAAAGGTTTTTGTGAAGCGGAGAAGTATCTCATTGGGTTTCGGTTTTGTCGGTCGGGTGCGTTCGTTGTCGCCGGACGTCGGGTATTTGCCGGCGATTGTTACGCCGGTTCCGGGGGACATCAGCGGCATTGATCCGCACAAGGGTTTTTCGTGCGAGTGGCGTTGGAAGCGCCGCGTTCCCGAGCCGGAGAATTGGGACGGCAATCCGATTGCGGGAACGGTTTTTCTGGGAGCGGACGACGGCGCGACGCTGAGCATCTGCGATTGTTCCGTGACGGTTCCGCCCGGCGGCAACTACGGCGTGCAAGGCGGCAGTCCGTACACGGGCGGTAGTGCTTCCGTTTCGCTTTTTCCCGGTGTTTACGAAGTTTCTCTTTCGTATTTTAATATTAATTACAATCCGCCGGAGCTGAATGTTGCGCGCTTGGATTTTTCGCTTCCGGGCGAAGATGTCGGTAATATTATTCCCGACGAAAACGCTCCTTTCCCGGATGAGAATCGTTGCGAATGCCCGACGGAGGACCTTGGCGGGATCGAGTTCAAAGAGACTTCGGCGCGTTCCCGTGCGGTTTCTGAGAGCTCGTCGAGTTCTTCGGGGCGCAATACGCGCTTGGTTGCGAACGCGAATTACGCGCATTGGCAAACGGATTTCGGCGTGTTTCGCGGATTGGGCGGCGTTCCCGCAGGTTCTCTTGAGATTTTATCGTATGTTTTTGATGAATACATTTCGACTCCGTCGCGACTTGAGTTTTCGCATCCGCTCAATACCTGGCTTGTGCTTCCCGAAGGCGGAATTGAATCGGATTCTCAGTTAAAAATTTTTACGGGCGGGAGCTACACGTCGTGGTATTGCGACGGTTCGGGCGGCGGATTTTTTGCGATCGGAACTTCATCGAAAACGACTTCGAGGCTTGCGTGGACTGCGGATAAAACGGCGTTAGTTTTGACGCAGACGGACAAAAGTGCGATTGAGTTTTCGGCGGCAACGGGCGAAGTTCTTTCCTACAAAACGAAAAACGGGAACGTGCTGACGGCAGCGGAACTTGCCGCTTACCTCGACATTGTGCGTGATGAGGACGGGGTTTTGCGTCAGGTTTGGAATTTGTGGGACGGTTTGGCGAGTGTTGAAAACGTTTCCGCAAGCGGCTATGAGATTGCGCTTTACCTGCCGGGTCAAGTCGGGGAGAAGGATGCGGGAACGGGGTTTTACGCGGCTACGGGAACGCCGTTTAAGCGTTTTACGGTTGCGCTTTCGGGAACGGAGCCGCAGAAGCTTACGATAACGGAGCGGGATTCGCGCGCGGGAGCGACGGCGTTTGCGCGTTCGCTTTGGTTTGAGAACGGGGTTTGGAATTCCTCCGTCGGTTCGGGTTCGGAAGAAATCATTACGCGGCGGACGCGCACGGCGATTTCGGAGAAGCGTTTTCGTGTAATTACCGAGCAATTACGTTCCGGAGAAAGCGTTCCCGCAGGTTCAGTTGAGGAAGTTTTTGAAATCGACGAAGCGCTCGGTAATCTCTGCGTTTCGCGCACGGAAGGCTACGGCACGAATTACGCGGAAACGACGGTGTTCGGCTACGACACGTCCGGGCGTCTTGTCAAAGAAACGCGTCCCGACGGCGGCGTTTTCGAGACGACTTTCGACCGTTTCGGGCGTGTTTCCGCGCGTTACGAACCGCACGTTCTCGGGCGCAAGATCACTTACTTTTATTATGAAAACGAAGCGAGCAACGACAGCGATTTAAGCTATTCGCGGGTCGCCCTGGAAAAGTCCGACGGTTCGCCGATTTTGTATTCACGCACCGATTACACTTATAGCGAACAATCGGAATTTCGCCGTGTTGAGCGTCGCACGACAGCGCTCGGCTCGGAGAATGTTCAGCTTGAGGTTGAAGAAACCTTCATCGGCACTTGCGGGAATGTTTACGCGCGCGGTCGCGTGAAGATGTCGCAAAACAAGCTCGGCGTGCAAACGCATTACGCTTACGCGGGCACGTCGCTTTACGGAGCGCTTTACACGCAAACGGCGGAGACGCGCATCGCGGGTGAAGCCGTTCCGGGGAAATCGTCCCGCGAAGTGAAGTTTATTTCTTCGGACGGGAACGTTCTTCGCGCCGAAAAATTTCTTCTCGATTCAGCGGGAACGTGGCGTCTTGTTTCGTATTCGGATTTTGAATACGATGCGCAAAACCGAGAAACGAAGCGCACGCGCGGGAACGGTCGTGTTTCGGAGCGCGAGTCGATGTGCTGCGGCACGCTTTGGGAGCGCGACGAAGACGGCGTGCTCACCGAATACGCCTACAACACGGCTCAACAGCTTGCTGAAAAAACGCGTTCGCTCACGGCGACGCAGCCCGAGCGCACGCAAATCTTTACGCGCGATGCCGCCGGGCGCATCACGCGAGAAGTTTTAAAATTAAACTCGGTTGATTTCACCGAAAAATCAACGGTTTGGGATGCGCTCGGTCGCATTGTTTCCGAAACGGACGAGCTCGGCAGAACAACGGCGCACGCCTATGCGACAGATGCGGACGCGGGAACGCGCACGCAAACCGCGACGCTTTCGTCCGGGGCGACGCGCATCACGAAAACGCACGCAAGCGGCGTTGTGCTTCGCGAATCGGGAACGTCACGCCGCTCCGAAGAAATCATCGTTGATGCGGTTTCCGACGGCATTCGCACGACGCGCCGCCTTGCGGGAACGAGCGGCGAGACCGGGATTCTTTCCCGTGAAATCAAAAACGGTTTCGGCGAAACGTTACGCTCGGAAACGCCGAACACGCAGGGTGATTTTATTTGCACGACAAATACTTATGATGCGCGCGGGCTTCTTGTGCGCTCGCAGACGGGAACGCTTGCGCCGACGCTTTACGAATACGACGGGTTCGGCAACGAAACGAAGCGCACGCTTGCGCTTGCAGACGAGCCGGACGCGCTCAATTCGCGTATCACCGAAACTTCGACTCAGGTTGAAAACCGCACCGACGGCGTTTACCGCCTTGTTTCCACGACAAGTTACAACGCGGCGGGAACGGCGCTTGTGAGCTCGGTTGCAACGCTTGTTTCCGAAAGCGCGACGCTTGAGAGCAAGACGGTTTCGACGGATGTTCGCGGGAACGCAACCGTGCGTTGGACGGAATTCGGAGAACCCGGAATCCGTGTATCCAAAATACAATTACCGACGGCGACAAACCTTGCGCAGACAACAACGAGCGACGGCTTTACCGTTTCGCAAACCGACCACGCGGGAACGCAAACAAGCTTTGCGCGGCAATATTACACGGGTGAAAACGCGCGCATTGTCCTTACGACGACGGACGGACGCGGGAACGCAAGCGTCGTCGAGCAAAATGTGCTCGGGTGGACGACGAAAACGACCGATGCGGCGGGCAATGTTACGACGACCGCTTACAACCTCGCGCACGGCAAGCCGTCTTGCGTGACGGATGCGCTCGGGAAAACGCATTGCTACGCGTATGACTTGCGCGGAAACGTCGTTGCCGAGTTCGGCACGGGAACGCAACCGGTTGTTTTCGGCTTTGACGATGCGAACAATCCCGTGTTGCAAAAGCTTTTCCGGGTGGCGGGCGAAGTGATTGAGGGCGATCCGCGTTCCCGTGAGGACTTGGCGGCTGACGAAACGCGCTGGATTTACCACGCGGCGACGGGGCTTTTGCTCAGCAAGATTTATCCGGACGAAGGGCAGCTTGATTACGCCTACGATGCATTTAATCGCTTGGCTTCGACGACTTGGACGCGGGAAGTCTCGGCGGGAACGCGTCTGAAAGCGACGCGCGCCTACGCCGAAAAAACGGGCGAACTCGTTTCCGTTTCCTACAACGACGGCACGCCCGGCGAAACGCATGTTTACAACCACCTCGGGCAACTCACGCAAAGCGTCGACGCCTCGGGAATGCGTGTGTATGTTTATAATAATTACAACGAAGTCGAAAGCGAAACGCTCACGGGCGACGCAATCGCGCACGCCGTGACGGAGCTTCGCGACGCGTTTGGGCGCGGCACGGGCTACGTTTACGCGAAGAACGGAAGCGTTCAGCAGACCACGGGAACGACTTACGCGGAAGCGACGGGGCGGCTTGCGACGGCGTGTTTTGTTCACGGCGGCGCGGAAAAAACGTTTACTTATAATTACCTTTCGGGGACAAATCTTTTGGAATCGCTGGCGTGCCCGAGCAATCTGACGCTTGTGCACACTTACGAGGACAAGCGGGATT
>JAZSKX010000003.1:0-17651 GCA_045535075.1 Candidatus Spyradenecus sp. | reverse complement strand
ATCCGCCTCAACAAAAGTAAAGCGTTTATATTTGCCTGATTTTATTGACCCTGTCGCCCGGCATTAAACCCGGCAACGGGGTATTTCATTTTTTCTCAACCTACAACAAACAAAATTAAACTCACAAAAACTATGAGTAAGGAAACACAATAGAAAGGATGCACAGAAATGAAATCATTCTCAAAAACAATATGTACAGAGAAACCGAACGAGCCAAAGTGAAAATGGAAGTTCGTGGAAGTCAACTCTACGTCGAAATCACCAAAATTTACTAATCATTAACAAAATAGAATAAACCAATTACTTATGGAAAATACAGTACAGTCTAAAAGTCGCATGACGTATATTCTTCTTGGCCTTTTTTTGGGAGCCTTGGGAGTTCATAATTTCTATGCAGGACGCACAGGAATTGCGGTTGCGCAATTATTGATATGCTTTACCGGATTCGGAGCATTTATTACCGGAATTTGGGCACTAATCGACATTATTGTTGTTACTGCCGATGGAAAAGGAGTTCCGTTTAAATAAGAACTAAAATAGTGAACCTCCTGTGCGAAAAATACTGTCGTACAGGAGGTTTACCTTTTGAAGTGAGAGTCTCGACTTTCGCCTTTGGTTTTTCTCTAACTTCTCTTTTTTTTCTATGACTGAAGATGAAATAATCGGATTAATTCTCGTTCTTTTTCTCTGTGTCGCAGGACTGTTTTTATTCCTTTTGCCGACAATTATCGCATTCTGTCGGGTACATCACTATAGATGGATCATTTTTGTGGTCAATGTATTTGGTTCGTCCATTCTCGGTGTCGGCTGGGTGGTTGCCATGGTTTGGGCGTGCTGGCCGCGGGAAACCGGCGTTGCGGATGTTGTCTTAAACGATCCGACGACGAATTCGTCGAATGCGAATAAGAGGATTTACAATCGTTACGGAGAAAACATTCAAGCGGTTGGTACGGCTTCTGCGGGAGCGGATACTGCCGCGCCGGACAACGGTTTTTGCCCTCATTGCGGGAAACCCTCGAAGGGCGGAGCGTTTTGCTCTTTTTGCGGGAAAAAACTTTAATCGGAAAGGATTCAATG
Organism: Candidatus Spyradenecus sp.; assembly: GCA_045535075.1. Classification (GTDB taxonomy): domain Bacteria; phylum Verrucomicrobiota; class Verrucomicrobiia; order Opitutales; family UBA953; genus Spyradosoma. The sequence goes on along the minus strand of JAZSKX010000003.1, from coordinate 16,574 downwards.
TTTTGCATTCATTGCGGGAAAGAGCTTCCCGAAACGTCAAATTTTTGCCCGAGCTGCGGGAACGCTGTTGGGGAAACGGGAAACGCTTCTGCGGGAGAAGAAGCGAAATTAAAGGAGCCGTTCCCGCAGGAATCTCTTGATCTTGCGGCGCCGCCGGAAGTCGAGGATAACGCGGAGACTCCGGAAGGCGAAACTGTAGAAGATTTTGTCGCCGTGGAGGATTTATCTCCCGAAGACGTTCGGAAAAACATGATTTTCGCTTGGGCGATTGCGATTGTTCCGCTGACTCTGGATATTATCATCGGGCTCGGCGGCGGTTGTCTTATCTTGAATATTGTTCTTTGCTATATAGACGAGAGTAATTTGGGGAAACAGAAGCTCAATATGTCCGATTTCGGTTGGGCAACAGCCATTATTCCGGTTTATCTCTATAAGCGGGCAAAGCTTCTTCAGGACGGTCCTGCCTACACGATTGTTTGGTGCGTACTTTTTGCTCTGTCGATTCTCTGTGCAGTTTAAAGTCGTTTCTAACGCTAATGTCAAATAACGAAGGGGCACGAGTAGAAGAGGAATAGCGCTGTGTTCCTCTTGTTGAAAATTCGTATTCGTTTATACCCCTGCATTGGTGTTAAATGCGGTTTTATTTAATTTATGAAAACGCTCTCTTTTTTTTGCGGGAAATTTGTTTATTCCAAATTTGTTCAGAATTTCATTCTCTTTTGTATTATCGTGAATGCGATTCAGTTGGGCTTGGATACGAGTCCGGCGTGGACGGCGGCGGTCGGGCATATTAGCCGCATCGTGGATATTGCGTTTATCACGATTTTTACGATTGAGATTGTTTTAAAACTGATTGCGGACGGTCCTCGTTTTTTCAAATCGGGTTGGAATGTTTTCGATTTTCTGGTGGTGGCGATTGCCCTGGTCCCCGGGAACGGCGCGTTTTCGGCGCTGCGCTCGTTGCGCGTTTTGCGTGTGGCGCGTTTGTTTTCCCGCATCCCGCGCTTAAAGGTAATTACCGAGTCGCTTTTTAAGTCGGTTCCGAGCATCGGGTGGATCAGTCTTTTATTGGCGATTTTCTTTTATATTTGCAGTGTGATTGCGACGAATCTTTTCGGAGCGGCGTTTCCGGATTGGTTCGGAAGCATCGGGAAGTCGATGTACAGTTTGTTCCAAATTATGACTTTGGAGAGCTGGTCGATGGGGATTGTGCGTCCCGTGATGGAGGAGTTCCCGTATGCGTGGCTGATGTTTGTTCCGTTTATCGTAATTGCGACGTACACGGTTTTGAATTTGTTCATCGGGGTGATGTGTACGGCGGTTGCGGAATCCCAGCCGAAGCAGGAGCCTCAGGAAGATGAATTCGGGAAAGAAAACATGGCGTTGAATCGTCAGATCCTCGAAGAAGTCCGCCGCTTGCGCGAGGAAGTTGAGGCGCTGAAATCGGAGCGTAAATAAAGCGTCGTTGTGCGGGAACTCTTTCGCGGCATTTTTCGTTTTTGAGCTTAAAGTCCGAAAACGTTGCGAAATAATTCTCTCTCGCATTTGAGCGGGAACGGGAGTAGTTTTTTCGGTATGAAATTTGCAATCCTCGGCTCGGGAACAGGAACTAACGCAGAAGCAATTCTTAAGGCATATCGCGCGGGAACGCTCGGCAAGGCTGAGCCTGTTGCGATTTTTTGCGATATCCCCGGCGCGAAGATTCTTTCGCACGGCGAAACTTACGGCGTTCCCGCGAGCTACTTGAATCCGGGCCCGTTCAAAACCAAATTCTCGCCCGAGTGCGAAGCCGCTTACGCCGAAGCCGTTAAAGCTGCGGGAGCGGACTGGATTGTGCTTGCTGGCTTTATGCGCGTGTTGAAAGCGCCGCTACTCGATGCGTTCCCGAATCGCATCATCAATTTGCATCCGTCGCTGTTGCCGTCGTTCCCGGGGCTTGACGGCATCGGGCAGGCGTGGCGCTACGGCGTCGCAGTCAGCGGATGCACGGTTCATTACGTTAATTCTGCGGTGGACGGCGGGGCGATTATCGATCAAGCGGTTGTCCGTCGCGAAAAGACGGATACGCAGGAAAGCTTTGAACAAAAAATTCATGCGGCGGAACACAAGATTCTTCCCGATGTCATTCGGCGCATTTCTCTCGGCGAAGCATAATTAAACCTTAATTACATCTTAGAAAAATGATCGAAACACGTTGTGAAATTGATTCGTCCTTGGCGCAACCGCTTGAGGATTTTTTCTGCGAATTGGTGCGTTCGCCGTGGCTGATTTTTCATGAAAAAGTCGGAGCTCCGCACGTGCTGATGGGTTATTTCGACAGCGAGTCCGAGGCATTCGACGCGTGGGCGGATTTGCGCAAATCGTTTAAAATGCTTCCCGAAAAGCCGCAAGTCGGAACGCTTGAAGATCGTGATTGGAAAGAAGCCTACAAGGCGAATTTGCATCCGTGGAGTTTCGGCCGCCTGCATTGGGTGCCGGAATGGCGCCGCGCGGAATACGCCGTTCCCGCGGGCGATGCCGTTGTTTATTTCGACGCGGGTCTGGCCTTCGGAACGGGCGATCACCCGACGACGCGCCTTTGCGGAATGCGCTTGGTTGAGTTTCTTGACGCGCACGTTCCCGCAGAAGTTTCCGTGACGGATGCCGGTTGCGGCTCCGGAATTCTTGCGATTTCGGCGGCTCAGCTCGGCGCAAAAAATGTTTACGGATTTGACCGCGATCCCGAAGCCGTTGAAGTCTCCGCCGAAAACCGCGGGAAGAACAATTTGCCGGAATCCGCCGTCGCCTTTGTTCACGAAGGTTTGGAAAGCGGTTTGCGCTCGGCGGGAGCGCGCGATGTTGTGTTGGCGAATATTATCAGCGACGTGCTTTGCATTTATGCGGATAATCTTGTCGCCTCCGTCAGGGAAGGCGGCGTACTCGCGTTGAGCGGGATTCTCGCGAGCGAGCAAAAATCGGTCATGGAGATTTTTGAGAAAAAAGCGCAAAAAGCCTGGGGCAAAGTTCGCGTGGACGGGCGCGTTATGGGCGAATGGTCCGACGTTGCGCTGTTTCGCGAATAAAAGAGAGAAGAGTACTCAGGGTAAATGCGTTCCCGCAGGCGGGAAAAAGGCTCTCGAAAACCTTTTTCGCAAAGCGAGGTGCAAATACCTATCATCTCTTTCCTCTCCTCGCTCATCAGAAACTCTAATTTATAGAGGTTTCCTTAAGTTCTATTCCCGTGTAGGGATGAATATCGAGAAGGTTCGGATGCCAGCCTCGGACTTCCGGACGAATGAGAAATTTGCTGCGGGAATGGAGCGTCGGGATAATCGGCGCGGCATCGAGTAAAATTTTTTCGGCGGCTTTCAGTTTTTGTGCCCGGGCTTCGGGGTTGCGTTCCCGTGCGGCATCGGCGAGAAGTGCGTCGTAGCGATCGTCGCTCCACTTCGTCCAGTTAATATGACCGCCGGAGACGAAAAGCTCCAAAAATGTTGTCGGGTCAAGATAGTCGCCGCTCCACGCCGAGCGAGCGAGTTCGTAATCGCCTTGGGCGAGGCTGATGCGGTAGACCTTATATTCCTGATTTTTTAGGGCGACGCGGATGCCGAGGTTTTTTCGCCACATTTCCTGAATCGCCTGTGCAAAAAACTGGGCACCGTCGGAGGTATTGTAAAGGTAGGTGAGCTCGGGAAAGCCTTTCCCGTCGGGGAAACCGGCTTCCGCTAGCAATGCACGCGCTTCACGGAGCGCGTCTTCGCGGGAACGCGTTTCTCCGGGCGGAGTGCTTTTGTTGTTTTTATTTAAATACAAAACGGAGTACGCGTCTGCGGGAACGAGGGTTTCCGCGGGAGTTTCACCGCCTCGCATGACTTGTTCCGCAAGCGCCGTGCGGTCGAGCGCGAGTGAAAGCGCGCGGCGGACACGCGGATCGTTTAGCGGAGCTTTAGAACAGTTAATTCGGATAAACGCGGTCGAAAGATAGGGATCGAGGCGAAGTTGCGGAGCGTTTTTTTTGCGTAAAACGGGAACGCGCGAGGGCGGGACGGTGTTTGTGATGTGATATTGACCGTCGTTGAATGCGGCTTCTTCGGCAAATTGATCTTCGACGGCATCGAATCGAATGCCGCTAAGGGAGACGTTGGCGGCATCCCAATAATGCGGGTTTTTTTCGACTTCGATACGATAAGCGACGCGCCAGGATTTCAGGCGAAACGGCCCGCTTCCGACAAAATTTTCGGGGCGCGTCCAAAGCGTGGAGCGCGAATCGATTTCGCCGAATCGCAAAATCGTGTGCGCGGGAACGACGCTCCAGCTTGAGTGGCAGGCGAGCGAGAGAAAATACGGGCAGGGGTTTTCGAGTTCGACGACGAGCGTGTGTGCGTCGGGCGCGGAAAATCCGACTCGGGAGAAATCTGTAATCGTTCCCGAGGCGAATGCGCGTGCGTTTTTTACGGGTGCAAAAAACAAAGACGCGCAGGGCGATGCAAGCTTGGGCGAGAGGATACGGCGAAACGAGAAGAGAAAATCGTCGGCGGTAACGGGCGTTCCGTCGGAAAACGCGGCGTCTTTTCTCAGGTGAAATGTCCAGCGAAGCCCGTCGTCGGAAACGCTTTGGGATTCGGCGATTGCGGGAACGGGCTCCAGTGTTTTCGGGTCGTAGCGGACAAGCCCTTCGAAAAGCGCGAGCATGATTCGGTTTTCGATGACGCCGGGTTGCGCGAATTGCGGGTCGAGCGCAGAGGGTTCGCCTCCGTTGTTGATGAGCAAAACGGATTTCTCCGAAGCCCGCTTTGCCGGCGGATTGCGTTCTCCGCAGGCGGAGATTCCGAGAACGACGACGGCAATTCCCGCGCAGGTTGCCAGGGCGATAAGTGTTTTTTTAAACATCGTTTTCGCGTATCAGTTGTTTACGGGCGGCGGCGAGATTTTCCGGCGTATCTGCCTGAAGTTGCAGGATGTCGCCGGCGTGCAGTCGAGTTGAGCCGATCGGTGTGAGAAAATCGTTCCCGCGTTTAATCATAACGACGAGGACGCCGCGCGGGAACGCGAGTTCCGCGAGGGTTTTCCCGGCTCCGTAATGTTTCGACTCGAGATAAATTTCCGAAAGGCGGGTGTTGATTTCTTCGAGGTCTTTGTCAAACGCCGAACAGGAAGGAGCGTCGGATTCACAAGTGAGCTTGAGGTAGTTTGCCGCAGCGAAAAACGTTGTTCCCTGAATCAGCAGCGAAGAAACCGAAATGAAAAATACGGTATTAAAAATGAGCGTGGCGATTTCGGGATCAAAGCCCGGTGTCGTTAGCGGAATTAATGCGAAAACAATGGGAACGGCGCCGCGTAAGCCGACCCATGAAGTAAAGACGAATACGCTTCGGTTCGGTCGAAACGGCGCAAGGCAGGCTCCGACGGCGAGCGGGCGCGCGACGAAAATCAGGAAAAGCGAAATTAAAATTCCGCCGAATGCGACATCGCGAATGGATTTCATGTCGGCAAAAAGACCGAGCATGAGAAAGAGCAGAATTTGCATCAGCCACGCGAACCCGTCGTAAAATTTAATAATCATCTTCTTGTGGATGAATTTCGCGTTGCCGAGGATCATGCCCGCGATGTAAACGGCAAGAAAACCGTTCCCGTGAAGTGTCTGCGTCGCCGAAAACGTCAACGCCATCAGAGCGATCATCATGACGGGGTAAAGCCCTTCAACGAGGAGGTTGACGCGATTGATTACGCGGACGAGGATTTTTCCGAAGAGCGCTCCCGCGGCAGCGCCGATACCGAGGTTGATGAGAACGTCCGGAAAAACAATCCAGAGCGACTGTGTTTCTTCTCCGGATCCGGTGTTTGCGACGTAGGCGACGAGCGTTGCCGTGAGGACGTATGCCATCGGATCGTTCGAGCCGGATTCCAATTCCAAAAGCGGACGAAGGTTGTGCTTTAGGGCTGTATTTTTGGAACGAAAAATCGAGAAAACGGAAGCGGCGTCGGTTGAGGAAACAATGGAACCGAGCAAGAGCGATTCGGCAAAGCTGAATTGAAGCGGGACGAATTCAAGTTGCGAGATTCCGTAGATGAATCCGCCGAGAAAAAGCGCCGTGAGCAAAACACCGAATGTTGCGAGAATGCTCCCGCGAGCGGCAACGGGGCGGATGTCGGCGTATTTGGTGTCGAGCCCGCCGGAGAAAAGGATGAACACGAGCGCGAGTTCGCCGAGCAGGCTCAGGGCCGAGGAGTTTGTGAACGTGATTTTTTCGCCGCACAGCAAACCGATTCCGAGAAAGAGAAGTAACAGCGGCGCACCGATTTTGTAAGTCGCCTTTCCTGCGAAGATACTTCCGAGCAAAAGTAGCGAGCCGAGAAGCAGGTAGTTGTCCGGAGTAAACGTCATGGGCGGAATGTTAGAGTTTGTAGCTTAAAGCTTAAAGCCTAAAGAAGGCGGAAGTTTGAAAGCGGAAAAATTGAGATTTGTGCGGGAACGCGTTGCCGCCGATTCCGTTTTCGGGATAAATTTAATTTTCGGAATCGCCTTTAAGGTTGCTTGCGGGAACGCGTAGCAACTACAATGAAAAGAGCGTTGTTACTTGTTCGGAATGAGAATCGCAATATGCATATTTCGCTATTTCCCGCATGGAGGCTTGCAAAAAGACTTTTTGCGGGTGGCGTGCGAGTGTGCGCGCCGCGGGCATTCCGTCGAGCTTTTTTGCGGACGCAATTCGGAGCTGCCGCAAGCTCCCATAGAAGGCATTCGTTGGCACACGATTCCGTTGCGCGGGATGACCAATCACGTTTATGCAAAATCGTTCGAGCGGCAGCTCAGGCGGATTGTGCGCGCTCAGAAATTTGATTGCGTGTTGGGTTTTAACCGCATGAAAGGCTTGGATTTTTATTTCGCCGGAGACGTCTGTCTGGCGGAAAGCCTGCACAGGCGGATAATTTGGGCGTTTCGCAAAATAATTCCGCGTTATCGTGTTTTTCTTCGAATGGAGGAAAGCGTTTTTTCTCCGAAATCCGCCACACGAATTTTGTCCCTTACGGAAAAGCAAAAGGACGAATATCGCCGTTGGTATAACACGCAGGAAACTCGCTTTATTCCGCTTCCCGTCGGCTTCGATTCCCGTTGCGGGAACGTGAAAAATGTTTCGGAAGTGCGGGAACGCGTTCGGCGGGAACTCAACATCGGAGATGCTTTTGCGGTCGCGCTGGTCGGTTCGGATTTTAAACGCAAGGGTGCGGATCGCGCGATTGCGGCAATCGCGGCTTTGCCGGAAGAACGAAGGCAACGCGTGAAATTTTTTATGATCGGCGCTTCCGATCCGAAGGATTTTTTTGCTGCCGCTACAGACGCGGGAATCAGAAATTCCGTTTTTTATCTGGGCGGGCGGGGAGATGTGCCCGAGCTGATGTGCGGAATGGATTTGCTCGTGCATCCCGCGCGGGAAGAAGCCGGCGGATCGGTGTTGATTGAGGCGGTTGTTTCCCGCTTACCGGTGATTTGTACGGATATTTGCGGATTTGCGCCGCACGTCGAGGAATGGAACGCCGGACGTTCGGTGGCATCGCCGTTTGTTCAGGAGAAATTTAATGCGGAGTTTGCGGATTTCGTTGCAACGCTGATGAAAAATCGGGGCGCATGCCGTATCGATTTGGAAAAAGTAAATCCGCAGCAATACCGTCGCGCTGCCGTGGTCGCGGATCAGCTCGAAAAATTCGTCGGCGAACGTGCCGATTAGCCCGGTTTCTATGGCGTCAAAGAAAGAAAACAAGGCTGCGTTGTTTGCCGTTTATCTGGATTTTTGGCGGCGTTATTTGGCTTCGCAAAAAGGGATTCTCCTGCTTGCCGTTTTCTGCGGGGGCTTGGCTGCGGCAACGGCGGGCTTCGGCTTGCCGATGATGATGGACAAGGTTTTCCCGATTGTTTTCGGAGAAAAACCGCTCCCGGAATTTTTGCAAAATTGGGTTGCCGTGCGCGTTCCCGAGGAGCAGATCCCGCTTGTAACCATGTGGACTGCAGCGCTTGCCATGCCTGCTCTCATGCTCTTTCGCGGCGTATTTTCATTCGCAAACGCCTACCTCATCAGCAAAGTCGGCTTGGAGGTTTTGGAAAAACTGCGCTTGCAGGTTTTTTCCCGCTTGCAGGAATTACCGCTTGCTTATCACGACAAGCGTTCCCGCGGCGACCTGATGTCAACGACGGTCTACTATACGCAAATGCTTCAAACTTCGATGCTGAGCATTACGAACGACCTTGTCATTCAACCGCTGACTTTGCTGGCGGCGCTCGGATTTCTCGCGTGGCAGGCTTGCGCCAGCAACGAAGTCGGCTTGTTGCTGATGAACCTTTTGCTTGCCGGAATGTGTATTCCCGCGACCAAAAAAATCGGAAACCGGATGATTAAGCGGATGAAGCAGATGCTCTCCGGTTTGAATGAAGTCGCGAGCGTCGTTTCCCAAAATCTTGCGGCGCAGCGCGATGTGCGTGCGTTTTGCCTCGAAGAACAACAGACAACACTGCTTCGCGGAAAAATCCGCCTCTACGTAAACGCCATTTTTAAAATGCAGGCGTGGCGGCAGGCCCTTACGCCGATTATTGAAATCCTCAGCGTCGTCGCGCTTTCCGTTTCGCTTTATTTCGGTGTAAGCGGCGGAATAGAACTTACTCAATTTACGGCAATCGCGCTCGCGCTTTATTATTGTTACGACCCGATTAAGCGCCTCGGGAACGTTTACAACACAATGCAAATCGCAACGACAATGCTCGGCGGGATCGACGATGTCCTCTTTGCAAAAGATGAAATGCCGGAGCCGGAAAATCCTGTAAAACTTGAAAAAATTCGCGGCGAACTTTGTTTTGAAAAAGTTAATTTCGCTTACAAGCCCGGCGTTCCCGTCCTGAAAAATATCGATGTTTCCTTTCCCGCCGGGCAAATTGTTGCGCTTGTCGGCCCCAGCGGCTCGGGGAAAACGACATTTATCAATCTCGTTTGCCGTTTCTACGATCCCGCGTCCGGCTCCGTAAAAATTGACGGCGTAAACCTCAAGGACATTTCCCGCGCCGACCGAACGAAGTTTGTCGGCTTGGTTTCCCAAACTCCCGTACTCTTCAAAGGAACGATTCGGGAAAATATTCGCATGGGAAAACCGAGCGCAAGCGACGCCGAAGTCGAAGCCGCGGGAACGCTTGCCGCCGTGGATGAATTTATCCGCGAACGCAAGGAAGGCTACGAACGTGTCGTCGGAGAAGACGGGGAAGGGCTTTCCGGCGGGCAACGCCAACGCGTTTCCATCGCGCGCGCGTTTCTGAAAAACGCACCGATTCTTGTCCTCGACGAGGCAACGGCCTCGCTCGATATGCTTAGCGAGGAGAAAATCCAAAAATCGCTCGACGAACTGATGACCGGGCGGACAACATTCATCATCGCGCATCGTTTCTCGACGATTCGTCGGGCGCAGCGTATTCTCGTCTTCGAAGCCGGACAAATCGTCGCCGACGGTTCGCATGACGAGCTCTACGCCAAGTCTGCACTTTACAAAGATCTTTACGACAAACAAGTCGCAACCGGAGGCGGGAACGCATGAAAAAGTTAAAAAAAATCGTATCCCGTATCGCGCATTATGCCGGCTACATTTGGCCGGTTAAAGGGTATTTGGCGTTAGCGCTGATTTCCGGACTCATTGCCGCAGCGGCAAGCGGATTCGGCATTCCCGTGCTGATTTACAAGGTTTTCCCTGCCGTTTTCGACCCCTCCACGATGCCGCGCCCGATCTTGGATTTTATTTCGCGGTACGTTAGCCCGGAAAACCTCGGTTTCGCCGTTCTTTTTACCGCTTGCGCGGCAATGCCGATTGTTTTCGTCATACGCGGTTTGGCGATGTGGGTAAATGCGATGGCGGTAAATTATTTCGGGATGCGCGTTCTCGAAAATCTTCGTGTCGGCGTTTTCTCGCACCTGCAAACTCTACCGCTCGCATTTCACGAAAAACAAATGCGCGGAGATCTTTTGAGCCGCATCGTTACGGACGCGCAGAATGTCCAAAATATGATCACGCAGGTTTCGAGCGATATCGTGAAACAGCCGCTCACTGCCGTCAGTGCGATTGTCGCGCTTGTCTATGTCTTGAGCGACAAGGCCGAAGCATCAATGTTTGCCGCGAGCGCAGTCTTTGCCGTGATCGCCGTTGCGCCGATTATTGTCTTCGGAAGGCGTGTTGTCCGCAAAGCTCGCGGAGCTCAAAAAAATATCGGCGAGATGACGGCGGTCGTTCAGGAAAATCTTGCCGCACAGCGCGAAATTCGTTCGTACGCGATGGAGGAAACTCAGGTGGCGCGCATGGCTCGCGCGTCCAATCGCTTCTGTCGGGCTCAGCTCAAAACCGTAAAATACCAGCAGCTGCTGACTCCGACTCTGGAGTTTTTAACCGCACTTGCGCTTGCGTTCGTTCTCGTTCGCGGGCGAATGCTCGGTATGGCTTTGACGGATTTTATGGCAATCGCCGGAGCGCTCTTTTTCGCGGCGGATGCGATTAAACGCACGGGCGTTTCCTTTAATAAATTCAGCCAAGCCCAGGCATCGCTTGAACGCTTGGAGGAAATTCTGACGGAACCCGACACGATGCCCGAGCCGGACAAGCCGCTTGAGCCGGAACGGATCGCGGGAACGATTGAGTTTCGCAACGTCGATTTCGCCTATGAAAACGGGCGTAAGGTGTTGAGCGATATCAACGTGCGCGTTCCCGCCGGGCAAATCGTCGCGCTCGTCGGGCCCAGCGGCGCGGGAAAAACAACGTTCGCAAGTCTGATTTTGCGTTTTTACGAAGCAAGCGCCGGCTCGATCCTCGTCGACGGAATCGATATTCGCCGTTTGAAAAAGAAAACGCTTCGCCGCTTTATCGCCTTGGTTTCGCAACATGCCGTTCTATTCCGTGACACCATTCGGGAAAATATTCGCCTCGGAAACCGGGATGCTTCCGACGCCGCCGTCGAGTGTGCGGCGCGCAATGCAGCGGCGGAAGATTTTGTGTTGAATAGCGGAGGCTTGGATAAAATGCTGGGCGATGTCGGGAGCGGCGTTTCCGGCGGTCAGCGTCAGCGCCTGGCAATTGCACGGGCATTTTTAAAAGACGCTCCGATTCTGATTCTCGATGAAGCGACGGCGGCACTTGATTCCGAAAGCGAAAAGAAAATCCAAGACAAACTTGAAGAACTCGTCCGCGGGCGGACGACATTTATCGTTGCCCACCGCTTCTCGTCGATTCGCATCGCACAACGCATCCTCGTTTTTTCTCAGGGCCGTATCGTCGGCGACGGCTCCCACGACGAGCTTTACGCCTCCTGCCCGCTTTACAAAGAGCTTTATAATCGCCAGGGCGTTTGAGCCGGATCGGATAATTTTACAAAAAACTGCGGGAACGAAGCCAAGGTCGTTCCCGCAGCTTTATGAATTCCGCTATCCGTTCAATTAGAACGAAACGGAAAATGCCGAAATCGCATTAACGAGCGTTGCGACGGCAGAAACCTGAGCCGGCGTAACAGGTTTGTTCGTCTTGATGACGGCAAGTGTTTCTCCGGCTTCGTGATCAATCGGAGCCGTGATGTTTTCAATGTTAATCTCGGCGTCTCCGAGTACGGAAGTAATGCGCGCAAGCACGCCCGGCCGGTCTGCGTAGCGCACAAAAAGGAGATTTCCGCGCAAGTCAAAGTACAGCCCTTTAAAGCCGTTAACCGACGAAATAATCGGAGTATTCTCCGCGACAATCCCGCGAACGCAGACGGTTTCATGCTTGCCTTCCGCCGCTTCCGTCATGACTTCAAGAACGATGGAATCTTCTTCGACGTTGCCGATGAGCGGCTCCTTCGCCTGATAAACGATTCCGTGCTCGCGGATCGAAACGTCTGCCATCGGCGGCGGCAACCCTTTTTCTGCATGCGGCAACAAACCTTCGAGCAATTTCGGTGTAAACCATTTGCGGAAAGAACGCAGGCTGCCCGAAAACGTGCAGTCGGCACGGCGAATCGCCTTGTTCCCGCCGACGAGACGGGCGAGCGTCGCCAGCATTTTCGCAAGGCGAAGTTGCATCGGATCAAGCCCGAGCGGAACTTCGGCGTTGACGACGCAGGAGGTGTCTCCGTTATCAAAATACGCAATCGCCTCTTCCGCGGCACGCTTCGCTGCGTTGAAATTCGCCTCTTTCGTACTGGCTCCAAGGTGCGGGAGAATTAAATCCGCAACCGCGGCGGACGGTTTGTCGCCGGCCGCATCTTTCGGGTGAACATCCGTCGCGTAAATAATTTTCTTGCCGGAAGCGCGAACTTCGGCGAGCGCCGCTTCGTCAACAACGCCGTAGCGGGAACAGTTTACAAGCATGGCGCCGTCTTTCATTTTCCCGAGCAATTCGGCGTTGACGAGATTTTGCGTCGAAGCTCCGCCGGGAACGTGAAGCGAAATGATGTCGGCTTCTTCAAAAATTTGTTCGAGCGGTACGGGCGTTACGCCGATATTAATGGCGCGTTGCTTGGCGAGAAAGTGGTCGTAGCCGATGAGATTCGGCTCAAAGCCCTGCAAGCGTTTGGCAAGTAATCGACCGATGTTCCCGAGCCCGACGATGCCGACGGTTTTTTTCGTCAGCTCACGGCCCATGTATTTTTTCTTTTCCCAAAGTCCGGCGCGCGTCGTGTTGTCTGCGGGAACGAGATGGCGGAAACAGGCGAGAATCATGGCGACGACTTCTTCGGCAACGCCGTTGGCGTTCGCGCCCGGCGTATTCATCACGTCGATATTTTTCTTTCGCGCGTAAGCAATGTCGATGTTGTCAAATCCGGCACCGGCGCGGATAACGATTTTGAGTTTCGGCAACGCGTCGATAATCGCGGGCGTGACCTTTTCGGAACGAACAATGAGAACGACGGTGTCGGCGTTGGTCGCGACTTGAGCGTCAATCGGCGTTTCCGCGTCCTGAACAACGGTGTATCCGGCGGCAGCAAGCGTTTTGGCTGCAACAGTATCCAATTTAGTCGGAATAAGAACTTTTTTCATAAATAAAACACCTAATACTGACTTATTTTGAAATGGCAGTGAAGCATGTTCTTTCGCTGCCCGTCGGTAAAATTCCGATTCCATTTACTCAAAAAAGCGTTCCCGCGGGAACGACGACGCTACACCACCGCTAAATTTATTGCGGATACCTGCAAATCGCGGCGCGTAGAACGATTCCGGTTTTGGGCGAATTGTTAATCTGTTTCAGGAGGACATCTTTCCCCGAAAATGACATCTCCTGAAATTTCGGCGAGGCGGACGGTTCGTATTTGGTTTGCGAGATTTTCGCCCGGGAATTCGTCTGCGGGAACGATGACGCGCAGGTAGTTGCGTGTGTAACCCGGAAATGTGTTGCCGGCGGGATTTTCGAAAAGCACTTCGACATTTTTTCCGAGGTAACGCCCCATGAACATGCGACGTTTTTGCGACGAAAGCGCGCGCAAGGCGGCGGAACGGCGTTGGCGTACGGGAACGGGGACTCGGTCGGGGCGGCGGGCAGCGGGCGTTCCCGCGCGCTCGGAGTAAGTAAAAACGTGGCAATACGCGAACGGACCGTTTATGAATGTCGTGCAGGTTTCGGCAAACTCTTCGTCTGTTTCGCCGGGGAAGCCGATCATAATGTCCGTTCCGATACAAATATCGGGAACGCGTGCGGCGATTTTTTCGACAAATTCGAGATATTCTGCAAGCGTGTAATGGCGGCGCATGTCGCGCAAAATGCGTTCGCAACCGGACTGAATCGGTAAATGCAAAAACGGCATCAGCGGATGCGCGGAATCGCTCATGCGGTCAAAGATGCCGTCCGGAATTGTCTTTGGTTCAATGCTTCCGATGCGAATTCTGTCAATTCCCGGAATTGCGGCAAGCGCGTCGACGACTCCGAGGATGTCCGTTCCCGCGTTACTGTAAGTTCCGATATTAACGCCGGTGAGAACGAGTTCGCGCACGCCGCGTGCCGCCAGCGAACGGGCTTCGTCGAGCAGGTTTTCGAGTTCGCGGGAACGCGCTCTGCCGCGTGCAAACGGAATGATGCAGTACGAGCACATGAAGTCGCAACCGTCTTGAATCTTGAGATTTGCGCGTTTGTTAAACGGCATTTCTCCGACAAAAGAAACTGAAAAATCTTCCCGGGAAATTTTCTCGCGAACGATGACGGGAACGGCGTTTTTCGTGCCGTCGCCGACGTAATTGAGGACGTTGAGTTTATCCTGATTCCCGACAATCAGATCGATACCGGGAATTCGCGCAAGTGCCGGCGTTCCCGTTTGTGAATAGCAGCCGACGACGGCGCAAAATCCGTTCGGATTCGCTTTGATAAAACCGCGAATAATCTGGCGGCATTTTGCTTCGGCAAGTCCGGTTACCGTACAGGTGTTGACAATCGCCAAATCTGCAGCTTCGCCCCACTCGACGACACGATAGCCGGCCGCGGCAAGTTTGTCCCGTAAAACTTCCGTTTCGTACTGGTTGAGGCGGCATCCGAGCGTAAAAATGCACGCACGCCGGAGCGGTTGTCCTGCGTGCGCAACATTTTCAACTTTCCCGAAATCGGCGGGAACGCCTTTTACAGCGGCGGACGAATCTTGAGGATTTCGAAGCATTCGATGAGGTCGCCCTCCTGATATTCTTCGAAGCCGGTAACGCGAATCCCGCATTCGTAGCCGGCTTTGACTTCCGTAACGTCTTCTTTGAAGCGCTTGAGCGTGTCGATGCGTCCCGTGTGAAGCACTTCGCCCTTGCGCCAAACGCGCGCGTTGAAGTCCCGGCGAATACTGCCTTCCGTGACCATCGAGCCGGCGACATAGGCGTTTTTCCCGAACGGATAAATAACACGCGCTTCCGCCATGCCGACTTTGTTTTCCTTCAATTCCGGGTCGAGCAGTTCCGCCATCGCTTCCTTCACCATGTCGAGCAACATGTAAATGATGTCGTGCGTGACGAGGTTGACGTTTTGGCGTTTCATCAGTGCGGGAACACCGTTATCCGCCTTCACGTCGAACGCGACAATCGTTGCATTCGAGGCCGATGCCATGTTGACGTCGCTCGGTGTAATCGGACCGACGGAGCCGCCGACGATTTCGAGTTTGACGCGGGAAGACTTGATGGCTTCGAGCGCCGCGTTGAGCGCTTCGAGCGTGCCGTCCACATCCGCTTTCGTAACGACTTTGAAAACTTTTTCGCTTGTTCCCGCGAGCAATTGGTTGAGGCGTTCGATGTCGGAAAGACCGGCGTTTTGCTCTTCGTCTTGAGCGCGACGCTTGTTTTCTTCTTCCTCTTCAATTGCCTTGCGGAGCTTGTATTGATTTTCTTCGGCGATTTTTTCCGCTTCCCGTGCATTTTTAACTGTCGAGAAAATCGCTCCCGCAGACGGAACGCCGGACCAGCCCATGACGCGCCCCGGGCAACCCGGCGCGATTTGCTTCAACGGTTTTCCGTATTCGTCCATGATGGCGCGAACGCGGCAGAAATGCGGTCCGCAGACCAATGCATCGCCTGTTTTGAGCGTTCCGCGTTGGATGATGACGGTTGCCGTCGGTCCGCGGCCTTGTTCCATTTGGGCTTCGACGACGGTGCCTTCCGCCGGGCATTTCGGGTTTGCCTTCAATTCCATCATTTCGGCTTGGAGCAAAATCGCATCCAAGAGCGAATCCATGTTTGTCCCCTTGAGAGCGGAAACCGGTTCGCATTGAATCGTTCCGCCCCAGTCTTCGGAGGTGATCCCGCGTTTTTGCATTTGTTGTTTCACGCGGTCGATGTTCGCGCCCTTGGAGTCGATTTTGTTAATCGCGACGACGAGCTGAACGTTGTTTTTCTGTGCAAATTTAAGTGCCTCGTCCGTTTGCGGCATGAAACCGTCGTCTGCGGCGACAACGAGGACTGCAATGTCCGTGAGAGCGGCACCGCGTTCCCGCATTTTTGAAAACGCCGCGTGACCGGGTGTGTCGAGGAAGGTAATCGACTGATCGCCGTGCTTGACGGAATAGGCGGCAACGTGTTGCGTAATTCCGCCGGCTTCTCCTGCCGTAACGTTTGATTTACGATAGTAGTCGAGCAAAGTAGTTTTCCCGTGGTCAACGTGGCCGAGTACGCAAACGACCGGCGGACGCGGCATCTTGTCTTTTTCGTCGTCAACCGGCTTGGGTTTTTCGATGACAACGGGTTTCACCTGCTGCGCGCCTTTTTCGCGGCGGTGAATATCAAGTTCAAAACCGTATTTTTCTGCGACTTTGACTGCGATTTCGTCGCCCAAATCCTGATTGAGGGAAGCGAAAACGCCCATGCTCATGAGCTCGGAAATGAGTCGGAACGGACGTACATCGAGCGCGGTTGCAAGGTCGCGAACAACGACCGGTGCGCGCATCGTAACTTTTTTAAGTTCTTCTTTCTTGCCGGGCGCAGCGTCCGTTGCTGCGGGCGCGGGAACGCTCGGCATTGGCGGCACGGGAGCGGAAGCCGGGCGTCCCATCGGGGGAATCGGCGGCGGAACGGGAGCGTTCGGGCGCGCGGCGGGAACGGGCGGCGGAGTCGCAAGCGGCGTTTTCGGCATTGCCGGGGGGACCGGTGCGG
>JAZSKX010000016.1:0-3143 GCA_045535075.1 Candidatus Spyradenecus sp. | reverse complement strand
CCCCCCGCTCAAACGTTATAACCTGCGCGGAACTGCGATTCCTTGTTCGCGCCCGCGTCCAACATCTGCGCGGCCGGAAGGTTATCGCCGCGCCCGTACAGCGGCTACGTGGGCAGGGGCCACGCGGACCCGCGAGCAACTCTCAACAACCCGCTACTTTTCCCTCGCGAGTTTCGGCGCGCGCCGCTAAAAGGAAAAATTATTCGCACATCGGGCGTTATCGTTCTAGGGCCGCCCGCGCTCTCGCGTCCATGCGTTCGCGCGTGCTACAATTCCACAATCGAGCGTCCGGAAGATATTTTCTTCACTTTCGGACGACTACCGCGCTTGCGCACCGGGTCCGGAAGAGTAGCGACAATCCCGCCGTCCCAACGCTTTACCCATTCACGTTCCCGCGCCTTGCGGTTACGCCCTACCGTCACATACGCCGGATTCACCATAAATTCTGTATAACCATTAACCTTGCACTCATTTATTATCATCTTTTCCTTTAGCCACTTGAACGCCTCAATGCAGGTAGATTTAGTAATGCCGAGCTTTTCCTGCACCGCCTTTTTCGTCGTTATCATGCCCCTTTCGTCGAACTGCTGACCCATGCTTAGCAGCATGAACACTTTCAGAGTAGCAGCCGAAGGGCAATTCACAATCAATTCGTTTACCCTGTCAGTATACATTAGCACGAACCCCTTTCCGTTCGTCGACCCAGAAACCGTCCTATCAATCAGAACTTCGCCGGTCTCCTCGTCGCTGATTATCGTTTGCTTTAAAATCCTTCCCATGATATAATCCCCCCATAACTTAATTGCTTTTCATATACTTTTATAACAAGCCTTGCATGGAAAAAGGCTTTTTTTTCCGCCCAAATGGTCCGATTAGAATCCCTCGAAGGTCCGATTAATCAGACCTCGTAAATTATAATTTCTTAGTCTCACCAAGTCAATTCTATTTTCTCTTTCTTCTCTGCTCTGCTCAAAAAATTTTGCTAGACGCAAAATTTTTTTCGTGATAAAATCCCAAAAAAAATTAGAGAAGGGAGAAAAATTTATGGCTTACGAATTTAATAACCAGTACACGGCAAAAGCGAAAATCACCGACGAAACGGAAACAAATTTCACGTTGACCGGAATTAACGGAGTGACAACCGACGCTGATGCCGTCATGGGCGGCTTGTCGACTTTGCTTGGCGTTGTCGGCTGGGGAATCGCAGACGCTCAAAGAATCGTGACGCAAGATATTGACGAGGTGAACCCGTAATGGAAACAACAAATTCAGTTATTTTAACCATCGCTTTTGCCGACGCGACCGACCGAAGCTTCAAATTCAACGGCGTTGACCAAGAGCAATTCCAATATATCGCCGACCGTGTAAGAGCGATTAACGCGAATATTCCCGCCTCGTTCAAAACTACCTTTGTTAGCGCGAACGGCGCGGAAACGACTATGATTAGTAAGGCGCAATGGATAGAAACGACAGAGGAAGTGATTTACAGTGCAAGTTAATTTAATTATTTCCGCGACAAGCCCCGCAAACAAAAAAATCAATACGACAATTAGTTATCTGCGCCAGAGCCAAGAAGGCAAAGCCGCGCAACTCGGAAACGCGCTTAACGCGCTTACAAAAAACACGCTTACAGGCGTACAAGTGAACGAAATTAACGTAATTAAAACAACACCGACCTTAACGCTTAGTCCTTGGCAAACTTCCAGTACGGAATATATTTACACCATAAACTACACGGGCAACGGTGATTTATTCGTTAATTGCACAAGACCCGCACAAATTAACAGTGAAAAAACCAGACTTTCAATAAGCGCGAGTTCTAGCGAAAGCTTTAGCGGAACGATATTCGCCACCGAAACTGACAGATACTATTCGATAGCAACACCCTTTCAAAAGGAGTGATAAGAATTGGCAAATAAAACGACCACAACCAATGAGCTTAAAATAGAGAATCTTTTCGTGGACGGCGACACCCGCACAATCACGTTAAAGAACCCGAAAGACACCATAACGACCGGAGAAATAACCGCGTTAGAAACGCTCATTTTAAACGGCGGCGGGTCCGCCTCGCTTCTCATCGGCGACAAATACGGCGGCGACTTCCGCCGCATTGAAGAAGTTCGCCGAATCGAAAAGACTACGACTGAATTTGACATAAGCACATGAAGACGGCGTACGAGTATTTACTGACGGACGGGAACAGAGGCGAAGTCGCCTTTACAGAGGAAGAAGAGCTAAGAGAATTCCTCAAAGCCCACAAGAGGGAAATAGATTCAATGACCGTAACGCTCGACGACGGAAGGAAGTTTACCTACGAGCGGAAACGCGGTTGGGAAGAACTCGACACCCCATTTTAAAGAGAGAACAAAAAGCCCCGCACGGCGAAGCGGGGCTTTTTGATTTAGGAAGAACACGCCGCGCGCGGTCTCTCCATTATAGCAGGGGACCCCCCCACGCTATCAAGGCTACCCTAACGGCGGCTAAAGCCGGCCTTGACAGCGCGGGTCCCCCCCTGCCGTCTCGACCGCGCCGCTCGTCGGCTACTTTCTCTTTTCGGGGGTGTTTCTCGTGTTGCTTGCTTCTTTCGGTTCCGGTTCGTTCGCCGTCCGGTTCGTTTTCGGCTGGTCCGGTTTCGTCGGTTCGGTCGTCTGCCGCTCCTCGTCCCGTTCCGGTCTCGCTCGTCTCCTTTGGCGGTTCCGCGCCGCCCGCGCTTACTGGCTCGCCCACCCCGCGCGGGTGCGTCTTCGCCTTTCGCTTTGCGGGCTCGGTCCGTCTGCCTTGCCGCGCTTCGGGCTCCGTTGGCTCGCCGCTCGTCCGTGCTTCGTTTCCGTCCTCGTGCCCGGTCGCCGCGTTCGTTCTCGTTTCGTTTCTGCTGTCGGCTTCCCTCGTTCGCCGTTCTGGGCTTTCCGCGCCGCGCGTGCCGCCGGGCTGGGCTGACGTTTTTTTTTTGCGCCGGCTGTTTTCTTAACGGCGGCGGCCGCTGGGTTCCCGCGCGGGCGGGGGCTTTTTTTTGGGGCGCTCGGCGGTCGGGGTTCGCCGCTAGCGCGCGTCGACGGGCGTAATTGGTTAAAAAAAACCTCACTAGCGTTCGGTTTTTTAAATTGTAAAACGCCCGCGACGTTCGCTCACCCCGCGCCCCTAGC
>JAZSKX010000013.1:0-134283 GCA_045535075.1 Candidatus Spyradenecus sp. | reverse complement strand
GGTTGGGTTTACTTCCCGTAGGTTTCGAGCGGAGCTCTCAACCTACGGTTATCCTATGTGCGTCTCCTTCGGAGACGGTCAGGTCCATTGTTCTGTCTGCAGGTAAAACGCGGAGTGTTTCACCTGTGGTTATCCTGTGTATATCTGTTTCGCAGGTATTGAGGTAGTGTCGAGTATGTTTTTGTCCGCGTAGCGGACTCCCATGGGATAACCGAAGGTTGAAACACGTTCCCACACTCAACCTACGGACAGTACGCCCCCCGCCCACATCGTCTCCGGAGGAGACGCCCCATTCGTCGGGAATGAGGTTTTTGCGCCTTTGTTCTCGCGTTTTCGGAGGCTTTTCGTGAAAATCGCAATCCGATGGCGCACTTTGACGAACACACGCTTGAAATGGCAATAATAGAGCTTTTCCGTGCGGAAGGCTATGATTACGTTTGCGGGAACGAAATTGTGCGCGACTCGGGCGACGTGCTTTTGCGCGACGATTTTCGGGCGTATTTGCGGGAACGCTACGCATCGGACGGGATTACGTCGACGGAAATTGAGCGCGCTTTGGCAGTACTTTCCGCAGATGCGGGAACGTCGCTTTACGAAAACAACGTCAAAACGTATCGTCTCATTACGGAGGGTTTTTCGCTGAAGCGGGACGATGCTTCGCGTCCGAATTTATATATTGAGCCGATTGATTTCAGCGGGAACGGTGTTTCGGGTAATTTATTCAAAATCGTCAACCAGTTTGAAATTAAGGGGACGGAAACGCGCGTTCCCGACGGGATCGTTTTTGTCAACGGTTTGCCGATGGTCGTGCTTGAGTTTAAGAGTGCCGTGCGGGAAGACGCGACGATTTATGATGCTTTCAGGCAGTTGACGGTGCGCTATCGGCGGGATATTCCGGAGCTTTTCAAGTGCAACGCGTTTACCGTCATCAGTGACGGAGTGAATAACAAATACGGCTCGCTTTTCACCCCGTATGATTTTTTCTACGCGTGGAACAAAGCGGAGCCGGGCGAGCCTGCGGCGGACGGGATCAATTCGCTGAAGACGATGGTGCGCGGGCTGTTTCGCAAGGAGCGTTTGCTCAGCGTGATAAAGGATTTTGTTTTTTTGCCCGATTCGTCGAAAAAAGAACTGAAAGTCGTTTGCCGCTATCCGCAGTTTTTTGCGACGCATAAGCTTTTCGCAAATATCCTTGCGCATTCCAAAATGCGAGCCGGCGGCGACGGGAAGGGCGGAACTTATTTCGGTGCAACAGGTTGCGGGAAAAGCTACACGATGCTTTTCCTGACGCGGATGCTGATGCGTTCCCGCGAGTTTGCGAGCCCGACCGTTGTTTTGATCACGGACCGCACGGATTTGGATACGCAACTTTCCGAGCAATTCGGGAACGCAAAGCAATTTATCGGAGACGAATGCGTTGTCTCGGTGGAAAGCCGCGCGAAATTGCGGGAGCTCCTTGCCGGCCGCACGAGCGGCGGAGTTTTTCTGACAACGATTCACAAATTCACCGAAGACACACAGCTGCTTTCCGAGCGAGCGAATATCGTTTGTATTTCGGATGAAGCACATCGCTCGCAGACGAATCTCGCTCAGCAGGTGCGACGGGAAGAAAGCGGCGTGCGGCGTAGCTACGGCTTCGCAAAATATTTGCACGACTCGTTCCCGAATGCGACCTATGTCGGCTTCACGGGAACGCCGATTGACGAGACGATACGCGTTTTCGGCGATGTCGTCGATGCGTATACGATGACGGAATCCGTGGCGGACGGCATTACGCGCCGCATTGTTTATGAGGGACGCGCGGCGCGGGTAATGCTCGATAACGCGAAGCTTCGCGAAATTGAGGAATACTACCGAATGTGCGAGGCGGAAGGTACCAATCCGTATCAGATCGAGTCCAGCAAGCGAGCCGTAACGCGGATGGAGCGCATTTTGGGCGATCCCGACCGCTTACAGGCGGTTGCGGAAGATTTTATTGCGCATTACGAAAACCGCCTTGCTGAAGGCGCTACAGTGAAGGGCAAGGCGATGATTGTTTGTGCGAATCGAACCATCGCTTACGATTTGTATAAAAAAATTATTGCGTTGCGGCCGGAGTGGGCGGAAGTCTCTTCGGGCGGGAACGCTGAAAACATGTTGAGCTTCGGGAACGCACCTCTGATGGCGGCGGAATCGGCGTCACATTACGGGAATGCTCCGCAACCGTGCAGGAAAATTAACCTCGTTATGACGCGCAGTAAAGATGACGAATCCGCACTCTATGACTTGCTCGGGAGCGACGAGGATCGCAAAAACCTCGACAAATTATTCAAAGATCCGGATTCCGATTTCAAAATCGCCATCGTAGTCGATATGTGGATAACGGGTTTTGATGCGCCGTGCTTAGATACGATGTACATTGATAAGCCGTTGCAAATGCATACGCTCGTGCAGACTATTTCCCGCGTAAACCGTGTTTTTCCCGGCAAAGACAAAGGCTTGGTCGTCGATTATTTCGGCATCAAAAACAGCATGGATCAGGCGCTGAAAAAGTATGCGTCGGGCGAATTTGTCGGCGATTCCGTTGAAACGGCGGAAAAATCCGTTACGCTGGTAAAAGACGAGCTCGATATTCTTCGCCGGTTGTTTTCCAAATTCGATTATTCTTTATTTACGACGGGAACGCCGCTGGAGCAGCTTGATTGTCTGAATCGCGGCGCGGAGTTTGCTCAAGCCACCAAGGAACGCGAAACCCTTTTCATGGGACACGCGAAAAAATTGAAGTCGGCGTTCAATCTCTGCGGCGGCAACGAGGAAATCTCGGATACAGAACGTGAGGAAATTCACTATTTTTGCGGCGTTCGGGCAATTATCGCGAAACTTTCCCGCGGGAACTCTCCCGATACCGAGCAAATGAACCGGCGCGTGGCGGCAATGATTGAAGAGGCGATTCGCTCCGAGGGCGTTGAAGAAATTATTCAGCTCGGAAGCGGGAACGAGACGCTCGATGTACTGGACGCGGATTACATGGCGCGTTTGGCGAAATTGCCGTTCCCGAACACGAAAATCAAGCTGATGGAACGCCTTCTGAAAACGGTGATTTCGGAGTTTCAGAAGGTCAACAAAATGAAAGGTGTCGATTTTTCAAAGCGCCTCAATGATTTGGTCGCGCGGTATAATGACCGGAGCGACAACGCCGTTTTGGCGGAAGAAGTGCTTTCCGAAGTCGCCGACCGAATGGCAGCGCTTCTGCACGAAATCAACACCGAGAAAAAATCCTTTAAAGACTTGGGGATTTCCTACGAAGAAAAAGCTTTTTACGATATCTTGAAGTCCATCGCGAAAAAGTTCGGCTTCGATTATCCGGAGGAAAAACTTGTAGCTCTCGCGGCGGAAATTAAGAAAATCGTGGACGACAAGGCACGCTACGCGGATTGGGCGCAGCGCGAAGACATAAAAGCGGCACTGAAAATGGATCTGATACTTATTCTCGACGCACACGGCTATCCGCCCGTGACCAATGACGAAGTTTTCAAAGAAATCTTCGAACAAGCCGAAAACTTCAAAAAATACAACGGGTGAGAAAGGTCGCATAGATGAATTTTGAAATGAAAAAGCCCGAAGTGCTCGCGCCCGCAGGCGGGTGGGAATGCGCGAAAGCCGCCGTCGAAAACGGCGCGGACGCAATTTATTTCGGCGTCGGGCGGTTTAACGCCCGCGTGCGTGCGGACAATTTTGTCGCCGACGATTTGCCCAAGCTGATGAAATTTCTCCATCGGCGCGGCGTGCGCGGCTACGTTACCTTCAACACGCTGATTTTTTCAAACGAGCTCGAAGAAGCGGAAAAAGAACTTCGAAAAATCATCGCGTCCGGCGTGGACGCGGCGATCGTGCAGGATGTCGGCATCGTGCGCCTGATTCGCAAAATTTCGCCGGATTTTCCCGTTCACGCGTCGACGCAAATGACGGTTTCCTCCGCCGCGGGCGTGCGTTTTGCGCGGGAACTCGGCGCGTCGCTCGCGGTGCTTTCCCGCGAAGTAAATATCGGCGAGTTGGAGCAAATTGTCGCGCGCGGGAACGCGAATCCGGCGGAATCGCTCCCGCTTGAAATGTTCGTGCACGGCGCATTGTGCGTGGCGTATTCCGGGCAATGTCTGACGAGCGAGGCGCTCGGCGGCCGCTCCGCCAATCGCGGCGAGTGCGCGCAGGCGTGCCGCTTGCCGTATGAATTGATTTGCGACGGAGAAAAAGTGCCGCTCGGCGCGCGCCGCTACTTGCTTTCGCCGCGGGACTTGGCGGGCGTGGAAATGCTTCCGGAGCTGATGCGCCTCGGTGTGCGTTCGCTCAAAATCGAAGGTCGCCTAAAAACCCCGGAATACGTCGCTTCCGTAACGCGCGTTTACCGCGACAGCGTAGATCGTATCCACGAAATGATTACGGACGGCGTTCCCGCCGAAACGCTTTCCGCTTTTGCCAAACAATTGCGGGAACGCCACGCCTACGCGCTGGAGATGGCGTTTTCACGCGGGCTTTACACGGGCTGGATGCGCGGCATCAATAATCGCGAGCTCGTTCACGCGCGCTTCGGAAAAAAGCGCGGCGTATTTCTCGGGGAAGTTTCCGGCTTCGGCAAAGACGGCGTTTTCGTGCACCTGAAAGCAGCGCTGAAATCCGGCGACGGCGTAGTTTTCGACGCGGGAAAACCGGAAGAAAAAGAGGAGGGCGGCTACGTTTACGGCGTGGAAAAAGCGCGCGGGAGCGGCGAAGTTTTCGTGCGTTTCGCACGCGCCGGAATCCGCTGGGAACGCGTGCGCCGCGGAGATAAACTTTGGAAAACCTCCGATCCCGCGCTCACGGCAAACATCCGCGAAACGTTTGCCGGAGACCTGCCGCATTGGGCGCGCGAAATCAATATGCGTGTTTTCGCCGAAACCGGAAAACCGCTCCGCGCGGAATGCGACGATGCCTGCGGAAACACGGTTTCGGCGGAAATCGGCGACGCGCTTGTTCCCGCGACGAATAAACCGGCAAGCGACGCGTGGCTACGCGAGCAGTTCGCCCGGCTCGGCGGAACGGGATATTTTTTAGACGACTGGAAATCGGAGATTTCCGGCTCGCCGCTCGTTCCCGCAAGCGTCGCCAACAAGTTGCGACGCGCTCTCGTCGAAAAACTCAACGCTGCCCGCGAAAACTCCGTGAAGTGGACAATTCCGGAAACGAAGCCTGTCTTGTCTTCGCCGAGCGATGCGGGAACGGCGGATGCAGCGGATTTGTCCGGCGTTCCCGATGGTTCGTCGCTCCCTCAAGGAAAGCCGGAATGTTTTCCCGCCCGCTTGATTCCTGTGGTCCGGGAATTGGCGCAGGTGGAGGCGGCTCTGGCGTTCGGCGCGAAAACAATTTACGCGGAGTTTGAAAATCCGCGCGATTACCGCGTTGCCGCAGAGCGCGTGCATGCCGTTCCCGAGGCGGAGTTTTGGGCGCAGCCGCCGCGCATTTTCAAGCAGGCGGCAGACGAAGCCGGCATTTTGCGCGTTGTGCGCGAATGCGGCGCGGACGGTTTTCTCGTGCGTGCTCACGAACATCTCTACGCGTTCGCGGGAACGCGTGTGCGCGGCGATTTTTCGCTGAACGTAGCGAATCACCTTACGGCGGAATATTATTTGCGGGAACGCAATTTGGAACGTGTAACCGCGTCTTATGATATGAATTTGGAGCAACTTTGTGCGATGCTTGAGCGCGTTCCCGCGCCGGAGAAAATCGAAGTTACGCTCCATCAGCACATGCCGATGTTTCACATGGAGCACTGTGTTTTCTGTTCGTTTTTGTCGGAAGGAAAAGATTTTCGCGACTGCGGGCGTCCATGCGAAAAACATGTTGTGCGTTTGCGCGACCGCACGGGCTTGGAACATCTTGTCAAAGCCGATGCGGGTTGCCGCAACACGGTTTACAATGCGCGTGCGCAAACGGGCGCGGAGTTTTTCGACGAAATCCGCTCCCGGGGCGTACGCAATTTCCGCATCGAATTTATCGATGAAACGCCGGAACTCATGACGGAAATTCTCGGGCGCTATCGCGATTTGCTTGCGGGGAAAATCGACGGGAACGCGCTCTGGCGCGGACTCCGCCTCGAGTCCAAGCTCGGCGTTACGCGCGGCACGCTGAAACAATAACTTCTTTGCTTTCTTTATTTCGGGCTTAGCGATAAACTCAACGAAAATTATTTGCCATGTTTGAAAACCTGATTTCGAAAATTCAATTTATTGACGACACTAACGGAATTGCCGAAGTTCCCGGATTCGCGGTCGCGGGAACGGCTTGCGATATTCGCAACAAGCAGGACGCCAAGCGTCTCGACTTGGCTTTGATTTACTCGAAAAGTCCTTGCACGGCGGCGGGAACGTTTACGACGAATGATGTCAAGGCGGCTCCGGTTTATGTTTCGCAGGCGCATTTGCGGAATCACGCAAACGGAAAATGTGCAATGCACGGCATTGTCGCCAACAGCGGGAACGCAAATGCGTGTACGGGCGAACGCGGAATGAAAGATGCGCATCGTATGTGCGAATTTGTTTCCGAAATGCTGGCGTGCAAAACCGAACAGTTTTTTGTTTGCTCGACGGGACGTATCGGCGTGAAACTCCCGATGGAAAAAATTGAAAACGGAATGCGGGAGGCAATTCGCCGCTTAAAGCCCGATTTGCAGGAATCTGCACGTGCCGCCGATGCGATTTTGACTTCGGATACGCGGAGAAAAACCTGTACGGCGAAATTCAATGTGGGCGCGGCGCTGGGCGTTGTCGGCGGTAAAACGGTTACGATTTCCGGAATGGCGAAGGGCGCGGGAATGATTGAACCGAATATGGCGACTATGTTCGGATTGCTTGCGACGGATGCGAAGATTTCGCAGGAATTGCTTCAAAAATGCCTTTGGCACGCCGTCGGGCAGTCGTTTAATTGCGTTTCCGTTGACGGCGACATGTCGACGAATGACACGGTTTTGATTCTTGCCAACGGCGAATCGGGAGCGGAAATTACGGAAAACGATCCGGAAGGATTGGCGCTTTTCCGCGAAGCTCTCGAAAAAGTCTGCTTCAGTTTGGCGAAGAAAATTGTCGGCGACGGCGAAAAGATTTCTCGCGTCGTTACGCTCCACGTCCACGGCGCACGTACGGATGCGGATGCGAACAAAATTGCGCGTTCGATCGGCAATTCGCTTTTGGTAAAAGCCTCATGGTGCGGCGGCGATCCGAATTGGGGGCGTATTTTGTGCTCGGCGGGGTATGCGAAATGCGGCATTGATCAAAGCAAAATTGATCTTTATTACGACGACGTTCCCGTATTTCTCAAAGGCGAGCTTCAAGGACAAAACGAAGCGAAATGGCGCGAGGTCGTTGCCAAGAAAGAATTCGACATTCGTTTATTCCTCAATATCGGGACGCATGACTATCGCTTAATTTCGACAGATTTAACGGAAGCCTACGTTGACTTCAACAAAGGCGAATAATTTCGTTTCCGAAGATAAAAGGCGTTTCCGCCGTTCGCGCGGGAACGCCCTTTTTTATTTCAACTTGCGTTCCCGCGGCTTGCGTTGCCTGTAGATGTTTTGATAGTCTTTCCCTCTAACTTTTTACACTTATGAGCGATACGACGAATCCAAACGCAATTACTGACGCGGTTCCCGCAACTCAGACGGAAGAAGAAAAGAAAAAAAACTGGCTGGCGCCGTTTTTCGAGCTGAACTTCATCGAAATGATGGAGCGCCTCGCCTACAACAGCGTGCGCGTCGTCGCACCGATTTATATTATGCAGGCGGACAATGTCGGCGGGCTTCACCTGACCGCCGCCGCCAAAGGCACTCTCTACGCGTGGTGGGCAGTCGTGCAATGCTTTTTGCCGATTATCACCGGCGGTTTTGCCGACCGCTACGGCTATAAAAAAATGATGGTGATTTCCGTCGCCACGATGTCGCTCGGCTATTTGCTCATGGCGTTTCTGCGCGATTTGCCGTCGCTGGATGCGCTCGCGGGAACGCTCGCGTTTGACGGCGTGAACGGTAATTATATCGGATTCCTCATCGGGATTACGGTTTTTGCAACCGGCTCGGCGCTTTTCAAACCCGGCATTCAGGGCGCACTTTCGCACACGCTCCCGAAGGAAAAATCCTCGCTCGGCTGGGGCGTTTTCTACTGGGTCGTCAACATCGGAGCGCTCATCGGGCACTACATTCCCGTTGTTTTTCTTTCGGAAAACTTTATGCCGGACGCGCTCGGGGTCGCCAATTCCGTCGGGCGCTGGCGCCTCGTTTTCATCATTTCGGCGGCGATGATTTTGGTGAATTTCCTGCCGCTTCTGTTCTTTAAGGACACTCCGTCGGGCGCGTCCAAAACTCTCGGCATCGGGCGCGTTCTCGTCAACGCGATCAAGGACATTTTCCAACCGCGCCTGCTTACGTGGATTCTCATCATGTCCGGTTTTTGGCTGATGATGTTCCAGCTTTGGGACTTGCAGCCGAACTTCCTTGAAGACTGGGTTTCGAGCGCGAACGTTGCGGCAACGGCAAACGCGATTTTGCCGGAAGGCATTTCAAAATACTTTGTGGAAACGCTCCCGGACGGCACGCTGCGCATTCCGCAAGCGGTGCTCATCAGCGCGAACGCGACATTTATTATTCTCGGTGTCGTCGGCGTGTCGTGGATTACGCGCAAAATGCGCACGCTTGACGCGATGATCTTCGGGATGGCGATGGCGACAATCGGCGTTGTGGTCGCAGGCTACACGCAAAACGCGTGGTTCTTCCTGCTCGGCGTTCTGTTTTTCTCGCTCGGAGAAATGTTTACGGGACCGAAAAAATCACAGTATCTTTCCGAAATTGCACCGTCGGACAAAAAAGGCGTTTACCTCGCTTACATCAACATTCCCGTCGGCGTCGGGATTTTCGCGGGCGCAAAACTCGCGGGGCTCATTTACGGGAACGTCGGCGAAAAGGCGACGCTCGCCTTGCGCTACATCGCCGAGCAAAAAGGCATCGAATGGCGCCCGTTTTTTGACAGCGTGAGCGACTTGGAAAAAACGCTCGGCATCACGCGTAACGAAGCCATGCCCGCGCTCGAAAAAATGCTGAATCTTTCTTCGCAGGAAGCGACGACGCTTCTTTGGGACACGTATTCTCCGAATCTCACGGTTTGGTTGCCGTTTGCGGCAATCGGCGTTGTTTCCGCTATCGCGCTCATCATTTTCTCGCAAATGGCGAAAAAATGGAAAGACATGAACGCGTAAGGTAAACTCCGATGAGAGTTGAGGGTTGAAAGGCGATGGGTGATTGCACGAAAAAGAGATCGAAATCTTTTTCCGCTACGGAAATGCATTCACCTCTAAGCTCCGACCATTCGCTCTCATCGGGCTTTTAAAAATTACATTTTTAGAAGCGTCCTTAATTCATAATCCCTAATCTTTAGCCACGAAATGACACTTCAAACCGTTCCCGCCGGGCCGTTCGGCACCAATTTATATTTAATAATCAATGACGAGAAATCGCATTGTGCGATTGTCGATGCGCCGCCCGGCTCGGACGAGTTTCTGCTTCCGTTTTTGAAAAAAAACAAGCTCATCCTCGATGCGATTTTGCTTACGCACGGTCACTGGGATCACAACGGCGGCGTAGCACGCGTGATCGCGGGAACGTCGCCGGATGTTCCGGTTTTCGCGCACGAAGAGGGGCGGGAATTCCACGAAAATCCGGAAAAATTTGCGCCGTGGTATCAGGCGGCAATCCCGGGCTTGAGCATGGCGGATTTTCCGGCGTTTACGCTTTCCCGCCCGACGGCGGACGGCGATGTTTTTTCTCTTTTGGGAAAAGAATGGAAAGCGCTTTTTGTGCCGGGGCATTGCCCGGGAAGTCTCGCGTTTTATTGCCCGAAAGAAAAATGGCTTTTCACGGGAGATGCCCTTTTTGCGGGAAGTATCGGGCGCACGGATTTGCCGGGCGGAAGTTTTCCGGTCCTCGAAAAAAGCATTCGGGAGAAAATCTTTCCGCTTCCGAATGACGTGCGCGTGTTTCCGGGACACGGGCCAGCAAGTTCCGTTGGTGAGGAACGCGAAATGAATCCGTATGTTCGAATTTAAATCCGGGGAATTCTTTTTATGAGTCAGGATCGTTTTATTGAAGCTTTTTCCGGGTTGGATTTGTCGCGCGTGCCTTCGCCGTGCCACTTGATTCATCGCGGCTTGCTGGAGGAAAATTGCCGCGTGTTGCGCTCGGTAACGGATCGCACGGGCGCGAAAATTTTGCTCGCGCTCAAAGGCTTCGCTCAATTCAGCGAGTTTCCTTTAATCTCGAAATACCTCGCGGGAACGACGGCGAGCGGTCTGCACGAAGCCTTGCTCGGGAACGAATTTTTCTCCGGCGAATGCCACGTTTATTCGCCCGCGTTCCCGCCGGCAGACGTGGATGAGTTGGTGAAATTCGTCGATCATATTTCGTTTAATTCGCCGTCGCAGTGGAAGCGTTTTCGCGAAGTCGTCGCGGCAAGCGGACGCAAAATTTCCTGCGGGATGCGCGTGAATCCGCAATACGCGGAGGTGGAGCACGAAATTTACAATCCGTGCGCGACGGGATCGCGGCTCGGGACGATTCGCTCCGAAATCCGTCCCGGAGATTTGGACGGGCTCGAAGGGCTTCACATGCACACAATGTGCGAGCAGGGCGCGGACGTTCTCGCGCGGACGATTCCGCATTTCGAAGAAAAATTCGGCGAATTTATCCCGCAGATGAAATGGATCAATTTCGGAGGCGGGCACTGGATTACGCATCCGAGCTACGATGTCGATTTGCTCTGCGAAACGATTCTCGCGTTCCGCAAAAAATGGGGCGAACACATTCAAATTTATTTGGAGCCGGGCGAAGCCGTCGCGATACGCACGGGCGTGCTTGTTTGCACGGTTTTGGACATCGTGAACAACGGCGTGCCGATCGCCGTGCTCGACACGTCGGCGAGCGCACACATGCCGGATACGCTCGAAATGCCGTATCGTGCAGAAATTCTCGGCGCGGGAACGCCCGGCGAGTTTGCGCACACGTATCGCTTGGCGGGCGGAACCTGCTTGGCGGGCGACGTGCTCGGCGATTATTCGTTCCCGCAGCCGCTCGTTCCCGGGCAACGGCTCGCGCTTCTCGACATGTCGCATTACACGATGGTGAAAAACACGACGTTTAACGGCATTTGTCTTCCCGCGATTGCAAGCTACGTTCCCGAAACGGGCGAATACAAACTTATCCGGAAATTCGGCTACGCCGATTACAAAAACAAGCTGAGCTGAAAATCTCCGGGAACGATTGCGTTTCCGGTTCACAAAAAAAGCTTCGGGGTTAAACCGAAGCTTTTTTTGTGAAACACGCGGCTTGTTATTCCTTGCGGGAACGATTGAACTCAACCCAATCGGCGGCGATGCGCGCGGCTTCGCGAAGAACGACGTCGTAATCCGGCAATTCTTCTTTGTCTTCTTCGTCGCTTATACCGGGAAGCATGGAAGCACTGCGATTTTGCGCGGACTTGCTGTTTCGGGAATCGTCGCCGGTTTTTTCCTGCTCAAGCGCCGAATCCAATTTGACTTCCGTTGTGGTAAAATCCGTCTTGGCGAATTCAGAGTATTCGTCCCGGACGAGTTTAAAGAAGTCCAAGTCCGAATTACGCTGTTCAATTCGCTCTTCGATATTGAGCGGGACGGATTTGTCGTTTTCCCGCCGCGCCCACCATGCGATTGTTCGATTGTGAGTGAGAAATTCGGGAAGCTCTGCTTGGCGCTTCAGGCTCGCCTGCGACAGCGTGTCGATGAGTTCTTGGGAAATCGGCGCAGAAAGCCAGCCGGGAGTTGAACGGTCGTCAGAAAGCACGGAACGGATGGAGTCCCACGGGAGCGGTTTTTCCAAATCGCTTTCAGCAATCGGTAAAACACTGTATGCGGACGGAACCGTAATATCCGCCGCAACGCCTTTGAGCTGAATCGAATTGCCGGAAGGCGCGTACCATTTGCTTCGCGTAATCTTAATCGAAGCTTTTTGCTTGCTGTCGCCGACAACGTAGCTGTACGGCATGATTTCTTGTACGGAGCCTTTTCCGTGGGTTTGCGGATCTCCGACAATCAGCGCACGGCGATTGTCCCGTAACGCTCCCGCAACGATTTCGCTTGCCGAAGCGCTTGCTTTCGAAACGAGAACAATCAGCGGACCGTTCCAATCGGGAAGCGTCGTGACAAAAATATTCTTTGCCGCCTGCAAAATTGTTCTGCGCCCGGTTTTAAGGACATTGATGTCGCGTTCCGAAATTCCGCGAACCTGAACAACCGGCTCGCCGGAGCCGACGAAGAGCTCGGTCAGATCAACCGCCTCATTCAAATAGCCGCCGCCGTTGTCGCGCAGATCAAGAATAACGGCACTGATATTTTTTCCCTTAAGCTTTCCGAGGAGTTCCTTGACGTCGTCTGTCGTGCTGAAAGCCTGTTTGTCGTCGCGGTCTTTTCCGTAGAAGGAGGGCAGGTGGATAACTCCGACGGGAACGGTTTTCCCGTCGACGGGAACGTCGATAATTTTTGCAGTCGCCAATTGTTCCGTGAGTTTAACGTCGTCGCGAATCAGCGTGATATACTTTCGGTTACTGTGATCGCTGCCGGATTCGACAAGCAGGCGAACGGATTCTCCTTTGTTCCCGCGCAACATACGGACAATGCGATTGAGGCGCATTCCGACAACATCGGTTAAATCGGCGGACTCGTCTGTTCCCGTACCGACTGCGACAATGCGATCGCCGACGGAAAATTTTCCGGAGCGATCGACGGGACCGCCCGGAATGATTTCGCGAATTGTGCAATAACCTTCGTCATCGTAGAGCAAAGCTCCGATTCCGCAGAGGGAATTGCGCATCGCGATTTGAAAATCTTCCATGGATTCTTTGGGAAAGAACGTCGTGTGCGGGTCAAACTGTTTGGTCAGCGCATTGAGAAAGAGCTCTTCAACTTCCCAAGGTTCAAGGACGAGGTTTTTGCGCAGTTTTTCATAGCGTTCGCCGATTTTTTTGCATGCTACCGAAATCGATTTTTCGGAGATATCCGGCGGCACGGGAGCGGCGTTTTTCGCTTTTTTATCCTTTTCGTTTTTTGAGCTTAAAAGTTCGTTAATTAAATCATTGGTCAGGCGTTGCTCCCAAAACGCATCGGCAGCGGCGGCATCTTCCGGCCACGGATCGTCCTTGCGGTTGAGCTTGAGCGAACCCGTTCCCGCGAGGTTAAACGGCTTTTGAAGTCGTTCCTGAATCCAATCAATGCGCTCATTGACGCGGTTGCGATATGTTTCGTAAATGGCAAACGCGGACGCCATATTTCCTTTTTCCAGAAAATAAGGAAGCGCGGGAGCAAAGCGATCACACATCAATGTATAGTCGCTTTGAAGGAAAAAACTGCGCGAAGGATCAAGCGCCGACGAAAGGTTCTTCAAAACCTCTTTCATGTCGATTTCGTTGACGTTCTTCTGCGAGAGATGAAAACGATTCAGACAAAAGCGCGTCAGCCGAATGTCGTCTTTCATTTCCTGCGTCGTCGTGTAACGCATGGCTTCTTCCCGCACGGGAGCGACGACTGACGGAGCCGGCGCCTTCGGGGCGTTTTCTTCCGATGCTAAAACGGCGGGAACTGCTAAAAACGCGGCAAGTGCGGCGTGATAAAGGTGTTTCCGAAAGACAGACATTTTGAAAGAGTTTTGCTCGAAGGCGGATTATTTTTTCTTCGCGACGGATTTTTTTGCGGCTTTGGGGGTGGTTCCCTGCACGTTTGGTGTTGCTCCGTCGGGAGCGATAATTGCATCGGCAAGCCCGTATTCGATGGCTTCCGTTGCGCTCAGGTAAAAATCGCGGTCGGTGTCGCGCGTGATTTTTTCAAGCGGCTGACCGGAGGCGGCAGCGAGAATGCGATTGAGTTCTTCCCGCGTACGTTCCATTTCCTGTGCCTGGATATGAAGATCAACAGCCGGACCTTGGAATTGCCCCATAATCAGCGGCTGGTGAATCATGACTTGTGCATGCGGGTAAAGGAAGCGGTTTCCCTTTGCGGGAGCGCTCAGAAGAATCGAACCCATCGACGCTGCCATGCCGGTTACAATGACTTTTACCGGCGAGGAAATGAGCTTGATCGTGTCATAAATCGCCATTCCTGCGGTAATTGAACCGCCCGGCGTATTGATGTAAAACGTAATCGGTTCGCCCGGGGCGACGGATTCAAGGTAAAGCAATTTTTCCGTGATTTCACGTGCGGAAGCATCTTCCACGGCTCCCCAGAGAAAAATTTTACGCTGCTTGAGAAATTCTCTTTGGATTTGCGCCGATACGGGAGTGCTTTCGGCGCCTTGTTTGTCTTCTTTGTCGCACATAATGAAACGTATGATGCAGAATTTATGCCAAATTCGGGATTCGCGGGAACGCTTTTTAAACCGGAATTTGCTCAAGAATTCGCAGACCGAATGCGTTGAGCCCGACGACTTTTTTCGGATTGTTCGTAATCAGGCGAATCTGATTGGCTCCGAGCTCGGCGAGGATTTGCGCGCCGATGCCGAAATCACGTTGGTCGAGATTTGCAGGCGGCTCGGCAGAAGGCGCTTCCGGGAGTATGCGCTCCGAATTTGCCATGTAAAGAACGATTCCGCGTCCTTCGCGGGCAATCATTTCAAATGCCGCCGGAAGCATTCCCGGCTTGCCGAACGCTTTTCCGCGGAAAACGTCGCCGAACATGTTTTCGCGGTGAACGCGCACAAGTACCGGGCGCCCGTCGGATACGTTCCCGCAGGAAAGGGCAACGTGGCGCTTGCCGTCAACAACACTCCGGAAAACGCGCATCGTAAACTGTCCGAATTCGGACTCGAACGGCATTTCCGCCTCAAGTTTAATCAGGCGTTCCCGCCGATAGCGGTATTCGATAAGCTGGGCGACGGAAACCATTTTTAATCCGAAACGCTTCGCAAACTCTACGCCGTCAGGCAGGCGCGCCATCGTGCCGTCGTCATTCGTGATTTCGCAACAAACCCCGCCCGGATGCAAGCCGGCGAGCAATGTCAAATCCACCGTCGCTTCGGTGTGCCCGGCGCGCTGGAGGACGCCGCCCGGCTTTGCCGTAAGCGGGAAAATGTGCCCGGGCTGGACCAAATCCGCGGGAACACTCTTGTCCGAGGAGAGCAAATTGATCGTGCGAGCTCGGTCGTAGGCAGAAATCCCCGTCGTGATGCCTTCTGCGGCATCGACCGAAACCGTAAACGCCGTACGATACGATTCCGTGTTTACGGGAACCATCGGGAAAATCCCGAGGCGACGCAACGCCGGCTCCGTGTTCGGCGCACAAATCAAGCCGCGTGCGTACTGAATCATGAGATTAATCTTTTCCGGCGTCGCTTTCTCGCCGGACATCACAAGGTCGCATTCGTTTTCGCGATTCTCGTCGTCGGCAACGATGATGACTTCACCCGCGGCAATCGCGGCAAGGGCTTCTTCTACGGTATCAAAAATCTTTTCCATGATTAATTTCCAATTCTAACGAATTTAACCGTCTTTGGGAAAGGCGAAGTTTTTTCGGCAGGAATTTTTCGTTCCCGCTTTTTGAGCAAGAAACATAAAAGTTCTATCCGATGGGAGTAGAATTCGCAGTTGGATTTCTTAAGCTTCCGGTGGCAGAAACGCGTTCGTCAAACCATTAGCGCTGCCGCATAAAAATGAAATAAAACATTGAAAAGATTTTTGAGAAACGGCTCCCCGTGAAAGCGAGAATCCGGAAACTAGCGATGCCTGCGACGCACGCTGACGAGCGCCAAAGCTCCCAAGCCTGCGAGTAAGCCGAATACCGACGGTTCCGGAACAATGTGCATATAACTCGGATCCGACCACACTTTCACGTAATCAATTTCAAATGCCGCGCCGTTGTTCGCGAGCGTCGTCCGATCAATGCCGCCGGCACCCAAGCCTTCAACCCAGCTTCCGCCGATTTGTTGGTCGATTATCAGATAAAATTCATTCCCTGCATCATCGAAGGGCCAACGCGAAGAAAGCGAACTCGAAAACGTTTTCGTTTTAACTCCGTCCAAATAAAACGTTATTCCGCTTACTGTCCATTCCAGCGCGTAAGTGTGCCAATCGTTTTTGCTACCGCCGCCATAGCTCGCGAAGTCCGGATGAACCGACGACGACGCATTCGCCCCGGAGTTATTCGTATAATGAAGTGTTTGGTAAACACTGCCTTCGTAGTTCAGATGCTCCATGAGGTCAATCTCGCCGGACGCAGGCCAAGTTCCGCCGTTTTTCGGCATTAGCCAAATGGCGGGCCAACAACCCTGCACACTATCAAACTTTGCGCGCACTTCCACGCGCCCGTATTGGAATTTAAATGTACTTAAAGTATAAATTCCTGCGCAGGCATAAGTGTCGGTCGCTGCCGCTTGATTGCTCTGCGTGACGTAGTTTCCGTATTTACCCCAAAGCGTAACGGAATTGCCGTTCATTTGCAGTAGTTCGGCTTCCTGCGATTGGTATTTGCGCCAGTCGGAGACGCCCCAATTGACATAGTCGATGCGACTCCAGTTGTGCGAGTTGAGCGACGTTCCCGTGAATTGATCTTCAAAGACCAAAACCCAATCGTCGTTCCCGTAAGCGGCGGGGAGTCCGCTCAATGCCAGTGTCGTGAGAATAGAAAATAAGTGTTTTTTCATGAGTTTGCACTTGGAATAATAAAGAAAAAACCGTTCCTAAAAAAGAAATTAAACCTCGTTTTGTGCAGCGCTGTAAGAGTGGCTTTCTTCCGCAAAAAAAAACGTTCCCGCGAAATAAATTACGGGAACGTTTTTTTTTTGAAAAATCTCTCGCCGAGCGCGTGAAAATCACAGAGTTTATCTTAAACCTTGCGAACTTAACGTGCTTCTTGCGAGAATTTCTTTTATTAACGGCGACGGCGACGCGTGCCGACGAGCGCGAGTGCTCCGAGACCGGCAAGCAAGCCAAACATCGACGGCTCAGGGATAACATAGGAAACCTTCAAGCCGTTACTATCGTTTGTTATGTTGTAGTTTGAAACCCCGGAAAGTGTTACCGTACCGTTCCAACCGGAATAATCGCCGGATAAAAGCGTACGGGTAACTGTCTTAGTTTCTGAGTCATACGCGTAAATTGAAGAATGCTCTCCAATCTCGACGAGATTCGTCAGTGCCGTTGCGTAAATGGAGGCGCTACTGGTTGTAGTCGCGAGCGAACCCAAGGTATTCAGATAAATAGACGACGCGGCAACCATGTTGCTGAGGTCGATCGCGGTTCCATAATTTGCGTTGATATCAACCCAGGCATCTGTAGCGTTGCTTAAAAGCAATTTAGCAGTTTGATTACTCCAGTTGATTTGTCCTACAAGGCTGTTTGTATTGTTCGGTCTTAGAGAAATACCACTGTCAATATAGAGGAATGAAACAGTGACATTTGTGCCGTGATTGAATTTCAACCCTCCGTCATTTTTGACGTAAAAACCTCCATAAGTGTATCCTTTAGTGCCGTTCGTATAATAGGCTAAGTTGCTGATATATGCGTTTGCATTTGCAGCGTCCGTGTTTGAAGAAAATGCGCTGTGTAAAGCTTGGGCTGTCGGAGAGGTGAACTCAGTGTCGTGAATCGTTACCGATTCTGCGTTAGCGAAAGCGGCGCCTGCAGAGAGGAGAGCCGCGAGGGTAATATGTTTCTTCATAGGGATTTAATGGTAGTTATTGAAAGTGAAGCTTCAATTTTACCCCCCCCTAAATTGCTGTCAAGCAGGTTTTTGTGCGGTTTTTGGGGCGTTTTTGTGCGAATGCGACATTCTCTAATTCTCGGATAGAAGTGGCGTGGAGTTGTGTGTTTCTTTCGCAAAAAAACGTTCTCGCAGAAAATCCCACGGGAACGTTTTTGTTTTAAGTATAATCTCTTATTTTGCCTTAGGTGCGGACGATTTCGCAGTTGCCGCCGGCGCAGGCGGCTTCGCCCTGAAGATTCGTATTGTCCGTATCTTCGCGCATTTGCGTGTAATCAACCGGGTGATAGGCAAGGGCTTCCCAGCGCATAAGGTCGGCTTCATCGGCGACAGCTTCGTTCGGAGCCTGCGGATATACCTTGTCGCCAAGGTATTGAATCAGAGAAACGCCGGTAAAGAACTGCCGATTATCCCAAATAAAGTTCGCGACGGCATCCCATTCGCCTTCCCGCACGACAACGGTGTTGGAGACGTTGTGGTAAAGCCCCGGATTATATTTTTCGTGGCGGCGTCCTTCGCAAACCCAGTTTTGCTGAACAAGTTTGACGTAGCCCAGGAATTCGATGGCGCGAATATCGTCGCGTACAATTGCTCCCGGACGTGCCTGAATCGGGAACGTAATGACGTCGTCAGACGCGGGAGCGTAAACGCTCGGCTCAGTCATTTGCGGGTTGATGCTGTGGAAGAAGCGGTAAACCGGTTCCTGGCGATTTGCCTGCACCCGACGGAAGTAGCGCTTGGCGTGGTGCGGGTGAATTCCGGAAGCCGTGCCGAGCAGAAGCGAGGCGGTGCCTTCCGGTTTGACGCAGGTTGCGCGGGCGGCGGGAGGAATTCCGATGATATTGGCGACGCGTTCGTTTTCGTCTTTAACGACTTGCGCACCTTGCCGCAGAATTGCGGGTTCGAGCATGATACTCGGATTGTCCAAAATTCCCGTAATCGAAACGCCGAGGAGGGATTCGCGTTCGTTGATGAATTGCGAAATCGGACCGAGGTACGGCATTTTCGTGTACGAAGCCTGAAGGGTGCCGATAAAAGCCGCTTTTCTGCAGGATTCATAGAAATCTTCAGCGGTGGCGCAAGCGGCGGCATTGATTGTCGTCAGGTTACACATTTGCCAGCCGTAAACGCGGTCGCCGATCTTAAGTTCACCTTCGTAACCGAGTTCCCGCAAGCGGTCGATGTCGGATTGTTCCTTCAGATCCGCGAACGGAGCCAAGCCGATTTCGACGCAGGGATTGGCGCCGTAATCTTCATTTTCGACAAAGTAAAATCCGGGTTCGCCGTATTCCTTTTGTTTTTCGAAAAGGCGCAGGAAAACGTCTTTCGGCGTCGTATTGCGATTGATAACAGCCGAATTGTTAGATGCCGAACGCTGCTGATTTTCGTTGAACCAGTTTCCGGTTTTGGCGGTCATCATTTCTTCGTCTTCCGGAGAAAACAGGCAGATGGTCGCCGAGCGGCGAATCCCGCCGGAAAGCACGGCGCGAGCGGCGTACATCAAAATGTCATAAGCCTCAATCGGGCGCATGCTGCGACCGGCAACGCCGTCGAGAATCTTGCGGATATATTCAAGCGCACGGCGGAGCGGAATGTGTCCGGGAGCGCGTCCGCCGGAAGTTTTCAGCGGCGTGCCCTTATCGCGAATTTTAGAGTAATTGAATTCGACAAGATGCCCTGTGAGGTACGAGCGCACGAGCGCGTCAAGCGCATCCGCCCAGCCTTTGATTGTGTCTTGGACTTCGACGTGCCGGACGGGAAGAGATTCCTCGTTCCCGCGTTCGGGGAAGGGCGGCAGTTGCTCGATATGGCGTTTTTGAACGGAAAATCCCGTTCCCGTGCCGCATAGCAAAAGCCAAAGCGTTTCGCGGAAGGCTTCGATGCGGTTGATAAACGTAAATGCGCAATTGAACATGCGAGCTTCTTCCTTCTCAATCGGAATGCCGCCGAACTGCATGGAACGCATAGACGGAAGAACGCGTCGATCGGCAACAGCTTGAAACGCGTCATTAATTTGCGAAGCGAACGAAGCCGTTCCCGTGTCAAAAAGCCCGGGCTGGCGATCGACCCACGCGAAGCGGCGCAGGTGCATGTTGCGGACACGCTCGACCGGCTCCGGCCAAACCTCGCGGCGTCCCAAATCCTTGCGGTAGCGCGAGTACTTGGCGATAGCGATGTAATCCTGCAAGCCGTTCGGGCGCGGAGATGTCGCGGCGGCGAGCAGTCGTGCTTTCGTGCGTTCGGCTCGATAAAGAATGTAAGCCTTCGCCGCCCGAAACTCACCGAATCCCATGAGCGTTTGCTCAACCGTATTCTGAATGTCTTCTACTGCGGGTTCTTTGCCTTCCTCAAGTGCGCCGAAAGTGCGATTTTCGACGAATTGGGCGACATCGTCCGCGAGCTGAATGTGCTCTTTGGAGAGCCCGAAATTTTCGAGGTCGTACCAATTGGCGGGCGAAAAAACGCTGGCAAGCGCCGAGCGAACGGCGCGCACGATACGGGAACGATCCCAATCTACTTTGCGGCCGTCGCGCTTAATGACTTGCGGGAACGTACGTTGGTCAATCAGAGATGAATCCATTGTCGGAAAGCTTAGGCAATGGGAACTTCAACTTCGACTTCCTGCGAGTAATCCACCCCGTCAACTCCGAAGCCGAAAAGCTTCAGGAACTCGCTTTGGTAGCCGTCGAGATCCGCGAGCTCCGTAAGGTTTTCGGTCGTGATTTTCGGCCAGATTTCGAAAACTTCTTTTTGGACATCTTCCCGCATTTCCCAGTCGTCGATATGAACGAGTCCGGATTCGTCAAACGCGAGGAAATTGTCGTTGTACATTTGAGTTTCAAAAAGGCGCTGAATCTGCTCGATGCAACCTTCGTGAAGCCCTTTCGCTTTCATAACTTTAAAAAGAATCGAAATATAGAGCGGAACAACCGGAATCGCCGAAGACGCCTGCGTCACAAGCGCTTTGTTGACGGACACAAATGCGCGGCCGCGTTTAATTTTCAAAATCGCATCAATCTCTTTGGCCTTGGCGTAGAGGTCTTTTTTCGCCTGTCCGATGGAGCCGTCCTTGTAAATCGGCCAAGTCAGCGACGGTCCGATGTAAGAATAAGCCACCGACTGGCAACCTTCCGCGAGCAAGCCGGCTTCGTCCAGCGCTTCCATCCAGAGTTTCCAGTCTTCGCCGCCCATAACTTTCACCGTTGCCGTGATTTCTTCTGCGTTTGCCGGTTCAATCGTGGCTTCGTTGACGATTTTTTTGTCCGTATCAAGGTTCTTGGAGACAAAGGGCTCGCCGACGGTTTTCAAAACGGATTTGTAAACTTCTCCCGTCACGGGATCGGTGCGGCGCGGAGCGGCAAGCGAGTAAACAACGAGGTCAATTTGCGGCATTTCCTTTTTGAGGCGGTCGATAACCTGCGTTTTCAATTCTGAGGAAAAGGCATCTCCGTTGGCGGATGCGGCATAAAGACCGGCCTTGCGAGCTTCGGCTTCGAATGCGGCGGTGTTGTACCAGCCGGCGGAAGCCGGTTTCCCGTTGGAGGACGGGCGTTCAAAATAAACGCCGAAAGTGTTCGCTCCGGCACCGAAGGCAGCGGAAATGCGCGATGCCAAGCCGTAGCCCGTAGAAGCCCCGATAACGAGGACGTTTTTCGGCCCGTTCTTAATCGCCGGGCGACTTTTAACATAGGAAATTTGCTCGCGGACATGAGCGGCGCAGCCTTCCGGATGAGACGTAATGCAGACGAATCCGCGGACGCGGGGAGAGACAACTTGTTTTGCCATAGTGGCGGAAATCATGAGAAAAAAATCCGTTTTCGCGCAACCCAAAAACCGCGTTCCCGCGCGCAACGCCGATAGCGCGGGAGAAAAATATGAAATCGAACACGACGAAAGTCATTTTACGGTGATAAATGAGGTTTTTCCCGGATATTTTCCGCATCAATGTTTTCTGAAAGCTCCGTTCATCGATAATCGCAAAATACGTGAGTCTGCGGAATACGACGCGGCAGGCGGTAGCCAAGACAAAAAATATTTGTCTGAGGATTTTTTTTAGCCGAAAATGCAAAGATGCGTTTTTTGAGTCTTCTGATCGCCGTGATGGCGGCATTCCCGTTTGTGCTGCGTTTAAGCGCGGGAACGCCGGATTGTGCCGTCGATGCTGCGCTTGAAGACGCGCGGGAACGCCATCGCCGGGCTGAGTTGCTCGCAATCGGGAAAGAGTTGCGTGAAATCTACGCGGAATTCGAGCATTCGGAAATTCCGGATTTGGAGCGTTCCCGCCGTTTGGCGCCGATTGCGGCGCGTTACGAAAATATGCTTCTTCAATTCCCGGAGGATGCCGAAACACTTGTGCTTTATGCCAAATTCCTGCGCGACGGCGGCGATGATGCCGGAGCACGGGAGCTTTTCGAAAAAGCGTTGAAAATCGAACCGGGTTGGGCAGTGATTTATCAGCAACTCGCTGCAATTGCCGCAGAGCAGGGCGACGCGGTAAAAGCACTTCCTTTGATGCGAAAGGCTGTTGAAGCGGAGCCGGGACAGGCGGTTTACCAAGTTCAGTTGGGCGAGTTGATTGCGGCATTTCGCGAAAAATTGCTTGCGGGTAAAGTTTTTGAAACGCGCGAAGAGCTTGATTTCGCGATGCAAAATGCGTTTCGCGCGGCGCGTTCACTGATGCCGCGTTCGCTTCCTGCGGCGATGCGCTACGCGGAATCGTTTTATGATGTCGAAAATCCCGATTGGAGGGCGGCGCTCGATGCGTGGAATGTCGCCGAAAAAATATTTGAAGTTTTTGTAAAAGAAGGCACGAATCCTGCTGAACAAATCCTCATGTTGGAAAGTTTAGAGTTGCATCGGGCGCGCGCTTGTGCCGAGTTGGGAAGGTTTGACGAGGCGGAGAAAATCCTTGGGAGCGTTGCCGATGAACGCCTGATTTATTCCCGCGAAAATATTCGAAAAATTATCTTTGAAAAAAGAAAACTTTTTAACAATAAAGAACAATCATTATGACAAATACATTTTACCTTTTGGCGGCTCAGGGCGGATTCTTGGAGAATCTGCGTTGGGCGGCGTTGCTTTTTATCTCGCTTGTAATTTCGATCTCATTACATGAGTTCGGGCACGCATGGGCGGCGGACAAATGCGGGGATCCGCTCCCGCGACGCATGGGGCGCGTAACGCTTAATCCGCTCGCACA
Organism: Candidatus Spyradenecus sp.; assembly: GCA_045535075.1. Taxonomy (GTDB): domain Bacteria; phylum Verrucomicrobiota; class Verrucomicrobiia; order Opitutales; family UBA953; genus Spyradosoma. The sequence continues at coordinate 111,314 of JAZSKX010000013.1, read as the reverse complement.
TGCCGATCGTACGGGAACGCTGATTATTCCGGCATTGATGATTTTTGTTCCCGCACTCTTGGGCGGGCTCCCGCAATTTATTTTCGGCTGGGGAAAGCCGGTCTTGGTTTCGCTCCCGAATCGCGAAACGCGCATGAAAGACGATATTTTGACGACGCTCGCCGGTCCCGCGATGAATCTGATTTTGGCATTCATCGGGGCAATTTTGCTGGGAGCGTATGCCGGAATTTTCGGAACGGAAAATGCGGATCCGGTTACGTTTTTTGTTTTGTTCATTCAACTTAACTTGGCGTTGATGATTTTTAATCTTTTGCCGATTCCGCCGTTGGACGGTTCCCGACTGATGTTCTATGCGGCGAAAATGAAGGAAGAAACGTATTACAAAATTGCTGCCAACGCTTGGTGGATTTTGCTTGCGCTGATTCTTTTGCCGTCGCCGGGAAATTCTTTCCTTTCTTACATTTTCCGTCCGATCTTTGAAGCGACGTTTTCTCCACTGATTCATTTTGCGGATTGGATTGCGCGCCTGTTTTCCGTCGCGGGAACGGTTTAACGGGAACGTTTGCTTGCGAGTCGCCTCGAAGCCCGATTTAATAGAACGAAATACTCAAAAATTCGTATGAAAAAATCGACCGTCTACCTTCTACTCTCGAATGTATTTCTTGCGGCGCTTGCCGTTTATTTCGCTTTGGAATCGTCAAATTTTTCGGCAGAAGGCGAAGAAACGCGTGCGGACGTTTTGCGTTTGAGGAGCGCTAATCGAGAAGTCTATTCGCTCAAGGAACAAGTGCGTTCGCTTGAGAAAATTAATCTTGAGGCAATCGAAGACGAAAAGAAGCTTCTCGAAGAAAATGAGTCGCTGAAAAATTCGATGATCGTCAAAGATAATGACCTGGAAAAAATGAAGCTTTTTTCCGACGCAACAGTGAAAGAAAAAGAATCGGCGGAAGCCGAGCGTTCCCTTGCGGAGAAAGCGTTGTCGGCTGAAAAAACGCGTGCCTCCGACTTGGAAAAGTTGCTTGAAGACGAAAAGAAACGTTATGACGATCTCAACGGCGAATTGGTGCGTTCCCGCCGCCTGACGAAGGAGTTGGAAGCTGCGCTTGCGACTCGTGAGACCGAGCTGGAAAATCTCAAAGAGGATTATTTCGCCGTCGAAACCGAGCTCAAAATTTCCCGCGATCGCATTAAGGAGCTGGAAGAAGACAGTTCCTGGTTCTAAGAGAATTCGGAGCCTAACATAAAACCGCAGTTTGCGTGCGCAGACTGCGGTTTTATTTTAAGCGCTAAAATTTTTACTGCAGCGAAACGGCAACTTTAAAAGTTTCGGAAGCTCCGGGCTCAACGAAATGCAAGCCGTTCCCGTGCTCGCAGCTGTTCGGCGCGCCCATCCACGGCTCCACACAGTAAAACGGCGCGTCTTCGCTTTCCGACCATGTAACGACGGTCGTCCACGGCGTAGGTACTTCGTTTTCGCCGACGCGCACAACGACGTTTTCCTCGCCGTTTTTCGGACCGAACGCAACGCGATTCGTTTTCAGCTTCGTGTAAAGCAAATCGCAAATTTCGGGATCGCCGAAAGAAACCGGCTCGCGCGGCGCGTCTGCCTTGACGAGCGAACCATCCGACGCGTGATGCCAGAATTTTTTGGCATCGATTTTCAGCACATAATCCTTGCGGGAAAGCTCCGCATGCCACGGCATCGCAAAATAAAAATGATGCCCGGCGCACCACGGAAGGCGCACGTTCCCGCGGTTGACGAGTTCAAATTCACATTCGAGCGAAAGCTCCGCAAAGCGATACGTGACGAAGAAATCGTAATCGAACGGATAGCCTTCGCGCGCCGCTTCGTCCGGCAGATATTTTACCTTCACGGAATTTTCCGTCGCTTCGACGATTTCAAATTTTCCGTCCACCGCATAGCCGTGCTGCGGCATCGGACGCACCACGCCGTCGACCGGATTTTTCCAGAAAAACCGCTTTCCGTCGGCATAATTGCGTCCCATGAACGGGAACAGAATCGGGTTGCCGCCGCGAATTTTGCGATAGGCGGAAAAGTCCGCATTCTCGGGCCAAAGAATTACTTGTCGCCGCGTTCCCGCGACATCGAGATCCCAGCTCATCAGGCGGGCGCCGAGCGTCATGCAGGCAGTGAAAGTGGAAGCGCCGACGCGCCATTGTTGGAAAGTTCGTCCGTCTTTTTCAAAGGTTTTCATAGCGGGAAAAATTTAAACGCCGCGCACCGCGGGAACGCGAGCAAAAACCCATGTCGCGAAAGTGTAGCTTGGTTTCGATTCGCGGGAACGCTCCGGGAGCCCGCCGCAGGCGAGAAGGCGACTCACGGAAGTGGAGACTTTTCGTAGCAATTGAGATAAACTAAAAGAATCAGTTGCGCGCTTTCGGGAAGTGTTTAGACTTTCGTGCTTAGATTTTTTTACTGATGGCTGTATCCGAGTTTTCCAAGAACACATTTTCCTTAATCGCGCTGATGTCCGCCGCATGGCTTCCCGTATGGGGAGAAAGCGCTCCCGTCAAAGAAATTCCGGATGCCGCGAGCCTGCGGGAAGTCCTGACGGCGACGGAAAAAAGCGCCGACGGCACGGCACAAAAAGCACTTTACGACGGCTATACGCTTAAAATCACTCCCGCAGAACTGATCGTTCCCGTCGACCCCGGAATTGTGTCTGCATCCAATCCGAACGGCACCGTCATTCCTGTCGCGACAAACGTTTTGCTGACGGGGAACGGGAGCGCTTCGACACTGCTTCGAAGCGACGGAGCGGGAGATCTTTTCGGGTTCGGAACTCTCGCATACTCATTCTCAAACCTTACGATTTCCGGCGCGGGAACGGGAGCGGATAATGCCGACGGGCGCTTTGCAATTCTTGCTGCTGCGTCGGTAACGGTGAAGGGCGACACGGTTTTTTCCGATCGGTTTTTCTCTGCTAACGAAAAGACAAGTAATGCGGCTTCCGGAGGAATTTTCTATTCTTCAAACACTGCAGATGTGATTGTCTTGGACGCCGGATCCGGGGCGATTACGTTTTCGGGAATTACAACTTACGGAGATACGCTGACGCTCAATGATCCGGCGACTTCCGCGACAACGGAAAACAAAAATGCGGCCGCCGGCGGTGTCGCATTCTTGAACGGAAGCTTGAAAGTCCAAGGCGGGAACGCGGTGAATTTTTCCGGCAACAAGGCGGAATCGAAGGATGCCGACGCGTTCGGCGGAGCCGTTTACGTAACATCTTCACAGAAAAAGCCGGAAGAATACGGCATGTTTTTGGGCGAAGGAACGTATCTCAATTTTAATAACAATCACGCGATCGGAGAAAGTGCGCAAGGCGGCGCGATGGTTTTTGTCTCGGGCGCAATCAATGCGAAAAACTCACATTTGGCGTTTTCCGGGAATACGGCTTCAGCGCGCACGGGAACAGCCGTGGGCGGGGCTTGGGTGCTTGCGAGTGCGTCGATTGCAAATTTTGACGCAAACTCCGAACTCTCGTTTTCGAACAATCGAGCGGAAACTCTCGGCGAATGCAACACGGCAGCCGGCGGCGCGCTTTATCTCGAAAATTCAACTTTAAAATCCGCTGCGGGAACGCTCTCATTCTCGAAGAATGCGGCATCGGCGAGTGCGGACGGTTCTTCTGCGCTCGGCGGCGCGATTATTATCGCCGGTGAAAATGCCCTCGCGGAATTTACGGGAACGAGCAATTCCGTATTCGCTTTTTCCGAAAATTCGGTTTCCGTCGCCGGAAAAAGCATGGAAAAACAAGTGGAAGAAAACGGAGCGACGGCAACGGTGAATTTCGTTCCCGAGGCGCTCGGCGGTGCGATTGCTGCGACGGGCGGGAAACTGAACATCTCCGGCGTCGGCAAACTTGATTTTTCCGGAAATTCGGCATCGGTTTCCGTGGCGGGAACGCGTGCCGCCGGAGGAGCCGTTTATCTTGGTGGAGCGAAAACCGAAGCGCTGTTTTCAGAGAGCGGAACTTGGAAGTTTTTAAAAAACTCGGCATCGGCAAACGGTGCGGGAACGGCTTCCGGCGGTGCAATCGCACAAGACGCGGGAACGCTGAAAGCGGATTTTTCTTCGAGTTGGATTTTTGAAAAAAACACGGCGTCGGGAACGGCTTCCGGAAATGAGACGATCGCCGTTTCCGGCGGAGCGATTGCACAAATGGGAGGAACGCAATCTTACACGGCGACGGGCGCGGCTAAGCTTGTTTTCTCGGAAAACGCGGCGAGCGTTTCAAGCGAGATTTCGGGATCTTCCGCCCGAGGCGGCGCGGTTGCGCAACTTTCCCGCAATGCGAAAACGGAAATCTCGGGCGCGGCGGATTTTTCCGGAAATTCGGTTTCGACAAGTTTGACTGCTGGCGGAACCGCGAGCGATGCCGTTTCGCTTGCCGCCGGCGGAGCAATCTATTCCGCGGGAACTCTGGCACTCGGCGACGCCACATTTACGAAAAACACGGCGACGACTTACGGCGCTAATGCAAGCGCGCAGGGCGGCGCGATTTATCTTTCCGGCGCGACGCTGTCTGCTCGCGACCTTCGTTTTGAAAATAACCGTGCTTCCGCAACGGATCTTGCGGGAACGACGGCTCTCGGCTCTGCCCGCGGCGGCGCAATTTATCTTTCGTCGGGAACGTTTGACGCCCAATCGGTTGATTTGCGCTCAAACAACGCGAACGGCGAAATTTCCCGTGGCGGCGCGGTATATTCGGGCGGCGCGTTTTTCGTAAAAGGCAATGCTGGCTTTGACGAAAATTTCGTTACGGGAACGCGCGAGGCTTCCGGCGGAGCGCTTTACCTCACGGGAACGTTTGCCGCCGCCGGCGGAGCGGATTTTTCGAACAACCGTGCTACGGCTTCCGGTAGCGCAACCGCGCTCGGCGGCGCCGTTTACGCTGCCGGGTCCTTGGAAATTACGGGCGCAAAAACAACGGTTTCCGGAAATGCCGCAAGCTCGGAAAACGGAACGGCACTCGGCGGCGCGTTTTATCTTAAAGGCGGAAATTACCGCTTGGACAATGCGACGATTTCTGGGAACACGGCTACGGGAACGACGGCGCTCGGCGGCGCAATTTATATCGACGCTTCCGGAAATGCGGCGACAACGCTGACGCTCGGCGGGAACACGACCGTTTCCGGAAACACGGCAAACGGAGCCGCCGACGGAATTAGCGTCGGGAACGGAATTTCCCCCGACGCTATTTCGAAAAATGTGAATCTGAACATTGCTTCCGGCGCAACGTTTTCGACAACAACCGACGCCGAAGGTAATGAAGTTACGACGCGGGAAAGCTTTGAAACCGTGACGCTGTCGGATCCCTTGCGCGTTGCGCTCAAGGGCGCGGATTTTACGCTTGAGAAAACGAACGACGGCGGAGATTTCATTTGGAGCGGCGACAACGAAGTGAAGCTTGAAAGCGTTTCGCAGAACGGAACGACGCTCGACGGGAAATTCAATCTCGCCTTCCGCTCGGGAGAAACCGCGTTGGCAAACGGATTTTCACTCACGGGAACGCGTGCGACGAATGTTGCCGTAGATGCGGAAGCCAAACTTACCGTTTCTTCCGGAGCGACATTTTGTAATTTTGCCTCAATGACATTGGACGGAACCCTTGAGGTTGCGGGAACGGTAAATCTTTCCGATTCCGAAATTCGTGTCGGAACAACGGGAAAACTGATTTTCGGGAGCGACGCTCTTTCCGAAGTCTCGGGGAAAAACACCGTTACGGGAGCGCTGACGACTCGCGGGAACGCCACGTTTAACGCCGTTTTCCCCAATGGCGAAACGGAAGCTTCGCTGGCGGTGTCACAAATTCACGTCGAAAAAAACGGCACAGTTTCCTTTGTCGGAGGAAGTAATTCGACTCCGTTTAACGTCACGACGGATGCCGTTTATTTTGCGGAATCCGGGACGCTGGCTTTGGGCGCGGGAACGAAATTATTGCTGAATTCTCTGAACGCGATTGATCCTGAAAACGAATTAAATATTGCGGTTTCGGGCGCGGGAACGCTTGTCCTTCTCGACAAAACGGAGAAAAACGACACGATTGCGTTTAATTCCTACTACGATTCGGAAAACAAAAAACTCGTCGCATCGCATTTTTCTGTCGGTTTCGGAGTTAAAATTGAAAGCGGAATTTTCATTGCCGCGGGAACGACTCTCGATCTTGCCGGGTTGGATTATAAAAACGTCGTTGTCGACGGCGGAACGCTTTCCGCTTCGGGAAGTGCCGCAAATCCGCTGAAAATTGAAACGCTCTCCGTTACCTCAAGCGCAACGTTCGGCGACGGGAAAACGACGCAAGTCATCGAATTGCTTGATAGCTTGGACGACAATAATGTCGCGACGAAACAGCGCGTGTCGCTCAGCGGTGATTTGAAAATCTTGGAAGGAACGACGCTTGTTGCCGGCGCGCGCCTTCAGAATTACGCGTCGGCGGGCGTGAGCGGCGCGGGAACTTTGCAAGGCGATGTTTCCGGCTCGGGAAAAATTTCGGTGGCAAAAATCGCAGGAAATGTTTCCGTCGCGTCCAATGATCGCACCGCGTTTTCGGGCGCAACGCATGTTACCGGAAATGTCACCAACGCGGGGCGTTTGACTTTAGAAAAAGGCGCGCGGGTCTCGACTGCGGGAACGCTGAAAAACGAAGTTGCCGGACAGCTTAACGTTGAAGGCGAAACTTCGCTTGGCGGAAACATCACAAACGCGGGAACGCTGACTTTTAGCGGGAATTCCGTAATTGAGTCCGGCAGCCGCCTGACGCAAACGGAAGCGGGTAGACTTGTAATCAATCCGGGTGCCGGATTGGATGTTTCCGCAATTGCGGGAACGGACGGTGCGATTTCGCTCGCGGGAACGCTGGTTATCACGCCTGCCGATTACGCCGCCGGCGAAGAATTTACCGGATTGGCGGGGCTTCAGAACGGGCAACTTGACGGCTTGAAAATTACGGATTCGGCGTCGAATTTGCTTACGGATCGTTTCATGTGGAATGACGCAATCGGGAGCTACGTTTTCCTCGGATTAAACGGAAGAAAAATCGAAACGACGCTCTACGGCGATTTGGTGCGCGAAAACGTTTTCCGCATCTACGATTTTATGCGCGCCGGTTTGGAACACGGCAAAGTTGCTTCGATTCACCCCTCCGTTTTCGGCGAAAAGAAGGAAACCTCCCGTTACATGCGCAAATATTTGGAGCGAAAAAATCGTTTCAATCCCTCCGATGATAAGCCGGGCGTTCCCGCGCCGGTCAACGAATCTGCGCCGGGCGAATTCGGACGCGCCGCAGAAGCGCTGACGAATAACTTCTGGGTGCAAACGCAATACGGACACACGAATGCGAACGCGCGGGAAAATCATCTCGATTACGGAATTCACAGCTGGGGCGCGTTGCTCGGTTCGAGCGTTGCGACAAGCAGTGAAGACGAAGTCGGAGCGGTTTTCGGCTACAGCCGCGCACGCATGAAACACAGCGGCGAAAATGCGCATAAAATCGATATTGATGCGTATGAGCTGATGGGCTTTTACCGCCACGTCGGAGAAAGCTACGACGGTACGCTGGCGCTTTCGGGAGCATACGCAATGAATGATTCCGAGCGCGGGAACGCCGAAGCGGATTTCAATTCGTGGCAACTCGGCATGCTCGCCGAAGGCGGCGTTACGTTCCGCCCGGAAGCCTGGTGCGAAATTCGTCCGTATGCGGCACTGCGATTGGCGTATTCCCGTACGGACAGTTTCCGGGAAAAAGGCGACGAAAACGCCTTCAAGGTTGATGCCGCCGACACTTTCGCGGCTCGGGGAACTTTCGGGCTTTCGTGGGCGTTTCTGCCTTTCGATTCAACGCAAATCACCCTGCGCGCCGGATGGAATTTAGACTTGGGCGACAGTGTTATTGATGTCGATGCCTACCAGTATTCAACGCGATCGGACTTAAAACTGACGTCTCGAGAAGCGGAACGTTCTTCCTTCGATCTCGGAGCGTATTTGAATTATCGCGTAAACACGAATGTTTCACTTTACACGGGCTACACCGGCATTCTGCGTTCCGGACATGAAGAGCATCGCGCTGATTTGGGCGTGAATGTCGCTTTCTAAGGTTCCCGCCGATGGTCGGGTTTGCGGAAGATTTTGAAGAAACCTGCACGACGCGCTTCGGTGAATATGCGTCGGAAGTGCTCGCGTTGACTCAAAAAGTTTTTCGTGCCAACGGCTGGCTTCAAAAGCGTTTGCGTATGGAAAACAGACCGCAGCAAACGCGCATGGCAGAGGCGGTCGCGGGAACGTTTGTCGAGGCATCGTCCTTACTCTTTGAAGCGGGAACGGGTGTCGGGAAAAGCCTTGCGTATCTGATTCCCGGATTAATTTTTTCTAAGCTCTCGAAGAAAAAATTTGTTGTTTCCACGCATACGATTCCGCTTCAGGAGCAGATTTTAAAAAAGGATTTGGCGCTTTGCCGCGAACTTTTTGAAAACACGCCGGAATTGGAAGAATTTTCCGATTTCAAAGTGGTTTTGATGATTGGCAGGGCGAATTATCTTTGCGGAACGCGACTTGCGGAAGCGCTTCGGCGCCGGGAGGGAATTTTCGACGGGAGCGACGGCTCGGCGGAAGCTCAGGAATTGAAAATGATCCGTGATTGGTGGGCGGAGCCGGGTTGCAGCGGCGTACGGGAACACTTGCCGCGTCGTGTCAGCGATGAAGTCTGGGATTTGGTCAATGCGGATTCACGCGCCTGTTCCCGTAAAAACTGTACGCCCAAAAACTGCGCACACCGCCGGGCAAAGGCGGCCCTTGAAGAAGCAGACCTGGTCATCGTCAATCATAGCCTTTTATTTTCTCTTATCGGCGCGGGAGCGGCGCCCCACGGGAACACGCCCGGCATTCTTTACGCGAACGACTTTGTCGTCCTTGACGAAGCGCATCGCGTCCCGGACATTGCTACGGATTATTTCGGCATTGAGGCAAGTTCCTACGGGCTGCAGCGCTTGCTTTCACAGGTTCTTTCCGCGTGCAAAAAAAACGGAATTCTTTTTCCTTACAAGCCGAAGGACTTGCAGGCACTCATCGCCGAGGCGAAAGATGCGACGGAAGTTTTTTTTAACGACATTCGCTTTCGCATTCTCGGAAAAAATCAAACGCGTCGTTTTCGTGAGCGCGATTGGGCGCAAAACGTTTGTGAAATTCCGATCGGCAATTTGGAAAATCGCTTGCGAGCCATTGCCCAAATAGAGGAGCGTGCCACGGCAAAAGACGAAATAAACGATTTTTCGGAAAAACTTCAGGCGTATCGGCTTGCCGTTCGTGAATGCTTGGAATTGAGGCGGGCACCGAAATATGTTTATTGGGCGGAAGTTTCGTCGGGAAAACGTCGCGTTGTTACGCTTTCCGGTGCTCCGATTGATGTTGCTCCGCAACTTGCCGACGCACTTTTCGGTCGCGGAACAAGTGCCGTACTTTCGAGTGCAACATTGACCAACAACAAGAAAGACATGTCGCGGTTTATCCGCTGTTGCGGTGCCGATCTCGGAGAAAATCCCGTGCGCTCGGAGTGCGAAGCTTCGCCGTTTGACTATGTCAACAATATGGAAATTTTTGTTGCGACGGATTGCCCGGAGTCGGATCGCGGCGAAAATCTTGCTCGCAATGTCGAATACAACGCGATTGTGGCGGAGCATTGCGTGAAAATGATGCCGTCGGGCGGAACGCTGATTTTGTGTACGAGTTTTGATTTCTGTTCCAAGCTTGCCGAGGCATTGCGTTCCCGCTTGAACGATTCACGGGAAGTTTTTGTTCAAGGGGAAGGCTTGATGCGGCAGGAGATGACGCGTCGCTTCGTTGCTTGCGGGAACGGTGTTTTAATCGGGAATCAGAGCTTTTGGACCGGAATTGATGTTCCCGGCGAGGCGCTTTCTCAGGTGATTGTTCCGCGCTTGCCTTTCGCCAATCCGTCCGTGCCGCTTGTCGAAGCGCGCATGGAATGGATTAAGGAGCAGGGAGGAAAACCGTTTTTCGAAATGTCGATTCCGGACGCGATTTTACAGTTTCGCCAAGGCATCGGACGCTTAATTCGAAAAGCGAGCGATCGCGGACGCTTGATACTGACGGACTCACGGGTTGTCAATAAAGCCTACGGGCGGCAGTTCCTTTCCGCGCTCCCGCATCAAAAATACCTGCGATTTTCCGCGGATTTGCTCGACGTGCTGATTCGACCGTTTGCGTGATTTATTTTGCTGCGGCACGCGAAAGTCGATCGTTGACGGCTGCGCCGACCCCGTGATTCGGAGAGCGTTCAATGCGAATATGGGAAAATCCGATTTCGTCCAAGCGCCGGAGCAGGGCAAAAACGCTTCGCGCAACTGCCGCTTGGTCGCCGTCTTCGGAAAGCCAAAAAACATCACAATTTTCCGGTAACGGAGGAAGATTTTTCGGGCGCATTTGGAATACGATAGCGGTTTTTTCCGGCGTGTTCCCGAAATCGGGAATCGTCTTTTCCCACAGTTCGACGCGCGCGCGCGGGCTGTAGTGCTTTTTCAGCATTCCCGGAGCGAGTTGAGCCGTCGGCGTTCCCGCGGCTTCCGCTTTTTTTTCTAAAAGCCCTTTGCCGATTTCAACCTCAAAATCTTTGCCGAGAACATTCTGAATCTCCTCTCGCGTAATAACTCCGAGACGTAAAATTCTGATTTTTTCAGCGATCAATACAATCGTCGATTCAATCCCGCACTCGCAGGCTCCGCCGTCGACAATGTGCGTAAGACGCTCTCCGAGCGAGTCCGAAACATGCTGAGCCGTTGTCGGGCTGACATAGCCGAACGGATTGGCACTTGGCGCGGCGAGCGGCGTTCCCGCCGCCTGAAGAATTTTTCGCGCCAGCGGATGCGCGGGCATGCGAACTGCCACGGTCGCTTCGCCGGCGGTTACGATATCCGGAACCGTTTTTTTCTTTGGTAAAACCAACGTAAGCGGTCCCGGCCAAAAAGCATTCGCCAGCTTTTCGACCGCAGGATGCCCAATTTCCGCAAGCGTTCCCGCCTGTTCGAGCGAGTGAACGTGGACGATTAGCGGATCGATAAACGGGCGCCCTTTGGTCGAAAAAATGTTCCTGACTGCGTTTTCGTCGAATGCGTTGGCAGCAAGTCCGTAAACGGTTTCTGTCGGAATGGCGACGAGCGTTCCCGCGCGCAGAAGGCTTCCCGCAAGAGCGATATCATCGTCGTTCCCGCTCAGAATCTCAGCTTTTTTTGTTGTGCCTTCCCGTCGGTGAGCCAGTGCATCCCGCAGGCTGAATTCGCAGCCGCAGTAGCTTTGTCGGTACAAATCGAGCGATCGGGAAATTGTGTTTGTTTTCTTAAATCCGTCCTGCTTTTTGAAGTCAACTTCGAGAAAGCGTTCTGCGTCAATGGATTTTCCGATTTCAAAAATTGTTTTTGAGGGTTTGTGCGGAGAAACCGTTAATGTCGTTGTAAAAAAATCAAATCCGTGCTCGCGTGCAGCTTTTGCGGCGCGTTCGAGCGAGTAGCGAAAACAGCGCGGACAGCGCGCACCGCGTTCCGGCTCGCGTTCGAATCCGCGTGCAACGCGTTCGAGCCAGTCGCGATGATCCGGGGTATCAATGATGACGGGAACGCCGAAATGCCCGCCGAGTGTTTCCGCTGCCTTGCGCCGGCGGTCGAATTCCGCTGCGGGTGCGATATTGGCATTGCTGTAAAAAAGGACGACGTCGTGCCCTTGGGACTGCAAGAGCGAAACGCAGTGTCCGGCGCAAATGCCGCAACAGGTATGAAGAAGGACGCGAGCCATGAAGCGAAAACGTAAGTTGAAACTCTATCTTGAAGCCGCCCGAAACGGAATCGTAAAAAGCTGAAATCGCAATCTTTATCCGGAAAATTACTTTAATTCTGAGACGGGAAGCTTGAAGAGTGAGCCGGATTCCGAGGAAATAAGCAGTGTTGAATCGTCCAAGAAGGCAATTCCTTCAAGTTGCCAATCGGTGACGGGAACGGCGATTTTTCGAAAACGGGGTTTGGAGAAAAAATCGGATTCGACTCGCGTGCCGCGTGCATCTTTTTCCGGCAAGTCGAAAAGCCAAACGGCGTGATACGTCAGAATTGCAAGTCGGTCGCGAGACGCGGAAAGTGCGGCATCCGTAACCAGTCCGCGTGAGTTGAAACGCGCGACGGGAACTGCCGCCTGATAATTTTCCGTGTTCGGATCGACGCGCCAAAGTACGGTTTCCGTATTGGTCCATTGCTTCGTGAAAAAGTAAATAAATCCGTTTACGGCGAAGCAGGCTTCGCTGTCAAAATTGCGGGAATGCGCCGGAAATTCGTCCTGGGTCGGGTAGTAAAACGAAATTTTTCGGGATGGCTCGGTTTGCTCAGCGCGCGGATCAGGTTCGGGAACAATATAAAAACAGAGATTGCGACGATTGCTCCGATTGTTGCCGACATCCGCGACGATGAGATTTCCGGCCTCGTCGGCGGCGATAGCTTCCCAGTCGATATTGCGCCTTCCCGTGAGAAGAATTCCGCGATACTTTTTTTGCGGGAACGCTGGTTTCAGGACTTCGCCGCGGCTTGTCAGCGCGAAAAGGTATGGCCCGGACTCGGAATCGTTAACGGTCCAAAAAACGTCTTCCGCCTTGGAGAATTTTTCCAGAGAGGAATTTTCGCAAATGAGGTCTTTGGCATGGCGTGACGAAGCGGTGAGGCGGAGTACGGGGAGGTCGTGCGCGGGTTCGACGGCGAGTAGCGGCGGGAGTTCTGCCCGTTCGGTGTGGTTTGCCGGTCGGTCTGCCGCACAGAGCAGGGCGATGCTTCCCGCAAACGCCAATGCTCCGGTGAAGCACGACTTTAAATATTGTTTTTTAAAAATAAACCCTTGCATTTTCAGACGTTGAAACCGAGATTGGAGAGGATGTCGATACAAATTGAGGATAATGCGACGGACGTTTTACGCAAGTCGATGCTTGGCAGAGGAATTTCGTCCGAGATGATTTCCGAAAAAACGGGAATTTCGCTTTCTGAAATTCGACGCCTGCGGAAGCATCGGGCGAGCGGAGAGACTCGCGCTAAAATTGCCGTGGCGCTTGGCTTGTTTCCCGAAAAACTGGAACTCCTTGATTTGAAATTCGATTCTGCGGTTTCGGGCAATTTTACGGAAGAAGCGAAGTTCCCGAGAAATTTCCGGCGGGAAATTATGTTTTGCGGGAACAAAGTTTTGCCGAAGATGACATCGAATGCTTATGTCGTTACAGACGAAACTTGCGGCAATGCGCTCGTTGTCGATTGCGGCAAAGATGCGGGAACGCTGGTCGAGGTGCTGAAGTCGCGCGCTGTCCGGCATGTCGATTTGTGCATTACTCACGATCATTTCGATCACGCCGGCGGAATAAATGAGTTGAAAGACGCGTTCCCGTCGATGTGTATTTACAATTTTAATACACTTTTTCTCGGCACGGCGGGAAATGCTGTTGATTTTGATGCGGGAAATTTTGCGTTGCGGGCGATTTCCGTTCCCGGGCACACGACAGATTCCGTTGTTTATCTTTGGAAAAATCCGTCGACCGGATTTGCTCCGATTGCTTTTACGGGAGACACGCTTTTTCTCGGGAGCGTCGGCGGTTGCCTTCCCGGCGACTTGGAGCAGTCGCTTGGCAATATTAAGGCGCGTTTGCTTGATTCCCTGAGCGAAGAAACCGTCGTTGCGCCGGGGCACGGTCCCGCGACAGGCATCGCCGCGGAAATTCAGGAAAATCCTTTTTTCTGAGAGCGCGCGTTGTGCCGGCGTTCCCGTAGTTTTTCAATTAAAGCGGAAGAATAATGCGGAACGTCGAGCCGGTTCCGGGTTTGCTTTCCGCGCTCGCGCTCCCGCCGTGAAGTTGGGCGATATGTTTGACAATTGCCAGCCCGAGCCCGGTGCCTCCGAGTTTTTGCGATCGTTCCTTGTGAACCCGATAGAACCGCTCGAAAAGCCGGGGAAGATGCTCGGCGGGAATGCCGATTCCGAAATCTTTCACGGCGATGACGGCGTTTGCGCCTTGTCGTTCCAGTGAAATTTCAATTTTCGGACTGGCGCTGTACTTAATGGCGTTGCCGACAAGATTGATTATCGCCTGTTCGATAAGTTGGGAATCCCCGAAGTATTCAATGGTGTCATTGCGGGTAATGCATAGAGAAATATCGGCTGCTTCGGCGTTTTCGGTGCAGGCGTTTACCGCATTTTCAAGTGCGGCGTCCAATTGGAAAGACTCGAATTCTTTTTTTCCGGAAATTTCTCTCCGCTCAAGAGCCGCAAGGCTCAAAATATCCTGAATCAATGCGTTGAGACGCTTGCCTTGTGTACTGAGAATTTTTAGGAATTTTCGAGCAAATTCCGGAGAGTTCAGTGCGCCGTCACGCAAAGATTCCACGGCGCTGAGAATGCTCGTAAGCGGCGTTTTAATTTCGTGTGAAACATTGGCGACGAAATCGCTCCGGAACGATTCGAGGCGGCGCAAATTCGTCATATCCGTGATGGCTAAAAGCAGGCAGCGTTTGCCGTCATGAAGAATGATGCCGCCTTTGGCGTAAAGGCTACGTTGCGTTCCCGCGCAATTCAGTGTTACTTCCGTCTCGATATTCCGGCTTTCGGAAAAGGCGATTTCGGAAAGTTTTAACAAATCTGCGGAGCCGCAGCGCCGCCAGTTAAACTGCGTCGATGCCGTATCGATATTGAAGATTTTTCGTGCCGCGCTGTTGAAGTAGATGGCTTCGCGGTCTTCATTGATCAGCAAAACCGCTTCCGAAAGAGCGGAAAAGAGATTTTCGCGGTCGTTCCGATCTGCCGTGATGCGATCGAGTTGCTGCTTGAGTTGCTCTTTCATGCGGCTTACGGGAAGCGCCAGTTCCCGTACGAAGCCTTTTGCCGGAATCGAAATTCTTTCGTCAAGGTTGCCGCGCGAGATGCGTTTGGCGCTTTCCTGAAGTTGAATTAAGGGAATGCGAATGCGAAAGATAATGTAGCAGGCAAGGGCGATTGCCGAAATTCCGCCGATCGCGAGCGCGAGAAGGACGATTGTTTTAACGCCGGAAATCACCGACTCCACGTCCTTATTGTAAACGGCGACGCGCAAGACATAGTTTGTTTTTCCGTCGAGCGTAGCGTCAATCGGCATTGCGCAGTAAATCATGCGTTCATTTTGCGTACTGCTGAAGCGAATGCTGCTTCCGGGCGTTCCCGCAATGGCGATCGCGATTTCCTCACGATGGGCGTGATTGTCCAAAATCCCCTTGTCCGCACCGGAGTCTGCCAAAACCGTTCCCGCGGAATCCACCAGCGTGATGCGCCGGGATTTTTCCGAAATTCCTTCGCAAAACTCGGCAACGCGCTCAACATCGCCTTCAACCAGCATCGGAGAAATCAGCGAGGCAACGAATTGCGCCTCAAGCATGACTCCGCGCTTTTCTGCCGCGACATAGGATTCTTCAAATTTTTTAGTGAAAACAAAGAGCGCTCCCGCCGAAATTATGACCAAAAAAATGAGAATGAGCGGGAACGCAAAAAGGGTTTTGTCCTGAGACTTCATGTGGCGGGTTCGCTTAGAATTTGGCTTTCATCCGATAACCGACTCCGCGCACCGTTTCGATGTGCGTGCCCCACGCGCCGAGTTTGCGTCGAAGATTGACGATCTGCACGTCGATGGCTCGATCGGTTACGGGATAGTCATCGCCTTTAACTTTCGTCACGATTTGGTCTCGCGTGAAAACGCGTCCCGGTCGTTTAGCAAGCAATTTCAAAATCCCGTATTCGGTGAATGTGAGATCGAGGGGCTTGCCGTCAAGCGAGGCGGTGTGTTCAAGCGTGTTCATCAGTAGCACATCGTAGCGGATTTCTCCGCTGTGTTCTTTATCAAAGCCGTTTCGGAGTTGTGCGCGAACGCGTGCGACAAGGACTTTGTTGCTAAAAGGTTTTGTGATATAGTCGTTGGCGCCCATTTCGAGCCCGAGGACGATGTCGCTTTCCTCGCTTTTTGCCGTGAGCATGATCACGGGAATGTTGTGCGTTGCTTCATCGCGCTTAAGCTCTCGGCAAACACTCAGCCCGTCCAGTTGCGGCAACATCAGATCTAAAAGCACAAGCGACGGCTGTTCCCGTCGGGCAATTTGCAAACCGGATTCGCCGTCGCCGGCGGCAATTACGTTTTCGTAGCCGTTATTTTCGAGTGTAAAACAAATCACGTCGCGAATCGCTTCGTCGTCTTCAATTACCAGAATTTTTGTTGCCATATGCGATTACTTGATTGTGCGCCGGAAATGTTATCGAAAGATAAGGGAATTGTTAAATTTTCGTTAATTTACTAAACGGAGAAATCTTCCGGTGTGTATCGGAGCATTTTTTCGGCGGCGACGGCTTCGTTGACTTTATAAATCGGAGCTTCGGAAAGAAACGCTTCCTCAGCATCGCAGGTAAGCGAGGCTTTTTGGCGAATTGCCCGAATGAAATTTTCGACGTGCGGCTGATGAATGGTCTTGTTTCCGAGCGTGATGCGTTGTGGTAAGACGAACTCGCCCGCGGGAACGCTTGCCGAAGCTCGGGCGTCGAAATCGTTGTCTGCGGGAACGACAGCGGGAATTTCGGCGTTGGCGAGCAAACCGCGTTCAACGTAGTCCTGCCAGTCAACAACCGAGCGCGGCTCCTGATAGGCGCGGATGAGCGATGTTTTTTCCGAAAGTCGCAAAGAGCCTTCGTCGCCCATGAATGCTTCGAAATATCCGCCGCCGTAGCCGGTCGTAGTCAGTACCTGATAGGTGGCGCGAGCCGTTCCCGCCGGCGTTGCGTAGGCAAATGTCGCGGTAACGTTGTCGAACCACTCATGATTTTTGTAATAATCGTTCCCACCGGCGGCGATGACGCTTTCCGGTTTCCCGAGAAACCAATTAAAAATATCGATTTGATGGGCGCCGAGATCCGAAATCGGGCCGCCGGAATACTTTTTAAACCAACGCCAGTTGAGAAATTGGTGTTCGTCTTCGTAGCCGAATTCGCGTAACAACGCGGCGTCGGGGCGAAATTTTTTCGGCGCGGTAAAGTCGCGGGTAACGGCGCGGTTCCATTGCCCGACGGCGTGCGTGATTCTCCCGAGGATTTTTGCGGGAAGGACTTGTTCAAATGCAAATTTGTAATACGGATTGGAGCGGCGCTGGTGCCCGATTTGGGTGAGAATTCCCCGGCTTTTGGCTTCGCGTGCGGCACGTACCATGTCCCGGGCGCGGTCAATATTTTCCGCCATCATTTTTTCGCAGTAAACATGCTTTCCCGCCGCGAGGCAGGCAATCGTTTGCGGCGCATGGCAGAAATCCGGCGTGGCAATGAAAACGGCATCAAGCGAGCGTTCCCGCGAAAGCATTTCACGAAAATCCGTGTAGCCGTTAACGGTCCGCCCGTTTGCCTTCAAGCGGCGAACCGTCGAATCGAGTTTGAATTTCCAAAGGTCGCAAACGGCAACGATGCGGACGCCGAGCGAGCGATTCATTCGCAGAATGGCGTCTAACAACACATTGCCTTGTGTGCCGCAACCGATAAGCGCAACACATATTTCGTCGGACAGCGCAACTGGTTTTTCTGCCGTTTCTGCGAAAATTTGCGGGAACATAACGAGACCGGCGCCGATAATTGCTCCGGTTTTAAGAAAATCTCTACGGGAAGGAGGCATAAGAACGTTTTAAATAGCGCGGGAAGAGAAAGGCAATGTTTAAAAACGAAACCGGTTTCTTTGAAAATTCTGTTTGATTTCCTGATTCGCGGCGTGCATGATTGCCGAAACTGGGACGAATCAGTGAGCTGCTTCCAATAATCCCGGTTTTAAGTTTCGATCTCCCAAATTCTATTTATTTATGAAGATTGCTTTGACGGGAGGCATCGGCTGCGGCAAATCCACGGCATTACAAGCCTTCCGAAACCACCATTTTACGACGTTCAGCGCGGATGCACTCGGACACGAAATTCTATCCGATTCCGCCGCCGTCGATTTTGTGGTAAAGCGTTTCGGCAATGATTGTGTTTCCGGGGGAAAAATCGATCGGGCGCAAGTCGCAAAGATTGTTTTTTCCGATCCCGAAGCGCGCAAGGATTTGGAAGATTTCATTCATCCGAAAATCGAAAAAGCGTGGCGGGAACAGGCGGAGGAAGCGGAAGCGCGCGGCGAACATTGCGTCGTCGAAATCCCTCTGCTTTTTGAAAAAAAACTCGAAGCCGCTTTCGATTATACGCTTTGCCTTGCGTGCTCGGAGCCCGTCCAGCTTGAGCGCCTCGAAAAACGCGGTTTGCCGCGGGAACAGGCACGTTCTCGCATCGCGGCGCAAATGCCGCTCGAAGAAAAAATGACCCGAGCGGATTTTTGCTTTTTCAATGACGGTTCAGCCGAATTTTTAGAAAAACAAATCCGATTTTTTATCACCGAATTTTTAAATTAACATGGAAGAAGAAGCCATTCCCTCTCTGCCGCTTGAAGAAATCAAAAAACCGGCAAAACGCGGTCGCCCGCGCAAAAATCCGCTGCCGGAAGGCGATGCTCCGGCAAAAGTTCCCGCCAAGCGCGGACGCAAGCCGAAAGCTCGAAGCGAAACGCCCGTAGCCGATACGGATGTTCCCGAAAAAACGACACCGCTTTTCTCTTTTGATCCGGACGACGATATCGTTCCCGCGCATGAAACTCCGGAGCCGAAAGCCCCGGAAAAAACAAATTCCGAAGCTGCCGAAAAAGCGCTTCCCGTTGTCGATGCGCGCCCGCAACTTTCTCCGGAGCGCCCGGTTGCTCAATTGACAGAAAGCGTTTATTCTCCGGATGACGAGGCGCCCGACGTTCCCGCAGAAAAAAATGATGCTCCCGAAGCTTCCGCTCCGGAGGGCTCTGCAAAATCGGAAGGCGATGTTTCCGCAGAAGCGCGCGACGAGGGGAAACGCGGCGGATTTTTCGGTCGCGGCGATCGTTGGGAAAAACGCCAAACGCAAAAATTTAATCCGCAGGATCGCGGATCGCGCCCGCAAAACGGAGCGTTTCGACCGCAATCCGGCGGGAACGCGCAACAATCCGGCGGAAAGGACTTTAAGGCCCGTTTCCAACCGCAGGCGAAAAAAGAAAAATTCCAGGCCGGAAAATTCAACGCGCAAGGACGGTTTGACAAATTCAAAGACCGCTCAAATGTTCAGAAACCGGCTTGGGGAGCACTTTCAAATGCGGATTCTTCGGAAGTCGGAACGCTCGATCTCGGCAATTCTTTTGATTACAACAAACTCAAGGAAGAAGCGTTTCTTGCTGATTTGGAAGCGAAGGCGCGCCACACGGTGAAGCTGGTTAAGGAGACGCCGCCGGCTCCGGAAGTTTCCGCAGAAGGCGAAGGAACTTCGGAAACGCCGCCGAAGCCGCTTGAAAAATTGGTCCCATGCACGCCGGGCGAAACGCTGAATTTCAACGCCATTTACGATTTGTCGATGAACGAGCTGATTAAGCTTGCCGGCGAATTCGACATTCCCGTTTTCCGCAACCCGCAACGCCGTCCGCTGATTCGAAAAATTCTCGCCGCCGCGTTTGAGAAAGACCGCCCGATCGAACTCGCGGGAACGCTCGAATTGCTCGCCAACGGGAACGGACTCTTGCTTTATACGGCGGACAATTATTGCGTTCGCGAACTTTCCGCCTTCGTTCCCGCAGCGTTTATTCGCAAATATTCCCTTCAGCGCGGGCACGAATTGAGCACGATTGTGTATCCGCCCATGCCGGGCGAAACCGCGCCTATTGTCGTCGCAGTCAATTCCATTATGGGAACGCCGCCGGAAGAAATTAAACACCTGACGCCGTTTACCGAACTTACGCCGTATTATCCGACCGAGCGAATCATGCTCGAAATGGAACCGGATGCGACGAATAATCTTTCCATGCGTTGCGTCGATTTGCTTTGTCCGATTGGCTTGGGACAACGCGGACTCATCGTTGCGCCGCCGCGCGTCGGGAAAACCATTTTGCTTCAGACGATGGCAAATTCGATTTTGAAAAACAAACCGAAGGCAAAGCTCATAGTTTTGCTTGTGGACGAACGCCCTGAAGAAGTTACGGATTTTAAACGCAACACGCCCGGCGCGGAAATCGTCAGCTCGACCTTCGACGAATCCGCCGAAAATCACGCCCACGTCGCCGAAATCGTCATCGAACGCGCGCGGCGCATGGTCGAACTCGGTATGGACGTGATCATTCTTTTGGACTCGATTACGCGTCTTGCGCGAGCATACAACACGCTTCAGCCGAGCGGCGGGAAGTTGCTTTCCGGCGGGATTGAAGCGGGAGCGCTCGCCAAACCGAAACGCTTTTTCGGCTCGGCGCGCAATATTGAAGACGGCGGTTCGCTTACGATTTTGGGCACGGCGCTCGTCGGCACCGGCTCGACTATGGACGAAGTCATCTTCGAGGAATTCAAGGGAACGGGCAATATGGAGCTTGATTTGGATCGCGACTTGGCGAACAAACGCATTTTCCCGGCAATCAATTTCGAGCGCTCGGGAACGCGCAAGGAGGAACTGCTCTATCATCCGCAGGAAATGCAGTGCGTTTACTCGATGCGCCGAGCGATGAAAGGCATGCCGTCCGTCGATGCGATGGAAATGCTCATTTCCCGCATGAAAAAAACGAAAACGAATGCCGAATTTCTAATGACGCTTGCCAGCCGCTAGAACTTCGCCTTTCCGTACGAATGACGTTCCCGCGATCAATGCGCGGGAACGTTTTTTATTGGGAGAAGCGGATTTAACCAAAAGAAATTTGAGACGAACTCCGATTTGTTTTTTTTCGTTTTTTTATCCGTCGTTTCAGGCGTTCTCGCCGATTGCATTTTTGAGAAAAAAGATTTAGCGTAGCGGCTTCATGGGACCCAAGGAAAACGAAATGGCTGCGCTGGAAAATGCGCCGATTCTGCCGTTGCTGGTCAAATATTCGCTTCCGGCAATTGCGGGAATGATTGTTTTTTCGCTTTATAATATTGTTGACAGCATTTTCATCGGGCAATGGATCGGCGCGGCAGCGCTTGCGGCGCTTGCGATTGCATTTCCCGTGATGAATTTGACCTTTGCGCTCGGCACCTTGGTCGGCATCGGCGGGGCGTCGGTTTGTTCGATTCGCCTCGGAGAGAAAAAAACGGACGAGGCTTACAGCGTCTTGGGAAACGTGCTCGGGTTAAGTCTTATTTCCGGAATCGGATTCGGCTGGGGAACCTGTTTTTTTCTCGATCCGATTTTGCGGCTTTTCGGCGCAAGCGGGGAGACGTTCGTTCCCGCGTACGAGTTTATGCAAATCATTTTGCTGACTTTACCGATTACGTTTTGCTTTTTTAATCTCAACCACATTATGCGCGCTTCGGGTTATCCGAAAAAAGCAATGTATTCATTGCTGATCTCGGTAATCGTAAATGTCGTGCTTGCGCCGATTTTCATTTACTGCTTCGGCTGGGAGATGCGCGGCGCCGCGGGAGCGACGGCGATCGCGCAAGTCTTCGGACTGGGATGGGTGCTTGCGCATTTATTCAACCCGAAACACACCTTGCATTTTCGTTCGGGAATTTTTCGTTTGCGCGCCGGTGTAACGAAAAGCATCGTCGCCATCGGATTGGCGCCGTGCATGATGAATGTTTGCGGGTGCCTTGTCGTCATTGTCGTGAATCATGAATTGCTCAAATATTCCGGCGATACAGGCGTGGCGGCTTACGGAATTTTGTGTCGCGTGGTCATGCTGATTGCGATGATTGTCAACGGAATTACCCAAGGCATGCAGCCGATAGCCGGCTTTAATCACGGAGCCGGACAAACCGAGCGCGTGCGCCTGACTTTGCGCTACGGAATTCTCGCGGGAACGGTGGTTACGACGATCGGTTGGGCGATTTGCGTGTTTTTTCCGCAATTTATTTCGAAAATGTTTACGCAAGATGCCGCCTTGCTTGCCGCTGCAGACGAAGCGCTTCGCGTCTCATGCTATGCGCTTCCCGTTATCGGAATGCAAATCGTCATCGGAAATTTCTTTCAGGCGATCGGGCGGGCAAAATTGGCGATTTTCCTGTCGATGACACGCCAAATGCTTTTGTTGATTCCGCTTTTGCTGGTGCTTCCTCTTTTCTGGGGAACGCGCGGCGTTTGGCTCAGTTTGCCGATTTCCGACACGCTTTCGTGGCTAATCAACGTGGTCTTTATTCTCATTTTTCTTAAAAACTATTCTGCCGTTCCCGCGGACGTTGCGGGAACGCGTGCGCGAAAAGTCGTTGAAGCGCAATGATTTATCTCGCCCGCTATCGTTCGCCTTTGGGAGAAATAACTTTGTCGGCAAGCGAAAATGCGCTTACCGGGCTATGGTTTGAAGGCGGCAGGCAAGTTGCGGAAATTGCGTCTGAGCGCCCTTGGATTTTGCGGGAGAATTTGCCGATTTTTAAAGAAACGTTCCGTTGGCTGGATGCTTATTTTCTCGGGGAAAATCCTTCGGCGGCGGCAATCCCGCTCGCGCCTTTCGGTACGGAATTCCGTTTGCGCGTTTGGGAAAAGCTTCGCGAAATTCCTTACGGGGAAACGCAAACTTACGGGGCGCTCGCGGGAACACTCGGGCAGGGCGAATCTGACGCGAAACCTTCAGCGCGAGCCGTCGGCGGCGCCATCGGGCACAATCCGATTGCGCTCATCATTCCCTGCCACCGCGTTGTAGGAAAAAACGGAAAACTTTGCGGCTACGCCGGCGGGCCTTCGCGTAAAGCAGAGTTGTTGCGTTTAGAGAAAAGCCTGCTCATTTGACGCTAGTTGTAACTGCGGGAAGGAAAACGCGAAGGACGCTTGTAGGGCTCGACGGGAACAATTTCGTATCCGACGACGGCGGGATCTTCCGCCAGCTCGCGAAACGCCGGAGCCGGGAAAAATGCCGTCATCGCCTCGCCGAGATCTGCTTCAAGCAAATTGTTAATGTCGCCGTCGACGGCAACGGCAAGTGCGATGGCGGTTCCGCCGCTGTTTGAGGAAATATGCGGGACGAGTTTTTCCTTAAGGAAGCGGTGCATTTCCTCCGGAGCGTTCCCGTCGAGAATGAATGTAATTTTTTTCAGGAGAACGGGAAGTTGTTCTTTGAGCGAAGAAATACGCGTAGCATTAAAACGCCATTCGGAGATTTCCACGTCGTCTTTTTTGCGTTTGGCAAAGCGTAGTTCTCCGTCGACGGCAATGATGGAGCCGTCTTCGAGAACGGTTCCGTTTTCAAGCATTGCGCCGCTTTTGACGATTGTGCCGTCCGGCAGTTTCGTTCCCGCGTTTAGAATCTTGAGATTGACGACATCGCTGAAACAGAAAATATCGTACGCATCGGAATGCGTTTCGAGCATTAATGTCATGAATTTTCGTCCGTCTTTAGTGGACTTAACTTTGATTTCGGAACACATTCCGCAGAGGCGGACGTTGTGTTTCTCGTAGCGGGAAAGCTTACAATCCTCAAATGCTCCTTTGAATGTTGTGAGCGCGCGATCGAGTTTAACAAACGCGTTGAGCGGATGCCCGGAAATATAGAGCCCGAGCAACTCGCGTTCGTGGCGGAGTTTTTCGGCTTCGGACATCGGCGTTCCCGTGCGCGTAATGAGATCCCGATTGAGTTCGTCTCCGACGTTGTCGCCGAGCATGTCAAAAAGCCCAAGTTGACTTGAATCCTCTTCCTCTTTGGAAAAGGAATTGCGGACTGCGTCTGCGGAATCGAGCAGATGGCGGCGATCCTCAAAAATGTCGCAACCGTCAAACGCTCCCGTGACGATAAGTGCCTGCAGACCGCGACCGAGGACGAGTTTTTGTTCCCGTCGGACGTTATTTTCGTCTACGGAAACAACGCGAACGCGTGCCATGCGTTGCATAAAATCCACAAAGCTTTTGTAGCGTCCGTTTGTTTTGCGTTCCCGAATGATTTCTTCCGCGACTTTTTCCCCGAGACCCTTCAGCCCGCCGAAGCCGAATCGGATGGCGTTATTTTTCGGGTCGGGAGCGAATCCGATATTTGAAGAATTGATGTCGGGGCCGAGTACGCGAATCCCCATGCTTTCGCATTCTGCGATGAAGAAAAGCATTTTTTCCGGATTTCCGGTTTCGGAATCGAGAACCGATGCCATGAATTCCACGGGATAATGCGCTTTGAGCCAGCTGGTTTGATAGGCAATGTAGGCGTAGCAAACCGAGTGCGATTTGTTAAACGCGTATTGCGCGAATGCTTCCCAGTCGCCCCAGATTTTGTTGCAAAGCGCCGTTGCTTTTTTTTCGTCGTTCCCGCAAACATCGGCTTCCATGAATTTCGGGTTCGTGAGGCAGCCGTTGATGAACTTTTCTTTGAGCTTTGCCATGACATCCGCCATCTTTTTCCCCATGGCTTTGCGAAGCGTGTCGGATTCCCCGCGCGTAAATTGCCCGAGCGCACGGGATTGAAGCATAACCTGTTCCTGATAAACCGTAATTCCGTAAGTATCTTTTAAATACGATTCCATCAGAGGATGATCGTAAACAATCGGCTCTTCTCCGTGTTTGCGTTTGATGAATTGCGGAATGTATGCCATGGGTCCGGGGCGGTAGAGCGCGTTCATCGCTACGAGGTCTTCAAAGCGATTCGGCTTTAGCGCCATGA
The DNA here is from genome assembly GCA_045535075.1 of Candidatus Spyradenecus sp. GTDB lineage: Bacteria > Verrucomicrobiota > Verrucomicrobiia > Opitutales > UBA953 > Spyradosoma. The sequence continues at coordinate 86,643 of JAZSKX010000013.1, read as the reverse complement.
GGTGCTTTTTCATGCCGGCTGATTCAAACTGGAACAGCGCCGTTGTTCTTCCCGCGGAAAAAAGCTCGAAGGTCTTGGTATCGTCCATCGGAATTTTATCGATGTCGATTTCTTTGCCCGAAGATTCGCGGATATTGGCAAGCGCAGATTTGATGATCGTCAGCGTGCGCAAGCCGAGGAAGTCCATTTTAATCAAACCGATCGGCTCGACAAAATGTCCGTCATATTGCGTTGTGAGCAGGCTTTCTCCTGCAGTCGGCATAACGGGAATCGTTTCCGTGAGCGGATCGCGGCTAATGAGAATGCCGCATGCATGGACCCCGCTTTGGCGCACGGTGCCGTCGAGTTTTTCGGCGAGTTGCATGGTTCGCGCGACGACGGGATCTGTCGAAGAAAGTTTTTCCTTTAATTCGGGAACTTCCTGCATCGCCTTAAACATCGTAATTTTGGGCGTCGCGGGAACGAGCTTTGCCAGATTGTTTGATTCCGCCAAGGGCAATTCGATGACGCGGGCAACGTCTTTGATTGCACTTTTGGGAGCCATGACACCAAACGTAACGATGTGCGAAACGTGATCCGCGCCGTATTTTTTTGTGACCCATTCGAGTACGCTTTGCCGCCCCGCGTCGTCGAAGTCGATATCGATATCGGGCATCGAAATGCGATCCGGATTGAGGAAGCGTTCAAAAAGCAAGTCGTATTTTGTCGGGTCGATTCCTGTGATTCCCAGGCAGTACGCGACAACGCATCCGGCGGCGCTCCCGCGCCCGGGGCCGACGATGACTCCGAGTTTTCTTGCGGCGGCGATAAAGTCTTGAACGATGAGAAAGTACCCCGGGAAGCCCATCGTCCGAATCGTGTTCAGTTCAAAATCAATGCGTTCCCGCACGTCCTCCGGAATGCCGTCCGGCCATCGCTTTGCGGCACCTTCAAGCGTGAGATGCTCCAAATAATCGCATTCGAACTTGATGCGAAGGACTTTCTCGTAGCCGCCGAGTTTTTTGAAGCGGTCTTCGCCCCAAAGTGCGATCAGGTCGGCTTCACTGAAGCGTTTTGCGTATTCTTCCTCCGAGCCGAACTCTGCAGGAATGGGAAAGAACGGCATAATCGGCGGCGAGTTTAAGTCGTATTCTTCGACCTTGTCCGCAATTTCCGTCGTATTACTCAAGACTTCCGGGCAGTCTTTGAACAACCGGTACATTTCTTCTTTGCTTTTAAACCATTCCTGGCGCGTGTAGCGCATCCGGTTTTCGTCGGAAAGCTTTTTTCCCGTACTTAAGCAAAGTAAAATTTCATGCGAGTCTGCATCGGCTTCATCGAGGAAGTGAACGTCATTTGTCGCGATAACCTTGATTTTCAGTTTTTTTGCGAGTTCGAAAAGTCCTTGTGCGGCGCGGACTTCCCGCAGGTAAACGTCGCGCGTTTCCTCCGTGCTGTGTTCGCCGTTGTTCGGATGACGCTGAATTTCGAGGTAAAAATCTTCACCGAAAATGTTTTTATACCATTTTGCGGCGGCTTCGGCTTTCCCCCAATCGTTTTTTAAAATCGCCTTCGGAATTTCTCCTGCGATGCAAGCGCTCGAAACGATGAGTCCTTCGCTAAATTTCTCAAGAATTTCTTTGTCGATACGCGGACGGTGATAAAACCCGTCAATCCAGCCGGCGGAAACGATTTTAACGAGGTTTTTGTACCCGGTGAGATTTTTCGCGAGCAAAATCAGGTGGTCGCCGGAGCGGTCGATTTTCGGATCGGCATCTGCGGGAACGTTTTTCCCTTTGTCGAAACGCGTGCGTCGGGCGACGTAAACTTCGCAACCGATGATGGGTTTGATTTTTTCGGCGCGGCAGGTGTCATAAAAAAGCTTTGTGCCGAACATGTTCCCGTGGTCGGTCAACGCGACTGCACGCATGCCGCATTCTTTCGCTTTCTGAACGAGTCCTTTTGCAAGCAGGGTTTTGCTTTTTTTGTCAACGCTACTGGCGATGCGCGTTGCTCCGTCGAGCATGGAATACTGGGAGTGGACGTGCAGATGAACAAAGTCCGGAATTTCTTCTGCGGGAACGCTACTTTCGTTGACGGTTTCCGGCTCAGAAGGCGGAACGTCGCTGTAGTTTTTCGCATTTGCGGCAAGATTAAAATTCAGGTCAGAGCTCATGGGTAAAACAGAAGCTTCATCGTAGCTTTCCGCTGCCGTTCCCGCAAGAGCGAGTTTGCCGGCGAGGATGCGTGTTCGCGGTTGCTATTTTCGTGCAGGACGTTTTTTAATGAGCGTCCGTGAAATTCTCAAAACAAACAAGCGGCGAGCAGGTCGAATCTCTTTCCGAAATCCCGGTTTCGCCGTGGAAGCGTTCCCGCGAACGTTTTTTTGCCAATCGCCCCGGTGTCGTTGCCGGGATTTTTGTGCTCGTGATGTTGTGCGCCTGCCTCTGTGCGCCTTGGATTGCGCCGTTCCCGTTCGAAGCGCAGGATTTGGCACTCGGCCCTGCCGGCCCGTCACGGGAACACTGGCTCGGGACCGACACTCTCGGGCGAGACGTGCTTTCGCGGTTGCTCTACGGCGGGAGCGTTTCCTTGCAGGTCGGTTTGATTGCAACCGTGGTTTCTTGCGTTATCGGCGTCGTTTACGGGATGATTGCCGGATACGTCGGCGGGATGCGCGATTCGATTCTGATGCGAATCGTGGATATTCTCTATGCATTACCGTTTACGCTTTTCGTGATTTTGTTGACGGTTGTTTTCGGACAGGAAATGTGGCTGATTTACATCGCCATCGGCGCAATTTCCTGGCTCACCATGGCACGCATTGTGCGGAATCAGGTAAGGGAGCTGCGCTCGCAGGCGTTTGTCGAAGCTGCAATTTGTATGGGGCAATCAACGACAAAAATCATGTGGCGCCATCTTTTTCCGAATACTCTCGGAACCGTAATCGTGTATGCAACGCTGACCGTTCCCGGAGTCATGCTGCTTGAAGCATTTATCAGCTTTCTCGGCTTGGGCGTTAAACCGCCGATGACTTCGTGGGGGCTTATGATTAAAGAAGGCGCCGACGCAATGGCGGATTATCCGTGGCTTTTGCTTTTCCCGGGGCTTTTCTTTGCGGGAACGCTCTTTGCGCTTAATCTTTTCGGAGACGCGCTTCGGGACGCCTTCGATCCGAAAAAATAATTAAAAAACAACAATCGCCGCAGACTGCGTTTGTAAACAACTTTCCTTTACACGCTTCGTTATCAATTATCAGATGTCTGTTAGAATCCGTTCCCGCTTGATTTCTTCGGGCTTGAAAGCTAATCTGTAGTCCAATTTAGCACTTTTTCACTAAATCATTCATTATGTCTACCATCATTGATATCAAAGGTCGCGAAATCATCGATTCTCGCGGTAATCCGACGGTCGAAGTCGACGTTGAACTCTCCTGCGGCGCTATCGGTCGCGCGGCTGTTCCCTCGGGAGCATCCACGGGCGTTAACGAAGCCCTCGAACTCCGCGACGGCGGCGTTCCCGCGAAGCAGTTCGCAAAAGGTATCGACCCGAAAAAACGTTTCTGCGGCAAAGGCGTCCTCAAGGCGGTTGCCAATGTTAACGAAATTATCGCTCCGGAACTCGTCGGTTTCGACGCTCTTGACCAGCCGGCTGTTGACGCAGCAATGCTTCAGCTCGACGGCACGAAGACGAAGTCCAAGCTCGGCGCGAATGCCGTTCTCGGCGTTTCTCTCGCGGTTGCGAAGGCAGCTGCGGAAGCTTGCGGACAGCCGCTCTACAAATACCTCGGCGGCCCGAACGCGAAAGTGCTCCCGGTTCCGATGATGAACATCATCAACGGCGGCGCTCACTCCGACGCTCCGATTGACTTCCAGGAATTCATGATTATGCCGGTCGGCGCTACCTCGCTCCGCCAGGCCGTTCAAATGGGTGCTGAAACCTTCCACGCCCTCAAGAGCGTCCTCAAAAAACGCGGTCTTGATACGGCTGTCGGCGACGAAGGCGGCTTTGCTCCGCGCCTCGATTCCGTTGAAGACGCGCTCGACACAATCGCAGCTGCCGTCAAGAATGCCGGCTACAAATTCGGTAAGGACATCTGCATCGCGCTCGACGTCGCTTCCTCCGAATTCTACGACACGAAGACCAAACAATACATCTTCAAGAAATCCGACGGACGCAAGCTCTCCGGCGACAAGATGGTCGACTTCCTCGCAGACCTCTGCTCCAGCTACCCGATCATCTCGATCGAAGACGGTTGCGCGGAAACCGACTGGGCAACGTGGAAGAAGCTTACGGACAAGCTCGGCAGCAAAGTTCAGCTCGTCGGCGACGACCTGTTCGTCACCAACACCGAATTCCTCAAGAAGGGAATTCAAACCGGTACGGCGAACTCCATCCTCGTCAAGGTCAACCAAATCGGTTCTCTCACGGAAACGCTCGACGCCGTTGAAATGGCGCAGTTCAATCGCTACACGGCGGTTATCTCGCACCGCTCCGGCGAAACGGAAGATGCGACGATTGCCGACATCGCCGTTGCAACGAACGCTGGTCAAATCAAGACCGGTTCGATGAGCCGCTCCGACCGTATTGCGAAGTACAATCAGCTTCTCCGCATCGAAGAACAGCTCGGTGACACGGCTGTTTTCGGCGGCAAGATGATTGGCGACATCAATCGCTAATCGGAAAGATTAGCTTTAAAGCTTAGAGCTTCACGAAGAGCGTTCCCGTGAATTTTTTACGGGAACGCTTTTTGTTTTCCTAGAAAATCACGAGAGCGGCGCGGGAACGCGTTTAAGCTTTTGACTTTCAGCGCTTTAAAATTCAATATAGACAAACGATTCTCAGCATTTTTAACACACAGTTCATCTTATGAAAAAAATCAAAAAAGTTGGTATTCTCACGGCGGGCGGTCTCGCTCCGTGCCTTTCGGCTGCGGTCGGCGGTTTGATCATGCGCTATACGGAAATTGATCCGGAAATCGAAATCATCTGCTATCGCGGCGGCTACAAAGGCTTGCTCCTCGGCGACAGCGTCCGTGTTTCTCCGGAAATCCGCGAAAAAGCATTCACGCTTTTGCTCTACGGCGGTAGCCCGATCGGGAATTCTCGCGTAAAGCTGACGAACGTGAAAGACTGCGTTAAGCGCGGACTTGTTAAAGAAGGCGAAGACCCGCAGAAAGTTGCAGCGGATCAGCTCGTTAAAGACGGCGTTCAGGTGCTCCACACCATCGGCGGCGACGACACGAATACGGCGGCGGCAGATCTTGCGGCGTTCCTCAAAACCAACAATTACGATTTGACGGTTATCGGCTTGCCGAAAACAATCGACAACGACGTCTATCCGATTAAACAATCGCTCGGCGCGTGGACAGCGGCAGAACAGGGCGCAACCTATTTCCGCAATGTTGTTGCCGAAAATTCCGCAAATCCGCGCATGCTCATCGTACATGAAGTCATGGGACGCAATTGCGGCTGGCTTACGGCGGCAACGGCGCTCAAATACCGCAAAGAACTTTATTCCAACGAATTCGTTCCCGAAATCGGCGGTGTTCACCCGAAACGCTATGACGTCCACGGAATTTACCTGCCGGAAATGGAAATTGACCTTGCGAAAGAAGCCAAGCGTCTCCACGCGGTGATGGATCTTTATGACTGCGTGAACATCTTCATCTCCGAAGGCGCAGGCGTTGAAGCTATCATCAAGGAAATGGAAGCCAAGGGTGAGGAAATTCCGCGCGACGCATTCGGGCACGTCAAACTCGACGCAATTAATCCGGGTAAATGGTTCGGCAAACAATTTGCCGAAATGATCGGTGCCGAAAAAGTGCTCGTTCAAAAATCCGGTTACTTTGCGCGTTCCGCTCCCGCCAACGCGGAAGACCTCACACTTATCAAGGGTTGTGTTGACCTCGCGGTTGATGCGGCGATGCGCGGCGAAAGCGGCGTTATCGGACACGACGAAGCCCATCAGGACCGCCTTCGTCCGATCGAATTCGAACGTATCAAAGGCGGAAAGCCGTTCAACATGGCGTTCCCGTGGTTCAAAAATCTGCTCCGCGAAATCGGACAGCCGGAACCCGTCGCCGCCCGCAAATAGAAGCAGGGTTAAAGTTTAAAAGAAGCGTTCCCGTGAGCTATTCGCGGGAACGCTTCTTTTTTTTTAAGAAAACAACGATCAAATTGTTTCCGCAAGGCGGGAAATTGCAGTCACGGCTTCGAATTGACGCACGAGGTTTTCGTAACTGAAAAATTTGATTCGTTCTTGCATGGAGGCAAAAATCGGAGCGCTCAAGACGTCGTCAAACATGCGTTCCCGCGGGAAAGTGAATTGTCTCTGCAGGAAGATTTTGCGGAGGAATTACCGTTTTGACGGCGGTAGACGATTTTCGCGACGCGTTCTCGTTACTGAAAAACGCCGCCGCCGAGGAGCGTTTCTCCGTCGTAGAAGGCAATGATTTGTCCCGGAGCGATACCGCGCTGCATATTCTTGTAGGCAATGTGGGCGCCGCCGTTCCCGTCCGGAGTGAAAACAACGGGCGTCGAAGCATCTCGGTAACGCACGCGTACGAGGATTTCGCATTTTTCCGTCAGCGGGCGATTAATCCATGAGAGATTGTTGACCCAAGATTCCGTCGTATAGAGCGTTCCCGCGGTTTCCGGATGATCAAATGCGACGACAAGCTCGTTTGTTTCAAAGCGTTTGGCGACGACAACGTAATATTCATTGTCCGTATTAGACGGCACGTTAATTCCGCGGCGTTGCCCGATAGTGTAATGGAAAAGGCCTTTGTGTTCGCCGAGAATTTTTCCGGCAGTATTAACGATTTTTCCCGGTTTTTGCGGAATGTATTGTTCCAAAAAATCGTTGATTCGAATTTTTCCGATAAAGCAAATTCCCTGGCTGTCTTTGCGTTTGGCGTTCGGCAAGCCGGCTTCTTCGGCGAGTTTTCTCAGTTCCGGTTTAAGCAGGTGGCCGACCGGATAGAGCGCGCGTCGGAGTTGTTCCTGTCGAAGCAGGGCGAGAAAATAAGTTTGATCTTTGTTCGGGTCGACGCCGCAAAGAATATCCGAAGTGCCGTCCGCGTTGTCCCGACGGCGCGCGTAGTGTCCGGTTGCGACATAGTCGAATCCGTCGGCAAAGGCTTTGCGGGCAAATACGCCGAATTTCATTTCTCGATTGCAGAGAACGTCCGGATTCGGGGTGAGACCGCTTCTGTATCCGTCCACCAAATATTGAACAATGTGTTCCCGGTAATCCTTAATTAAATCGACAATTTTGAAGGGGATTCCAAGCGTGTCGGCGACGGCTCGCGCGTTGGCGACATCATCTTCCCACGGGCACTCGCCGAAAAATTTCCCGCCTTCTTCATTCATCCAAGTACGCATGTAAGCGGCGTGAACGTCGTATCCGTCTCGTTTTAAGAGAAGTGCGGCGACGGCGCTGTCAACGCCGCCGGAGAGAGCGACCAGAACTTTTGCCATGGATTGTCGTTAAATAAATTTTTCGAGTGCGTTACAGGCGTTTTGAGCGGAAACGCCTCGAATATCGGCGCCGCCGGTGGGCGGGCAATTTTCCGGTTGAAGAATACATGCCGGAGCGTTGAAGATCGGTCCCGTGCGGACGGGATTTGTCGGCCCGAAAATACCGACGACGGGAACGCCGAGCATATTTGCCAGGTGCATGCCGCCGGTGTCGTTCCCGCAGATGGCGCAGCAGGATGCAAGCTCTCGCATATATGCGGGAAGGTCGGTTTTCCCGGCTCGGTCGACGACATTTTCATTTTGTCCCTCGGCAACTTGAGCTGTAATGGCTCCGTCTTTTGCCGTTCCGAAAAGATAGATTTGCAGGTTCGGATATTTTTTTTGCAGGAGCGCAATGAGTTCCCGCCAGCGTTCAATCGGCCAGCGTTTTTCCGGAGAATTTTCCGTGCCGCAAATCATTCCGATGCGTAATTGTTTTTCCGATTCGATTTTAATCGGAGAAAAATCAAGTTCGTGTTTCAGTCCGCAGGATTCCCGCAACCATTGAGCCCAAACATGAGTTTGATGATTTTTTGTCAAATCCAAGTCTGCGGGAACGCGCCATTTTTTCGTGAGATACGGGCGCGGATAGCCTTTGCGAACCATGCCGAAACGTTGCGGTGCGCCGATGAGCTTCGCTTCGACATCGCCGCGCAACGAGTTTGTAAACAGCAAGTGCTGGTCGGGATATTCCGTTCGCAGATTGCGGCAGAATTTCCAATAGCCCTTGCCCTTGGGCGGGAGCGCGATGAGTCGATCGGCAACACCGAGTAATTCGAGCATCGGGAGAAAATGCTTGCGCGCGAGCAAGGTAATCTGCGCGTCCGGCCGCGCGGCGCGGATGGTTTGAATCAGCGGGAACGCCATAACGATGTCACCAAGCCAATTCGGAAGGCGAATCCAAATGCGCTTCTTTCGCGGGAGCGCATCGTAGCCGTACAGCCTTACGGTTTCTTCAAGAATACTTTTCCGGTGTTCGAGATTTAATCCGTTGAACCCTTTCCAACGGTCGTGCATCCAAAGCCAGTCCGAGCAGAGATTGAAATTTTCGGCGAGTTTTCCCTCAAGCCAGCGATTGAGCGCGACGGTGTAGCCGACGGCGGAAAGTTCGGAAACTTCGGGTTTTTCGATGCGAATCGTTCCGCGCCAAAATCCGCTCCGCTCGCAGTAAACCGTGATGAGTTGTGTTCCGGCTTTCCCCGCAGCCAGCGTTCCCGCGAGCATGCTATTGGTGACGACTCGGTCTTCGAAGAGCGAAAGAACGCCGCGCTTTTTCCCGGGGCTTTGGTCAAAGAGAACACAAACGATGCCGTTTTTATCGAGGAAGGAGAGTGCTTGCGTGAGTCCTTTTTTTCGGGAAAGCAGCTTAAAGCCGAAGCGTTCCCGTGTGGATTTTACCCAGCGCTCGATGGAAGAATTATCAAACGGGCGGTAGAAAACACCGCAATCGCGCTTTTTTACGGATTCCGAAAAAAGCGGAATCATCGTGAGAACTTCCATCAGAGAGAAATGCGGGACACCGGCTACAACCGGCGTTTGAGCGTCGAGAACAGCATCAATCGCCTTTGCGTCCATCGTGAAACGACTCCGAATTTTCTTTTCGGAAAAATACGGTGCCGCGAGTACGAACATTCCCATTTCCACCATGCGACATGTACTTTCGAGGGCGATTGCCCGACGCTCGTCTTCCGTTTTTTCCGGAAAACAATGATGAAGATTTCGCAAAACAAGGCGGCGGCGGGAAGGCATTGTCGCGAAAACGATGCGTCCTAAGAGGCGGGCGATTGCGGCAGCAAGACAAACGGGAATTGAGGCGGTAAAAAAGCCGAGAAAATGAATGAGCAAACTCATGGTTGTATTTAAGTTCTACAGACTTAGTGAAAGGCTTTCGAGTTTTTTAATCCTTTATGTGCGGGAATAATCGCGTTCGCCGAAAAGCGCCGTGCCGATACGCACCATTGTGGAACCTGCGGCAACGGCGGGAACGAGATCGTGCGACATGCCCATGGAAAGTTGCGGGAGCGCGCGCCCGAATTCGGATTCCAGGCGATCGCGCCAAATACGCAACGTTTCGAAGCACCGCTTCGCCGTTTCGAGAGAATCGTCGTCAATCGGCGCAACGCACATCAGCCCGTCAACTTGCAAATGCGTTCCCGCAAAAGCGGATTCGGTGAGCCGGCGCAACGAATCAAAGTCTCCGGTTCCGAACTTCGCAGGATCGTTTCCGGCGTTTGCCTGAAGCAATACGGGAAGCCGTTCCCGCGCAAGCTCCTCGCAAAGTCGATCAAGTTTTTGTACGAGCGAAACCGAATCCACGGATTGAATTCGGTCAAAGAGACGTACTGCATTGCGCGCCTTGTTGCTTTGAAGATGTCCGATAAGTTCCCAGCGCAAAGAAGTCTCACTGCGTGTAAAAAATTCACTGCGTTTAACTTCCGTTTCTCGGACTCTATTTTCCCCGACAGCAGGAAAGCCGGCTTTGGCCGCATAAATCGGCGCTTCAACGGGGTGGTTTTTGGTCACGGGAAGAATGCAAACTTCATCAGGATTGCGCCCGCAGGTACGACAGGCTTCGGCGACGCGTTCCCGCACGCGCAGGCAATTTTCTTCAAAATGCTCAAAGGAAATCATTGGTATATTATAAACCGCAATGCGCCTGTTTGTCAGCGGAATTAAGCTTCGACCAGAATTTCGATTTCCTCGCAAAAATCCGCTTATTTTGTGTTTTCTAAAAAAACGCTTGCTTTGAATGCGGTAAAAAGACATAGTGAATTTTAAATTTTTGGTGTGGTAGCCAAGTGGTTAAGGCCGTGGTTTGCAAAACCACTATGCGGCGGTTCGAATCCGCCCCACACCTCCAATTTTTTCTCCCAATCCAACCAAATCCGGCTTGCCCGGATTGCCCGCAGAGAGTTCCTCCTCCTTTTCTCTCTGCGGGTTTTTTATGTCGCGAAACAAGAAAAGTGAGGTTTTAATTTTCCCCCATTCCAGTAATGATTGATTCAATTGAGATGCAAGACTCGGACAAAACCGACGAGACTGCCTTGCTGTGGCGGCAGATGCGGGAACGCGCACAGGAAATGCTTGTCCGCGAGCCGGCGTTGGCGGAAACGCTCAATACTTTTGTATTAAACCAACGTGATTTTGATTTTGCGATGAGCGCTCGCATTGCGCACAAATTAGCTTCAACCGAAAAAGAATACAACGCGATTGCCGCGCTTTGCCTCGAAGCCTTTGCGCATGATTCTACAATTGCCCGGAGCTGCCGAAACGATATTTTTGCAACCGTGGAGCGCGATCCCGCGTGTGAATCGTTGTTGGTTCCGTTCCTTTGGTATAAAGGATTCCTCGCCATTTCCGCGCATCGCGTCGCGCACTATTTTTGGAATCGATCGCGTCGCTATATCGCGCATTTTATTCAAAGCAAGGTTTCGGAAAAACTTTCCGTCGACATTCATCCGGCGGCAAAATTCGGATGCGGAATACTGCTTGACCACGCGACGGGTTTCGTTGCGGGAGAAACCGCCGTTGTCGAAGATAATGTCTCGATTTTGCATGCGGTAACGCTCGGCGGTACGGGAAAAACGCGCGGAGATCGCCACCCGAAAGTGCGCTCCGGCGTGCTCATCGGCGCCGGAGCCAAAATTCTCGGAAATATCGAAATCGGCCACTGTGCGAAAGTCGGCGCCGGTTCGGTGGTGCTTGATGACGTTCCCGCGCACGCGACTGTTGCCGGCGTTCCCGCGCGCATTGTCGGCACGGCGCAAGAAGCCGACCCGGCAGGCGGCATGAATCATCGTTTGCCGTGTTAAGTAAAAGGATTTTCATGAAAAAAGATTTTGAAGGTAGCTCCAACGGAGGATTCGAGGATAATTCGCCCGAAATTCACTGCTCAGAAACGGAATGGACGCATTTTATCGCTTGGGCAGATCGCGAAACTGAACGCTTCCGCCGTTTTTACGAAACACTGGAAATTCGAGCCGACGAAGATCGCTTGGACAAGTGCGCGCTGGCAATGGGGTGGCAACTCGATGGCGATGAAACCGAAACTCGGGAGGAAATCGTAAAAATGTTCGGGCAAGATTTTTCGATTACGCCGCCGCCCGGCCCGCCGCCGGTTTATTCGCTTTTGAATACGACGGAAGTCGTCGCCATTCGCGCCATCGTCGATTCTTCTCAAAATCGCTTGAGGTCAATCTTCGCGCGGGAACGCAAAACTCTTTCGACGTTTTCTCCGGAAACGATTCTTGCACTTGCTGCCGGATTTTCCCGAGCCGAACAATCGATGATGCTCGCGATTGATGCTCTTTCGGCGCAGGAAAACGGATTGGCAATCCTGATGATGAAACGGGCGCATGCCGCTTGGAATGAGTATCTCGGAATTGCCGCACAACTTGGAGAAGCTTTGGCTCGCGAAACGATTTCCGAAAGCTCCCGTTCCGATTTCTCTGCATTGCGCCGGGGAATTTTCGATCTGCGGGAACTCTGCTTGCGCATCATTCGCGATGCCCGCGAAGCCCAACGCGAAAATGCGGACGGGCAGGGCGACGTGTAAGATTTGATGCTTCCGATAAAATGTCGATCGATTTTCGCTCCGAACTTAATGACGACCAGCTCGCGGCGGTAACGTCGCGGGAACGCTTTGCGCTCGTGCTCGCGGGAGCCGGTTCCGGAAAGACGCGAACGCTGACTTATCGCGTTGCCTGGCTTTTGGAGCAGGGCGTTCCGCCGTGGAGAATTCTTCTGCTGACGTTCACCAACAAAGCAGCAGCGGAAATGCTATCGCGCGTAGAAGACCTGACAGGCGTTCCGCGAAGCGAATTTTGGGGCGGAACTTTCCACAGCATCGGACAGCGCGTTTTGCGCGCCAATGCGGAATTAGTAGGGCGTCGAAAGGATTATACGATTCTTGATGCGAGCGATGCGGATTCGCTCTTCGGCAAAGTTTGCAAACGCGTAAATGCGGAATTTCTCAAGGGGAAAAATGCTCCGAAGCCGAAAGTTATTTTTGATTTAATCAGCTACGCCCGCAACACTCGCCGCCCGCTCGAAGAAATTATCGAAGAACGTATGCCGTGGGTTCCTGCTGCAGAGCGCATTATTCCACAGTTTCGCGAGGCTTACGCTGAGGAAAAGCGGACGCAGAATCTTTGCGATTTTGACGATTTGCTTGAGCTTTTCCTCGAAATTCTTGAAAACAATCCGAGCGTGCGGGAACTCTATTCCAAACGATTTCGCCATATTCTCGTCGATGAATTTCAGGACACAAACACGCTCCAATCCGAAATCATCCGCAACCTCATTTCCGAGGAAAATTCGCTGACGGCGGTCGGCGACGATGCGCAATGTATTTACACTTGGCGCGGCGCAAATTATGAAAACATCACGCGCTTCCCCGAAACGTACGCGGGAACGGCATTGCATAAAATCGAGATCAATTATCGCTCAACTCCCCAAATCCTCGATTTCGCCAATTCCGTACTCGCCTCGCGGGAAGAATCCCTCGGTTTCTCAAAAACGCTCCGGGCAACGCGGGAACGCGGGAAAAGACCTTTTCTTGTTCCGGCAATTGACGCGTACGATCAGGCGCGCCTCGTTATTCGCCGAATTGCCTCACTCGTTAACGACGAAGATTATTCGCCGAACGACATCATCGTTTTGTATCGCGCGCATGCGCACGCCAAAGAACTGGAACTGGAGCTTTCACGCGCAGGAATTCCGTTTTTGATTACAAGCGGGCTTCAATTTTTCCAACAGGCGCACATTCGAGATTTTGTTGCAATTCTTCGTTTTTTGGCAAATCCGGACGACGGTGTCGCGTTTTCCCGCTTGCTCGCGCTCATGGAAAAAGTCGGCCCGCGAACGGCAAGCAAAACCCTCGAACTCGGAAAGAAAATCGCCGAAAAGAAGAAAATTCACCTGTTTACGGCACTCTTGGACGATGCGGTTTTGAAAAAAATCCCGGAAGCAGCGAAGGACGACTACACGGATTTTATTATTTCCGTTCAAGACATGCATGAATCGTTCCGCGGCGAGGAAACGGAAACGCGCCCGAAGGAATCCGATGAAGCGGAAGACGATTTGTTTTCCTTCGCGACAAAGGAAGCGCTCTCTCAAGCGCACGTTCCCGCAACACCGCGAATTACGGGAACGCCCGCCGAAATTGTGCGCATAGGCTTAGACGGTTGGTATGGCGATTTCATAAAAAATGTTTATGCCGACTGGCAACAGCGCAGCGATGATTTGCAGAGCTTAATCGGCTTTGCCGAAAAATTCGCGAGCTTGGACGATTTGCTGGCGCAGCTCACTCTTCTGAACTCGGAGACGAACAAAGGCGACGTTGATCGGGAAGAGCGGGAACGCCCGATGATACGCCTTTCCACGATTCATCAGGCAAAAGGCCTGGAATATCCGATTGTTTTTGTCATCGGATGCGCCGAAGAAATGTTCCCGCTCAAACGTGCGATTGAATCCGGAGACGTTGACGAGGAACGACGGCTTTTTTACGTGGCTTCAACACGCGCCAAAGACGAACTTTATTTGCTCTATCCAAAGATTCGCTCCGGCTACGGAGAACCCGGCTTGATGGAGGCATCGCGCTTTGTCCGAGAAGCCGACCCGAACACTTATGAAATGTTGCACGTTTCGGGAAGAACATCTTTTCGGCACTTTTCCTAATCGCGCTGAGTTATAAGCTGCTGAAAACCGCTTTTGTCCCGATTCCTCAGAAAAATCCGATAGGCGTTCGCGCGGATTCACGAACCTTGTAACGCAATTCTTCATCAAGCGCGCCGAAAATATCTTCCGCTCTTGTCGCTGTGTCGTAGCGCATCCGTTCCCGAACGGTGCAGAAGTCTCCCGGACAAATTCCTTCAAGACTTTTCATTTTTTGCATCAAAACGGAGGCATCAACGCTTATCTGCGGGAAATAGCGTTTGAAGATTTTAGTGCGCCCGTCGATGCTTAGCGGGTGAAATCCGATTTTTCGGTGGAAGCGTCGCATGGATGCGGAATCGAAATTTTCAAGCAGGTTGGTTGTGCAAATAAAAACGCCCTTGAACAGTTCCATTTGCGCCAAAATCTCATTGGTTTCGGAAATTTCCCATGAGCGTGTTGCTGTCTGCCGGTTAAGAAAAAGCGAATCGGCTTCGTCGATCATCAGTACTTGGTTGCTTCGTTCGGCTTCGTGGAATGCACGCGCGATATTTTTCTCCGTGACGCCGACGAAGGGACTTTTTATGTCGCTGATTCGTCGAATCAGGATTTCTTTGTCGAGTAGGCGAGCAATGTAGCGTCCGAGTTGAATTTTTCCCGTTCCCGGAGCTCCGGAGAAAAGCATGGAAAGCGGCAGAGTTTTTCCTGCCCGATAAACGGCTTCGCGGTAGTTTTCAATGCTTCGGACGATGCCTTCGATGGGCGGATTGGTATTCAGGAGCGAAATATCAAATTCGGAATCCACGGAAAACGTTTTCTCCGACGGCATCTTTCCCGTGATTAAAGAATAATGCTTTTGCGCGATACGCTGAATGTTTTCCAAGAGTTTTTCTTCGGAATCCGCGGAAACGATTTTTGCGTTTTTGACGGAAAGCGAAATGCCGGCGGGTGAAAGCGAATATTGGCGAACAAGAGGAAAAATAGCTTCGCTTAGGTGTTCGGGTATATTGCTTTCCCGCAATGCCGTGTTTAGGACAAGGCGCTTTTGTCGATCTGAAACTCCGGAAAATTCCAAAGTGTAGGCAAAGCGACGGCGGGTGGATTCGTCGATTCCCGCAATGCTATTCGTAATCCAGATGACCGGAGCGCGGCTTTCGTCAAGCAGTGTGTTCACGCATCCTTTTTCCTGATTACTTGCGCCCGCTCCGAACAGGGAAGATAATCCTTGCGGCACTGTCTCTAAAAAGTCGTCCGCTTCGTCGATAAGAGCAATCCCGCTCCCGTTTTTGCGGCAAAAAGCGTCGCATTAATTTTTACCGGAGATAGTGAATTCTTCTTTTCGTCTTTACGTGCGGGAACGAAAATTGCTTTCCCTAATTCTTTGGCAAGCGATTTGGCAAATTCTGTTTTTCCGCTTCCGGGTTTCCCGTGAAAGAGAATGTGTGCGCCGTGCTCATGACAAAGCAGCTTGGAAATAATCTCGACATCCTCGTTTTCGACCTCGAAAGAACTTGTAGGAAACACTTTCAGTACCTCTAGCGACGAACTGAATTTCCGTGCCAAATCTTCCCCGTCGAATTCAAAAATGAATTCGTTAATCTCGTCCGCCAATTCGGGAAAGCGCTGCCGTGAAGTTTCGACGATTTTCTTCTCTTTGAGTTTACGAATAGCGCCGTTGACTTCGTGTGTTTCTATCCGAACGGAACGGGCCAAAAACTTCAGCGCTTCTTCACGGGATTGCCCTTCGGCGACATCGTCGCACAAATTGTCGAAATGGCGAGTTTTAGTCCAACAGGCTAAAAATACCAGGGTACGGACTTCGCTTTCCGAAAGCGAAAAAAATTCTGCTATTTTGTCAATCGGGGAAATGGTTGAAACCGTTCCCGCAAAAAAATGTCTCTGAGCCGACATGACTCGAACGAGTGTTCCGGCAATGCTTCGAAGCGATTTTTGCATTCGGGAGGAGGAAAGTTTCCGGCGGAAAATGCGAACAATGTCATCCGCATCATCCGCGTCTTCTAAAATTTCCGTTCCCGCGGGAAAATCCGTTTGGATTGCGATGAATTCTTCTGTCGCCCGACGTATTTCCGAAAAAGCGATAAAATCTCCCAACGCGATAAAATAGTTCGGCACGGACCCGTAATATTCAAATAGATTGAGGAGTGCAGACATCAAAACATTTCTGACGGAAAACGTGTTCCCGCAGACAATTGATGCCGCATCAGCATCAAAGGTGCCACCGATTCTTTTTTTCATACGGATTTTTCTCATTGCGAAAATATTTAAAAAGATCTTCAGACGTCCATTTTCAGATTCTTAATGCGACGGATTGTCGGAGCCGATGGCCTTGTGCTTTTTTATGTACCTGTAAAGCGGTGAGCCACAGATTTTCTCCATAGCGCGCTGTTCGACTTCGGCGACACGTTCGGGGGTCTCGCCGAAAATTTTCGCAAGTTCCTTGCGGGAACGAAAAACTTCGTCTTTGAGACGAAACCGGAGGGACAGCACTTCATGTTCTGTTTGACTGAGCGCCCGGCGATACAGGGAAATACTTGCTTTAGAACCGGAAAGATTTTCTGTCGCCTCAAAAAGCATTTCTTTGTCCTCAAGACGATGCCCGCCTTCAACCGAAATAATGTCGGCGAAGGGTTCAAAAAAAGAATGCATTTTTTGCGGGTCAAGTAGGGTATCATTTTTGCTTATGAGGACGACGGTTTTGACTCCGGGACGCGGCATCACTTCGTAGGATTCGACGGAAGTTGCGGGAAGTTCAAAGCTCGTTCCCGTGTCTAAAGAAGTGTTTTTCCCGATAAATTGCTTCAATGTTTCGCCGGGATTGATTGCCGGGTTAATCAAAATCAATCGCCTGTCGTCAACACGTTTGGTCTTTACGCATAAATGTGCGGCGTAGTAGGCACCGAGCGAAGACCCGACAAAAATACGGGCGGTATCGCTTGTGTCGAGTTGTCCGACTAGAGATTTTAGGTTGTCGGAAAGTGTTCCCGCACTGTCGTAACTCAAAATACGGGCGTGCGGGAAACGTTCGATGAGCGCTTTTCCGGTTGAAGACCCGACTCCGGATGCAAAGCCGGGAATGTAGTAGATACCAAGTTTCTTCGGCTTAGAAAAAAAGAGTGTGCGCGATGCGTCAGACCATAGCGCTTGTGTCCGAGAAATTGACAGGGGCGGCAAGGCGTTTTCCCACGCTTCTTCCGGAAGTTCCCAAAGGCGCCGAAAACGATCTTCACCGGCAGGAATTTCCAAAAGGCGACTGCGACTTTTCGTAGGTGTGTAATATGCTATTTCGCAGTAATCATCTTTAAGCCTGACGAAGCCGCCCTCCGGCGCTTTGCCGATACACTCATCGAAAATTGCCGGAACGTCGGGACGCGGAATGTCCGGATATTTTTCAATGAATACATCGACGGGTTTTCCCGCCTCATCAAGCGGAAAAGATTCGACACGATGAATGCGATCGCTGTGCGGGATTGCCGTCCAAAGCTCCATGCGCCCTTCATCCGCAAGCATTCGTGCGAATGTTTCTCGAAAAACGGCGCGTATGCGTCGTCCGTTTTTATCGGAAATTCCAATGACAGTGCGCCCGCCGTGCGGGAACATTGAAACGTAAATCGGTGTTCGGGTAGTGCCTTGTTCGTGTGTGTTATTGCTCATAATATCAGTTGTATTCCGAGTAAAAACGGGCTTGTTCCCGCCGTCGCTCGTTGTACCAACGACTCTACCCCAAAGTCAAAAATCCGGCAACATTTAAGCGCGTTTTCATCAATAAAAGATTTTAACCCTTGAAGAGGCGTAGTGCGTTTCTGCGTGCGAAAAGTGAGCTTTATGATTAAAAATTGCGAATATTACGACAGGTAGCATTTTGAAGCTACTCACCTTTGTAGTGCATGAAAAGCGTGCGCGTGTTCGTGTAAACGAAAGGCTGACGTTTCCGCTTCGGGGAAAAATACATGTTTTTCGCGATTTTCATAATTTTCGAACCGTAAAGAACCGAAAACAAGATTCGATAAAAGTTCAAATCCCTTGCGGAGAAGCGAAATAAGTTTCACTTTAAGGAAACGATGACAACACAATAAGCCCACAAAGCAAGGTTCTTGCAGTCAGATTCTTCATTTTCACAAAAAAAGAGGCGGCCGCGCGGTCGCCTCTGAAAGTGGCGGAGAGAGAGGGATTCGAACCCTCGGTACCTTGCGGTACACAGCATTTCCAGTGCTGCACAATCGGCCACTCTGTCATCTCTCCGTAAGCCGAAAACTTAAGTGGAAATAGAATCTTTTTGATTTCGTTTTGTCAATAAAAATTAAATTTTTCTTAAATCCCGAATAAAGATAGACGCGGCGCGAAAAGCCGAGTATTCTTGCACGACCTATGAGAAAATCGTTCTATATCCTTGGCGGAATGCTTGCCGCGTCTCTTTTTACGGCATGCAGTGATGAAAATGTAAAACCCGCGACGGAATCGGTTGCTGTTGCCGAAACTCCCGTTGTTCAAGAAACGCTCCAAGATGCGCCGGCAACGACGTCCGCAAGTGTGCTTGATACTGCGATTACGGATTTGCGCGAAGCGATTGATTTGGCGAAAAAAGAAGATCGTCTGATTTTAGTCGAATTTACCGGGTCGGACTGGTGCCCGCCGTGTAAGCTTTTGCGCTCGAATATTCTCTCGAAGCCGGAATTTTCTAAGTATGTCGGCGACCGAAATATCATATTTGTCGAATTGGATTTTCCGCGCACACCGGGAAAAATTCCGGCAGACGTTATGCGGGAACGCGAAGGAATCATGAATTTTTACGGCGTTAGAGGATTTCCCTCCGTGTTGCTTTTAGATAAAAACGGCGCGGCTTACGCCAAGATTGTCGGCGTCACGAAAACGATTCCCGAATATTTGGAAAAGTTGGAAACGGCGTATTTGCTCTGCGGAGAATTCTCGGCGGCTGTCAAGGCGGCTCAGCAAAAAACGGGAGCAGAGCGGTTGGAGGCTCTTGTAAATGCGTTAAATGCGCTTCCGACAGAATTTCAGGCGCTACAGAAAGAGCTGGTTGCCCAAATTATTGCGGAGGACACAAACGATCGCTTCGGCTTCAAAGCGAAAGAGCGTGAAGCACGACTCGGCGTCGAACAGCGTGAAATGCTTATGCAATTTGCCGACAAGCATCGCGGGAAAAGAAACCCGGACGAAGCGCGTGCCGAAGCACTTGAATTGCTGAAGAATGACGAATTGCTTCCGATCACGAAGTGCGAATTGAACAAGTATATCAGCGACGGCTATGCAATGCAGGGAAAGCTTCCAGAGGCTCTTAACTACCTTAAAGCAGCCCGCGATTGCGTTGCCGGCACCAAGCGCGCTACGGAATTGGATCGTTGGGTAAAGCAGATTGAAACGATCATTGCCCAGCAAGAAGCGAAAAAGGCAGGCCTCAATCTTCCCCAAACGGACGCTCCCGCGGCCGACGCGAAGCCCGTCGCAAAATAAGCGCGCAGTTTTTCGTCGGAAAACGGGTCGGCTGACAAATGCCGACCCGTTTTTTGTTTGAATTTTTAATTTCTGAAAGCCGGGTTTCATGGTAAATTTCCGCTCCATGAGAATTTTGGCGCTTGAGAGCTCCTGCGACGAATCCGCCGTTGCACTTTTTGATTCCGAAAAAGGGATCGTGATTGAACGCGTCCACACACAAATTGCGTTGCATGCGCAGTACGGCGGCGTTGTTCCGGATTTGGCTTCGCGGGAACACCTTGCAAATTTTCCGTGTCTGCTGGAAGACATTGCCTCCGAAATTGCTCCGGAAACGATTGATGCCGTTGCCGTTACGCGCGGTCCCGGGCTTGCCGGCTGTCTTGCTCTCGGCATTGCTTACGCCAAGACGCTTGCCGTAGCATGGAGCAAACCGATGCTCGCTCTCAACCATTTGCGCGGGCATCTTTTTTCGCCGTTTATCCCGCTTCACGAAAGCAATCCGGCGGGATTTGAAGAGGCGAGCAGGGCGCTTTTCCCGCATTTGGGGCTCGTCGTCTCCGGCGGGAACACACTGCTCGTCGAAGTCGACCATAACCGCAATGTAAAAATTCTCGCCGGTACGGTTGATGATGCCGCCGGTGAGGCATTTGACAAAGGTGCAAAACTGCTCGGAATGCCGTATCCGGGCGGTGCGCTTATCGAAAAACACGCCAACGCGGCACGGGAACGGGGAAAATTTCCGTTCCCGCACGGCGACGCGATTAAGCGTGAACCGCGATTCAGTTTTTCCGGCTTAAAAACCAGCTTGCGTTACCGTCTTGAAAAAATTTCCGACAAAGAACTTTCCGAAGTGCTTCCGGATATTTGCGCCGATTATCAGGATGCGATTATCCGTCAGCTCGTTGACAAGGCGGCTGTTCAATTTGAAAAAAAACGTTACGCCAGCATCGGGCTTTCCGGAGGCGTTTCTAATAATAAAACCTTACGGGCCGCATTCGAAAAACTCGCCGCGCGCAAAAAGATTCCGCTACTTTTGGCAAAGCCCAAACACACCGGCGACAATGCTGCGATGATGGCGTTTGCCGCGTGGTTTGATAAACAGCTTCCGCCGCCTGAATATTCCCGTAAAATTACATTCGAGCCGGCATTGACCATCGAAAATGCCTGAGGCTGTTTGAGCAAAAATCTCAAAACGTCAAAGATGGCTCAAAGCCTTTAAATATCAGGATTATCAACCTTCTCTATTTATGCACAATAAATATTATGTCTAATTTTAAAAGATAAATCTTCTCCCTCTTCGCATTTCCCGCTTTCCGTTCCCGCACGCTTATCTCCCTTGCGTTTATTGGCGCGAATACCAAGAATTCGGAAGTAATTTCCATGACTCAAATTTCGTTTTTACTTTTAATTGTCGCTGTCGGCGCGATTGCATTTTTGATTCTTTTGCACTTCTCGGCAGCTGCAAGCAAGCGCCGCTTTGAACGCGAAAACAAAGATGCCCTGCAACGCATTGCCGACGAGCTTTCCCGTGAACGTAATGCATCGCGTGAATCTTTTCGGGAAAACCGTGAAGAGCTCGCCAAATCCGCGGCGCTCCAAACCGAAACACTCGCGGGAACGCTCACGCATCAATTTTCTCTGCTGAACGAATCCGTCGGGCGTTCCCGCGCGGAACAGACTCAGTCTCTCGAAAATATTCGCGTGACGATGGAAAATTCCATTCGAACTTTGCGGGAGGAAAACGCCAAGAAACTGGACGAAATGCGCGGAGTTGTAGACGAAAAACTCCACTCAACCCTGGAAAAACGGATCGCAGAATCGTTTCGCCTTGTCAGCGAGCGCCTCGAAAACGTTCACAAATCTCTTGGCGAAATGCACTCGGTTGCAACCAATATCGTTGATTTGAAGCGAGTTTTGACCAATGTAAAAACGCGCGGAACCTGGGGTGAAGTTCAACTGGGGAATTTACTCGCAGACATCCTCACGCCGGAACAATTCGAGCGAAATGTCAAACCGTCGCCGCGCTCGGGTGAAATCGTTGAATTCGCAGTTAAGCTTCCCGGCGATGGCGCAGACGCGTCTCGTCCGCTCTATTTGCCGATCGACTCAAAATTTCCTATAGAGGATTACGAACGCCTGAACACCGCGTCGCAACGCGGGGATCGGGACGCAGTCGAAAAAGCCGCTTCGGAGCTTGCAAAACGCGTGAAAAGCTTTGCTGCGGATATTCGCAATAAGTATCTGAAACCACCTCACACGACCAATTTCGGAATCCTTTTTCTTCCCACGGAAGGACTTTATGCCGAAGTGCTTCGCCGAGAAGGTCTTGCCGACGAAATTCAGCGGGAACACCGCGTGCTGATTGCCGGCCCGACAACGCTCGCCGCCCTGCTCAACAGCCTTCAAATGGGATTCAGAACGCTTGCTATTCGGAAAAACTCAGCAGAAATTGCTAAAACGCTCGTTGCGGTTAAAACGGAATTTTTGCGCTTCGGCGAACTTTTGGAAAAAGTTTCGGATAAGCTTAGCGATGCACAAAACACGATTGCAAAAACCGTTAATCGCCATCGTATCGCCAGCAAAAAACTCGAAAAAGTCGAAACCCTTGAAGTGCCCGAAACGCGCTAATACTCTTTGCGGGAACGCCTGCTTTTTTCTCGCGTTGAAGCAAAAATGGCGGCATCTTATACGAAATAACTTCTATGTTTAACCGACGCACGATTTTCATCATCGTTTCGCTGATTGCGGGAATTCTCATTTTACGGAAAATCGTGGAAAATCTGGATACGATTCTCCCGGCGCTCCATTCGGGATTTACTGCCGATACGCTTGTGCTTCCGCTTTGGATTGACTATGCGGCAGTCTTTGTTTTCGGAATCACGGGAACGGTGACGGCACGTCTCAAAGGCTACGATTTCGTCGGCGCATTCGTGCTTGCGGGGATTACGGCGATGGGCGGCGCCCTGCTCCGTGACGGGCTTTGCGTCCAGACGGACATTTCGCCATTATTTTCCGACAACGGTTATATCATATCTCTCACGGCGGCGTGGCTCTTCGGCATGTATTTCGGCGAATTTTTCATGCGCTTTGATAATTTTATTATTCTTTGCGATGCTGCCGGGCTCGGGCTCTACGCTGTTTTCGGCACCAACAAAGCGCTTGCTTACGA
The DNA here is from genome assembly GCA_045535075.1 of Candidatus Spyradenecus sp. Taxonomy (GTDB): domain Bacteria; phylum Verrucomicrobiota; class Verrucomicrobiia; order Opitutales; family UBA953; genus Spyradosoma. The sequence goes on along the minus strand of JAZSKX010000013.1, from coordinate 63,849 downwards.
CCTCGGCGTTCCCGTCGCTATCGGAATCGGAATGATCAACGCCGTCGGCGGCGGGCTCTTGCGCGATATCGCGGCGCGGGACGAGCCGATGGTTTTCAAGCCCGGACAGTTTTACACGGGAATCGCCGTACTCGCCAGCGCGCTCTTTGTTGTCCTTTATAAAACAATCCCGCCGACGGCGGCCGCGCTCATCGTCGTTGTCGCGACCGTCGTTTGCCGCATGCTTGTAATTCGTTACAACTTACACTCACAGTCCGTCGCGGAAACTCAAGATCGATTCAAACGCCTTCTAAAAGCCATTCGCGAGGCGCACCGCAACGACGAAGACGAGGAAGAGCGAAAAAACGCAGGCGACGATTATTATGATGCTCCCGACACCTATGAGGACGATGAGAACCCGGCGGCGAGTGACGATTCCGACGGGAACGCTGTTGACCCCGTCCGAAAACTTTAGACAATAAAAACCATGCCACGCAAAACTCCTTCTAAAAAAGCACTTCCGAAGTATAAACGCATTGTCCTGAAAATTTCCGGAGAAGCCCTAAAAAATTACGAAACGGGCGATCCGTTCGATCCGAAAATCCTTAAAAATCTCGCCGAGCAAATGAAAAAGCTCCACGCTCTCGGCGTGCAGGTTTGCCTCGTCGTCGGCGGCGGAAATATTTTCCGCGGTCTTGCGGGAGCGAAAAACAACGGAACTGACCGGACGACGGGCGACAATATGGGCATGCTCGCGACGACGATTAACGCGCTTGCCATCATGGATTGCCTCGAAAAAAACGGAATCGAAGTTCGCGTACAAACTGCGATTCCGATGGACAAAGTTGCCGAGCCGTTCATTCTCCGCAAAGCAATCCGTCACTTGGAAAAGGGCCGCGTCGTTATTTTCGCGGCGGGAACGGGAAATCCCTTCTGTACGACGGACTATGCTGCAGCCTTGCGGGCAAATGAAGTGCATGCCGACATCATCTTTAAGGCAACAAAGGTTGACGGCATTTATACTGCCGATCCGATGAAAGATCCGAAAGCGACGCGCTACGCCAAACTCTCCTACGAAGAAGCCCTCATGAAGCATTTGGGAGTCATGGATGCAACCGCATTTGCGCTTTGTCAGGAAAACAAAATGCCGATTCTTGTTTTCTCGATGAACGAAAAAGGCTCAATTGAACGCGCGATTCTCGGAGATAAAGAAATCGGTACGCTTGTAAGCTGAGCGTTCCCGCGAATTTGTAATTTTAATTTCAATACTTAAAAATATGCTGAAACAAATCACAGATGCCACCAACGAAGCGATGCAAAAAGCCGTCGCTCACACCGAACACGAATTTTCCACAATCAATACGGGAAAAGCCCAACCGTCTATGGTTGAAGGCGTTCAGGTAGAAGCTTACGGAAGCATGATGCCGCTGAAAAACTGCGCGACGGTTTCCACGCCGGATGCGCGTTCAATTGTCATTACTCCTTTCGATAAAGGCTTGCTCAAGGCCATTGAAAAAGCGATTCTCGGCGCCAATATCGGGCTTACGCCGTCCGTTCAGGGAACGATTGTCCGCTGCCCGGTTCCGGAATTGACGGGTGAACGCCGCAACGAACTCGTAAAAGTCGCCAATCGCTACGCCGAAGAAGGCCGCGTCCGCGTTCGCACGGCGCGCCGCGATGGTCTTGAACTCGTCAAAAAAATCAACAAAGACAAAGCAGCTTCGGAAGACGATTGCAAGCGTACGGAAAAAGACATTCAGGCGCTTACGGACAAATGGATTGCCGTTATTGACGCGGCGTTCAAGGCGAAAGAAGCCGACTTGAAAAAAGTCTAAAAAGTGCCCGGGATTAAAGATTAGAGACTAAAGAAAGCTTCACGCGTTCCCGTTCGGATTTCCGGCGGGAACGAACGCTAATCGGAGTTTTTCACTATGCGATTTTCACACGTCGCCATCGAGCAAATGGCAGTCGAATTGCCGCCCGAAGTTTGGACTTCAGCGGACTTGGAACAAAAACTGGCTCCCGTTTACGAACGTTTGAAATTGCCCTACGGACGCCTTGAGTTGATGACGGGCATTCGGGAGCGACGTTTTTGGGCGCACGCGATTCGCCCGTCCGAAGCCTCGGCGCTCGCGGGAAAAAAAGTCATGCAACGTGCGGGAACTCGCCCCGAAGATATCGACTTGCTGATTCACTCGTCCGTTTGCCGCGATCGTCTGGAACCGTCGACGGCGGCTTATCTGCACGGTTTGCTCGGGCTAACGCAGCGCACGCAGATTTTCGATGTCTCGAATGCCTGCCTCGGTTTCCTCAACGCGATGGTCGTTGCCGCCGGCTTAATCGAATCCGGACAAATTCGTCGCGCGCTGATTTGTTCCGGCGAGAACGGGCGTCCGCTCGTTGAAAATACGATTGCCAAACTCAACGCCGACACGTCGCTTACGCGCAATTCCGTTAAACCTTATTTTGCGAACCTGACTATCGGCGCGGGAGCGGTTGCCGCAATTCTTGCGCATGATTCGCTCGTTCCCGCGGGGACGCCGCATTTGACCGGCGGCATTGTCGCAACGGACTCCGAAGCGAATCGCCTCTGCGAAGGCGACACAAGCGGGAACGCACTTGCCATGCAAACCGATTCGGAAAAGCTTCTCGAAGCCGGAATCTCACTTGCGGCACGTGCTTGGGAGGATTTCAAAAAAGAAACCGGATGGGACGAAAATACGCCGGCGCGCATCATTACGCATCAGGTCGGCGTACGCCACACGGCGGCTCTCTTTGAAAAACTCGGGCTCGACCGCTCCAAGGATTGGCAAAGCTTTGATCGACTCGGCAACGTCGGCTCGGTTTCGCTTCCCGCGACGCTCACGCTTGCGCGCGAAGCCGGCGCTATTCGCAACGGCGACAAAATCGCTCTGCTCGGAATCGGAAGCGGCTTGAGTTCGCTGATGCTTGCCGTCGAGTAAAGGAAGATTAGAGATTAAAGTAAAAAGATTAAAGGGGCTGTGCTCAAAGAAGGTAAAACTCCGCTTTTGTCTGTTCGCGACTTGTGCGTGGATTTTTGTTCCCGCGGAAAAGTTTCGCCGGTCGTCCGCAATATTTCCTTTTTTCTGAATAAAGGCGAAATTCTTGCGATTGTCGGCGAAAGCGGGAGCGGGAAATCCGTAACTTCGCAGGCGCTAACGGGGTTGCTTCCGGAAGCTCCGACCTGTCAAATCCGCGGGAGCGCTTTGCTTGGAGGGAAAGAGCTGATCGGCTTGCGGGAACGCGATTTACGCAAGGTTCGCGGTAAAGAAATCGCCTATATCTTCCAAGATCCGCTCAGTTCGTTGAACCCGACTTACTCCGTCGGTTTTCAAATCGAAGAGATGATGAAAATTCATCTTCCGGGAATGCCGTCGCGGGAACGCCGCGCGCGCGTTGCGGAAGTACTTGATGCCGTCGGTATTCGTCCGGAATTGGCGAGCGCGTTCCCGCATGAGTTTTCCGGCGGTATGCAGCAACGCGTCATGATTGCAATGGCGCTTGCCGCGAATCCGAAAATTCTCATTGCCGACGAACCGACGACCGCGCTTGACGTGACGATTCAAAAGCAAATCATGAATTTGTTGCTCGATTTGCGGGAACGCTTCGGCATGAGCATTTTACTCATCACGCATAATTTCGGCATTGTCTCCGAGATAGCCGATCGCGTTTGCGTTTTTTATCGGGGAGAAAAACTCGAGGAAGGCCCGGCTCGCGAGCTCATTGCTCACCCGCAACACGCATACACGCGCGCCCTGCTCGCCTGTGTTCCCCGCCTGAATCAATTTGCGTTCCCGCAAGGAAGCATTTAGCTTCATTCCAATGAAAGTGTTTATTACCGGAGCCGCCGGATTTCTGGGGCGAGAAACCGTTTTTTCCGCATTGCGTCGAGGCTTTGACGTAACGGCGGTTTTGCATACTACGGAACCGATTCTGCCCCCGCAGGTCCGCCGCGTGAAAACGGATTTGGAAAATACCGATGCCTTGGAATCGCTGATTCTTCAGGAATTCCCCGATGCGATTATTAATTGCGCCGCCGTTACGTCTATCGCTGAAGCCGTCGAAAATCCGGCTCGCGCCGAGCGCCTCAACGTCGCGCTCCCGCGCCGATTGGCAATGCTTGCCAACCACATTTCCGGACGCTTTGTTCATGTTTCGACCGACATGGTTTTCGACGGCGACAAGGGAAATTACGAGCACACCGACATGCCGCTCCCGCGCAATCTTTACGCGCAAACCAAACTCATGGGCGAACGCGAAGTCCTTAAATTCGGAAAGTCCGCGGCAAGTATCATTCGAACGACGCTCATTTCCGGAAATTCTTTCCCGGGAACGCGTAGTTTGCACGAGCGGCTTTTCGCGGATTGGGCAGCGGGAAAGCAGGCTGCTCTGTTCGGCGAAGAAATTCGCCAGCCGGTCAGCGCAGGCAATCTTGCCGATGTTCTTGTCGAGTTGTGCGAACGCCCGAACCTGAGCGGAGTTTACCATTGGGCGGGCGGCGAGGCGCTTTCCCGCTATGAAATCGGAGCGCGCATTGCCCGGCATTTCGAGTTGCCGGCTGAAAAACTCGTCAAAAAAATCAGCTATGCGGACGTTCCCGGCGCCGCAGATTCCCGCCCGCGCGATTTGTCCTTTATTTTACATCCGCTTGCCGGAAAGCTCAAAACACGCGTTCAGGTCTTTGATGAATTGCTTTCCGAAATGCGCGTTCCCGCAAAGTTTGCCGCATGGTACGAGGCGATGACCGGAAAAAAAGTTGTCCAACGCCTTGTTAAGGGCGTCGACTTTTAAACACTTTTCCAAAAACTCTATCGGCACACACCTTATGTTTTGGAAGAATATTCCGATTCACGTTTTGGACTTTGAAGGCTCCGTCAATTCCGGAATCGTCGAATACGGTTTTGCGACTTTGCTCGGCGGAAAAGTGATTGACGCACGCACGCGACTCTGCGGCGTCAAAAGCTTTATCCCGCTTGAAGAATCCGAGGTTCACGGCATTTTCAACGACGATGTCGAAGGGCTCGCTCCCGTCGAGAACGACTGGAATGTTTTTTCCGGACTTCGCCAAAGCGGACTGTTCGGGTCGCACCACGCGCCGGCGGAAATCGGGATGCTCGGTACCGTATGGAGCGTTCCCGGGAAAGTTCCGGATTTTTCCATTACCGGCTGCCCGCCGATTAACAGCTGGGGACCGTGGATTGACACTTGCCGCATTGCCAAAACATGGTTTCCGCACGAACATTCGCACAAACTTTCGACCTTAATCGAGCGTTTCGAAATCGGCGACCGTCTTGAAAAAACCGCCGCAAAATTTTGTCCGAAGAATCGTTCCCGCTACCACTGCGCGCTCTACGACGCAATCGCTGCGGCGGAATTGCTCATCAATATGTGCGAGCATCCCGCATTCGAACGCTCGGAGATCCTCGATTTGATTTCCGCCAGCACCAGTGCAAAAAAATTCCGCGAACACCTTCAGGGAGAATTCGATTTCTTTTAAAATTCGCCTTGAAAACGCAGTTGACGCCTAAGAAGCTAAATTAAGACTACCTTTAAACTATGAAAAAAATAATCGCTTTTGCTCTTTCTTCTTTTGTCGCGGGAACGCTCCTGCTTTCGGCGCAAGAAAATCCGCGTGAAATCTTTTGGGAAAACGCCCTTTCCGTTATTCGCGAAAAACCGCGCGATGCCATTGCCGCGTTCGACGAAATCGCCGGGCAAGCAGAACAAGCCGCCGCTTGGGACGAATACGCGCTCGCTCTCTGTTTGCGAGCCGCTACGCGAGCCCAAATCGAAGAAGGCAGAAACGAATCCGTCACCGCAGTTCGGGAGTTGCAACGCGCCGTCGCCGAGGCTCCGTCCGTCGAGGCGCGTGCGTTTCTTTCCTCCGTACTCGCTTGCACGCTCCGGGATTTGTCAAATGAGCGACGCTTCGGACAAATGCGTCCGCAAACGCCGCTTGCCGACAACGAAGGTAAAGACGACGATCTCGCGATCTGGAGCAACGACCGGCTTGCCGCCGCTGCGCTTGCCGCTTATCAAAACGTTTTTGAAGACGCCGAAACATTGAAAAAAATCCCGATTGCAATGTTCGCCGCCAAGCAGACAAGCAATAAGAAAATCCTAAAAATATTCCGCGGGAACGCGTTCGGAATTTTTTCGCTCAACGATTCGCAACCCGCGGATTTTCCGACACTCTACGACTTCTTCGCCCAAGATGCCGTCAAGTTTTATCCGACGCTTACCCGCCGCGTTCCCGCCGCAGAAAAAGCCTATCGCGAACTGCTTGACGCATGGAAAGAGTTTCACGTCAACGACGCCGATAAGTCCGCCTACGCGCGTGCCGTTTTTGCCGGATTTTCTCCGGAAAGCGAAAGCTACGAAGCCGATCTGAAAAATTTCACCAAGGAATTTTCCTATTATCCGATTGCCGCAGAAGCCTTTGCCGCACTTGCGCAAAACGCCATTGAAGACGAGCGGCGGGAAGAAGCTTTCCTCTTCGCCAAAGAAGGCTTTGAAAAATACAAACAACATAAAAATTCCGCAGAATGTGCCGCCGTCTTGGATTCGATGACATCGCAGCATCTCGGCGCCTTGAGTACGGAAGCAACTTGGTTCGATGCGGAATCCTCACAAATAGCGTTTAAAGCCCAAAACATCGGAAAAATTCATTTCCGCGCCGTGCCGTGGGACTGGCAGGATTTCCTGCGGCGGGAACGCAACCGCCCCGAAAATCTTTCAAAAGACGAACGCCGAGAAATTTTACTCAGCGAAGAAGGCGCGATTACATGGTCGCAGGAACTCGAAACGTTCACCGATTTTGCGGAACACGAATTCGTCGTTCCCGCGCCGTTCGAGAAATTCGAACCCGGTTTTTACTTTATTACGGCATCGGCAGACCCGAATTTCAAATCCTTCTCAGACGATCGTATTCCGTACATGACGGTTTGGGTTTCCGACATTGCCGTTATCACGGAAGCGATTCCGTTTCGCCGGAATGCGAAGGATGTGCGTACGTTGCGCGGCTACGTCGTTGACGCTAAGACCGGAGAACCGCTCGGAAATGTCGAAATCGCCGCGTGGAACAAAGTTTACGGCGGCGACCGCGTTCCTGTGGAAAGCGTAAAAAGCACGGCAGACGGCAGCTTCGAGCTTCCCGGCCTCAAGGCGGATTTCGTTGCACTCGCCGTCGCGCCCGACGGGAACGCCGTCAGTATTTCCGAAAAAACTACATGGCGCGGAACAGAGCGCAAGCCGGACAACGACATCGGGAAGCTTTTCACCGACCGGGCGATTTATCGTCCGGGGCAACTTATTCATTTCAAAGGAATCCGAGCCCGTTATGACGCGGATGTTCCCGGATCGGGCAAGGTGCTTCCCGGCGAGAAAGTCGAAGTCAAGCTTTTCGACGCAAACGACAAAGAAGTCGCCAAAACCGAATGCTATACGAATGCGTTCGGCTCGTTTGCGGGAACGTTTACCGCGCCTGCCGGATTGCTCAAAGGCGCGTTTAAGCTGAAATTCGATAAGATCGAAAAATACATCAGCGTTGAAGAATACAAGCGCCCGAAATTTGAACTCTCTATCGAATCACCCGAAAAACAAGTCATTCTCGGGCAAGCTGCAGAGGTATTAGTCAGTGCCAAGGCATTTACGGGAATGCCGCTAGCCGATGCCAAGATTACATGGAATGCTACGGAAAGTTCTTTTGCCGATTACGGATTCGAAGAAAAATTGATTGCCCGCGGCGAAGGCAAACTCGATTCCGACGGGAATTTTAAAATCGCGTTTCCGACAAAGACGAAAAAACTCTCCAAGCGCGAAGCACGTAAGCTTTCGCCGAGCGAAAAATTGGAAGCGGAACGTGAACTGGACCGCGCTTATTCCGTCGAAATTGCCGTTACCGACAGCACCGGAGAAACACACATCGAAACGACAAGACTCGAAATCGGCAATTGCGGCGTTCGGGCGGATTTAAATGTTAACGACAAGAAAGCCGAAGTGCGTTTGACGAATTTGTCTTTCAAACCGCTTGCCGTTCCCGCAACGCTCAGCATTTACGAAGCCGTCCTTCCCGAAAAAATCAGACGCTTCAGACTCCCTGCAGGTTACCCGCGCAATGACGAAGGCGTCCGCGGAAAAAAGCTTTTTGAAACTCAGTTCACCTCGGATGTGAAAACCGGCGTAACGCACATCGAAATTCCGGAAAATGCATTGCCGGAATCCGGTTCGTTTCAGGTCGTTCTCTCCGGGAAAGACGCATTCGCGCGTCCGTTTGAAAAGACTGTAGGTCTGACCAAAATCGGCGGGAACGCCACACGATGCCCGGTTAGACAACCGATAATTCTCAGCAAAGAAGCCGGCTATAATCATGAGACGCAAGTCGGTGAGACTTTTTCCTTTGTTTGGGGAAGCGGCTACGACTCGGCACGTGCGCGCGTTGAAATCGCCAAAAACGGAAAACCGCTGAAAATCTTTTGGACAATAAAAGGCAATACGCAGGAAACGATTAACGTTCCCGTGACGCAGGAACTCATCGGCGGATTCAATGTCCGCCTCACACAATTCCGCGACGGAAGAATGTTTTCGTCCGATTATTACGTCAGCGTTCCCGAGCCGAAAAAAGATTTGAAGATCGAATGGCAACGCTTCCGTTCGCAACTCGTTCCCGGCGGCGCAGAGGTGTGGACGGCTCGCATCACGCTTCCGGACGGAACGCCGGCAAGCGCCGAAATGCTTGCCCTGCTCTACGACCGATCGCTCGACAGCTTCTGCAACAATTGGCAAGACATCGGCAGCTTCGATTTCTCGAGTTATGATTCCCGCAATTGGCGCCCGAGCCTTATCAAAAACCAAGTTCTATCAACGCTCTACAGCTCCGAAGCATTTCCGGAAACGCCTTACGCAAAGCGAAGCTTGTATGAAGCGATTGATTGGATTTTACCTTGGCGCAAAGCACCAAAATTCTCCGAATTCGGTTCTATGCCCGTCGGATTCGTATCCCGCAAAGCGCGAGGAGCTGCTCCGCGTGCCGCAACGGTCCAAGCCGCGCCGTCTCCGGAATCGATAGGGGAAGATTGGATGGAGGATTGCGAATCGGAGAACCTCGTCAACGGCGCATTCGCCGTAGCACACTCCGCCGAAGAGCCCGAATCCGAAGAAGGCTCACGGGAACAGCGCATCGACACTCCACCTTCTCCGCGAAAAAATCTTCAGGAAACGGCATTTTTCCATCCCTTCATCAACACGGATGCAAACGGTGTTGCTCAAATTACATTTGTCGTTCCCGAGGCGCTGACCGGTTGGCGCTTTATCGCGTTCGCACACGACAAAAACCTGCGAAGCGGCTCTCTTGAAAATAAAAGCATCGTCACGTCAAAACCGCTAATGGCGCAACCGAATGCGCCGCGCTTTTTGCGTGAAGGCGACACAATTGAGTTTCCCGTCAAGATTTCCAACAGCGGAAAAACGCCGCTCTCCGGCAAGGCTCAAATCGCATTCAACCGTGCCGATAACCGCAAAGACGTTTTTGCCGAACTCTGCGATGAAGCACGGGAACAGGCATTCTCCGTTCCCGCCGGTGCGACAAAAACGCTGACTTGGAAAATCCGCGTTCCCGAAAACTGCGGTTTTCTCACCTACCGTGCAACGGCGCGCGCGGAAGAATTTTCTGACGGAGAAGAAGCTTTGTTGCCCGTTCTTCCCCGAAAAATTTCCGTTTCCGAAAGTGCGAATTTTCTCGTACGCGCAGGTACGGAACGCGAAGCGGCGCTCGACCTAAAAAATAAAAAAATCGACCAATTAAGCATCGAAATTAACGCCGATCCCGCGTGGGATGCGTTTTTGGCGCTCCCGCGACTTGCCTTACTTGCACGCGAAAACGATTCCTCCGATTCGATTTTCTACCGCTTCTACACGAACAAACTTGCGGAAAAAATCGCAAAGGAAAATCCGGATTACCGCCGCAAGTTTGAGGCTCTCACGGCACTCGGAAACGACGCGCAGGATTTACATTCGCCGCTCGCTCAAAATACGGCAAAAAATATTGCTCTTGAGGCAACGCCGTTTGTTGCAGATGCGGACGACGAAACCGCGCAGCGCCGCGCCGTCGCACAGTTGTTTGACGGCAACACGATGGCACAGGAATCGGCACGTGCACTTGCCGTTTTGCGGGAACGCCTCGCAGAACTCAAGGGCGACGGCTGGTCTTGGTTCCCGGGCGCACAAAACGTCTCACCGCGCATCACGCGAACAATTCTTATCGGACTCGCACGCCTCGTCGAAATCGGCGCGCTCGAAAAATCCGAAATCGAGTTTGCCCATAGCGCCGTCATCGCGCAGGATCGCTGGGCAAAATCCAAGTTCAACCGCTTCAATGCAAAAGGAGAGCGCGTTCCCGCGCCGCTCGACTGCGAACTTGTCGATTGGCTTTATATGCGCCACCTTACGCGCCAGACGGGCGATCTCGATCAAGCGTGGAATCACTATATCGCCGAAGCGTGCAAGCCGGAAAATTGGACAAAGCTCCCGCGTTATTCACAGGCGCAAATCGCGATTGTTCTCGCCGGCGGAACTTATCCCGTTTCGGAGCGTATCGTCGAGTCGATTCGCCAGCACGCCGTGACGAGCGAAGATCTCGGAATGTATTGGAAGAATGGATACAGCCTTTGTCCGTGGTGCGTTGAATTCGCCTCAATCGAAACTCAGGCAATGATGATTGAACTTTTTGCCAAAGTCGCAAACGATGCTGAGGCGGTTGCCGAGTTAAAGACGTGGTTGCTCACGCAAAAGCAGGCACAGGCGTGGCAGGCGTCCCGCGCGACGGCGGAAGCAGTTTTCGCCCTGCTCCGCACAAACGCACCGAACGCAAACGCGGACGACGACGCGGGAACGCTGACGGAAGACGCAATGCGCGGCAACGCAACGACGGCAGCTGAAAACGTAGCCGAACCGGAGGTTTTTGCGGGAACGCAACGCATCGCGGCGGGCGGCAAGCGCTTTGCTTCGGGGGAAATTGTTCCCGCGCTTGAAACCCTCAAAATGAAGAATCCGGGGAAAAATCCGATTTTCGTTTCCGCTGTTTGGAACTACGAAGCGGATATTGACTCAATCGAAAATTACACGCCGTCGAACGGATTTAAGATTCGCAAATCTCTTTGGAAGAAAGCACCGGGTGACGACGGGAAAGCGCGTCTTTATCCGATTCGCGCGGAAATGCTTCTTCCGGGCGACGAAATCGTCGTGCGTCTCGTCATCGAAGCCGACCGGGATTTCGAATTCGTCCACGTCAAAGATTTACGCGCTTCGGGTTGTGAACCGACGGGAACACGCTCCGGCTATCGTTGGAACAACGCCGTTTGGTACTACACGACAAGTAGCGACACGGCGGAAGAATTTTTCTTCGACCGCCTTCCGCAAGGAAAGCATGTCTTGGAATATTCGATTCGTGCCGTCCACAGCGGAAAATATTCCGCCGGGCATGCGGAAATCCGTTCGCTCTACGCGCCGGAATTTTCCGCTCATTCGAAATCCTCAGCGCTCGAAACGCGCTAGTACTATCCGTGAGCAAACGTCGCGGCGTCGACTCTGACGGCTCCGCGACGTCGTAACGCAACGGCGCACTCGGAAAGCGTCGATCCCGTTGTAAAAACATCGTCGATCAGAATATAACGCTTTTTAGGATTCGCCGTAAAGTTCCCCTTAGCGACAAATGCTCCGCGAACATTTTCCCTGCGTGCTTCCGCATCCAAATGCGTCTGCGTTCCCGTGTCGCGTGTGCGTTCAAGAACATCCGCCACGCAAGTTCCGGAGGAAACGGCTGCAAGCGCTTTAGCCAAGCACAAGCTCTGGTTGTATCCGCGGGAACGCAGACGCTTTTTGCAAAGCGGTACCGGCACAAGAATCGCGTCTTGCAAATATTCAACAAATCCGCGGGAGCGCGTTGCCAGAACAGCCATATCGCGGGCGATCGACGGAAGTTTCCAATATTTCAGGGAAAAAACAATCGGACGCGAAAAGCTGTCTAAGCAGACGACGCTGCGGGAGCGCCCAATTTGCAAGTCTTCGTTCCCGCGATTGATGCAGTTCGGACAAATGTTCTTCGTTGCCGGATTTTCGCCGAGAAAAGCGCCGCATCGCGGGCATGCGCTTGCCGCGTGGATGCAATAGAGAAGTTTGGCTCCTTCTTCGCAAATGTAGCTTAACTCTCCTTCTTCCAGCGCCTTGCCCGTAATGACGCACGAACGCGGGAACACGACATCAAGTACGCCGCGAAACCAATAAAAGAGAAAAGGAAGTGCGAAATTTCTAAATGGATTCATTGATTTCCGACTTCCTTTTGCCCTTGCGAAATTAAGCTTTTTTCCGATCCCAAGGTAATTTGACGGAAACCGGTTCGCAGTTCCAAACATTGAACGCTTCAAATATTTTTCCGCGTCCGAGAATGTTTTTCGGGTCGAGCGCTTTTTTGACGGCGCGCATCGCCTCGATTTCCGCCGGCGTGTGCTGAAGCGCCAAAAACGGCGATTTTGCCAAGCCGATTCCGTGCTCTCCCGTAATGACGCCGCCTAAATCGACAACGGATTTCATTACCCGAAAAATTGCTTTCTGCGCTAAATCGCGTTCCCGCGGATTTTCGCGATTGTACATAATGTGAACGTGAAAATTGCCGTCGGCGGCATGCCCGAAAATCGGCGTTTGCAAACCGGTTTCACGCGTTATGTCGCGCATTGCGTCAAAAAGCGGGATGTAATTTTCAAGCGGAACAACGATGTCTTCGTTTAATTTTGAATTTGCCAAACGGAACATCGCCGGCGAGCAGGCGCGGCGGATTTCCCAAAGTTTTTCGGCTTCGGCGGAATCGGAAGTTTCGCGAAATACACGCGCATATTTTTTTGCCCAAGCGCGAACTTTTTCGATTGCAGGCTCAAGCTCGGCACGGGAACCGTCAATCTCCACCAGTAAAACCGAATCGCCGCACTCAATTCCCGAAATCGTCTCGCCCTTTTCTTCTAAGGCGCAACGCACGGAAAGCGCGTCCATAAATTCCAAAACCGACGGATTAACGCGTTCCCGCAGAAGCGCCTGCGACGCGCGCAAGCCGCTCGCATCGCCCGCAAACATACACAAAAACGTATGGCGAGCCTCGGGAATCGGCTCCAAGCGCAAAACGGCCCGCGTGATAATGCCGAGCGTGCCTTCCGCTCCGACCCATAAATCGCGCAGATTGTAGCCGCTGACAAATTTTTTGACCTTGCCGCCCCAACGCACTTTTTCGCCCGTCGGTAAAAATCCTTCGAGTGCGACGACGTAATCGCGCGTTACTCCGTATTTTGCCGCCCGCAGGCCGCCGGCATTCGTGGCGATGTTTCCGCCGATTGTGCAATGTTTTACGCTTGCGGGATCCGGCGGATAAAAAAGCCCGTGTTCCCGCGCCGCGTCGGAAATCGCCTGCGTAACAACACCCGGCTCGACAAGCGCCAAGGCAGAATCGGCATCAATCTCACACTTCGTCCAATGCGCAAGTGAAACAACCCAGCCGCCGCAAACCGGCGCCGCTGCGCCTGTCGTTCCGCTTCCCGCGCCGCGCACCGTCACGGGAACGCCGTGCGCATAGGCAAGTTTTAGTGTCGTCGCAATATCATTTTCGTCGCGCGGAAACACGACGGCTTCCGGCAAAAACGAAAGTTTCGTATTGTCGAACGACGCGGCAAAAAGCGCTTCGGCGTCCGTTCGAACCGCCTCGCCCCCAAGCGCATTTTTCAACGCTTCCGTTGCTACGGGAAAAGCTTTTGAAGCATCTGATTTCATTAAGTCATCTTTTTAAGCTCGGCGAGGTTTTCCGCAATGCTTTTTTTTCGATTTGATTTATTTCGGCACGCTTCAGCGGCGCTTCCGATTTTCTCTTGCAGAGACACAACCACACCGAGTATCAAAAAACGTTTTCCGCCGTTCTAAAAACTTGCCTCGGAAATTTATCGTTTTACGTTCCCGCGCCGCCCAGCAACGCCGCGCCCCGCGAGGGAATCTCTAAATCCCGAAAACGGAGCGGACGGCGTTGCCGACACGGTTTTTCGCGCAAACCAAATCGTGGCGCACGGGAGCGGTTTCAAGCTCGGCAAAGCGAGGCGTTTGCCCGATAATCTCGCCGAGTTTTTTCAGATTTTCAAAATCGTCATTCCCGCAGGTTCCCGTGAGCGCGCGCAGCATTGTCGCCGGGAATTTCCACGGAGCCGCCGTTTCCGCAATGACGGCGGGAACGCTTCCGCGATTGCCGAGTTCGCGCAGAACTTTCCAGCCGATCGCCGTGTGCGGGTCCGCAAAATAATTCGCATCGCGGTGAATTTCCGCAATCGCCGCTTCGGTTTCCGTCATCGTCGCAAAGCCCGAATCAAAGCCGGCGTCTTCCGCCGCGCGGCGTTTTTCGTCGTCAAAACGGAACACGCCGCTCGCTTTGAGCGACGCCATGCTTTCGCGCGTCCACGCGGAATCGCGCCCGGAAATTTCAAAAATAAAACGCTCGATATTCGACGAAACCAAAATGTCCATTGAGGGCGAATTGGTGATTTTGAACGCGCGATGCGTGTCGTAAACTCCGGTTTTGATGAATTCGGCAACGACGTTGTTTTCGTTCGACGCGACGATGAAACGGCGAATCGGCGCGCCGAGTTTTTTCGCGTAAAACGCCGCAAGAATGTTTCCGAAATTCCCCGTCGGCACGACAACATCAAAGCCTTCGTCGCCGAGAATGCAGGAGAAATGCAGTTGCCGCCACGCCATAATGTAGTAGCAAACCTGCGGGAACAGGCGCCCGATATTAATCGAATTGGCGCTGGAAAGGAAAATTCCCTTGGCGGCGGCATCGGCGCGGATTTTTTCATCAGCGAAAACGGTTTTCACGCCTGCCTGCGCGTCGTCGAAATTGCCTTCGATGGCGCAGGCATGCACGTTCCCGCCCTCGCAACAAACCATTTGGCGACGCTGAATTTCGGACGTTCCCGTCTTCGGGAAAAACACGAGCACTTCCGTTCCCGCGACATCCGCGAAGCCGCGCATCGCCGCCGAGCCGGTGTCTCCGCTCGTCGCCGTGAGGATTGCGGCTTTTTTCAGTCCCGCCTGCTCTGCGGCGTATTGCAAGAGCGTCGGCAAAATCGTCAGCGCAACGTCCTTAAACGCGGCGGTCGGGCCCTGTGCCAAGTCCATGAAAACGACGTTGTCGCAAACCGGATTAAACGGCACGGGAACGGCGGGATTTGCGAAGCGCGCAACAGAGCGTTCGACGGCGGCGTTGCGCACATTTTCGGGAATATCGTCAAAAAACAGCGCGAGGAGTTTGCGCATCGTTCCCGCGTAATCGCAATCGGCTTCGAGCCAGTTCGGGAGCGCACTTTTAGAGGGAATTTCGGCGGGAACGTAAAGCCCGCCGTCGGGTGCGATACCGTTTAGAAGTGCTTCGGTTGAGGAAACTTCGGGCGCGAGTCCGCGCGTGGAAATGTATTTCATGGTTAGAAGAATTAAAAAAGTTTTCGGGTTATGAAATCATAAATCAGCTCCCACGGGAAACATGAAAATCGGCTAGCAGGAAAGGATTTCACGAATGCGTCCGGAAATAAGTTCGACTGGAAGCCCCATGATATTGCTCAGCGGTTCGTCATAAGCCTCAATAATGAGCTCCCGCCCTTCCTGAATACCGTATGCGCCGGCCTTGTCGAGCGGATTGACGATTTTGAAGTACAAATCGACAATCGCGTCGTCGAGCGGTTTGAATGTAACGTTGCAGGCGTAGACGTTTTCCTCGCAGAGCCCGGATTTTTTATGAATCAGGCAAACACCCGTGTAAACCGTGTGCGTGTTCCCGCCGAGGGTTTTGAGCATTTCCCGCGCTTCGTCGAGATTTGCGGGTTTGTTGAAAACCTTTCCGCCGAACGCCACCGTTGTATCTGAGCCTAAAACGAGCGCGTCGGGATTTTTTTCTGCGACGGCGAGCGCTTTTATCCGCGCATTGTGCGCGACGGCTTCTCGCGGATTGCCGTCCGGATTTTCATCTTCGACAACATCCGCCGTCTGAACTTCAAATTGAAAACCGGCTTTTGCGAGCAGTTCCCGACGGCGCGGCGATGCCGATGCCAAAATAAATTTCATCATTGTAAGTAAGTTCCGTTTACGACTTTAAAGATTTGCCACGCTTCCGGATTGGGCGGCAACTGCGTTCCCGTGGCAATTACCTGTAAATCCGCGCCGACTTCCCGCCAGAAATTTTCGCGCCGGATCGGGTCTAATTCGCTGAGCACGTCGTCCGCCAGCACAAGCGGCGCGATGCGTGTGCGTTCGCGGAATAGCGAGAGTTGAGCAAGCCCGAGAGCAAGCGAAAGCCCGCGTTGCTGTCCTTCGGATGCGAAGTCGGCGGCATCCTTTCCGTTTAATTTGAAATGAAAATCATCCCGATGCGGGCCTTTTTGCGTTGCATGAAATATGAAATCCGTACGGCGGGAACGCTCGAAGAAATCTTCCCACGCGGAAGGATTCTCCGCGCGAAATCCGGGGGAATAAATTAACTCGGCGCTTGCGGAATTCGCCAAAATCCGCTGTGCAAAATCCGTGAATTTTTCTGATAAAATTTTTAATTCCCGCTCACGGGAACGCACGAGAAAGTCGCCGCTTTCCGCCATGATTTTCTCGAACGCCGAAAATTGAGCGCTTGCGGAAATATCATTTTTCAAAAGCTTGTTTCTGGATTCAAGCGCTCGGTAAAAACGCTGCAAATGCGCGAGATATTCGACATTAATTGCCGAAAAAGTAACGTCGAACCAACGTCGCCGAACGCCCGGCGCGCCACGCAAAATCGCAACGTCTTCCGACGAAAAAACGACAGCCGGAAAACGTCCGACAAAATCGCACATGCGTTTTACGAGCGTTCCCGCGCCGATTTCGACGCGTTTCGTTCCCGTGCTTTCGATTGTGAGGAGAACCGAGGTTTCTCCCTCGAATTCGTGTTCCAATTCAAAGGCAGCCTGCGCCGTTTTCGTGCCGTGGCGGACGAGTTGCCGCAAGTCGCGCGTGCGAAAGGAACGCAACGCCGTCAGCAAGCTCGCGGATTCCAACAAATTCGTTTTCCCTTGGGCGTTTTCGCCGAAGAGAAAAGTTCGTGTTCCCGTGAGCGGCAAATCGGCAAATTCCACATTGCGGAATTGCGAAACGCGCAGTCGATTGAGACGCATCGGAAAATTATTGCGGCGGCAATTTCAACTTGTCTCCGGGCTTAAGAGAAGTCGGCGTCGAAAGCGTATCGCTGTTGTATTTGTAAATTTCGCGCCAGCGATTTTGCGTCCCGTAGTATTTTTGGCTGATTTTGGTCAGTGTGTCGCCGCGAACAACGGTGTGCGTCTTAGGAATGTCGGACCGGCCGGGCGAATCGGGAGCCGGAGCGACGACCGGGCGCGTGTTCGTCGGCGCGGTTGCGGCGACCTGTCTTCCCGCGACCGGAGGCGTCGTTGCGTGTCCGAGGCGATTTTCCAAATCGGCGATCCGGCTGCGCAAGACGAGCTGTTCCCGCTTCAGAGCATCGTTTTCCTTGCGTAGCGAATCGTATTTTTTCTCAAAATCCGGCGAGGCGGAAATGGCATCGAACGGGCGTCCCGGTTGCTGGGAGAGGAACAATTTTGTTGCTGCCCGAATCTGATCTTCAACCAAACTTTTCTTCGAGTCCGTAAGGCTTTGGCGCAGATGCTGACGCAAGTGATAAACGGCATCGAGCGGCATATCACGGCGCAAGGCGAGCAACCCCAACTCTAAGTGCGATTCGGGAGCTTCGTCGCGGGAATTAACGACTTTATAAAATGCTTCCATCGCTTCGGCGTCTTTTTTTTCCATGGCAAGCGTTTTTCCTCGCTTGTAATTTTCGTCTTCGCTTTCTTCGATTGACGCCGACGGGAACGCCGTTCCGAGGCTACGCGCACAAAAGAGCACGGCAACGACGAAAATCAGCAACGCACAGATGGAAAAAATGACTTTGTTCATGAGAAAAGCTAAGTCGGAAGATGCTTATTTCGCACCAAAGTTCGTAATATTGTCGGCGCGGATGTCGGCAAAGTAGTAGTCGTCTCCGTCCGGGTCCAAATCCGGCACCCCTTCTTCTTCCAAATCGCCGGTAAAGAAGTCATCGGTTCCCACGGGATCTTCGTATTCCGGTCCGGCGGAGATTAGAATGAACGTCGGACCGAACCAATTCTTCCCGAGTTTGCCGCCTGAAATTACATTGTAGCGGTATTGCCACGGGTTTTCCCACGGGTCGAGAATTTTAGTGGCGGAATCGACATCTTCACTATCAAACGAAAATTCACTGAGTTCCAAAAACGGGCGGCGTTCGGCATCCGATTTCCCGTCATCAAAATCGATGAGCTGCATTTTCCCGCCCTTTCGTACGAGGATTTTGTCGCCGCGCATCGAATCCATGAGCAATTTTTCCCAATCTTCCTGATCGCCCGAATCTTCAAGCATCGGATACTCGCCATAAGTCGATTTAAAGTCCTCCACCGCCATGGAAATCTTGTCGCATTGCGCTTTCGCATTCGATGTTCTGATTGCGTTTTCCACCGGACCCAAAAGCCCGACGGTAACTGCGGCAAGAATCGCAATAACGCCGACAACGACCAAGACTTCGACGAGTGTAAATGCCTTCCGTTTTGAAACAGGGGATAAAGCTTTCATAATGAAAAAATAATTCACTTTCCGACTCAAGAAAAGCGGAAATTTTTGCGGACGATAATTATAAAGCCGCGAGGCGACGCGCTTCGGCATCAACCGCCAAAACATCCTCCAAATCTGCGGGAACGCGAGCCGGAATTTTTTCGAGGCAATTTTCGATAATTTCCGGAATTTCAAGGTAGGGAATCTTCCCTTTTAAAAACGCATCGACGGCAACTTCGTTGGCGGCGTTGAAAACTGCGGGAGCAATTCCTCCGGCGCGCGAGGCCGCTCGCGCTAAGCGCAGGCATTTATACTTTTCGTAATCGGGCGCGCGGAATTCCAACGAAAGCGCTTGCGAAAAATCCAGCGACGGGCGCGTTCCCGCAAGCCGCTGCGGATAGAAAATGCAGTGTTGAATCGGAAAAGTCATTGACGGCGGCGCGAGTTGTGCAAGAACCGAACCGTCGTAAAATTTCACCATCGAATGCACGATGCTTTGCGGGTGAACAACAATATCAATGCGCGATTCCGGCAGATCGAAAAGCCAAGTCGCCTCAATCAGTTCCAAACCCTTGTTAGCCATACTGGACGAATCAACCGTTACTTTCGGCCCCATGTTCCAATTCGGGTTTTTAAGCGCATCTGCGGGAACGACCCGTGCCATTTCCTCCGGCGTGTAATCGCGAAAAGCGCCGCCGCTCGCCGTAAGAATAATCCGATCGACATAGCGCCTTTCCTCGCCGATACATTGGAAAATCGCGTTGTGCTCGCTGTCCATCGGCAAAATTTTCACACCGCGTTCCCGCGCTTCCGACATAACGAATTGTCCGGCGAGAACGAGGATTTCCTTGCTCGCAACCGCAACATCCTTGCCGCTGCGAATCGCCGCCAGTGTCGGTTTCAGTCCCAATGTTCCGACAACCGCCGTGATGACAAGATCCGCTTCGGCAAGCGTCGCAATTTCAATCAGGCCGTCCAAGCCGACATAGAAGCGCGTTCCCGCAGGAAACAAACCGGACTCCCGGGCTTCTCGCGCCGCACGTTCGTCAAAAATTGCAACATCTTTAACGACGTATTTTTGAGCAATCGCGGCAAGTTCCCGCCAGCGCGTATTAGCGGCAACACCGACAAGCTCAATTTCATCGCGATGAGCATCGATGACTTCGAGTGTGTTTTCGCCGATAGAACCCGTCGCCCCGAGGAGAATGATTTTACGCATACGGACATTATAGACGATAATGCGTTAAAGATTAAGAATTAAAGCAGAACGGCTGTTCTTTTGCCCTTACAGGAGGAATGGTTTTGTGTGCGAAACCCCGAGACGACATTTACTGCGCCCATTTTGCCTCGGGAACAAAATCCCAAAATCACCACGCCCTGTTTTGAGGGGAAATTTTGTAATTTTTACACTAAAAAAATATTTACTCTTTGCCGAATTCGTCTTCCGGCCAATAAGCAGGAACACCGTTTTTGCGCATATCGCGCACAATCGGAGCTACGCGGAGCTTAAAGTTTTCCCAGTCACGGCGTGCCATAGGAGTCCATCCGGCTTCGACGAGTGCCAGTGCGCGCGGGAACGCCTTTCCGTAAATTTGTTCGAGAGTAGGCAAATGCTCCGCCCAAAGCGTGCCTTCGCAACCGAGAATTGAGGCTTCTTCGTTTTTCGGGTGTCCGTATCCGGGGTCGAATTCGTAGGAACGTTTGAGCGTCGTCATCGGCATCCAGCCGTGGTTGGATTCGCTTCGGGTTTGCGGATAGTCCAAGTAAGCATATTCGCCCGGGCAACAAATAACTTTGTAACCTTCCCGCAAAGCGCGATCAATTGTCTGCTTTGTCAGTCCCATGCGCCACGCGTACATTACGGCATTTTTCGGGTATTTCGGCACGTCGAGCTCGTACCAATAAAGTGCCGTTTTACCGGCTTTTGCGAGGGAATCGAAATTACGTTGGAAGAAATACGCCATGAGTTCCTGCGTATTTTTCAACCCCTCTTTTTTCATAAACGCCCGGCAATCCTTGCAATGATCCCAGCATTTTGCGGGAGCTTCATCGCCGCCGAGGTGGAAGCGTTTTGACGGAAACAAGCGGCAGATTTCGCCCAATACGTCATCAAAAAATGCATACGTCGACTTTTTTCCGGCGCAGAGCAAGGCTTCGGAAACCCCTGCTTTACTCCAGATCTCGATTTTCATTTTATTGTTTTTCTTTAAAAGATCGGGATCGGCGTTGACGCGGCGGACATATTCGCAAGTCAATTCCGGATAGGAAAAAATTGCGCCCATATTGTGTCCCGGCATATCAATTTCGGGAATGATTTCGACGTGATGCGCCGCCGCGAAATCGACGAGTTCCCGAATTTCTTTTTGCGTATAATAGCCGCGCGTTCCCGCAGGTTTGTTTTCCTGTGCTCCCGCAGACATCAGTTTCCTGTATTTAGGATTTTTGATTTCAATGCGCCAGCCTTGGTCGTCGCTAAGATGAAAATGAAGCACGTTGAACTTGCACGAAGCCATTGTTTCGACGAATCGTTTCACGTCTTTGAGCGGGAGGAAATTGCGCGCGGGATCGAGCATCAGCCCCCGATAGGAGAAACGCGGCTCATCAATAATTTTCAGCTCCGGAAGGTGTTTTTTCTGCGAAATAAGAAGTTGCTCCAACGTGCGAATTCCATAATAAACGCCGGCGGGAGAACCGCCCGCAATCGCGATACCGTTGCGGGAAATCTTCAGCGCGTAGCCTTCACGATTTTTGATACGGGAAGAAACGGAAAGGCTTATCGTCCCCTGCGCTCCCGCCGCCGGAGTCGCTGCAACGTTCAAACGTTTTTTCAAGATTCTTTTTAAAATCTCCGCCTCGCGCGCAAGAGATTTGGGTGCGCCGATCGTCAGAGAAGACGGAACATCAAAACGGCTTTTCCCCGTAAATTCGATTTGTTTCGGGGCCGGAACCAGCGGCAGATTTTCAGCGGGAACGGAGGCGTTTAATCCGCACGCGAACCCGAACAATGAAATAAGCACGAAGAAAAGAGTTTTTAGCATACGCGAAATTAAACTCCTCTCATAAGGTATTGTCCAAAGAGTTTTTCAGAATAAAAAGCGTTCCCGTGAAAGAGAATCGCGGGAACGCTTTTTATTTAGAAGAGAAGCGAAACAATTCCGCTTCATCCGGTTTTTCTTAAGCTTAATATTCGCGGTCGGCGTAATGTCCGAATTTTTCCATGACGAAATCAAGGTCTTTGTCGCCGCGACCGGAAAGATTGACGAGAATGGATTCCGTCGGGCGCTCCTTGGCGAGCTTCGTTGCGAAGGCGACGGCGTGCGCGCTTTCGAGCGCGGGAATGATACCTTCCAAGCGCGAAAGTTGGAAAAACGCCGTAACGGCTTCGTCGTCGTTGATGCTGACGGCTTTTTCGCGCCCGATTTCGTGCCAGTAAGCGTGTTCCGGCCCGACGGACGGATAATCCAATCCGCTCGCCGCCGAGTAAACCGGCGCGGGATCGCCGTTTTCGTCTTTGAGCATAATGGAATTAAAGCCGTGCATGATGCCTTCCGTGCCGTAGGCGAGCGAACAGGCGTGTTCTCCGAGCTTGGTTCCGCGACCGAGCGGCTCGACACCGTAGATTTCGACGGGATCGTCGATAAACGCGTGGAAAAATCCCGCCGCGTTCGAGCCGCCGCCGACGCAGGCGCAGATATTGTCGGGCATTTCTCCCGTCATTTCAAAAAACTGTTCCCGCGCTTCGATGCCGATGACACGCTGGAATTCGCGCACGAGAAGCGGGAACGGGTGCGGCCCGAGCACGGAGCCGATGCAGTAAATGGAATTAACCGGATCGTCGAGGTAGGATTCAAACGCGGAATCGACGGCTTCCTTGAGCGTTTTATCGCCGCGCGTTACGGAAACGACCTTTGCGCCGAGCACTTTCATGCGCATAACGTTCGGGTATTCTTTTTGGATGTCGACTTCGCCCATGTGGATTTCCACGGGAATGCCGAAATACGCTCCCGCCGTTGCGAGCGCGACGCCGTGTTGCCCGGCACCCGTTTCCGCGATGAGCTTTTTCTTGCCCAAATATTTCGCGAGCAAGGCCTCGCCCATGCAGTGATTGAGCTTGTGTGCGCCTGTGTGGTTCAGGTCTTCGCGCTTGAGATAAATGCGGGCTCCGCCGACTTTTTCCGTCAGGTTTTTGCAGTAATAAACCGGCGTCGGGCGCCCCTGAAAATGTTTGCGGATGTTGCGCAAATCCTGAACAAAGTTGTGCGAGCGGCAAATTGTGTGATACGCATGCTCGATTTCGTCCATTTGCTTTTGCAATTCCGGCTGAACGAAAGAGCCCCCGAAGCGTCCGAAAAATCCTTTAGCGTCGGGAAGGCGTTTATTGGCAGGAAGTTCTTTTTTCATAATTAGCGGGTGATTTTAAGCCGCGTTCCCGCGCGGGAAAAGGAAATTCATCTCGCATCCGCGAGAACGCCCCGTTGCTTTCGGAAGCAGATAGACAATAAAACAAAAACGCCAGGTTGACCGGAGCACACGAGGAACCTGACTGCCGCTGCTTCCTTCCGGATCTGACGGGGTTCGCCGGCATTCGTTGCCCGGGACCTGACTTGTTTCTAAGCTTCTACTAAACGCACGCAGGGCGCAAGTCCTATTTTTGCGTTCCCGCGCCGCGCATAAACCGTTTTAATCAAAAGCATGAAAAACGCTATTGAGGTAGACCTTGACCTCGTAAAAAAATACAACGTTCCCGCGCCGCGCTACACGTCGTACCCTACCGCGCTTCAATTTCGCGACGATGTCGGCGACGACGCAATTTTCAACATCATGCGGGAAGATATCGCCGCCGGCGGAAATGTTATTTCAATTTACATACATATTCCGTTCTGTAAATCGCTTTGCTGGTACTGCGGTTGCACGACCGTTCCCGCACGCAGCGATTCCGACGCTGAGCGCTATCTGGATTCACTCGAAAAAGAAATTGAGCTTTGGAAAAACCGGATTGCGCCCGACGGAACAACTCTTTCCGTCGCCCAACTGCATTTCGGCGGCGGCACGCCAAGCGCACTGACGCCCCGGCAAATCGACCGGATCGCAGCAATGCTCCGTAAGCATTTTTTATTTACACCGGACGCAGAAATTTCCGTCGAGCTTGATCCGCGCTCGCTGACGCGCGAGATTGTCGATGCATTTCGCCGCCTCGGCTGTTCCCGCGCCTCGCTCGGCGTTCAGGACCTTAACCCCAAAGTCCAAGTCGCCATCCATCGTGTTCAGCCGAAGCCGCTTATTGAACAAGCAGTCCGTTGGTTGCGGGAATGCGGTTTTTCCTCAATTAATTTTGACCTCATTTACGGACTGCCGTTTCAGACGACGGACAGCTACGAACAAACACTGGCGGAATTGCTTGAGCTTCGCCCGGATCGTTTTGCCGTATTCAGCTACGCGCACGTTCCTTGGCTCAAGCCCCAGCAGAAGCTTCTGGAACAAAGCGGAGCCCTACCCTCGCCCGACGAAAAAATCGCGCTACTCAAAACCATCATCGAAAAACTCACGCGTAACGGATTTGTTTACATCGGCTTGGACCATTTCGCACGGGAAGACGACGAACTGGTTCACGCGTTGCGGGAACGCCGTCTCCAACGCAATTTTCAAGGTTATTCGACGCACGCCGGCTTGCCGATCGTCGCGCTCGGCATGTCGTCCATTTCACAATCCGCGCGCAGTTTCTCTCAAAATGAAAAAACGCTTGAAGCCTACGAGAACCGTGTTGATTCGGGAAACATTCCGCGCACTAAGGGGCTGATTTTAACGGAAGAAGATTTGCGTCGCCGAGAAATTATCACGCGCATTATGTGCGACTTGGAATTGGACTATCTCAAACTCTCTGCGCAATTCGGATTTGATTTTAAAACACGGTATTCCTCCGAAATCGCAAAGCTGGACTCGCTCGCCGACGACGGTCTGATTGCATTGCGGGAAGACGGGAACGGCTTTAGCGTAACACACATCGGGCGCATGTTCATCCGAAACATCGCACTTCCGTTTGATGCGTATTTTCAGGCGGGAGCGCAAAACCGCCATTCCAAAGCCGTCTGAAATCTTATTTTTTCAAAAGCGAAAGACGGCGAACCGCGTCCAAAATTTCCGCTTCCTTTTCAATGGTGCGGGAACGCATAAGAAATTTTCCGTTGCAAATCACATCACGAATGCACCGCGAATCCGCGGAATAAATCCAATTGGAAATCAGATTGTGCGAGGGCACCATCCGTTCGTTGTTCAAATCAACTAAAACGGCATCGGCAAGTTTTCCTTCTGCGATTTCCCCGGCATCAATTCCGAAGGCAAGCGCGCCGTTTCGCGTCGCCCACGCCAACGCTTCATCTGCGGGAAGCGCCTCCGGATCTCCGGAAACTTTCGCAAGCAACGCCGCAAACTTCGCCTCTTCCCGCATGTCCAAGTTATTGTTCGAAGCGTTCCCGTCCGTTCCGATTGTGACACGGCAACCCGCTTGGGAAAAAGCTTTCGAGCGGAAAATACCCGATGCCAACTTCATGTTTGAGCAGGGATTATGCGCAATGGCAACGCCGCGTTCCCGCAAAATCGCAATCTCCTCGTCGTCAACATGGACAACGTGTGCGGCGACGACATTCTCGCCCAAAACACCGAGCGAATCCAACCAGCGCACCGGCGTTTTCCCGTGTGCGGCAACGCAGTCGGCGACTTCTTTCCGCGTTTCCGCGAGGTGAATATGCAAAATCAAACCGCGTTCCCGTGCAAACTCGGCACTTCGCCGCCAGAGTTTTTCACAAACCGTATAAACGGCGTGCGGCGCCAGCGTCAGGCGGACAAGCCCGGCGTCATCGGCATAGTTTCCCGGATTCAAGCTTGCGAGCCGATCGAAAGTTGCCTCAATCGCCGCTTCGCCGATGAAATCCGTGACCGTCATCCCGACGCAAGCGCGAATTCCCATTTCGCTCGCAGCGCGCACGGTTTCGTCGCTTTGCCAATACATGTCGTTGAAAAAAACCGTTCCCGAGCGAATCATTTCTAAAATCGCGAGGCGGGAACCTTCGTAAATATCTTGCGCCGTCATCTTGGCTTCAAAGGGCCAAATGTGATCGTTGAGCCAAGTAAAGAGTTCTTTATCGTCGGCGTATCCGCGCAAAAGCGTCATTGCCGCGTGTGTGTGCGCATTGTAAAACGGCGGAAGAATTGCCGTTCCCGCAGCGTCGACGAGCTCGGTTTCCGCGTCCGCAAGCAATCCCGGAGCGATTTTTTCAAAGCGCGTTCCCGCAATGAGAACGTCGGTTTCGGCTCCGTCGAGCATCGTGTTTTTCAGAAGAATTTTGCGCATGTTTTCATGCTAATGCGTTCCCGCAGGAATGCGAGGAATTTGATACAAAAAAGCGTTCCCGCGAGAAATTTCACGGGAACGCACTTTGTTGCGGGAAATCCGCTTAGAGGAAGGAAAGAATCTTCTTTGCCGCTTCCGGGATGACGGTTCCGGGACCGAAGATTGCCTTACAGCCGGCGGCGTAAAGGAAGTCATAATCCTGGGGCGGAATAACGCCGCCGCAGAAAACATGAATGTCTTCGCGTCCGAGTTTTTTGAGTTCGGCGATAAGTTGCGGAACGAGCGTCTTGTGCCCGGCTGCGAGCGAAGAAACGCCGACGCAATGAACGTCGTTTTCGACGGCTTGTTTCGCCGTTTCTTCCGGCGTTTGGAAGAGCGGTCCGATATCGACGTCGAATCCGAGGTCGGCATACGCGGTTGCGACAACTTTCGCTCCGCGGTCGTGCCCGTCCTGCCCCATTTTGGCAATCATGACGCGCGGGCGGCGTCCGTTTTCTTCGGCGAATTTATCGCTAGCGGCGCGCACTTCGGCGACGATGTTGTTATCGCCGTCTTGGGCGAATTCGGATTGATAAACTCCGGAGATAGAACGAATCACAGCTTTGTGTCTCCCGTAGATTTTTTCGAGTGCATAGGAAATTTCACCGAGCGTCGCGCGGAGGCGTGCAGCGTTGACGGCGAGTTCGAGCAAATTGCCTTCCTTCGTTTCCGCACATTTCGTAAGCGCTTCGAGCGCGGCTTCGACGGCGGCATTATCACGCGTGGCACGAATTTCGTTGAGGCGGGAGATTTGCTCTTCGCGAACGACGGTGTTGTCCACTTCGAGCGTTTCGAGCGCATCTTCCTTGGCAAGTTTGTAGCGATTGACGCCGACGATGGTTTCGCGTCCGGAGTCAATTTGCGCTTGGCGGCGTGCGGCGGCTTCTTCAATGCGCATTTTCGGCAAGCCCGTTTCAATCGCCTTCGCCATTCCGCCGAGTTCTTCGACTTCCTGAATCAGCGCCCAAGCCTTTTCCATAATGGCTTCGGTAAGGCTTTCGACGTAATACGAACCGCCCCACGGATCGACCGTGCGGCAAATACCGGTTTCGCTCTGGAGGAAAAGCTGCGTGTTGCGGGCAATGCGCGCGGAGAAGTCCGTCGGGAGCGCAATGGCTTCGTCGAGCGAATTCGTGTGGAGCGATTGCGTGTGCCCGAACGCCGCCGCCATGGCTTCAACGCAAGTGCGGGCAACGTTATTAAACGGATCCTGTTCCGTCAGCGACCAACCGGAAGTTTGCGAGTGCGTGCGAAGCGCGAGTGATTTCGCATTTTCCGGGCCGAACTGCTTGACGATCTTCGCCCAAAGCACGCGCGCGGCGCGCATCTTGGCGATTTCCATAAACATGTTTTTCCCCTGCGCCCAGAAGAAAGACAAACGCGGCGCAAACGCATCGACGGAAAGCCCGGCTTTGACGCCCGTGCGAATATAGTCCAAGCCGTCGGCGAGCGTGTAAGCCATTTCGATATCCGCCGTCGCTCCCGCTTCCTGCATGTGATAGCCGGAAATGGAAATCGAATTGAACTTCGGCATGTACTTCGATGTGTACTCGAAAATGTCGGCAATGATTTTCATCGACGGAGTCGGCGGGTAAATATAGGTGTTGCGCACCATAAATTCCTTGAGAATGTCGTTCTGAATCGTTCCCGAGAGCAGTTCCGGCTTCACGCCCTGCTCTTCGGCGGCAACGATATAAAACGCCATGACGGGAAGAACCGCGCCGTTCATCGTCATGGAAACGGAAATCTTGTCGAGCGGGATGCCGTCAAAAAGCGTTTTCATGTCGAGTACGGAGTCAACGGCGACCCCGGCTTTCCCGACATCGCCGACAACGCGCGGGTGGTCGGAGTCGTAACCGCGGTGCGTTGCCAAGTCAAACGCAACGGAAAGCCCTTTCTGCCCGGCGGCAAGATTGCGGCGATAAAACGCGTTGGATTCTTTTGCCGTCGAGAACCCGGCATACTGGCGCACGGTCCACGGGCGCGTGACATACATCGTCGGGTACGGACCGCGCAGATTCGGCGCGATCCCGGCGGTGTAGCCGACTTGCTTGCATTCGGCGGCATCCGCCTGAGTTTGCAACGGCGCAACGTCGATTTGTTCCATTGTACGCCACAGCAATTCTTTCAGCGGCTTGCCGGTTGCTTTTTCAACTTGTTCCTGCCATTCGGCTTTCGTTCCCGTCGCGGGAGCGATTTTGAATTCGACGGAAGAAAAATTAGGAATACTCATGATAATTAACTTTCCTGTTTTGTGTGTTAGGCGTTAATCCCGACTTTGGCGAGAAGCGCTTTGTTGACGGCGTAGCAATTCGCCTTGATGTGAATGAACTCATCGACTCCGGCAGCTTTGAACGCTTCGACAAAATCCGTCGGATAGCCGGCAAGAACCACCTGCGTTTCCGGCTTAGCGGCTTTGATCGCCTGTGTCAGCGCGGGAACGATTTCCGGATAAGTATCATCGGTCGAGCAGATAACAACGATTCCCGCGCCTGACGCCACTGCCGCTTCTGCGGCGGCGGGAACATCCTTGAAGCCGGAATTCGTGAGAATTTCAAAACCGCCGACATCGAAGAAGCCTGTGGAAAAATCCGCACGTGCCTTGTGCTGGCGAACCGGGCCCATGTTAGCGAGGAAAATCTGCGGACGCTTCGCAGCACTCCAAACGGCATTGCGCATTTTTTCAAACGGCTCTGCAGCACGGACCTGCTCCAACTTCGGCGCCGAAACTGCGGCGGGAACGTCGTTCCCGTGGCAACAGCAACTATGTTTTTCAGCAGATTCCCCGGATTTTTTCGAGCAGCAGCATTCGCGTTTTTCGAGCGGTTTTTCAAGCGGATTTGCGTAAACATTCACGCCGACAAGCGTCATGCGACGTTGTTCGAGCATTTTCATTTTTTCGGCATTTGCCGCCGCAACCGCTGCCTGAGGCGTTCCCGCGAGAACCGCGGCTGCCATGCCGCCGGCTTTTTCGACATCTTGGAAAAGCGCATAGGCCTTTTCCGCAAGTTGCGTTGTAAGCGATTCCACGTAAGGCGAACCGCCCGCCGGATCAAGCACTTTGTCAAATTGACATTCGTCGCGAAGAATGATGTGGAGATTCTGCGCAATGCGACGCGAGAAATCGTCGGGCTTGCGCGCCGCCGCGTCGAACGGCTCAATCGTGAGGCTTTCGACATTCGCGAGAACGGCAGCCGTCGCTTCCGTCGTCGAGCGAAGCATATTAACGTAAATATCAAGCGAAGACTTGTTCCAGCGCGTCGTCGTCGCATGGATGTGTGCTTTGCAGGATTCGTCGTTCCCGCCGCAGGCTTTGACGATATTTGCCCAAAGCGTGCGCAGAGCGCGAACCTTGGCAAGCGACATGAAGAAATCTCCGCCCATTGCGAGCGTAAAACGGATTTTTTGCGCCGCCGTGTCGATGTCGAATCCGGCATTCGTAAGAGCGCGGAGGTATTCGACGGCGGTTGCGATCGCATAGCCGAGTTCCTGAACGGCGGTTGCACCCGCATTGGCATAAATCGCAGCATTAACGCCGACCGTACGGAAGACGGATTGCGAGCGCTTCGTCACGTCCGCCATTTCGGCGTAAAGCGCGTCGAGAGTTTTCGGCAACTTGCCGTTAAGCAACAAAACGCCAATCGGATCAATGCTGACAGCTCCGGGAATTGCGCGGTCGTTCCCGCCGAGTTCCTTGATGGCTTTGCCGACCGTATCATAAACTTTCGCCGGTTCGTTCCCGCCGTCGATAAACAGAGCAAGCGAAGAAAAATCGACATCCGCGAGCGCAGTTTTAACCGCATCGACGGAAAGCTCCTTGAGCCCGCCGCAAACGCCGGTTCCTTTGAATTTAAGCGAGACGGCGCTTTGTCCGCGTTCGATTGCGCTCTGAAGGACTTTGTTATACTTTCCGGCGCAACCGGCGGAAGCCTCCTGCGCGACGAGCCAAGCCTGCGGCGTTGCGGAAATTCCGCGCGTGTACGGGAAGAATCCAGGAATCGCCGCGTCAGGCGCCACGCCGTCGTAAATCGGTTCAACAAGAATTCCTTCCGGCGTTTTTGTAAAAAGTTTCTTTTCAAACGGCGCCCCCTTGAGCGTTTCAACGGCGGCGGCTTTCCATTCCTCGTAGGAAGGTTTCGAAAACTCGTCTAGAGTAAGTTTGCTTTCCATTAGTATCTGTTTGTGTTTCCGGTAATTAGTGTTGGCAAAATTCGGTCAAAACTCCGAACGTGGATTTCGGATGCAGAAAACCAACTTGCGTATTGTGTGCCCCGGGAACGGGCGTTTCGTTGATGAGTGCGCAACCGGCATTTTTCGCCTGCGTGAGTTGCGCCGCCGCATCGTCGGTTTTAAATGCGAGATGATGAATCAAACCGCGCCCGCCGTTCTTTTCAATCGCCTTGGCGATCGGGCTGTCCGGCGAAGTCGGTTCAAGAAGTTCGATGTGAACACCGCCGACGTCAAACATCGCAACGCGTACTTTTTGAGTCGGGACTTCTTCAATGTGGGGTTCGCCCAGTCCGAGTGCATCGCGATAATGCGGGATCGTGGCTTCGAGGCTCGTAACGGCAATGCCGATGTGGTCAATTTGGGTAATCATTGTTTATTCTTTCGTTTGAGTATTAATTCGTATGAGGCGACGCGCCGCCGCCGTCGGAGAAATCTTTCCGGATAAAACCTGCTCCTGCGTTTCCGACCATGCTTCGACAATGTTCGGATTCTGAGTGAAACGCCGCCACAGTTCCTGCTCCAAAAGCCATTGAAGCCATTCCAGAGACTGTTCCCGCCGGCGCTCGTCAATCAGCCCCGTAACGCGAGATTTCGCAACAAATTCGCAGATGAGTTTCCAAACTTCATCAATTCCGATGCCTTCGAGGCTGGAACATGCCAAAGCGCGCGGATGCCATTTCGGGGAAACCGGTGTAATAAAATGCAAAACCTGCTCAAGCTCGGCACGCGTCGCGAGTGCGCGGGAACGATTGTCGCCGTCCGCCTTTGTAACCAAAAGCGAATCCGCCAATTCCATAATGCCTTTTTTAATGCCCTGAAGTTCGTCTCCCGCTCCCGCGATTGTAATGACGAGGAAGAAGTCCACCATCGAGCGCACGGTCGTTTCGCTTTGTCCGACGCCGACGGTTTCCACCAAAACGACATCGAAGCCGAACGCCTCGCAAACGAGAATGCTTTCCCGCGTTTTGCGCGCAACGCCGCCGAGTGCACAACCGGACGGAGACGGGCGAATGAAGGCGTTTTCCCGTCGCGTAAGTTCTTCCATGCGCGTCTTGTCGCCGAGAATGCTCCCGCGGGAAATGCTGCTACTCGGGTCAATCGCTAAGACAGCAACTTTTTTTCCTAAATCGCAAAGATGACAACCGAACGCCTCGATGAAAGTGCTTTTCCCGCCGCCGGGAACGCCGGTAATACCGACGCGAACGGACTTTCCCGTGTACGGGAGCAATCCCTGAATCACTTCATCCGCCAAGGCCTGATGCTTCGGTGCGTCGCTTTCGATAAGCGTAATCGTGCGCGCAAGCATCACGCGATCACCGCGCAAAACGCCTTCGATATAATCCTGAGCTGAAAGAACGGGGGGCATGAGCAAACGGGAATTTGAGCGTTTTACGCGTTGCCCTCGTCTTTCGGTTTGGACTTCGGGAAAATGTCCGAAACGCGATCAATCTGTTGCTTGATATCCTCAAAAGGAATTTTTTCAACCAACTCCTTCGCGCTGTCCTTAAACGATTCGGGAACGATCTTTGCAACGAATTCCTGAACCTTTTCCCGCAACTCGACGCGGCGAATCTTGCCGGAAATCGTTTTCGGGAGTTCTTCGACAAATTCGATAACGCGCGGATATTTATACGGCGCCGTTTCTTTTTTGACGTGCTCCTGAATGCTTCGCTTCAGCTTGTCGTATTCTTCAACTTTTTCTCGCCAAGCCTGAGCCAAAACAATCGTTGCTTTGACAACTTGCCCGCGAATCGCGTCGGGAACGCCCGTAATCGCGCATTCCAAAACCGCAGGATGCGACATCACGGCAGATTCAACCTCAAACGGACCGATGCGGTAACCGGAGCTTTTGATGACGTCGTCATTACGGCCGACAAACCAGAAATAGCCGTCGGCATCGCGCGTCGCCACATCCCCGGTGTGATAGACATTGTTGCAATAAACGCGTTCCGTAAGTTCCTGATCGCGGTAATAACCTTTGAAAAGTCCGAGCGGCTTTTTTCCATCCGGGGTACGAATGATGATTTCGCCCTGCACGCCCGGCGGCACGCTTTTTCCGGTATCGTCCACCAAATCGACGCAATACGCCGGATTGGGCTTCCCCATGGAACCGGGTTTCGGAGTCATCCACGGCGTCGTCAAAATCGAGCAAGTCGTCTCGGTCTGCCCGAAGCCTTCCCGCAACCGAATTCCCGTAATGTTGTAAAATTCTTCGTAAACGGACGGATTGAGAGCTTCGCCGGCGATCGTACACCATTTCAGGCAGGAAATGTCGATTCCGCTCATATCTTCGTGAAGCATAAAGCGGAAAACCGTCGGCGGCGCACAAAACGATGTAATACGATATTTGCTGATCATGCGAAGCATGTCGCGCGGCGTAAATTTTTCATGGTCGTAAACGAAAACCGCTGCTCCTGCGATCCATTGCCCGTAAAGTTTGCCCCAAACCGCCTTGCCCCAGCCAGTGTCCGCAACCGTCAGGTGTAAGCTGTCTTCGGTGAGATTATGCCAAAACGATCCCGTAACGATATGCCCGAGCGGATAAGTGAAATCGTGGGCCACCATTTTCGGATGCCCGGTCGTTCCCGAAGTAAAATAGAGAAGCGAAATATCGTCGTTGGTATTGACATTTGCCGGGCGTTCAAACGCCGGAGCGCTCTTATAACCTTTTGTAAAATCTTCAAAACCCGCGGGAACGATCGGTCCCGTGGACATCACGCATTTCAGAGTCGCGCAATCCGGAAGCGCCGAAGCCACGCGATCCAGTACAAGTTTGTCGCCGACGCAGACAATCGCCTTAATTCCCGCCGCGTTGCAACGGTAGACAATGTCTTTTTTCATCAGCAAATGCGTCGCGGGAATGCACGCCGCGCCGATTTTGTGTAGCGCAAGAATCGTGAACCAAAATTCGTAGCGCCGCTTCAAAATCAACATGACCATATCGCCTTTGCCGATTCCCTTGGATTGCAAATACGCGGCAACGCGATCGCTTTGTTCTTTCAAGTCCGAAAAAGTAAAATCGATGTGCTCTCCTTTATCGTTTACCCAGCACATAGCACGCTTATCCGGCTGTATTCGTGCCCATTCATCAACAACGTCGTACGCAAAATTGAAGTTCTCCGGAACGATCACTTCAAAATTCTTACAAAAGTCTTCCTGCGACGTGAACTTCGATTGTTTTAGGAATTTTTCGAGCATCTGTGTTATTACGAAACGATTTCATCATGAAGCCGCTCCGATGATTTCTTTCGATTTTAATCGATAGCGTGTTTGCGCTTCAAGAAATTTTCAATCTATAAAATCGCTTTTTAATTCTTCCGAGCGGCGATATTTTTTGCTTCAAAAAGCGTCCTAAATTGCAGCTTTTATCTAAAAAACAGGCGGTTTAAAAATCAAAATTCCTGTGTAAAAATTTTGACG
Source organism: Candidatus Spyradenecus sp. (assembly GCA_045535075.1). Lineage (GTDB taxonomy): Bacteria > Verrucomicrobiota > Verrucomicrobiia > Opitutales > UBA953 > Spyradosoma. The sequence goes on along the minus strand of JAZSKX010000013.1, from coordinate 30,131 downwards.
GGAACGCGAAATTTTGTTTTTTTTGTGCTCACTTCTATATGAGCGATCCAATTAAGCACGAATGCGGAATTGCCGTTGTCCGGCTCTTAAAGCCGCTCGAATACTACGAGCACAAATACGGAACGCCGCTTTACGGATTCAACCAGCTCTTTTTGCTGATGGAAAAACAGCATAATCGAGGGCAAGACGGCGCCGGTATCGGATGCGTCAAGCTCGGCGTTCCCGCCGGAGAAAGCTTCATGGCGCGCGACCGAGCACTCGGCTCCGCCGCTCTCACCGAGATGTTCTCCCGCCAGCTCGCCGATTACGAAGAAAAAGTGAAATCCGGGAAGATCATTCCGGAAATTCCCGCCACCGTGAAGCAGAACTTCAATTTCGGCGGAGAATTACTTATCGGACATCTTCGCTACGGAACTTCCGGCAATTACGACCTGTCCACCTGCCACCCATTCGCCCGCAAATCTATCTGGCCGACACGAAACCTGATGATTGCGGGTAATTTTTCGATTACAAATCCCGGCGATCTGAACGAAGCCCTCATTAACCGCGGCGCGCATCCGGTGCTTTCCACCGATACGCAATCGCTTCTTGAAGAACTCGGCTTCTGGCTCGACGATGCGCACACGACGATTTTCCGCGAATTGCGCGACGCCGGCGTTCCCGGACGCGAAATGCCCGAAATCATTTCCCGCCGCATCGACCTCGCCGAAGTCATCCGCAAAGCCTCACATCGCTGGGACGGCGGCTTCACTCTCTGCGGCGCCACCGGGAACGGCGACATGTTCGCGATGCGCGACCCGAACGGCATTCGTCCCTGCTTCATTTTGCGCACGGACGAAGTCGTTGCCGTCGCCTCCGAACGCGCGGCGCTGATGACGATTTTCAACGCCACGGAAAATCAGGTCGAAGAACTCACGCCGGGAACGGCGATGATTGTTCAAAGTTACGGCGATATTCGTTTCGAGAAAATTTTTGAACCGGGAACGAAAACGCATTGCACCTTTGAGCGGCTTTACTTCTCGCGCGGGAACGATCCGTCGATCTACGAAGAACGCAAAGCCCTCGGCGCGGCTCTCGTTCCGCAGATTCTTAAGGAAATCAACAACGACCTCGAACACACCGTTTTCTCCTTCATTCCGAACACGGCGGAAACGTCCTACTACGGCATGATGGCGGAACTGCGCGTGAATCGCCGCCGCGAAGTGCGCGACGAGCTTCTCGCCGCCGTCAAAAACGGAAACGTCGATGAAGCCCTGATTGAAAAACTGATCATGGGCAACTGGCCGCGCGGCGAAAAAGTCGCCCACAAAGACATCAAGCTCCGCACCTTTATTTCGCAGGAAAAAACGCGCAACCGCCTCGCCTCGCACGTTTACGACATCTCCTACGGCGTTGTGCGCGAAGGCGAAAATCTTGTCATTATCGACGACTCGATTGTGCGCGGAACCACGCTTCGCGAATCCATTCTGAAAATTCTTTCGCGCCCGAATCCGAAAAAAATCATCGTTTGCTCGTCCGCGCCGCAAGTGCGCTACCCGGACTGCTACGGGATCGACATGAGCGAACTCGGAAAATTCCTTGCGTTTCAGGCGGCGATTCAGCTTTGCCAGCAAACCGGCAAAGGCGACTTGCTTCGCGAAGTTTATCAGGATTGCCTCAAGGAACTCGAAAAGCCGGAGCCGGCGATGGTCAACCACGTCGGACGCATTTACGATCAGTTCTCGGAAGAGGAAATCGCGCGCAAATGCGCCGAGCTCGTCTATCCGGATTGCGATTGGAAAGGCGAACTCGTCCTCATTTTCCAATCGCTGGAAAACTTGCTCAAATCCTGCCCGGGAAGCGCGGGAGATTGGTATTTTTCCGGCAATTATCCGACCCCCGGCGGATTCCGCGCGCTCAACCGCGCCTACGTCAATTTCTACGAAAACCGCACAACGCGAGCGTATTAATTCGTGGAAATTTCCGACAAAAGCGTTCCCGCGGCCCGTGTCGCAGGAACGCTTTTTTTAAAGGAAAATCTTCTCGGCAACGGCAGGCTCGCCAAGGAAAAAAGAAGCATTCGCGGAAAAGCGCTCTGCGGATTCTGTCGTGAAGAAACGCGTACGCCCGTTTTGTGATATGCGTGCATCCATTTCCGGATGGCGGGAAAGATAGTCTGCAAGCGCATTCGCCACGCAGTCGCCTTGAGGGAATATCTTTACGCCTGCGGGAACGTGTTTTCGGATTTTTCTCATCAAAAGCGGATAATGCGTGCACGCAAGCACGATTGTGTCGATTTCCGGATCACGGGAAAACAGGTTTTCGATATTTTTCCGAATAAAATAATCGGCTCCCGGCGAATCGGCTTCACGATTTTCGACGAGCGAAACCCACATCGGACAGGCTTCTCCCGTAACGCGGATTTGCGGAAAAAGCTTCGCGATCTCGAGCGTGTAAGACTCGGAAGCAATCGTTCCCGTCGTCCCGAGAATTCCCACGCGCCGCGTCTGCGTCAATTCGCCCAAGCGTTCAACCGTCGGGCGAATCACACCAAGCACGCGCCGAGTCGGATCGTTCCCGCGCGCCAAGTCATTTTGCTGAATCGTCCGAAGCGCCTTGGCGGAAGCCGTATTGCACGCCAAAATTACAAGCGGACAACCCATTTCGAAAAGCCGAAAAACCGCCTGCCGCGTAAATTCGTAAACAACGTCAAACGAACGCGAACCGTAAGGCGCACGCGCATTATCCCCCAAGTAAATAAAATCGTAGCTCGGCAAAACTTCCCGGATTTTTTGAAAAACCGTAAGTCCGCCGTAGCCGGAATCAAAAATACCTATGGGCGCCCTTCCCGTCATGAAAGATAATTGAAAGATTAACGCCCAAAGATTAAAGCTTAAAGATTATCAATCCGTGAAAAATACAAATAATGGCACTCAGCTCGGTCTCTATGTACACGTTCCGTTTTGCGGGAACGCGTGCGACTATTGCGCGTTTTACAAGGAAGCGCCCAAGCGGGAAGCAATTGATGCGTGGCTTCGCGGCATCGAGCGGGAAGCAGAGTTGATTCCGCTCCCGCGTCCGGCAAATACGTTTTTCATCGGGGGCGGAACACCGGGAATTTTGACGGCATCCGACTTCGAACGACTCGGGAAAATCCTCCTGAAAGCCAATCGCGGGAACGCTCCCGAAGAATGGAGTGTCGAGCTCGCGCCTGCAACCGTCCGCGCCGACAAGATGCAGGCGCTGAAAAATATCGGCGTAAATCGCATTTCAATGGGCGTTCAGTCGTTCGATGCAGAAACACTCGCCCTCCTCGGCAGACGCCACGCACCGAAAAAAATTTTTTCCGCCTATGAGACTATTCGCGCCGCCGGATTTTCCAACGTAAACCTCGATCTGATTTTTTCCGTTCCCGGAGAAAATCATTCACGCTGGCACAGCGATATTGCACAGGCGATTTCCCTCGCTCCCGAACACCTTTCGACCTACTGCCTAATGCTCGAAGAGGAGGCTCCGCTACTTGCACGTCTACAACAGTCACCGCGCTTCGATCCCGCAGAAAAATCCCCCGAGCGCGAAGCGGAATTATATTTGGAAACATGGGAAAAACTTGCCGCCGCCGGCTACAAGCAATACGAAATCGCCAATCATGCACACGGGGAAAATATTTGTATGCATAATTTAAATACATGGCGTATGCACGAATGGCTCGGCTACGGTCCCGCCGCCGCATCGCAATGCTTCGGAAAACGATTTGCCAATCCCGCCAACCTCCCGCTCTGGCTCGACGGGCTCGCCTCCGGCGTTCCCGTGCGCGTTGACGAGACGATTCTCGACGGAAATCAACTTTTTGCAGACGCGATCATCTTCGGACTCAGACTCAACGAAGGTGTTTGCCTCTCCGGACTGGCAAAACGCTTTCTTGGGAAATCTGAAATTCCGGAATCGCTCGTCGAATTGAAATCGGCTTTGCACGACGAAAATTACCTCAGCGAAATCGCCGCCGACTCTCCCGATATTTTAGCATTAAACGCACGCGGACGCCTCGTCGCCGACGCTATCGCCGGAGCCGTCCTGGACGCGCTCGACTAATCCCCGCCCTTTTCTGCCTGCGAATTCGTAAGGGCGACTCGACGAAACTGAAAACAAAAAAAAGCGTTCCCGCGAAATGAATCACGGGAACGCTCTTCTTTAAGCTTTAGTTTTTAAGCTTTTCTTATTTGCAACGCGCGATGATGTCGTCGGAAACCGCGAGGAGTTCCGGCGAAGCGTGACCGATCGTGTTTGCGAGATAATCGGTGTTGGCTTCGGCGAGTTCCTTGACGCGGTTCGCGTCGATAGCCATGACGGCGTCGAATTCTTCCTTGGAGAAGTCAAGACCCGTGAAGTCCATATCTTCGTAGGACGGAATGTAGCCGAACGGCGAATCCTTAGCGGAAGCCGTGCCTTCGACGCGGCCGATCATCCACGCGAGAACGCGAGCATTGTCGCCGTAGCCCGGCCACATGAACTTGCCTTCCGGCGTTTTGCGGAACCAATTGACGTGGAAGACTGCCGGCGTCTTGGCGATTTTCGCCATGGACAGGTAGTGCGCGAAGTAGTCGCCCATGTGGTAGCCGCAGAACGGAAGCATCGCGAACGGGTCGCGGCGGAGAGCGCCGACCTGACCTTCAGCAGCAGCCGTTTGTTCGGAACCGACCGTGGCGCCGAGATAAACACCGTGTGCCCAGTTGTGCGCTTGGAACACGAGCGGAATGTCGTTCATGCGGCGACCGCCGTAAACGAACACGTCGACGGGAACGCCTTCCGCGCTCTGCCAATCCGGGTCGATGCACGGGCAGTTAGCTGCCGGAGCCGCGAAGCGGGAGTTCGGGTGCGAGGAGAGTTTGCGTTTTCCGGTTTTTTCGTCGATCATGTCGGGCGTCCAGTCGTTGCCCTGCCAGTCGATGAGGTGTGCCGGCGGTTCCTTGGTCATGCCTTCCCACCAGATATCGCCGTCGTCGGTAAGAGCGACGTTCGTGAAGATGGTGTTTTTCGAGCAGGAAAGGAGCGCGTTCGGGTTCGTATGCATAGCCGTTCCCGGAGCAACGCCGAAAAAGCCGTTTTGCGGATTGATGGCGCGGAGCTGACCAGTGGCGTCCGGCTTGATCCATGCAATGTCGTCGCCGACGCAGGTGATTTCCCAGCCTTTTTCACGGAGTTCTTTCGGCGGGATAAGCATCGCGAAGTTCGTCTTACCGCAAGCCGACGGGAACGCAGCCGTAACGTAGTGTTTCTTGCCTTCCGGAGTTTTGACACCGAGAATGAGCATGTGCTCAGCGAGCCAGCCCTGCTTGCGGGCGAGGTTCGAAGCAATGCGAAGCGCGAAGCACTTTTTGCCGAGGAGCGCATTTCCTCCGTAGCCGGAACCGAAAGACCAAATCGTGCTTTCTTCCGGGAAGTGGACAATGTAGGTGTTGTCCGGATTGCACGGCCATTTCACGTCTTCGACGCCCGGTTTGAGCGGCATACCGACGGAGTGGACGCAGGGAACGAAGAAGTCGTCCTTTTCAATGTAGCGGAGAACTTCCGTCGTGACGCGAGCCATGATGCGCATCGAGACAACGACATACGGGGAGTCCGTGATTTCAACGCCGTATTGCGCGATCGGGGAGCCGAGCGGACCCATCGCAAACGGGATGACATACATCGTGCGGCCTTCCATACAGCCGTCGTAAAGGGCACGCATTTTTTCCTTCATCACAACCGGATCTTCCCAGTTGTTCGTCGGTCCGGCATTTTCCTTTTCCTTCGAGCAGATGAGGGTGCGCTTTTCAACGCGAGCAACGTCGCGCGGGTCGGAACGATAAAGGTAGCAGCCCGGACGTTTTTCTTCGTTGAGCTTAATCGCCATACCGCTGGCGACCATTTCTCCGAAGAGCTTGTCGGCTTCTTCCTTGCTGCCGTCGCACCAGTGAACCTTTGCAGGTTTGCAGAGGGCAACGAATTCATTCACCCAGTTGATGAGTTTTTGGTTGGTTGTAGGTACTTCCATAGTTCTAATGCTGTAGAATTAAAATGCTTTGAAAATGCTCCGTTGAATCTAATGCAGGAACGCCCTCCTGAAAAGCCTTTTTTCGTTCCCGCGCAGAGGAAACGCCGAGAAAATCCGATGCCCGCAAACATTATGCCGGGAACGTTGCCAAAAATCGGCGAAGCCGTTCCCGATTCAAATCCGCTCCGTCCTTTTCATGATAATAAATTTCGACGAAGTAAACCGTTCCCGCCGTTTTATCGAAGACATAAATTGCGCGTAAGCCGCTGCGCACGCCCTTGTTTTTCAAGGATTTGCAGGCGAATTTCACGACTTTGTAGGATAAACGCGGATTGGAAGAAAATCCCTCGATTTCGATGCAGGCTCCGTTATCGATTTTGCGGACATGCAAAAGCTCAATCGCCGCTTTCTTCATTACCGCGAAATCCTCGTCAAGCGTCCGGAAACGCTTTTTCAGGCGCTTGAAATCCCGCTGAAATTCCGATGTTTCGCGGTATTCCAAGTGTTTTTGCGCTTCGTTATTCGTCATCGGCATATTGTCGAACCGAAGTTTCCGGCGTACGGTAGAAAACGCTTTCGTAGTCTATCGGCTCGCGGTTTTCCGCCACGATCCACGGCACATCTTTGTGCGAATAATCCGAAATTTCCTTTGCGTTCATTCCCGCGTATTTGCGGAGACAATCTTCGATGTGGGCGAGTTCCCGCGCCGAGAACCGGCTCAAATCTGCGTCGCGGTGCGGCAGATACTTTGTTTGTTCCTTGGTAAAATATTTGTCTTTTACTACGGAAAGCTCGTTCCCGCGTTCCATTTCCTGCGTGATTTTTGCAAAATCCACCGGCGTCGGTCCGAACGTATTTTTGATGTATTTGGCTCCGATGAGTTGTTCTTCGTATTTTTCGTAGTAATCGAAATCGATGAAGTAGAGTAATTTATAAAGCACGGTCTGACCGACGTTCGGACGCGCGCCCACACGCCCGAGAATGTAGAGCAAAACTTCTTTGAATTTCTCGATATTATCTTGCGGAATCGAAATGCGGATTTCCGGGTTTTGCACCGCCGTTCCCGTGTTTGCCTGCACGTCGTAGGAATAAGTTTTCGGCTCGGTATCGTTGATAATGCAGTCGCAATCGACTTCAAAAAGCCGCGCCAACGCCGCCACCTTTCCCGCCGGAATATTCGCGGGATTTTTCTCGTAGGCAATCAGCGTCTGCTTCGAAACGCCAATCTCTCCCGCAAGCGCGTCCTGCGTAAATCCGGCTCTCAAACGAAGATTTTTCAGCGTACTCATGATTCTTCAAATCTATCCGCCAACTCCCCGAAAGTAAAATATTTTTTAATAAGATAATTAAAATATATTAAATAAACACCGTGAATTTTTAAGAGACATTTTAACCGAAAGCGTAATTGGCAAACGAGCAAAGCGAGTGCGCATGCGGCGTCCGGGCGAGAGTTGAAAACTGAAAATTGGAGCTTCCAGCGACTTTCCCAGACCGCTCGCGCGTGATGCACAAACTTTTCCAAACCATGGAACACACGGAATTTCACGGATAATTTTTTAGAAAAACCTCTACATTGTTTCTCTGTTTTGAAAAAAAACGTTGCGGCTTAGCGGATTTGTGCCGGCTTAAAAAGCCGAACAAAAATAACCGCAGGTGGCGTAAGCTACCTGCGGGAACACCGACGAGAGATATGCGCTTGAAAAGCGCAACAATGCCTTGGGACGAAGGAATCGCTTCCGCGTGAACGTAGAGTGCAAATTGATCGTTCCGCAGCGTGGTATCTAATATCTCTCCAGGGCGGAGGCTCGTTTAGCTCGTTTGCATGCCTTCAACGCCTGTTTTACCTGAAAAAAGAATTCCAAAAAATCCTTTTCCGGAATGGCAAACAGCTATTTGCCGGATTCCCGTTCCCGGCGAAGAGCGCTGAGCGTTTTTCCTTTGTAAGTAAAATATTTCGGTCCTTGGTAAGCGCCCGAAGAATTTAGCTCGGACTCCGGCATGAACGTTCCCGTAAACGCCGAAAGCGTATAAAGCCGTCCCTCGTACTCGACGTGCTTCTCACTTGCCACCGTTACTTCTATTTTGGCAGGAACAAACGTGACTTTCTCACCAATCTTAACACCCGCCATGCTGAATTTAAACGGCGGACGCCGTGGCGGCGCATGTTCAGCGTCCTCTACTCCGGAAAACAGCTTTATCTCCGCATCATCAAGCGTGGATGCGGCATCTTTCAATATCTCAAATGCCAACTGCGGAGAAACATTGAAAAACTCCCGATTTTGCCGAATCCGTAAATCCGTCAGACGATCAATCATCTTATGAATTTGTTTTTCAACCAAATGATACTTCGAGGTTTTGAGCGTCGCAAAAATCTCAAACGGAAGCGGAACCGCCGTATTATCTAATTCCTTTGAACGCACATCGACCGGGCGTGAACTTTTTCCGATTTTCACCCAATCTTCCCGAAAACTCGGATTCGTCAAAATGTAAACGTAGCCTTTTTTGTCGTTCATAATGATTTAAATTTTAATGAATTTCACAAGGGTATCCATTATTGTGCTTTTTGAACAACCTATCCATTGCATTCCTCAGATTTCCCTCATACTCTTTCTGGATGATAAAAGAATCATGCACAGGCAAGACAGGAATACCTTGTTTCGCAAATTCTTCAAGTATCTCCAGTGCAATGATAGAATCTTTATTCTGAAGTCTCACGCCACAATCACTTCCAAAATATTTCTCAATGGGTTTATGATGTTCTTTTATCTTACCAACTAAATCCTCAAATGTATTTTCTTTTTCTCTTCCTCTCATCGCCTTAATCGCGGACAAAAGAGAAGCATCCTTATCACTGATTTCCCCTAAATACTGCTCTAACTCCCTCTCCTTGAAGCGAACCTCGTTTAGCGCAACTTCCTCGGTTCTGCTATTAATTAGAACCATTGTCAAATGCTTGATAAGCGGGATCAACTCTGTCCCCATAAAATCATAAATCTGCTCAGGAACATTCACTTTTTCTTTCGCATAAAGCATTGCTATGTGCATCCCCGAAAAATCTAGTTCTACGGTCTTTTTCCCACCTATTCTAATGCTCATTCTGATATCCGACGGTAAGCTTTGGTAACTGATTCCATTCCCTCCGGTAGAATACAATCGCCCGCCACAATCCCACGAAGCCCTATTAAAAATAGCTTTGAGAAACGGATAAAACCGTATCCGTTCTTTTAGCTGTGGAGATCTGTATGTAAACTTAAATCCTTTATAAAATTCGTTAAGATCGCTAAGCCCTTTTTGATACCTTTGCTCTTTTTCTGAACGAAACCGTACCTTGCATATCCTTTTATCTGTCATCCTCAACTCAACGAAATAATCATCTTGCCCCTCCAAAGGTGCCACGTCCTTTCCAAATAAATGGAAGTGCTCATGCAATTTTTCCTTAGCCCAATAGCATGAGAGGCGTCCTTTTTCTCCTGCATCAGGTTTTCTCCCAAGCCGTTCTCCCAAATAGTTATTGTCCTTCATCCAATCCAAAAGCGAAAGGAATTTTGAATTTTTAAACCTTTCCCTCGATATAGAAATATTTGAATTTGAAACAAACCCTAAAAATAAATTTCTCAAAAGCAACCTTAAACAGCGCTCTCCCTCCTCCGCGTCGAACCCTACAAGATCTTTCCCTGCCTGTCTCCAAATTTCTTTCGAAAGCGCGATTGCCCTCTCATCGTCATAATCCCCTCCTTCCAAATTTATGTGCATTGTCTTGCTATTTGGAGATACTTTAGCGCGTACTTCTTCGTCAGAAAGAAGGAAAGATATGCTTTTCTTCTTTAGCGCCACCCACTGATCTTTGAATTTGTTTTTTCCGGAGTCGATTTCCTTGAGATCCGAATCGCCTAATGCTTCGTACACAAAAACCCAGTAACGATCAAAATCACGTTTCAACAAATCCTTCGCCAAATCCGTGTATTTGTCTTGCTCACTCTTTAACTGAAATCGTACGGAATACCTCCATGCCAATATCAATAAAACACAGTCTCCGGAGTTTTTTATACGGTCAAAATCTACCTTTGATAGTCTAAATCCATACTTAAGAGCGTAATAAATAGAATAGCTTGCCGCTTCGTAATTTCGAACCTTCATGGCAAGCTCATACATTTTCCAGGAAAGCGTACGGATATCCCCGACCTCTACATCAAAAGGCTCAAATAAATTTTTATCTAAAAGCGGGAAAATATAGGGGTAAAGATGAGATAAATGAAATATCGTTTTTATGTAATATTCTCGACCATGGGAATCAGCCGAACGTTCTCGAATCGCTTTCATTGCATAATTGATGATCGCGCTATTCTCTCCGTTGTTTTTAAAAAGCAGTACAACTTTGTTCACGAACGCCTGCAACCGACCTTTTTCAAAACGCTTAGACGGACAAAACGCTAAAAAGTCATTAATTTCATTCACCCATGACTCAGGTCGCATCAACGGAAGTTCTATTATCTCCGTTTTTTTGTGATTTAAGGACAACCCATACTCACGTAATGCTTCCCTCAAACTCACCAAAAACCGCTCCGCCTCATCGCGGCTTTTCGCATAAAACGAATAATCGTCAATATTTCGAAAATAATTCACCTCGCTGCCATGGTTTTTCCGCAAGCTGTCGTCTACCGCCACGAGAATTATTTCGGAAAGTAGGTTTGAAACATGAGGCCCAATTAAAAAACCATTTGTTTCGTTGTTTTTTATATACCGGGACAGTTTGTCTAACTCGTTATACCATTCCTTCTTACTTCTGCTATTCTCTTTCGCGATCTCTTTCCCGACGAGAGCCCATGCAAGAGCGTGAGAATACATGCTCGGAAAGCAATTTGAAATATCCGCTTTAACTAAATATTTCGCTCCGATTCTAAGATCTAATTCCGGATAATCATCTGTACGATGATTTTTATAATTCATCTCAAATATACATTTCTTCCCTTTGATTTTTCGCAGATGAATTTTGCTTACCTTATGAAGATTCCCTTCTGTCTTTTCCTTAAAATAATCAACAATCTTTTGCCAATTATCTTTAACCCTGCTGGCTAAATTATGGTACGCAAACGGATTCGGAATCCCCATAACACGAGGGACATTCGTATTTCGAATACTTTCATGAACGATATAATCACAAACACTATCAGTGTAAAAAGTGCTTTTCCCATCGCCACGACATAATCTCTCAAATTTTTCGGAAGTGAAAATTGGAGGTAGTTTTTCAGGAAATAATCCGTAGCCAACAAGTCCCGTGTAAATATCTTCGGAGCTTAACTCCGATAGCGCCTTCGCGTAATCGCTTAGATTCTTATTCATAGCAATTTTTCTCTACTGTGTTTTCCGTTTGCGGGGAGAAAGTTTTGGTGTCGCAGGAGCGAGTGGGGTAGCGGCGGATTCGTAGAGGGCGAAAAGGAATTCGACGCGTTCGCGCTCGGAGGTGAAGGGTTCTTTGCGGTAGAGTTTGTCAACGGCTTTGTCGAGCTCACGGTGAGCGCGGAGCAAATCACCGGGCATTGTGAGCGGGTCATACAAATCGGCGAGGGAACTGCCTTGCCCGTCGATGTAGATTTTGCGCACATCCAAAATTTTCTGCGCAAGGTTTTCGATTTTTTCGCGAGCTTTCGCGGGAACGCCCGACGGCCAAATGAAGTTGTTGTAAACAATTCCCGCCGAATAGCGATACCTGCTTTCGAGACGTCCGCAAACCTGACGCATCCACGCGTTGTGCATCGTCGAAGTCAAAATACCGAAATGATAAAGCGTCGCATCGGGAATGATTTTCACCAAATTACTGCACAAAACATCCGGACTGAAAAAGCCGATCGGAACGTAATCACGTCTTTCGGAAGAAACTTCCGGAATAACGATAAACGTTCCCGCAGGCATGTTTTCGACGTGAAAGCGTGTCGGCGTTTCCGCAAGGTGGTTGGTCGGCTTGCTCTTGCTTTCGAGTCGAAGCTTTCTTACGGCTTCAACGCGCTTCATACATTCCGGCATTTTCCTCAATTCGCCGGGAGGACAATCCCCAAGCCACAGACACCAACGGTGCCAGCCGTTAATAAATTCGTCCGAACCATACCATTTTCGAAAATATTTTTCGGCAGAAGGTTCTTTTTCTAAAAACGCCGTTTTTTCTTCGTCGGTAAAAAGGTAATTCCCGCCGTCAATCGGTTTATTTCCGATTCCGATTTCGGGAACGTTGCAAATCGGTTTTGAGCGATTAGGTAACGAAATGTTTGAGGCATCAATCAAATATCCGTTGATATTTTTTGCGTTGTAAGAAGAAGTCGTTCCCGCCGAATCGGCAATTTCATAAATTGTTTTCACGGGAACATCTTCAAATCCGAACCCAACGATTACGACGTGAACGTGCGCTTTCCCGCTTGCTTCGCTTTGCCAAGAAAAGGTGCGATAGGCGAAGTGAATTTTGATTCCCTTTTGAAACAAAAATCCCCAGAGCGCATCAACTTGTTCGCCCTGCGTAATGGAATTTGTAGATACAAATCCAACCCGAATTTTCGTTCCCGCGATAAATTCTGCCGCTTTTGCATACCAGCCGGAAACATAATCCAAAATTCCGCTCTTGGTCTTTCCCTCGAAAGCGGCATCAATTTCTTCCCGTTGTCCTTTGCTCTGAAATTTGGAGCCCGCGAACGGCGGATTTCCTAAAATGTAGGAACATTTCTCGGGAAGAATAATTGTTTTCCAATCGTTTGTGAGTGCGTTCCCGACATGGATGTTGGGTGATTTTTTAAGCGGGATGCGCACATAGAGTTCCCCGAAAATCAGCGAGAGTTCCTGATTCATTTTGTGGTCCATCAGCCAAAGGGAAACTTCGGCGATGCGTGCGGGCCATTCTTCGAGCTCGATTCCGTAAAATTGGTCAACATCAACACGACTTGGAGTTGTTCCTGATTTTGACGAAAATTTAAAACCAAGAGTCTTTTCACTTGATGCTCTCTCCCGTGCAAATAATTCTTTTAAAATATCAATTTCGAGTAGGCGAAGTTCTCGATAGGCAATGATGAGGAAGTTTCCGCAACCGCAAGCAGGATCGAAAAACGTCAACGTCGGGAGTTTGGCGAGTAATTTTTCCAAGCGTTGTTTTCTGCGGGAAGAGCGGTCGTTTTTGGCTGCCTCAAATTCGGCGCGGAGCTCGTCGAGGAAAAGCGGACGGATGAGTTTTAGGATGTCGGCTTCGGAGGTGTAGTGGGCGCCAAGTTCACGGCGAGTTTTGGCATCCATGATGCCTTGGAAAAGCGAGCCGAAGGCTGCGGGCGAAATCGCAGCCCAGTCGAAATTTGCGCATCGCAGGAGGCGTTCCCGCATGGTGCGATTGAGGTCGGCGAAGTTTAGGTTCTCGGCAAAAAGGCCGCCGTTGACATACGGGAACGCGGCGAGGTCTTCGTCGAGGTTGGCTTGGCGTTTTTCCGGCGGCGTATTTAAAAGCTGGAAAAGGCGGGCAAGGCGCATGCCGAGATCGGAGCCGTCCTCGTGTGTTTTGTTTTCGATGTAAAGCTTGAAGGAATCGCGCTCAAAGATTCCGGTATCATCCGCAAAAAAACAGAACAGGATGCGAACGAGGAAGACTTCGAGATCGTGCCCGCCGTATCCGGACTTTTCGAGTTCGATGTGCAGGTCGCTGAGAAGTTTTACCGCTTTGAGATTTACGGGCGCTTCGTCGTGGTGACGATACTGCTTGTAGCCCGGAATGAAGGCGAAGAGGTGAACGTTTTTGTGAAAATCCCTAAGCTCGAATTCGTATTCGGCGCAGTGTGTTTTGTCGACGAGCGGGAGTGCGCAATCGTCGGGTTCGAGATCGAAAAGTTTTATTCGTTTGTAATCGGATAGAATGACGTAGCGCGGACATTCCTCTTCACGACCTTCATTGCAGAGAGCCTGAATGTAGTCAAAGGCTTGGCATTCGGCTTTGTCGAAACTTTTTCCGAGAGATTTATGCTCGACGAGCACGGTGCCTTTCCAAAATAAATCGATGAAGCCGTAGTCGCCGGAAAGTTTTCTGACGGGCTCCTGAAAAGAAGCGACGGTGCGGCGGCGAATTCCGAAAACGTCGAAAAAGTCGTTCCAAAAAGAAGCGTATTCGGCGGATTCTCGCGCTTCACCTTCCCATTCGCGGGAAAACTTGATGGCACGTTGGCGGATTTCGTTCCAAGACAAAGGCATAGATGCGGGAAGCGGAATTTTGTGAGATATAATTTTACTGCCGGAAATTGAATGCCTTTTGACGGGATTTTTCAAAAGGAAAAGAGATTTGGGGAGAAACGCGCATGGACGAAGGAATGTATACCTTGCCAATCTAAGGGGAGTTCTATAAATAGAGTTTCTGACGAGCGAGGAGCGCTGAGAGATGATAGGTATTTGCGCCTCGCTTCACGAAAACGGATTTCGAAGACCTTTTTTCCGCTTGCGGGAACGCATTTGCCTCTAAGCTCTCAGCCCCCAACTCTCATCGATTTCCTCAAAACGAATTTTTAGCGCCGACGGTAACACATCCGCCGAACGTAAGAGCTCCTAACGTTAATCCGGAATTGTGCGTTCCCGGGTTTCCTGTAGGCGGCGGATGGCGGCGTAGGGGTCGGAGGCGCGGCAGACGGCGCGGACGACGGCGAAGTTTCGCGCTCCCGCGCGCAGGACGTCCGGCAGGCGGAATGCGTCGATACCACCGATGGCAACGGCGGGAACGTGCGCGGCGGCAATCATTTTTTGCATGGTTTCAAGCCCGAGCGTTGCGTCGGGGATTTCCTTGGTCGGCGTCGCGTAAACGGGGCCTACGCCGATGTAATCCGGCGCGAGTTTGCACGCGGCTTCGACCTGTGTGAGCGAATGCGTGGAGAGCCCGAAAATTTTCAGCGAGGGAAAGCGTTCCCGTGCGACGGGAATCGGCAAGTCGCTTTGCCCGAGATGCACGCCGTCGGCTCCGGTTTCGGCGGCGATTTCGGGATCGTCGTTGACGATGAAAAGCGTCGGCGTTCCCGCCGTGATTGCGCGGAGATTTTTCGCGGTTGCGACGATGCGTTCCCGCGGCGTGTGTTTCATGCGCAGCTGGACGAAGCGCACGCCGGCGCGCACGGCGGCTTCCGCGCAGGTTTCGTAGCTTGTCGCGGGATCGGTGATAACGAGATAAAGTCCGAAATTTTTCATAAAAAGGAAAAAGAAGTTAAAGTGCTTAAAAGCTGAAAAGCTTAGCCGCCTTCGGCGAGAAATATTTCTTGCGAAGCTGCCAAACTTTTCAGCTTCTAAGCTCCTAAGCTTTTATTTTAAATCTTCGGCGATGATGCCCGCGAGTTTGCGGCCGCTTTTAAGCATGCCGCCGAAAATCGGGCCCATGCGGAAGCCGCCCTGCACGTTGTTTGCCGCCATGCCGGAAGCGTAAAGCCCGGGGAAAAGCCGCTTCGTGTTTTCAACGGTCGTGCGTTCGCCGTCTTCCATCCACATGGGTTTTTCGCCGAGAATGCCGCCCGTCGGCGAATCGATTTGAACGCCGGCTTTGTTGACGGCTTTGCGGACGATTTCGCTCGGATGCCCGGTGCCGTCTACCACGGCGCGCGCGGTAACGACAATCGGATCGACGTGCATGTCGAGCCGCCGCACGGGATTCCAGTTGATGACAACGCCCGCGATGACGCCGTTGTGAACGACGATGTCTTCGACGCAGACCGTGTTAAAAATCACCGCTCCCGCTTTGCGCGCGCCGAAAATGAGCCCCGCCGCCATTTCAACGGAATCGACCGTGTGAAACCCGTTCCCGCACGGAATGGTCGTAATTTCGAAATCGCGGAGAATTTCTGCCGCGTCGTCTTGAACGACGACTTCGTTCATCAGCATTCCGCCGCCCCAAACGCCGCCGCCGGGCGCGAGTTTGCTTTCGTAAATTGCAACTTTGTAGCCGGCTTTTGCGAGGTCGCGCGCGGCGACGAGTCCGCTCGGTCCTGCGCCGACGATGGCGACGTCCACCGCGAGGCGGCTTTCGAGTTTTTTGAAAAACGAACGCACGATTGCGCCCGAGATCTGTTCTTCCATAACCATGTTTTTTGCTCTTTCTGTTATTTTTTTCGTTTTCAAAAGAGCGCACGGTGCGGGAACACTCGTTCGCGCAACACGGTCGAAACTTCCTCAGCATTTCCTACGCCGGCATTATCCGGATCAGGTTCGCGGGTATAATCTCAGCCGACGGGAAACGTTCCCGCGGGCACCCCTTACTGAAAACTTGCGGGAAAGTTATGAGCGTTCCCACGCCGACGCAAACAAAAAAAGAGGAGCCCCCGCCTTTCAGCGAGGACTCCGGGTATGGGATCTGGTCAGGTCTCTTTCGAGTAAAAACCTCGAATTCAACAAAATTTATCTTTGGTGTTTTTCCTACCGAACAACAAGGAATTAAATCTACAAACGTTATGCGAAAACTCGTTCACACAGTCAATCATTTTAATATGTTTTTTCGGACAGAATTTTCAGTCTTGCGGGAACGGCTGAAAACGGAAACGCTTTTTCCATGCTATCCGACGACAACACCGCCTCCGTTCCCGCAGAAAATCCCGCCTGCCCGCCTGCCCGCACGCTTGCATTTTTAGTGCTTCGTCTGTGGATTGGCGCTTCCGCATTGGCAAGCGGACTCGCCAAGTTCGCCCGATCGGAGAAGATCTTTGAAGAAAATCCGGAAACCGGCGAAATGACGGCGAGCATCGCTCGCAGCTACGATTTTGATTCCTACATCGGCGTTCCCGCGCGCGAATTCGAGAAACTTCTCGGCGACGCGCTTCTTCCGGAATGGCTTCTTCATGTGTTTTATTACGCGATTGGCCCGGCTCTGATTCTGTTCGGAAGCGGCGTATTGCTCGGCATCGCCACGCGCACTTCCCTGTTCGCCTTGGGAATGATTTTTGCCGCGCTCACACTCGGACTTTCGCTCATCGATCCTTCCGGATCTGCGGGAACTCTCGGAATCTACACCCTCGCGATTGCCGGGGCTCTCCTGCTTTCGGATGCCAATCGCTTCTGCATTTGGCGAAAGTTCTAAAAGGTTTCTCCCGCCGTGGGCACGCTAAACGCCTTCGAGAACTTCCGCCTCTTTCCCGCGTATTCCATCGAAACGCTGGCAGAAGCGCTCGCGCGGGAAATTGAGCAACGCGACGATCCGTTCGTTCCCGAGACCATTCTGATTACCAACTACGCGCAACGCATTTGGCTACAGCATTACCTCGCACAAAAAAACGGAATTTGCGCCAACATCCGCTTCGCCTCGCCGGAAAGTTTTCTCGATAAAATCAGCAACTGCGGGAACTCCGCTTCCCGAAATACCTTCGATCGCGACGCGCTTGCGTGGCGCATCTTCAAAACGCTCCGCGAGCTCCATGCGCCGGAAAACGCTACGCCGGAAGAACTTTGTTTCCGTTTTCGCGAAAATCGCGAAGAAGATCTCATTCAAACGGCGCAAACACTCGCCGATTTGTTTTGGCGATATCAAAGCTTTCGAACGGAAATGATTGTCGCGTGGACACGCGGTGAGGACATTCCGGAGCTTTCCAACGCTAGCGAAACTTTCAAGTTCGAGTACGCCCGGCAAAAAAATCTCTGGCAAAAACTCGCCTTGCGCGATGATGAAATTCCCGCCATGCGCTACCGGAATTTTTACGAAGGTAATTACAAGATAAATACAGAAAATCTTCCGAAAAGGCTTTTTGTATTTGCACCGACAGCGCTCCCGAAAACCCACTTTGAGATGCTGAAAAAGCTCTCGGAGCACACGCCGATCCTTTTCTATTACCACAATCTTTCCGAAAACTTCTGGGTCGAAAGCCGCAATCAAAAAAGCAATCTCGCCAAGCCCGAATCCGCCGAACGCGGGAACGAGATGCTGACCTCCTGGGGAAAAGCCGCGCGCGCGCTCGCAAACGGGCTCATCGAATGCAACCTGCTCGGCAACGGAGAAAATCTCGACCAAGCGCCCGAACGCGATTCCCTGCTTCATCGCCTGCAGGCAGACATTCGAGAAAACATCGTTCGCGAAGACGCCCCTGCGGAAGACGATTTATTTGCCGCCGCGTTCCCGCCTGCGGAAGGCTGCGTTTCGTTGCGCATCCATGCCGCACATTCGCGGATGCGGGAAATGGAAATCCTTCGCGATGATTTGCGCGATTTGACGGCGCGCGATCCCGCAATCCGTCCGCGCGACATTCTCGTCATGCTTCCCGACATTGAGGCCTATGCGCCGTTTATCCGAACCGTTTTCGGCGACAGCGAGTTCCCGTTTTCTCTCGCAGACAGCGCAGATGCGGCGCGCTTCGGCGGAATAACGGCATTTTTGTCGCTGTTAAAAATCGCACAAGGCGAAATGCGGCTTTCCGAGATCAGCGAGCTTTTTGATTCCGAAGCGCTTACGCGTGCGCTCAAACTCGACGAAGACGATGTCCGCCTCCTGCGAAAAATCCTGATTGCGTCCAATCTGCGCTGGGGAGCCGACGCGAGTTCCCGCGAGCGCAGGTTTTTTGAGTCCGCCGATGCGCTTCCGGAAGATTCCGATGCGTGTTCCCGCGCTGCGTACAATCATTCTTGGCGCTTCGGGCTGCGGCGCTGTGCACTCGGCGTGATGACGGAAACTTCATTTTCTGAAACCGAGGAGCCGCTTTCATTCGGAGACAACCGGGAAATCCTTCCCTCGGAAAATCTTCCGGAAAATGTCGCCGAATTGCTCGGAAAATTTTTCCGCGTTTTTGAAGCCGCCACGACAATCGCCGCTCATTATTCCGGGAACAAAAAAAGTGTCGCCGAGTGGTGTCGCTTCCTGAAATGCGATTTGGCGGACACTCTTTTTGAATTTTCGGATGACGAAATCGAGGAATCGGCAATGCTCGCGGACGCAATCGACTCCGTCCGCCAAGCAGCAGAAAATGCCGGAATCGGCGACCTTGAAGTAGAGCTGAAGACCGTCGTTCAGATGCTCGAAAATCGTTCTTGGGAAAGCCGCCACGGCGCGGGAATGCTACGCGGCAAAATTACATTTTGCCGACTTCAGCCGCTGCGAAATATTCCCGCCAAAGCGATTTACATCGCGGGAATGAACCCGGGAGAGTTCCCGCGCCCTGCCCAAAAATCTGCGCTCGACCTCATCGCTCAATGGCCCGGCGTGCTCGAATGGGATCGCACGCCGCGCGACGAAGACTGCCTGCTTCTTCTCGAAGCCGTGCTTGCGGCAAAAACGTATTTAAGATTTTCATACATCGGACGAAACGCAAAAAACAATTTTGTCATTCATCCGTGCACACCGCTTTCAAAATTCATCGACGAAGCCGTTGAAACGCTCATTCCGCAACATTTTTCCGGAGAGGCACGGGAAAAAGCCGCCGTTGACGCGCTCAGGCATTTTTTCTTCGAGCACGGACCGCAAAGTCCGGAAACGGAAAAACTCTCAGGCGCATCCTCCGAAAAGCAACAATGGCGCCCGCCTTTCCTCGGAAATAAAGGTCTCGAACTCAGCCCACGGGAACACGAAATGTTTTCTTCGCTCACGGCAGACCAAATCGCGGAATTTCTTTCGGAACCGGCGAAATTTTTTTGCGAAAACCGCCTGCGCTTAATGCAGGCATGGAAAGATAAAGCAATTTCCGATGCCGACCCGGAATCGGCGAAAGTCAAGACCAAGCAACTCTTCCCGCAACTGGTAGGCCTCGGGCTTGGCGCGCTTTCCGCACCGGGAGTCGAAAGGCAAAACGAAATTGTTGAATCCATGCTGGAAGCTCTCGGGAAAACGGTTCGACAAAAAAAAGCAAGCGGGGATTTTCCCGTAAACTGCGAAACGGAATCGCTTGCCGTCGACGATAATCTAAGGCTCAAGTACTTTAAACGGAATCAGTACACTTGGGCACAAACGCTCGGAAAAGAATTTTTGCCGACGGAAAAAAGTACGCCCGTTGCCCGAACGCTCAAATTTGAAGCGGACGCAAAAGCATTCCCGAGCGGCGTGACTGTCCGCCTCGAATTCGACACATTGCGGGACGCGGATGAAGCGTTTTGCTGCGTAAAATCGTTCCCGCGAGTTTATTCGACGGCATGGGAATTCAAAATCCATGCCGCCGTCTACGCCGCATTCATTAAGGAAGCCATTCCGGAAACGAAATTCACTTTCATCGCCCTCCACCCGAATTTTGTTTCCCGGAAGCAAGACTCCGTCCTCAAAATCGATTCCGATGCAATTCCCGACAAATTGGCTCTGAAACTGCTTCGGCGATTTTTTGAAGGCATGGAAAATCCGCCGCCGTTTTTCGCAGGTATGCCACTTCCAGAAAGCGATGATGCAGACACATTTTTAAAAAAATTTTCGGACGAAGCCGGTAAAAGCGAAGATTTCGCGCGCCCGTTCCGTGAATTTCTTTTCGGATCCGCCGTTCCCGCCGCGTGCGCCGATGCCGTCCGCGGGAACGTCTTCGAGTTTGCCCGGGAAATTGCAACCCTGTTTCCGCAACCCAAGAAAAAGAAATGAGCGTTACGGAGGAAAGCCGTGCTTGATTCCGAAAGCCGGCAAACTTATGCTCTTGCGATTTACAACACTCGATGCCGCTCATCTCACAAAGATCCGTTGAAGATATTCGTTCCCGCGCAGATATTGTCGCGCTAATCGGAGACTATACGAATCTGACGCGTTCCGGCTCGCGCTGGAAGGGCTTGAGCCCGTTTACTGCAGAAAAAACGCCTTCGTTTTTCGTCGATCCCGACAAAGGTTTTTACTACTGCTTCAGCACAGGACAAGGGGGCGACATTTTCAAATTTCTGATGACGCGGGAAAATCTGACTTTTCCCGAAGCCGTCGAACGCGTTGCCCAGCGCTTCGGGCTTCCCGTCGAATACGAAACTCACGGGAACGCCGAGCACTCGATCCGCAACGAGCTTTTTGAAATCAACAAATTCGCCGCACACTTTTTTGAAGAACAATTTCATGCTCCCGCCGCATGGGAAATTCGGAATTATTGGACACAAGAACGCGGCTTCGACGAAGCAACCGCGCGGGAATTCGGCATCGGATTTCTCCCTAAAGGAGGCTCTCGCAAACTGATTGACCTCTTGAAAAAAAAGGGATTTTCGGAGCAAAGTATCCTCGCCTCCGGGATGTTCGGTCGCCCGGAAAAGCCTGTTCCGTTGCAAGCATCCCGTATTCAATTCGAGTCGCGGCTGATTATTCCGATTCGCGATATTCAAGGGCGCGTCATCGCGTTTACGGCGCGAAAAATTCCGGGAATTACGCCGGATACTCCTTGGGAAGACGCGAAGTATAAAAATTCCTCGGAATCGGAAGTTTTCAAAAAAGGCAACACACTTTTCAACATCGACAAAGCAAAAGAAATCTTTACGGATCGCACGCAGAAGGACAAGGGGCACAACCTGCGGGAAATTCCCTTTGTTTTGGTCGAAGGTCAACTGGACGCAATCCGTTGCTACGTCAACGGAATCAAAACGGCAGTTGCCGGACAAGGCACGTCAATCACCCTACAACAACTCCAATTGTTGGCGCGCTACAGCAATGAGTTGAATTGCCTGCTTGACGCGGATGCCGCCGGGCAAAAAGCGGCGATTCGCCTCGCCCCGCTTGCGTTTGAAGCCGGTTTGGATTTGCGTTTCCTGAGCGTTCCCGGCGGGAAAGACCCGGACGAATTTCTCTCCGAACGCGGACCTTCGGGAGCGGAAGCGATTTTTGCGAGCAAGCGCTCGGCGATTTCCTTCATTGCGGAAAGATATTTCGGCGGAAATGCGTCGCTTACACCCGTGCAAAAACAAGAAGCCTTGAATGAAATTTACGAAATTTTATCCGCCGCAAGCTCACGAGTTTTCCGCACGGAATGCCTGTGGGAGCTTGCGCGATATTCAGGCTTGCAACGCGTAGATTTGGAACGTGATTTTCAGCGGTTTTTGAATGAAAGAAAATCGCGGAAACTTGAACGGGAAGGCGTTCCCGCAGGCGCCGGAAACACGC
Source organism: Candidatus Spyradenecus sp. (assembly GCA_045535075.1). Taxonomy (GTDB): domain Bacteria; phylum Verrucomicrobiota; class Verrucomicrobiia; order Opitutales; family UBA953; genus Spyradosoma. The sequence continues at coordinate 8,115 of JAZSKX010000013.1, read as the reverse complement.
TTCCGCACTCAAGCCTCCCCTTGACAACGCTTGAGGAGGATGTCTTAATTTTTGTTTTTCAATATGATGCGCTTCTCTCTCAACTCGCGAACGACGTTCTGCCGGAATGGATTTGTTCGAAAAGTCCCGCAGGGCGCATTCTCAACCGCATTATTGCGGAATATTCGGAAGGTAATTGGAAAAATCCGAAAGATTCTCTTCCCGCAATTCTGGAAAGCGATGAAGAACGCTCCTATGTTGCCAAACTTTCGATGCACGTCCGCCGCATTTCCTCCCCGGAAGAAACGGCTCGTCAATGTATTGCCCGCCTCTGCGAACATTATTGCGCACGGGAACAGCAGAAAATCGACGCTGCAATCTCGCGCCTGGCTCCCGGAGATCCGCAACTCGCTGAGCTTTTTCGGCGAAGTAAAGAATTGCGCAACACTCTAAGACTTTATAAGAAATAAACAATACGACCCACCTCATCATGGCAGATAAAAAAAAGGTAAAAAAAGCGGCAAACGCGCGCACCCCCGCTAAAACTGTTCCCGCAAAAAAAGCCCCCGCTCCGAAATCCAAAGTTGCTACAAAAGTAGCCGCGACCCCCAAAGCATCTTCCAAGAAATCGGTCGCTCCCGCGAAAAAAACTGTCGGGAAAAAGCCCGTTCCCGCAAAAAAAGCTCCGGCGAAACCGGTTAGCAAAAAAGCTCCGTCTAAGGTTTCCGCTTCCAAGAAACCCGCGCCTAAGAACGCCGCGGCACCCGCAAAAAAGAAGGTAACCAAGAAAACGCCTCCGGCGAAAAAACCGGCACCTGCCCCGAAAGAAAAAGCTCCCAAACCGGAGAAAAAGATTATCGGCGAAGTTAAATACGCGCCGGATCGTTCGCCGGTTCTGAGCTCTGCCGAGCTTGCCAAACAGCAAAAAAAGCAACGGGAAGACGCACAGAAAATCCGGGAAATTTCCGAAAAAACACATTTTGATTCCTCTGTCATCGCGACGATGGATCAAAATGAAATCAACGCCCGCATGCATGATCTGCGTGCTCTCTCCAACCAACAGGGCTACGTCACGATTGAGGACATCAATAACACGATTCCCGCGACGACTTCGTCGCCGGAAGCCTTTGAAAAGATTCTCGACCTTCTCGCCAACCTCGACATCAAAATTCTCGAAAACGAAGATGTCGCGGCGTACAAGACAAAACTGAGCACGGAAGAAGAAGAAGCCTTGCGCTCCGTACAGGTTGACATTCTCGACGACCCGGTTCGCATGTATCTGCGCCAGATGGGACAGGTTCCGCTCTTGAACCGAGACCAGGAAATTTCAATTTCAAAGAGCATCGAAGAAGCGGAATCGAAAGCGCAGGACGCGCTTTGCTCAATTTGGCTGACCCTTGCGCCGCAACTCGAAGTCGCTCGCCGCCTCAATGCGCGTGAAGAGCGTTTTGATCGCGTCGTCCTGGATAAAAAGGTCGAATCCCGCGACGCCTATTACAAAATGCTTCCTAAGGCGATTGCCGCCGTCGAAGCGATTTCCGCCAAGCTCGACAAAGCGTGGATGGAATACATCGGCGGGTCCAACGAAGAAACGCGCCGCCGCGGGTACGCACGTTTTATTAAATTGCAAAAAGACATTCGCCCGCTTCTGCGCAAGTTCTGCTTTAAAATGAAAGTGCTCGAAGAATGGTTGGTAACATTCAAGCCGATTATCGACACGTTCCGCGAATACGTTTATCAGCTCCATCTGATTGAGCGAAAGGACCGCCACGCACGCAAACTCGACCCGAAGGAAATTACCGGCAAGGTCAAAGCGCTGGAAAAACAATATCGCATCGGGAGCGAAGAAATTTTGGAAATTTATAAAGAAGTTCGCACCTGCCTTCAACAAGCCCACCGTGCGAAAACAAACATGGTCGAAGCCAACTTGCGGCTTGTCATTTCCATCGCAAAAAAATACACAAACCGCGGACTTTCCTTCCTCGACCTCATTCAGGAAGGTAACATGGGGCTGATGAAAGCGGTTGAAAAATTTGAGTACCGCCGCGGATACAAGTTTTCGACTTACGCAACATGGTGGATCCGCCAAGCAATCACGCGCTCCATTGCCGACCAGGCACGCACAATTCGCATTCCCGTGCACATGATCGAAACTCTCAACAAGGTCATGCAAATTCAAAAGCAACTTTTCCAGGAACTCGGACATGAACCGACGCCGGAAGAAGTCGCGAACGAAATGCAAATGCCGGTCGAACGCGTCCAACAAATCATGAAAATGGCGCAACAACCGATTTCGCTCCAAAGCCCGGTCGGCGACGGCGACGATACAAGCTTCGGCGATTTCATCGAAGACAAGGCGGCAGAAAATCCTTATGACATTGCCGCTACCGCCCTGCTCCGTGAAAAAATCATCCAAGTGCTCAATTCGCTGACGGAACGGGAACGCGAAGTTCTCATCTACCGCTTCGGACTGAAAGACGGCTATTCACGCACCCTCGAAGAAGTCGGAAAGCTCTTCAATGTTACGCGGGAACGCATCCGCCAAATTGAAGCCAAAGCTCTCCGGAAAATGCGCCATCCGGTGCGCCTCCGCCAACTCCACGGCTTCTTCGAAAACGGCGACCAAGATGTCTCGGGACCGAGCTTCAATCAATTCGCCAAGGAAGACGGACTCCTTTAGTTTCGTGTCTTCTGAAAAAATCCCGGAAGTCGGCATTGCCCGCCGCTTCCGGGATTTTTTGTATGCGACGTACCTCGCGGGAACGTCATGCACGAAACTGCCTGAAAAAACTTTTTGCCCCCGAAAGATAAAACTGCCATATTGGGCGGCTTATGAGCAAAAATCAGACTACTAACCCTATCGAACCGGAAGTCGATACATCCGTGTTCGCTTTGGACAGGATTCCGCCGGAACAGCGCGATGCCTATTGGCGCAAGCACATTTACCGCGCGGATAAAGAACCGCAATTGACGCTCCGCGGCGCAATTTTCGGCGGGCTAATCGGGATTCTCGCGTGCGCGTCGAGCATGTACACCTCGCTGAAAATCGGCTGGGGCTTCGGGATCGCCCTTGTTGCAGTTATCCTTTCTTTCGTCGTGTTTAACGCCATGCGCTCGCTCTCGGGCGGTCGCATCAAGCCGATGGGTGTTTTGGAAAATGCGGCAACCTCGTCCGTCGCTTCCGTGACGGGAATGACAACGACGCACACCGTCGTCTCCGCCTTCGGGGCATTGATGCTTTTGGAACTCAGCACTTCCGGGCTAGCGCCCGAACTGGTCGGCCCCGCGCCGTGGTATAAGATGGTTCCGACGCTGTTTTTCAGCGCCATGCTCGGCACCTGCCTCGCAGTTCCCATGAAACGCGCGCTCATCAATCAGGAGCGTCTCCGCTTCCCGAGCGCAATCGCTTCCGCAGAAACGCTGAAATCGCTCTACGCGGATAGCGGAAGCGCCGTCACCAAAAATAAAGTGCGCACGCTCCTCAGTGCGCTCGGCTTCGCAGCGGTACTCGGCATCATCAAACAGCTTCCGACACTGGCGGCGGCGTTCAAGGAAACGGGCAGCGAAAAAATCTCCGATTTCTGCACACGTCTTGCGTTTATCCCGGAGGTCATCGACCTTCCCGCCTTCCTCAACCCGCTCAAAATCTGGGGCGGCATCCAAGGATCAACTGTCGTATCCGATAAAGGCGTAAAAGCAATCGTTGACGACAAAGCCAATCTTCCGGGCGTTTCGCTCGACGCGTCCGTTTTGCTCATCGGCGCGGGAATGCTCTGCGGATTGCGCGTTTCGCTGACGATGTTCTTCACGGCAATTGCCTTGGACTGGGTGATCGCACCGTGGCTGATTTCTCAGGATATTTTGAACGCGGGAACGGACATCTTCCGCAATATTGAAGTAACCGTAAATCCGGACGGCACATTCGGCAACTTCCGCGTCGTTTACTGGTCGCTTTGGATGGGAACCGCTATCATGGTGATGTCGAGCTTTACGGCCTTGGCATTCCAATGGCGCACCATCGGACGCGCGTTTTCGGGGCTCTTCCCGGGCAAGAACGCAGCGCAAAACGCGAACGCCGACGATCCCGTCGCCGACGTCGAAGTCCCGATGAAATGGTTTATCATCGGTGTAATTCCTTCGGCAATCGGCTTGATTGTTACGCTCCACTTTGCGTTTAACACGGCGTGGTATCTCGGTGTTCTCGCAATCTTTCTTGCGGGCGCGTTCGGCTTAATTTGCGCGCGCTCCTGCGGCGAAGCCGACACGAATCCGATCGGAGCTATGGGGAAAATTTCCCAGCTCATTTATTCCGTGATGCCGGGCGCACGCGGGAACGTCAGCACAAATCTTATCACCGGGGGCGTAACGGCAGCTGCCGGCGGCGCGTCGGGCGACCTCATGTCCGACATGAAACTCGGAAACCTGCTCGGCTTGAAACCGCGTATTCAATTCTGGACGCAGTTGCTCGCAATTTGTATCGGAACGATAATCGCCTACCCGATTTGGAAACTGCTCGTCCCGAACGCTAAAGTTTTGGATGAAAACTACGCGGCGCCTCCCGCTCGTATGTGGAAAGCCGTAGCCGAATTTTTGAACGATGCCTCCATGTCTCTCCCGACGACGGTTTACTGGGCAATGTCTATCGGCGCAATCATCGGCATCGCGATTCCGATTTTGGAAAAACTCCTTCCGAAATTCCGCCCGTATATGCCGTCTGCCATGGGGATGGGGATTGTTCTGACGCTTCCGGCTGCGTTCAACAATGCCGCATCCTTCGCAATCGGCGCGATCGGCATTTGGCTTTGGAACAAGCTCCACCAAAAAAGCGAAGAAAACTACTCGGTCGCGCTCGCATCCGGTTTGGTCGGCGGCGAATCCATCGCCTGCGCACTCGCAGCAATGGCGGCAACGGCAATCCTCGCTTCCGGAAGCTAATTCCGGTACCGGATTTAAACCTCCGACGTTCCCGTACTCACCTACGGGAACGTTTTTTATTGCCCTCGCCCTGCTTCGTTGCTTTACAGCAGGAATACTTTTTGTCATATTTGGGGAAACCCTAACAAGCAACGTTTTTATGAAACAACGCACAATCCAAAAAGAAGCTTCCGTTCGCGGGAAAGCGCTCCATTCCGGCAAAGACGTAACCCTCACCATTAAGCCGGCTCCCGTCGATACGGGTATTGTTTTCCGCCGCGTCGATCTTTACGGGAAACCCGAATTGCGCCCCGTCGCGGATTTGGTACTCGGCTCCGAAATGCAACGCCAGACCACCGTCGAGCAAAACCACATCAAGCTTCATACGATTGAGCACATCAATTCCGCACTCAACGGAATGGGCGTCGATAATTGCTATGTCGAAATGAACGAATCCGAGCCGCCGATTCTCGACGGTTCCGCGCGCCCCTATGTGTTGCTCATCCAGGAAGCCGGCATTGTCGAGCAGGATAAGGACCGCAAATATTTCGAACTCAAAGAACCCGTTTCCATCGTCGACGGGAACCGCTCCATCATCGCGCTCCCGCACGACGGCTTGCGCATTACCTGCACCTCCGCCGACGATCGCGGCGTGCACACGCAACACCTCACCATCGACGTTTCGCCGGAAATCTACGAAGCAATGCTCTCGCCGGCGCGCACGTTCACGATTTACGAAGATATTGAGCCGCTTCTCAAAGCCGGTTTGATTCAAGGCGGCTCGCTCGACTCTGCCATCGTCATCCGCGGAGACAAAATCATTTCCAAGGAACCGCTTCGCTTTAAGGACGAATTCGTCCGCCACAAAATTATGGACTTGGTCGGCGACATCGTACTTATCGGCGCACCGATTAAGGCGCACATCATCGCCGTGCGCACCGGGCACGCGCTCAACGCCAAGCTCTCTGCAAAAATTCGCGAGCAAATGCTCACGCCGAAGAAAAAAATCGAGCCGGCAAAGCTCGTTATCGAACCCGATGCAACCACTCTCGATATTCGCCAAGTCCTGAACCTCGTCCCGCACCGCTATCCCTTTGCACTCGTCGATCGCGTTTTGAATATCGATCACGAAGCACAGGAAATCACGGCGGTGAAAAACGTAACGATTAACGAACCGTTTTTCCAAGGACACTTCCCGGGCAATCCCGTCATGCCGGGCGTGCTTCAGCTCGAAGCCATGGCGCAGGTTTCCGGCTTGCTTCTCCTTTCCAAAGCAAGTATCGAAGGCAATGTCTGCTTCTTTATGAGTGCGGACAAAGTAAAGTTCCGCAAGCCGGTTACGCCGGGCGATCAGGTCATCATCTCCGCCAAAATCACGAAAAACCGCGGGAACAAAATCGTCGCCGCATCCGCCGAATGCCGCGTCGGAGAAGAAGTCGTTTCCTCCGCCGACGTGATGTTCACGCTCACGCCCGCGCCGAAATACTGAAGAAAGTTGAGAAGCGATAGCTTAGAGCTGAGGGATATTACCGAAGAAGAAATTAGAACTTCAAAATTCCCTTAAAGCAAATACCTCTAAGCTCTCACTTTCTTTGATCTTTAAACTTTAACCTTTAATCTTTCAAAAAATGATTCACCCCACTGCAATCGTTGAGCCGGGCGCACAACTCGGAGAAAATGTCGAAATCGGCGCTTACGCTTACGTCGGCGGAGAAGTTACGCTCGGCGCGGGAACGATAATTCACCACCACGCCTGCGTCGAAGGCTACACCGTAATGGGCGAAAACAACGAAGTTTTCCCCTTCGCCGTCATCGGCGGAAAAACGCAGGATTTGAAACACGACGGCGGACGCGTCGGCACCAAAATCGGCGACCGCAATGTTTTCCGCGAATACGTTACCGTTCACAGCGGCACGAAAGAAGGCGAATGGACAACTCTCGGGAACGACAACAACATTCTCGCCTACTCGCACGTCGCGCACGATTGCATCATCGGCAACCACCTCGTGATGAGCTCGCAGGCGGCTTTTGCCGGGCACGTTGTTTGCGGCGACCACGTCAATTTCGGCTGGGGAACGGGCATTCACCAATTCTGCCGCATCGGCGATTACGCCATGCTCGCAGCGTGTTCCCGCATCGTACAGGACGTGCCGCCTTACATGATTGTCGAAGGCACGGAAAACGTCAGCGCAAAGATGGTCAACATGGTTGCGCTTCAGCGAAAAGGCTTCGCCGCGGATGATATCAAGGCTCTCCGCCTCGCGCACCGCATCATTTACCACCAGAATTTGAACCGCACGCAGGCGATGGAAGCTATTTTGGAAAATCCGGAGCTTGCCGCGAATCCGCACATTCAAAAACTCGTCGAGTTCTACCGCAGCACCAAGCGCGGCTGCCACTAATTTAAAGGAATAGCTGATAACGGATAGTTGATACGTAAAATACTTTTCCGTTATCAGCTATCAGATATAACTTTTTAATGCTCGAATCTTTAGAAAAACTCCGCGCCGCGTTCCCGCAATTTTCTGCGGAAACTTGGGAAAAAATCAATGCCATGGCGGCGCTTCACCGCGAGTGGAACGCCAAAATCAACCTTGTTTCCCGCAAAGATATCGACAACTTGGAATGGCACCACTACGCGCCCTGCCTTGCGGCGGGAACGTTCCTGACGCTGATGAACGGCGCGCGCGTCATCGATGTCGGCACCGGCGGCGGTTTTCCCGGACTTCTCCTCGCCGTGCTTTATCCGCACGCACATTTTACGCTGATGGATTCGATTGCGAAAAAAATTCTCGTCGTTTCCGATATCGCCGAAAAACTCGCACTCAAAAACGTGGAAACCCGCGTCGGGCGCGTCGAAAAACTCGGCAAACATTTTGACTTCGTGACGGGACGCGCGGTAACGAATCTGCCTGCATTCTTCGGTTTGGTGAAAAAACTCATTTCTCCCGGCAAAAAACATTCCCTCACCAACGGCATCCTCTACTGGAAAGGCGGCGAGCTCGCGCCGGAATCCGACGCACTCGGCGTCGTTCCCGCAAAGACCGTGGAGCTTGAATCGCTTCTTGCCGATTCGTATTTTTCCGGTAAATACATTTTGCACTATCCGTATCCGGACGTTTTTCGCGCCCGCGTTGTGCTTCCTCCGCAATAGGCGCAGAGCCTTAGCGGACACTGACTTTCGTTCGGATAAGCTTTTTGCGAGATTGTCAGGTTTTTTGG
>JAZSKX010000014.1:0-275410 GCA_045535075.1 Candidatus Spyradenecus sp. | reverse complement strand
CTTCCAATGGTCATCGGAAGTTTACGACTCCGAACTCAACCTCGTCTACTACAACTTCCGCCACTACTCGCCTTCGCTCGGTCGCTTCCTCTCCCGCGACCCCATCTCCGAACAAGGCGGCCTCAATCTCTACGCCTTCGTCCGAAACAACCCGAATACTCGCTATGATTTAATGGGGGGATGTGAGGAAAACTTTTTTGAATGTGCCGTAGGGAATATTCGGGATGGTGTTACATGCGTTGCAACAGGAATAGGAACAGGCATTTCTTGTGCTGCAGGATATGTTTGGGATGGAGTTACGTGTGTCAGCGAGCTTGTTGTGGCAGGGGCAAAACGGGTTATTGATGGAATAGTGTATGTCTGGGATGGAACTCGATGGCTAGTCGAAAAAACAGTAGAACTTGTCTTAGGACATTGCGGTTCAGGAACACTCTCTTTATTAATTGTTCCCGACAGACCATTTTTTATCGCTTCTGTTTCAGAGTGTTGCCAAGACCACGATACTTGCTATGAAACGCTGTGCGCGTCTAAAAAAAATTGTGACGATGCGTTGGGTGCTTGCGTCAAATCTAAAATTTCTTCGAGCCTTGGCATTGCGGACATCGGTGAATACCCAAGCACATTTATCGGAGAAGGTTACCGCCTGGGAGTTCACCTTGGAGGAGGGAACGCATTTGAAAATGCTCAGAAAAAGGCTAAAGATGATTGCTTGCGGAGACAAAAATAAGATAAAACGACTGTTGATTTTTAGTATGGCAATTTCATTTCCTTATCTACTTCAAGGATGTAATAGCTTGTATCTAAAAATTAAAGGACCTGTTCCCAGTTACACGGAAATTAATGGGGGATGGGCGCGTATTTCTGTTAGAAAATTAGAGGGGGAGATCTTAGGTCGCTATTTCTTGGGGAGAAGGGGAAAAACTACGGAAAAAATTAAGGGGTTTTATTCTGGAATAACATCTGCTGCGTTTATGCCGGAGCGAATATCTTTTGAGTTTGATTGTAGGAAATATTATCTCTATAGGGACGTTAGTTTTTTTTCCTCTCATCGCAAATTATTCATCATTGGGGAAAATGGGATGAGGATGCGAGAATGGGAAACTCCACGAGGGATTGCAGATGCGTGTGTGTTTGGTCTTGAATCGAAAAAGGAGTGTTTTCTAGTGGTGTTCGCATACCTCCTCCCGACCAGTCATAATTGTAAATTATGGATATTGGATAAGGATTTTAATGTTGTTTATGATGAAACTCTGTCCGAAGTATGGTCTCCGGAAGTAATACAGATGTCGCAGGATATCTTTGCTGTTCGAACAGGATGTAATCGGTATAATATCTACAAGAAAGAAGGTAAATCTTGAAAAAGTACGAGACGGGGCTTTTGCTCAGCAAGATTTATCCGGACGAAGGGCAGCTTGATTATGCCTACGATGCGTTTAATCGCTTGGCTTCGACGACTTGGACGCGGGAAGTCTCGGCGGGAACGCGTGTGTATGTTTATAATAATTACAACGAAGTCGAAAGCGAAACGCTCACGGGCGACGCAATCGCGCACGCCGTGACGGAGCTTCGCGACGCGTTCGGGCGCGGCACGGGCTACGTTTACGCGAAGAACGGAAGCGTTCAGCAAACCACGGGAACGACTTACGCGGAAGCGACGGGGCGGCTTGCGACGGCGTGTTTTGTTCACGGCGGCGCGGAAAAGACGTTTACTTATAATTACCTTTCGGGGACAAATCTTTTGGAATCGCTGGCGTGCCCGAGCAATCTGACGCTTGTGCACACTTACGAGGACAAGCGGGATTTGGTTGCGGGAATGCGGATTTATCGCGGAGCGGGAACGGATGTTGTTTTGCGAAACTATACTTATGACGCGCTCGGGCGTCCGCTCACACGCACGACTTCGCGCAACGGCACGACGCAGAATGACACCTTCGGCTACAATCCGCGTTCGGAACTGACCTCCGCGACGTTCGGGAACGCGAATTACGCCTACGCGTTTGACAACATCGGTAACCGCGAAACTTCCTCCGAAGCGGGAACGCAAAGCACATATTCAGCGAACAACTTGAATCAATATTCGGAAGTTCTTCCTTCCGAATCCTCTGCATTCTTTGCGTTTAATCCAAGCTACGACTCCGACGGGAAAGCGACATCATTGAGATAAAACAGAATCTTAATTGTAATTCGTGTGGGATAGAGCAACAGGTGTTCTTATATTACATTTCAATAAGTGCCATCACTTCCCGTTTCAGCTCCCGAGCAACTTTTTGTTTCGCGTTCCCGCAAGAAAAGACGTATCTTCGGAATCTTTCACACTTTTTACAATGAGCCACGATACTACGTCTCCTCTTTCAACCTGGGCACAGAACATTGCGCCTTCCCCGACATTAGCCGTCGATGCCAAAGCCAAAGCTCTGAAAGCTGCCGGAAAAGATGTCTGCGGATTCGGAGCCGGCGAACCGGATTTTGACACCCCGAAATTCATCTGCGAAGCGGCAGCCAAAGCGCTCTGCGAAGGGAAAACCCGCTACGTTCCGACACCGGGCATTCTTCCGCTTCGCAAGGCGATTGCAGCAGACTACACGGCAAAAGGCTTCAAGAATATCGACGAAACCTGCGTTGTGCTCAGCCCGGGCGGGAAAATGTCGTGTTATCTTTCGATTCTTGCGCTCATCAGCCCCGGCGATGAAGTCATCATTCCTGCTCCGTACTGGGTAAGCTATCCCGAAATGGTTAAGCTCGCCGGCGGGAACGTCAAAATCCTTCAGGCGGACGATTCCACGGGATTTAAGATTTCTGCGGAACAGCTTCGCGCGGCAATCACGCCGAAAACAAAACTCTTTATTCTCACTTCACCGTCTAACCCGACGGGAGCGGTTTATACGCGTTCGGAGCTTGAAGCAATTGTCCGAGTCGCAGTTGAAGCCGGAATTTACATTCTTTCGGACGAAATTTATTCTTCGCTGACTTATGACGGAGCGGAAGCGGCATCGCCCGCAACGTTCTCCGATGAAGCGGCACGTTGCGTCATTACCGCATCCGGGTTTGCCAAAGCGTACGCAATGACGGGTTGGCGTCTCGGCATCACGGTCGCGCCGAAGGCAATTGCGGGAGCGGTTGCAAAGTTGCAAAGCCAGATGTCGTCGAACTGCACGACTTTCGCCCAATACGGAGCACTTGCCGTTTACGAACAACCGGAACTCGCAAAGCAAGCCGTCTCGGAAATGCTCGTCCATTTTGACCGCCGGCGCAAAATGCTTTGCGATGCACTCAACGCGATTCCGGGAATTTCCTGCTACCGCTCGCAAGGTGCGTTTTACCTTTTCCCGAACATTGCCTCATTCGGCATGAGTTCATCGGAATTTGCGGAAAAGCTCCTTGAAGAAGAACTTGTCGCCGTTGTTCCCGGCTCGGCATTCGGGGCCGAAGGCTATATTCGCCTCAGCTACGCGACGGCGGACGAAACAATTCAAAAAGGCGTCGAGCGCCTCGCGAAATTCTGTGCGCGTCATCAAAAATAATTTAACAAACAACAATCCTTCTTTTATTTAACATCATGGCTGGTGTAGGCAAACTTCTTAAACAAGCACAAAAAATGCAGAAGAAAATCGAAGAGACGACTCAAGCGCTCTTCGAAGAAAAAATCGAGATTTCGCACGGCGGAGGCGCCGTTAAGCTCGTCATGAACGGGCATAGCGAATTGCAGTCGATTGAACTCGATTCCGAGTTTTTGAAAGAAGAAAAAGCCACGATTGAAGCGACGATTCTCGCGGCTGTTCGCGAAGCGACGGAAAAAACCAAGGCGCTCCACAAAGAACGTATGCAGTCCGCCACGGCCGGCTTCACGCTCGGCATGGGAATGTAAAACATGTCTCTGTTCGACGACGCGCGCTCGGTTCTGAAGCGGCTTCCCGGACTCGGGTTCCGCTCCGCCGAACGCATTGCGTTGCACTTACTCGTCGAACACCCGGAAACGCTCCCGGAACTTTTGACGGTTTTTGCGGAAGCGGCACAAAAAATCACGCGTTGTCGGATTTGCGGGAATCTTGCCGAAGGCGACGCGCCCTGCCCGGTTTGCGCCGACGATCGCCGCGATTCAACGCGTGTCTGTATCGTTGAACACGTTCCCGATCTTATGGCGATTGAACGCGCGGGAGCGTACGGCGGGCGTTATCATGTGCTTCACGGGCGACTTTCCCCGATTCGAGGAATCGGTCCGGAGCAACTCAATTTCGCAAGCCTCGAAAAACGGCTTGGCAATGGCGATATTGAGGAAATTATTTTGGCGCTTGCCAATGATATTGAAGGTGAGGCAACCTGCCACTACATCCGGGAAATGATTTTAAAGGCGTTCCCGCAAGTAAAAGTCTCGCGCATCGGCTTCGGACTTCCGTCCGGCGCAACGCTCAATTACACCGATCCCGCGACGCTGAAAAACGCGCTCGACTCGCGACGCTCATTCTAAGATGCGGGATTCACTCGAACAGTTTTGGATTCAAAAATCGCGTACTGCATTACGCGTTCCCGCAGAAATTTCCGATGAAGCGGTTTTGGAGCAAATCCGTCCGTTCGTTTCCGAGCTAAGTGATCTTTTCACGATAGCACGGCCCGAAAAATTTCGCGACTACATGAGCGACGCGAAGCTACTCGCCGCTTACGGGTTTTTTTTCTTTCCGCAAAGTTTTGCGCGTGCCGATTTTGCGTTTCGTCGCCTCCTCGGATTTTACGGACGAATGCCGGAAGTTCCCGCGAAATCACTGAGAATTCTCGACCTCGGGAGCGGAGCGTCTCCATGCGGGCTTGCCTTAGCTCTTGCGCTAAGCGAACGTTTCCCGGATATTGAAATCGAACTCACGGCAGTCGATCGTTCCCGTGCAGCATTGGATGCAATTCCGCCAATTCAAAATCCGAAAATTAAAATTCAAAGCGAATGTGCCGATTTGAAAAATTTCGCGGGAACAAAAAATGCGTTTGACTTCATCATTCTCGGATGGTCGCTCAACGAAATCGTTCCCGCGTCCGCGCCGGATGCCGTCGAAAAAGCACTTGTTTTTTTGAAAAAACTCGCAAATTCGCTCACCTCTGCGGGAACGCTAATCGTCCTGGAACCGGCGCTTAAAGAAACAACGGAGCGCCTTCAACATATCAGCGACTATTTTGCGCGTTCGCCCGGATTGCCGTTTCACCGCATCGCGCCGGAACTCGGAAATCACAAAGATCCGCTTTTGGCGGAAGGCGGCGTTTCGTGGAATCACGAAGTTCGCCGCTGGAGCGCTCCCGCATCGTTGGAATTCATCAACCGTAAGCTCTTCCGCGATATTCAGGTGTTAAAATTTTCTTGGTGCGCGCTCGGAAAAACACCGCCGCAACTCGTCGTCCCCTCGGAAAAAATTCCCTCGTTGCTGAGATTAATTTCTCCGATGGAAATAACAAAAACCGCCCTGCGCTTCTCCGGCGTTTCCGCGCTCGGCGAGAAAAAAAACATCGAAATTCCCACGCGCGGACTTTCCAAAAGCGCATGCAAAAAAATCGCCGCCGAATGGGAGCGCGGAGACATCGCATACATCGCGGGAACGCTCCGTGCTGTCGGTACGCCCGGAAATTTCCGCCTCGACGGTCAAATTCAAAAAATCGCCTGATCTTCTCATGTCTCTCGGCAAGCAACGGCTTCGGATTCGCAACATGCGGGAACGAAAATTAGGCATCATCATCGTCTCCGTTTTCTTTGTCTTTCTCGCTTTCATTCTTTGGAATTGGATTGAAACCTGCTACCGCCGGCGTCAACTCTTCGACCTATATTTCCCGGCAACCGTTCAGGGACTTTCCGTCGGATCCAATGTCATCATCGACGGACATAAAATCGGGCAAGTCGAATCCATCCGCCTGCGCTCGCTCTCGCCGGATTTCGCCGTCCAAAACTACGCCGTCGTCACGATCTATGCCGATGTGCGCGAGCTGTGGAATCTGCCGGGAAATATCGACGATGCCGGCTATCGAGCCGCCGTTGAGCAACAAATTAAATACGGGCTTCGAGGGCGCCTCAAGCTACCGTCGCTCATCGCAGACGGGCTTTGTGTTGAGCTTTTTTATGACCGGGAAAAAACGGCTTTCTTTGTCGACGATCCGCTATGCGAAAACATTGAGATCCCGACTTATTCCGGATCGCTCTCGCAATATATTGACCAAATCAACGCACGCATCGAAGAATACAAGCTACGGGAACTCTCGGAAAAGCTCCTCGCTGCGGAAAAATACATCTGTCGCTTAAACGACGATTTAAGCAAAACCGATTTCAAAAAACTCGGCGAAGCATTTGCACGAAAAACGGAAGCGTTCCGAAAAAATCTTGAATCCGAGGCGCTAAAAACTCGCATTGCAGAAATCAATTCCGCCCTGGAAAATGCCGCACTGTCTCTCGAAAGCGAAAAAACAAAGGCATTTTTCGAAAATTACTCAAAACAACTGAAAGAGCTCTCCGAAAAACTCGTCGAATTCAAGCAACGTTTGAGCGGCGCCCAAAGCCTTGAGCCCGATAGCCTCCCGCAAATCAGCGAAATGCTAAACCGCTACGGAGAAATCCTGCGGGAATGCAATGCCGAGCTTCGCAAGTACGCAGAATAAAAAACGTTCCCGCGAGAATAAATCACGGGAACGCTCGTTGAGGATTCTGAATTCCTCCGAATTCCGTCGCGATTAGCGACGACGGCGACGTGCTCCGACGAGCGCCAACGCACCCAAGCCGGCAAGCAAACCGAACATCGACGGCTCCGGAATCGCAACCGCCGCGTAGCCGGAAAACTTGTTCGTCGTAAATGAGACTTTCCCGTTTTCCAATTTCTTGTCCGAAACCGTGTCCGTTACGTCTTCCCAAGCTCCGTTTTCTTCGTGGAAAATACGAAGCTCGTCAAGCGTCTTCCCTTCGCCGATTTCCATCGTTACCGTGACGCCGCCGTCTGCATTTTCAACAACAAAATCCCAAGCAGCAAGAACAACTCCTCCGGAGATGGTTTCGATTTCCAATTTTTCCGCTTTGGAGACGACAACATCTGATGCAACTGCTTCAAGCGTAACCGCACCTGTCGCAGCTGTAACCGTTACCGATGCCGCTTCCGTCAACGTAACGGAAGAGCCTTCGCTGAGCGAGCCTCCGGAAATTTCGAGATTGTTTCCCGAAGAAACCGCCGTTTCGAGTTTCAGCGTGCTGGTATCCTTAAGTGAAACCTTGCCGACATTTTCGATTTTAACGATGCCGTCATTCGCGCCCGTAACTGCTGAAGCGTTTTTAACCACGAGTTCGTCGAAATTCGCAATCGTTCCCGCGAACACGCCCGTGTAGCCGTCAAACGTAAACGTACTCGTTCCCGTCGCCGACGTTCCCGCGCCGGAGCCGTCGCCGGAAACCGTTCCAGTAAAGGTCAAATTCGAGCCTGCACCCGTGAACGTTATATTTGCCGTGCCTACCGTCGCGGTGCTCTTCGCCGTATCCGCGCGTCCGCCTCCGTAGATGTTTCCGCTAATCAAAACTGCGTTCGTTGCATCAATCGTGATACTTGCGGATTCCACTGTAGACGATGCGGTATATTTGTTCCCTTGTGCGATTCCGCCGCCATAAATATCTCCTGTGATTTTTCCGCCGGAGATAGAGATTTCAGACGTTCCCGTCGTATAGCTCGCTGCCTGCTGAACCCCGAGCGCAATATTCCCTCCTACAATCGCATTGTCCACTTCTACAATGCCGACGTATTTCTGCGATCCGGTAGCTTTAATCGTTCCGCCGTTGATGGTGATCTTGCTGTTTTCTACACGAACTCCTTCCGTATGCCCGGCACTTCCACCCGCAATACCGCCGGTAACATTCGCAGTATCATTGATCGTGATATTTGTCGTTCCCGTAACGTTCGTGTTTGCTCCGCCGCCGATGATACCGTTGATGACGTTATTTGAAAGCCAGGAAGTCTTTACCTGAACAGTCCCGCTGACATTAATGGAAATATCTCCATCAATCGTGCTGGTTGAGCTAAGAGTGTCGTGAACATAATTTCCTCCGAGAATTCCTCCGACGCTTCCGCCGCTTTCAACGCAAAGGGAAATGCTTCCCGTCAGATTTGCCGCCATGCGATTCCCGCCGGCGATGAACGACGTGTCCCCGCCGTTCCCGACCGTTACGCTCGTATTCCCGACGAGAGATGCGCATCCTCCACTCGCACCGGAAACACCACCGAAGACACCCATACCTGCCCCGTTAGAAATTTTTCCTAAAATATGGATGTCGGTATTCGCAGTGTGCGTTCCGCTCTGTGCCATTCCAAGACCTGTGATGTCCGAGTTGAACGTCCCTCCGGAAATATACATGTGCCCGGTATTGAGATTCACAGCCCCATTGTAGGTAATTTTATTCAATGTATTATCTACGGCTGAAACCTTATCAGTATAAGTGCCACCGTTAATCCACACGTAAGAATCCTGCGTTTTCGTTTCATCTGCCTCCAGTCCTAAAACCGCACCTCTAAAGACGACCGGTTTTGCTCCGAAACCCAAGAAACCGGACGAACCAAGGGTCGCATTAAGGACTGTATTCTCTGTTCCTCCGTAAACGTTTTTTCCATTCGTATCCTGTTTAATCGAGCCGGATATGTATTTGTTTGCCTCTGTCGTGGACGCTGTATTTGAGCTCCAGTTCTCATATCCTTCCGGAATAGACGGAATCTCCGCGCCCATTACCGAAGCAGCGAAAAGTGCTGAAAGGCTGACTGTGATTAGTGTTTTTGTTTTCATTATTTGTTGATTTCTGGTTGGTGTTAAAACTAGTTCTGTCCAAGATAGACGCTTTTAAAAAACGTCGGGGAAATCGCGGGAACGCCTAAAAATACACAATTAAATTCCCGAAAAATTATCTCTGCTTTTTGTGTTTGTTATCGTTCTTAGGGAAATTTTTTCATTACTAAAATCTTTTTTTTCGATAAAGGATTTCAGCGCCAAAGCTTTTATTTATCAGCGCCGGAAGAAACTCTACCGTTGCAATAGGAGACATTTGTTTAAGATTTTACTTGTGTCGTTTTTTAAAAGCGCCGGAGTTTTGTGCGGGAACGCGCTTCGGCGGGAACGCGGCAAAATAGATTTGTCGGAAAAGCCGTGAATGTGTTTTAATGAATTATTCGATTTCGGCGTTAATGAAATGGGTTTATACAGAAGCGGATGCGTCCGCGGTGCACGATATTTGCGAGGAGCTGGGCTTGCTCCCGTCGGTAGCGTCTATTCTGGTAAAATCCGGCTACGGGCGCATTGAAGATGCCGAAAAATTTCTTTCGCCGAAGCTTTCTCACATTACGGATCCGTTTCGCGTTCCGAATCTTGAAGCCGCCGCGCTTCGCATCATTCGTGCCATCGAGAAGAAAGAATCTATTGCGATTTGCGGCGACTATGACGTTGACGGCGTTACTTCGACAACCTTGCTGGTGAGTATTTTGCGGGAATTCGGCTTAAATCCGCATTATTTCATTCCGCGCCGCAAGGAAGAAGGCTACGGCATGAGCCCGGAAATTGTAAATCGGGCGCTTGCCCGCGGCACGCCTAAACTTTTCTTTGCGCTTGATTGCGGCACGAATGCGCTTGAAGAAGTCGCCCGCCTTGCGGATTTGGGTTGCGATGTTATTATTGTCGATCATCACCGCAGCAAGACGGCGGAGCCGCCGCGCGCAATTTTGGTCAATCCGAATTCGTCATTTTCCGCCGCCCCGGAATTTTCGCCGCTTTGTACGGCGGGATTAATCTTCAAGGTTATTCACGGATTTTTAAAAATTCTTCGCCAACGCAATGACGAACGTGCGTTCAAAATCATTTTACGGGAATATCTCGACCTCGTTGCGATGGGAACAATCACGGATATTTCCCCGCTTCTCGGCGAAAACCGTACGATGACTTGGTTCGGGCTCAAGCAGATGCGCAATACACGGCGCGAAGGCTTAAGAGCATTGATTTCCGCCAGCAATATTGCTGACACGGCGGACATTCTTCCCGTCGATGTCTCGCACCGAATCGGACCGCGCATCAATGCCAGCGGGCGCCTTGCCGACGCTGCGCTTCCCGTCGAAATGTTTCTTTGCAACAACCCGAAGCGTTGTGCGGCGTTTGCGGAAGAGCTTAACGCGATGAACCGCGATCGCCAGGAAATCGAACGCGGTATTTTTGAAGCTGCGCTTGCGCAAGTGGAAGCGGCGGGAACGAATCGTAACGCCCTGCTCGCCTGCGGCGACTGGCATCCGGGCGTCGTCGGCATTGTAGCGGGAAAACTCGCGCGGCGTTTCAATCGCCCGTGCATCGTGCTCGGAATCGAAGGCGACTCGGCGAAAGGCTCGGGGCGCAGCGTGGAAGGCGTTAATCTGATTGAGGTTTTAAAACCTTTCGGAGACCGCTTGCTTGAAGCTTGGGGCGGCCATCCGATGGCAGTCGGAATTACGGTTGACGCCGAAAAAGTCGGGGAATTGCGGGAAATCTTCGACCGAGCCGTCGGCGAATATCAGGCACAGAATAACGGAGAATTTTCGGAGCTTTCCCTTGATATCGCGTCGTGGCTGGAAGTCTCGGATTTAACGCCGGAGCTTTTTGACCAGATTGCCTCGCTTTCGCCTTTCGGGGAAAGTAATCCGGAACCGATTTTCGGACTAAAGAATATTGAAATGCCGGCAGGAGCGATGATTTTCGGAGAAAAAAATTTCCGTTTTCAAATTACGCTTCCCTCACTTGCGCGCCTCGGTGTTGTTGCCTGGCATAAAGCCGATCGCGTTCCCGCCGCGGGAACACGTATCGACTTGGCGCTCAAACTTTCGTGGAATAACTATAACGGGCGCAAATACCAACAGGCGGAGCTTATTGACTGGCGAAACGCCGAATAAGCCAAGTCTCCCGGCTACGCCCGTTCCCGCAACGGCACAAATTATTTATCCAGCAAAATAAGCGCCATTATCACGAGATTTTCCGTTCCCGTATTAATCAAACCGTGGGAAAATCCGTCGGGCGTGAATGTAACGTCGCCGACACCGATTTTTCGCACAACACCGTTGTCGTTGTAATCGCCGCTTCCCGCGAGCACGTAGTAAGTTTCGCTCTCGTTGCTGTGTTTATGGAATCCGATTTCGCAACCGGGTTCGAGCGTTACCCGCGCATACATTCGCGCCGAGCGTTTCATCTGCTCGGCATCCAACAAATGCGTAATTAAAACGTGTCCCTTGCCGCCGGCAAGCCCATCAATGCGTACTGTTTTTGTTGCCATATTTGTCTAAAAAAAGATTCTACCGAATCGCCGTGAGCAAGCAAACCGCGTGAACCGCGATTCCCGCGCCGGCTCCGAGATCGTCCAGTTTTTCATTGGTCGTCGCTTTTACGCCGACGCAGTCTGCGGGAACGCCCAAAACTTCCGCGAGTTTTTCTCTCATCGCGGGAACGTATTTTCCGAGCTTCGGTCGCTCTGCGATTACGGCAACATCGACATTTCCGACGGCATATCCGCGAACTTCGGCTTCTTTAACGGCTCGCGCAACGATTTTAAGCGAGTCCATTCCGGCACAATTCGGGTCGTTCGGCGGAAAAAAATGCCCGATATCCGGAAGCGCCAAGGCTCCCAAAATTGCATCGGCGATCGCGTGAGCGACGACATCGCCGTCCGAATGCGCGACGCATCCGACCTCCGAAGGAATTTCGGTTCCGCCGAGTACACAACGCAGTCCCGCATCAACACGATGAATATCATATCCGATTCCGACGCGGAACGGCAGTCTCGTTCCCGCAGGTTTTGAAAGCTTCGAGTTCATATAAAAATCTGTATTCCCTTCGGGCGTTTTTTTGAAGTCAAAATTCCGGCACACGATAATTTTGGCGTGTTTTTCAAACGTATCGCGAGTATGCTTGGGCGATTATGACAGAAGAACGGATGCGTCTCCAAAAATTTCTCTCCCAAGCGGAAGTGTGTTCCCGTCGCAAAGCGGAAGAACTTATCGCGGACGGACAAGTGCGCGTAAACGGCAAAGTCGCGGAACTCGGGCAAAGCGTCATTCCGGGTGAAGATGTCGTTAAAATCGGGAAAAAAATCATTTCAATCGAATCGCGGGAACGCATTGTTCTCATGATGAACAAGCCGCGCGGCTATCTTTGTACGAATTTGGACCCGAACGATGCTCAAACGGTTTTCCAACTCATTCCCGAAAGCTACGCCGCGCACAAACTTTTTTGCGTCGGGCGCTTGGACAAAGACTCCGAAGGGCTTTTGCTTATTACCAACGACGGCGATTTGGCAAATAAAATTATCCACCCTTCGAGCGACATCGTAAAGCGCTACGAAGTAACGCTTAACCGCGAATACGATCCCGCGCTGACGCCGAAGCTGCTCAAAGGCGTAAAAATCAAAACGGAAGACGACGAAGAAGAATATTTGCGCTTCACAAACGTCATTCGTTTCCCCGACGGAAAAAAGCTCGAAATTCATTTAAACCAAGGAAGAAAACGTGAAATTCGCCGCCTGCTCGAAGTCTTCGGATTTTACGTCAAAAGCCTGCGGCGCTTCCAAATCGGCGGACTGATTTTGAAAAAAATGCCGGCGGGCGACTGCCGCAAACTCACGCAGAAAGAAATCAACCAAATCTTTTCCAAGCACGGGAACGCCGACCCGTCCCGCGCAAGTAGCGTGAAAAAACAAAACAAAGCGGCTTTGCGAGGCGAAAAAGCTTCCGCGCCTTCCCGTACACTGAAAAAGGCAAACAAAAAATTTGAAGAAGCCAAGGAACGCCAAGCCGTTATCGAAAAGAAAATCCGCATCAAACGCGACGTACGCCGGGCTGCGCGAGCCGCGAAATTAGCAGAAAACGCTTTCGACGAAATGCCGGCACCGCGCGTTCCCGCAAAGGCGACGCGCTCAAAAACGCAAAAACCTGCGGAGTCCGCCTGGCAGAAGCAGGTTCGCCCGCACGTCAAAAACTCTCGGACGCGCAGTTATTCAAGCCGAAAACGCGCCTAGCCTTACCTTGACACAAGACGCTTTTTCGGCGAAAATTCGCTTCACAAACGTTTTATCCCCAACCAAAACTATCATGAAAAAATCACCCAAACGCGGTTTTACCCTCATTGAAATTCTCGTTGTCATCGCGATTATCGGCTTGCTTGCCGCACTGCTCGTTCCCGTCATCGGGACGGCGATGAAAAAAGTTCAAATTACGACGATGCGTTCGAAATACTCGGGCTGGGTTTCCGCAATCGAGCAATACAAATCCGTTTACGATTATTACCCCATTTTAAACAAGGGCGCGAGCGTCGGAGACGACGAGCACTACAATCTTGGCGAAGGCGAAACGGGACTGAATTTCGTCAAAGCACTTTCCGGTCGCGATCCCGAAACCGGCGATAAGCTTTCCAAAGACGACCAGCGCAGTTTCAACCGCCGCGGACGCTCCTTCTGTGATTTTTCACCGGAAGACTTCACTCAGTCTGACGGCACCGTCGATTATTCGACGCTCGCCGACACTTTCGGCAATACGAATATTCACGTCGTCATGGATACAGACGACAACAAACACATCATCATTCCCGGCGAATACATGCCTGATGATGCGACTGAAGCCGAAAGCGATCCGAAAGGTCTTATGAAAAAGGTCATCATCTTCACCTCCCAAAAGGACGGGGAAGAATACGAAGACGTTTACAGCTGGCGCTAACGGCACCGGTTCCGTTCCCGTGAGGCGCGGGAACGGAAAGCTTTTCCGCCTTTTGAAACTCCCGTTTGCTTTTCATGTTTCGTAGAAAAAAATCCCCCTTCCCGCAACTCAAGCGCGCGTTTACGCTAATTGAGATTCTTACGGTTGTCGCCATTATCGGACTGATTTCGCTCGTCATCATCGGGCTCCAGCCGAATAATCCGCACGGACTTGACGATGCCTGCCGGCTTTCCGCGCAACAATTCAAGGCGGCGCAGGCGCAAGCGGTGCTCGGACACAATCCCGACCGCGACCCGGAAACCAACCGCCGTTACAACATTCGCACGGCAGTGCTCGTCCTGAATAACGAAGAAGACGAAGAACGCCATCTGCGCTACGTCGTTCCCGTTATCGGCGGAACCGACGACGAAAGCAAGACGGACATTCGCGATTATTACTGGTACGCCGTAAACGGAAACAGCGGAACCGTTTTGCCGAAAGGCATTTACTTCGTTCCCCCGACAGAATCCAATATCGCGCACAGCGAAATTTCACCGCTTGAAGGCGACGTCGAAGTTACACTCGACCCGACACTCGAACCGGGCGGGAAACAATTCGGCTCGGGAAAACAAAAATGGTACGCCTACTACTTTGATTCAAACGGGCAAACCTACATGACAAAAGCGACATTCATGCTCGCCGAAGGCGTTTGGATGCCCGGAACCGGAATCCGCTTCGACAATGAAACCTCCGTCGTCGGATTCGCCGTAACCCGAAACGGCGCAATTATTTTCACTCGCGACGCTGACGAAACCGACGCAGCCAACGAACTTTAAAATTTGAAAACCATGACCGTGTTCCCGCAGCATTTGATTTCATCGATCCGCACGCGCCGCCGTTCCCGCAAGGGCTTCAGCTTAGTCGAAGTGCTTCTCGCTCTTGCCGTTCTAGGAATGGCGATTTTGACCATCGTCGGGCTGCTCAACGCAGCGTTCGAGTCCGTCAGCTCCAATCTCCAAACCAGCCAAGCGCTCTCGGTTTACACGCGTATTGATCGGGCATTTTCCAACATTCGGGAATTCACCGACAATAGCGGTCAAGCCTGCGTTTCAGAATCGGAAGCGACGAAAAAGCCTGCCTTTGATATCGTTTACGACTGGGTCCGCGATAAAACCGGCTCCGATTGGGACGATGCCCTGTTTCTGATTTGTTACTACCGCCGCATCAATCCGGAGGAAGATCGCGCCCCCCAGCTCGTCGGACAAATCATCAAAGCGGATTCGCCGACAGACCTTCCTTCCAAGGGCGATTTGGACGAACTCGACTACGAGGGCAACGTCTACTTGGCACGCGTCTTCATTTCTCCGCAACTCGACGGTTCTCGCATCGAAATGAACGAACGCGGCGAAGTGCTCACCCGCACCTACACGCAAGGCGGAACGCTTCCGGCATCTCCGGACAGTTACGCCCTCGCCTACCTTCCCGTAGCAATTGAGATTTATCCCTACGCTGTCGGCGCATCGAGACAGTCCGAAACACAGACGCCGACATTCTCTCAAATGCTCGTCATCTCACGCTAAAATTCGTTCCCGCCATGAGAAAAACCTTCAAAAAACGCCGAGGCTTTACGTTGGTAGAACTGATGGTCGCAACTGCGATCATGATCATTCTGATTATGTTCGTGACGAATATCGCCGTCAGTATGTTGCGAGCTTACGACAACACGGTCGCCGCGCTAACGGCAAATTCCGATGCACGTAGCGTACTTGATCCGCTTGAAAGCGACCTGACTTCCGCCATGACATTCGATGATTCGCACACGTGGTTTGAAGTGCGTTATGACGGCGAAACCGAATTGGGAAATCTTGAAGAGTACGCCGCGCCGCAAGTCATGGTCTTTTCGCAAACAAGCGATCGTACGCGCCGTTCCCGCACGGGAACTACGGCGAGCGAACTTCCCGGCGAACTTTGCGCCGTCCGCTATGCTCTCGTACAGAAATCTCCTTTCGGGAACACGGCAGACTCTCCGGAAAATCTTTCCTACACAGTTTATCGCGCCGTACTGAACGCGAAAGACACCCTCGAAGTCGCCATTCCGTACGTTGTCGGTTCTTCAGGAAAATCCGAGGGCGACACGGCAAAACAAAAGCCGTCCGAATTTTGGAATTCCGGCGAACAGATCACGGATCCGACGGACGAAAAAAAATACACGCCCAAAGAATGGGCAACACAAATTCAAAATTTTCTTATCGACGGCATTATCGATATCACGCTTGTTTTTTGGTATGACGATTTTACCGACGGCAAACGAAAAATCGCGGTCGTCAGCAATCCGGATCTCACCTCGCGCCTTCGGGAAATCTACAAAAACTACGATATCACGACATTCAAAAGCTCTATCGCCGCCGGCGCAGGAAAAGTCATTTTCGACGATAATTTTTCCGGCGCGAAATCCGGTGCTTTGCGCTCCGTTGATGTTTCGGTTACCGTACTCGGGAGCGACGGCAAAGACGCGCTGCTCGCGCTCCAACGCCAAAACAACTCCGGGAAAATCGATCAGGACAAGTTTGAGTCGGTTATTCTCGAACACGGCACGACATTTTCGCGTTCACTTCCGCTCTTTTCGAAGTAAACGCCGTCCGGCTTAAGCGATTTTTCGCCGTTTATGAAAGACAACTACTTGGCCATAGATTACGGCTCCCGCCGAATCGGCCTTGCCCACGGCGACGAACTCGGCATCGCAATGCCCGCACCCGCCGCCGCTGAAGCAAGCGAAGAAGAGCGCCTTGAGCACATCGCCCGCGAAATCCGTCTGCGGCGAATCACAAAACTCATCGTCGGCTATCCCGTAAATATGGACGGTTCACACGGTTACAAAACACGCGAAGTTGACGCATTTATTGAAGCTCTCGAAGTCCGTTTCTCCCTTCCCGTAATTCGAGTCGACGAGACGCTTTCGAGTTACGAAGCCGAATCGCATATGTCCGCAAAGCGCAAAGGCGGGAACAATGCGCGCGCCCGCCAAGCGCACCGGAAAACCGGGGAAATTGACTCTCGCGCCGCCACCGTAATTTTGCAGGATTACTTTAATTCATCGGGAGTCGGAGCGTCTTTTCCCTCAAGCGATTTTTACGAAAATGACTGAATCGCTCCCGCAAAAACCGCGCAAAATCATCGGTTCCGCGCGTAATCCGAACGCCGTAAAAAAAGAAGCGATTTTCAACGCCATTCCGAAAGGCATGACGCGTTATCGTTGTCTTGTCGCTTACGACGGAACGGATTTTCACGGTTGGCAAAGCCAAGTCTGCGGAATGGCAGTTCAGGATATTCTCGAAAAGCGGATTGCAATAATTACGCGGGAACAAGTTCGTGTTCACGGGAGCGGTCGAACAGACTCCGGCGTTCACGCCAAAGCGCAATGCTTCCACTTTGATTCTCATTGGAACTATCCGCCCGAAACGCTTTTGCGAGCGCTCCGCAATTTGCCCCCGGGCATAAGCGTTTACAAAGCCGTCAAAGCTAAAGACGGATTTCATGCACGTTTTTCCGCCAAGGGCAAACGCTATTGTTATCACATTTATCAGGGATTTCCGCCGCCGTTTGAAGCACGCTATTGCTGGGGAATCGGAGAACAACAGCTCGACGTTCCCGCAATGCAAAAAGCGGCAAAACACTTGCTCGGCAAACACGATTTTTCGGCTTTCGGTGCGACACATGCTTCGGCAGAACGCGAAAATCCGATTAAGGACTTGCGCAGACTTGACGTTCGCATGCGCGGGAAAAAGGTTATCATTACGACCGAAGCAAGCGGCTATCTTTATAAAATGGTACGTCGGCTCGTCGGCGGGCTCGTGCGCGTCGGGCTCGGGAAATGGTCTCCGGACGACTTACTCGCCTATCGCGAAAAGAAAATCTGCGATGCGCAAATTACGACAGCTCCCGCACGCGGACTTTTTATGGAAAGAGTCTTTTATTAATGGAATTGGTCTCTTTTGCGTCCTTCCTTTTGGCTGCGATATGCCTAACGCTTGCGCCCGGACCGGACATTCTTTTCGTTCTGACTAAAAGCATTGCCGCGGGAACGAGAGCCGGAATTTGCGTTGCCGCCGGACTGGTTACGGGAACGTTTTTCCACACGGCGCTTGCCGCCTTCGGAATCTCATTCCTGATTCGCCAATCCGAATTTGCGTTTGCGAGCGTCAAATGGCTTGGCGTTGCCTATTTAGTATTTTTGGGGATATCCGCCTTGCGCCACCGGGATGCGGAACCGACCGCCGGAAGCGACGCGGAGCCGCCCTCCGAAAACTCGCGGGAACTCTACTTTACCGGCGTTCTTATGGCAGCTTTAAATCCGAAGCTGATAATCTTCTTCCTTGCCCTGTTCCCGCAATTTATTCCGGAAAACGCCTCTCGCCCGATACTGCAAATGCTGCTTCTCGGATTCACTTTTTCCGTGCAGGCTCTGATAATTTTTTCTGCCGTCGCCGCTTTCGCCGGAAGGCTTTCCCGAATCCTCTGCCGGCGCCCCGGAGTCTCAAAAGCATTAAATGTGCTCACGGCACTCGTTCTTTTCGGCATCGCGGCAAGCGTCGCTTTTATTTGAAAATAAAAAAGAGAGACCCAAGCGATCTCTCTTTTAAAAAGCGACTCACAGCTTTTTACTGCGTAATTTTCAAAACCGGACAAAGAGCATCGGCGTTCCCGCCAAGAATTTTCCCGGCGGGAAGATTCTTCAAAAGCGGCGTTCCCGTAGGCGGAAGGAAAACATAAATTGCCCTTTTATCTTCGCTTTGCGTCGCAAGCACGCCCTCAAATCCGAAATACGGACGCGTGCCGTAAATCGCCTCGCCGTTGACTCGCATCCATTTTCCGACACCGCGGAAAACTTCCGCCACACCGGCGGGAACACTTCCATCCGCTTTCGGACCAATGTTCAGGAGCAAATTGCCGCCTTTTGCCGCGCATTCCTGCAACTGGCGCACGACGGTCTCGACGGACTTCAAATTCGTATCGTAGCGATTATAGCCCCATTTGTCGCCGACGGTCATGCAAGTTTCCCAATCGGTATCTGGATAACCTTTTGCGGGAACGTGTTTTTCCGGAGTCATCGTGTCGCCGCAACGCACATCGAGTTTTATATTCGTATTCGTATCGAATCCGGAATAAGCGTAGAGGCGATTGTTCATGATAATTCCGGGTTGGAGTTCGCGGCAAAGTTCAATCAATCCGGGCGCATCCCAACCGCGCTTCCCGGATGCCGCACCTTGCGAATAGTCCCACCAAATCACATCGATTTTTCCGTAGTTTGTGAGCAATTCGCGTACCTGATTTTTTAAATAATTGAGATAGGCGGCGTGATTGATTTCACGGCCGGGAGCAGCGTTCCGCCATTCGATTTGTTTTTTCGGATAACACAAATCGGGGCAAATCGTGTAATCGTATTTCGGATGCGCCCAGTCGATAACGGAATGATAAAATCCGATACGCATTCCGTTCCCGCGAAACGCATCAACGAATTCCCGCGTAATATCGCGCCCGAACTTTTCCTGCGAATCGTAATCGGTTTGAGCAGAATCAAACATCGCAAAGCCTTCGTGATGCTTGGTCGTGAAAACTGCGTATTGGCAGCCGGCTTCCTTGGCAAGCGCCGCCCATTCTTCGGCGATTCCCGCACGCGGTTTAAACAGCGGGAACGTTTCGTTGCGGTAAGTTTCGGTGTCAATTTCAACGTTTTTTTGGATCCATTCGGTTCCGCCGGGCATGCCGCGCCACTCTCCTGCCAAGCCGGAATACAAGCCGTAGTGAATAAACATGCCGAATTTCGCATCGCGCCACCATTTCATGCGCGCATCGCGCTCCGATTTGGTTTCCCAGACGGGAGCATGATCGTCGTCTCCGGCAATCGCAGGAACGCGCGTATCCGAAAAAGCTTCCGCGTATCCGAATACGGCGAAAACTGCCGCGCACATCAAAGTAGTTTTTAATTTCATGAGAAATAAGTTGGAGTGATTGGAGTTTTTGAGCGTAGGATCAATTTTTTATTTCTACAGAATCGCTTTGTATTACTCAACGTAAATGACAGCGAGTTCGGACTGCGAACCGATGCGATACGGAATATGCCAAAGACCGATCCCGGAGGTAACGTATCCGAGCGTTTCCCGTTCCCGCCAAATTCCGTGGACATGAGGATTAAAAAGCGAAACAAGCCAGGTTCCCGGCCAAAGTTGACCGGCGTGCGTATGCCCGGAAAAAACAAAATCCGTTCCCGCGCCTGCCGCTTCAGAAGCCCCCTTCGGCTGATGGTCGAGCACAAGCGTCGGAGTGTTCTCACGCATTCCCGCCGGCTTGCGCTCCAAAAGATTTTTTAACGGCAAACGAAAACGATTTATCGCATCGTCGCGGCCGACAAGCCGAATTTGCGTTCCCGCGCCGTCATCGACAAGCGTACTTTCGTCCTGAAGAAGCCGCACGTTTGCACGCTTGAAAAATGCTTTTTGGCGCGGAATATCGCCGAAATATTCGTGATTGCCGAAAGACGCAAACACGCCGAGCGGAGCATGGATTTCACGCATTATTTCGTCGAGTTTTTCCGCCTCCACCGGCTCAATTCTCCCGTCGATCAAATCCCCCGCAATGAGGAGCAAATCCGGATTTTGAGCATTGACGAGACGCACGAATTTCTCGGTGCGTTCCCGCGAAATGCGTGTGCCGAGATGCCAATCCGCCGTCGCGACGATACGCATTCTCGCGTGCAATTTCGGCCTGCCCGAGATTTGTGTGAGCTCTCGCGTTTCCGGATTCCAAATCAGATGCACGACACGCGGATTTTCGAATTTCCAAAATCCGTACATACAAACCGCCGCAACCAGCAAAACGCCGGCAACCGCGAAGTGAATTTTAAAACGGGAGAGCGTCGGAAAAATTTTCACAATAAGCGTTCCCGCAAGCGCCCAAATCGCGAGATAAATCATCGGCACAACCGCAAACGCAAGAAATTCCCACGCAAACGCAAAAAACACATTGTCCTGCGCCCTCATCAGAAACCCGAGAAATGAAAGCGCAAAAAGCACAAGCACGGCGACCGACGTTCCCGCCGCCGCAATTTGCAGTTTTTTATGCGGAGAAAAAAGGCGCCATGCCGCCCACGCAAGAAAAAGATTCAAACCGAGAATCGCACCCGGGAATGCAATGAAAAAAATCCATTTCATAATGTATCGAAACACAAGCAGCAAACAAGGACAAACGCCGCCAAACCAAAACGATACCACGCAAACGCCGAAAGCCCGTGCTTGGAAATCCAGTTCACCATCCATTTCACCGAGGCAAACGCCGAAACAAAAGCCACCGCCAAGCCGACCGCCGAAACTTCCGCGCCGAAGGATTCCAACATCTGCGGCGCGCACTTCAGCGTTTTATAAACCGATGCCGCAGAAAGCGTAATCAAGCCCAGCAAAAATGAAAATTCCGTCGCTCGCCGCGGCGAAAGCCCCGCAACGTAGCCGCCGACAATCGTTGCCATCGAGCGGCTCATTCCCGGCCAAAGCGCGATACACTGCATCAGCCCGATTGTCAGCGATTGCTTCACCGACAAATCCTGCAAATCAAGCTTTTCCGTTCCCGCGTCTTCGCCGAGTGCCGCACGTTTTTTCTGGCGCTTATCGACGACAAGCATCAGAACGCCCCCGACGATGAGTGCCACCGCCACCGTTACCGGATTGAACAAATATTCCTCGATTTTATCCGAAAAAATAAACCCGAGCCCGGCAGCCGGCACAAACGCGACAATCAGGTTGCGCGAGAGCCGCCAACTCGCGGGATCGCGCCGAAACACGCCGACAAGCGTTCCCGTGCAGCGTTTCCAATACGCAAAAAGCACGGCAATGATCGCGCCGAACTGGATGATAATCGAATACGCGTCCGCCGCCTCTTTCACCGTGAAATCCGAGCCTTCGCCATCGCGCACAATTCCTTCGCCGCCGCGCGCAGCAATCGCCGAATCCGAATCCAATTCCAGTGCGGCATTCGCCAAAATCAAATGCCCCGTTGAAGAAACGGGCAAATATTCCGTCAAACCTTCGACCACGCCGAGAATCGCCGCGCTTTTCGCATCAAAAACCTCCTCGGCGGGAACGGGCCCCGCCGCAAACGCGGGAACGCACCAAAGCGTACAAAAAAGCAAAATAAACACTCGAAGTCTTTGCATCTTTTTGAGCATACAAGATTAGCCCCGACTTTCGAGGAAATTAAATTTGAGAACCAATGCCGTAAGACGCATTCTGTCGAGGAGTGGCGTTCCCGTCCCGCAGGAGGCGCAGAAGAACAAAATTCCCGTAAGCGTTCCCGAGATACAAACAAATCCGATTTTTTTGATAAGCCTCACTTTATCTATCTCCTATAGTAGCCTCATGTAACGATGATATCCTTGAGTTTTGTTAATTTGTTTTTCGTATTCGTATTCCAAATTTCGGGAAGCCGGATTAGGGTTGATGAGCGCTTGGAAGAGAAATACGCCTCTCCTTCTGGATTCGGCACTAATTTCAAAAATTCCGTAAAGCCCGTTGGGGAATTTTACGAAATAGAAGCACCGCTTAAAATAGTTCCAAGATTTATCATCTTTAAGGTAACCGATTCTTATCTCTTCTTGGTATCCGTCTTCCGGTGCGATAAAGTCAAAGTTTTCCTGCTTTTCGATAAATCCTCCGCCGGGAATACGCAATGTGTATTCCCAGTCGTAATTCCGCTCCTGATCTTTGTCTTTTTCGCACTGATACGAAATATAAATGCTTGTGTCGGTTTCTCTCCGTCGCCCCCGAGCAAGGTCAATCACAATCCTCTCCCCGTTCCCAAGAGCGATCCATTCATTTCCTTTGTTTATCATCTCCCCGCAGGAAAAATATAATGGCTCACGAATCCCTTTTTTGCGTAAGCGAAAAATTGCCGGATTTTGCGAATCCCACGCCGGCTCATTCCCGACCTGAAGCCCATAGCCGAATTTCTGTACCGAGGATTCTGAGCCGTAATACTCCGGATGCGTACAATTAACATACAAACTTCCTCCGGTTTCGCGAATTTCAAAGCACCCGTTTTCATCGGCGTATTTGATTTTGTCCGGCGGACCGCCGCCCGTCCAAGCGTTCTCATAATGAGCGGCACTGAAACCGGAGTAAGTTATTTTTGCATTCGGAACCGGATTGCCGTCCAAATCCAAAACCTGCCCGTGAAAAACAATCTTATTGGCAAGAATTCTGTCGAGCAGTGGCGTTCCCGTCCCGCAGGAGGCGCAGAAGAACAAAATTCCCGTAAGCGTTCCCGCGAAAATTAGGGCTATTTTAAGGTTTTTCAGAAGGGAACGAATTCTCATAAGCGGTAATGATAGCCATCTCCTCCCTGATTTTTGTTAATTTGTTTTTCGTATTCGTATTCCAAATTACGGGAAGCCGGATTCGGATTGATAAGTGCCTGAAAAATTATCCAACCTCCGTCTGATACCCGAATTTCAAAAATACCGTACAATTTATTAGGGAACTTTATAAAGTAGTGATAGGACTTCCAAAAACCCCAGAGTCGATCGCCTTTTTTACACTTAATGCCAACTTCCGAATGATACCCGCTTTCCGGGGCAATAAAGTTGAACCTACCTTCCTTTTCGATAAACCCGCCTTCGGGAATACGTAGTGTGTATCCCCAATCATAATCTTCAGATTGCTCCGAATTTTTATCTCGGTGAAATGAAATATAGATGCTTGTATCAGTTTCGGCTTTCTTTCCGTTTGCAAGATTTATTGCAATCCCTTCCTTCGGCAACTGAATCCAACTTTGCCCCTTTCCGATAATCTTGCTACATGAGTAGTAGAGAGGTTCTCGGATGCCTTTCTTGCGTAAGCGAAAAATCGCCGGTTTTTTAGATTCAAGTGCCGGATCCTCTCCAACGTGGAGTCCGTAACCAAATTTCCGTTGTGATTCTTCCGGATGACCTCGAGTTTCGTAATACTCCGGATGCGTACAATTAACAAATAAACTTCCTCCGGTTTCCCGAATTTCAAAGCATCCGTTTTCGTCGGCATATTTAATTTTGTCCGGCGGACCGCCGCCCGTCCAAGCGTTCTCATAATGAGCGGCAGTAAAACCGGAATAAGTTATTTGGGCATTCGAAACCGGATTGCCCTCCAAATCCAAAACCTGCCCGTGGAAAACTATCTTGTTGGCAAGAATTTTACTTAGAAGAGAGGTGGTATCCGCCTCTTTTAATTCAACATATTCAGATATCTCACAATCTTTGTCGCTAAATTTTGCTAGCACTAACAGGATTCCCGAAAATGCTAGAAGAAATATAACCATCCTCCAATATCGCTTTTGCTTTTCCATATTATTTGCTCTTTTCCAGTATTTCTTTTAGTGTGTTCCAAAATTTCCACGTACGCTGAATAGGTAGCACAAACTGTGCACTATGTTCACGGTTGAAATTGACTCCAATCTCCCCTATTTCACCCATGTTGATATTCTGCAAAAATTTTCCGTAAGATCGTCCTTCTGTTCCTGCGACTTTTGTTTTGCTTGAATCAACATAAGACATCACTTCTTCCGGATCTATCACGTCTTCAACCAAAATAGAATCTGTTTCTTCGATAAGCTCCCCTGCAACGATTCGCATACGCATTTTTTTACTTATGCCTATTTTTGTATCGTAACTGTAGTAGACATAGGAACCGGAAAAAATCTTATTAACTATATCACCCCAAGGTTTTTGCGTTGAATTATTGAATTCCCATGCTTCCTCTGTTGCAAAATCTTTTGGTAAATAAAAATTGGTAAGACTACCAGATACGTTTTTTAAGTATCCACGGTATCCGCGTGAAGCGAGTTCCCGTATCGGATCGTCAGAAACAGATGGTTTCGCCCATGCCAGATACGTCGGTCCCAAATTTACCACCATTAATTCCGAAGACGTGAGAGTTTTCGTCTGCGGAGGCTGTCTAAGATTCTCATCCTCATCATAACATTCCATGGGAATTGCGGCATTTAGTAGTGCATAATTACCGATAGTTGCACCTTCCTTTAACGCACTTCCGACAACGATGTTGCCCATGCTGTGAGCCATAACATTTACCGTCATTCCGTTGTTTTTCAGAACATCAAAATAATCACTCAGAGCCTCTCCGCATTTCCAAGCAATAAACTCACTCGGACAATAAGTCGTGCCTCCTGTTTCCGTCGGCCAGTACACCGAAGAGAAGCGACCTTTATAATTTTGCCACCAAAGGCGCTTAAACGCGGTTTCTGCATAGGAACGCGTTCCCGCTTTTTCCATATTCCACCCGTGAATAAAAGCAATTTGCTTACCGGCTTCCTCATCCCACGGTTTTCGGAAACTTCCGAATTGATCGGAGCTCCAGGAATATTTTTCACTGCCGGAAGAATTTGTTCCCACTAACTGCACTTGCTCAAACATTTTCCGGACATCAAGAAGTTCAAGCCAAACGGAAGACGTCGCTTGATAATCCCGATCTGCAAACGAAAATTCCGCAAAGAATTGAGATTTCCCCTGATCAACACCTTCAAAGAGCAGATTGAGTCGCGGATGCTCTACCGAAATCCCCCGAACGGCATATTTCGGATTTCCCGGAGACCAATCTTTCCAAATCTTTGTTTGAAACAAGAGTTCCGGAGTCGTCCCGTGCGCAACGCGAATCGTTTGGAGACCGGTAATTTCTTGTGCCTGTCCGCCATCTACATAAGAAAGCGTTCCCGCATCATCTAAATGTCGCCAGACACGAATTTTTGCACTTCCGGAACTTCTGATTTGTGCAGACAAATCACCGGATTTTAGTTTTTCAAAAATCCAAGCCATCGCATTTTCGTCGCCGAAAAAACGAATCTGCAAGCGGGAAAAATCTTCCAAATCGCGAATGCTTTCGGGTTTTTCGTTGTTACTGTCCGGCTCGGCGGAGCCGCTTCGGTCGATAGCGGAAACCTCGTCTTCGCTCATGCCGCTTTTATCGGAATCGTTGTTTATCCAAAAGCGATAGGGCTCGGAAGCGGAAGTAAAATCGTCGCCGCCGAAGGAAACGTTCCGGTCGCGGTTTTTATCGACCGCCATGCAGATTTTTACGATGCGGAGATTGCTGACGACCGCCGAAAACGTCCCCGTCGTGTTTGGCGTAATGCTGATCCAAAGTCCGTTTTTTTCAATCGCAGACAGATCCGTTTCCCCGATTCCGAAAAAGAAACATTCCTTTGCCGTGCCGCCCGCGGGAACGCGCGCAGACTCAATCACGAGCGGCGTTCCGATGGTTTGCGCTCCTTCCGCCGAAGGGTCGCCCGCCGTAATCATCACCGTGTAGCTGTAGTCCAGCGTTCCCGATTTCGGCACGCGCCCGTAATGATTCCAAACCAAGGCATAGCCGCCGCAAAAATCTTTGTTCGCCTCCATCGCAAAACGCTGTTTTATGCCGCGGGAACGCGGACCCGCGCAAAGCTCCACGCCGAGTGCGCCGCCGCTGTTATCCTGCCAATATTCGATGCCGTTGCCGACGACTGCGCTCCACGCATTCGGATTGCCGTCCATAATATGATAACGGATTTGCCGCCCGTTTTCCCTCGCGGTTTGAAAGCCGTTTTCAAATCCCTCGGGCGGAGCCAAGTCCGGATTATTCAAAGAAATAATGCCGACGTTTGCCGCCGTTTCGTCCTCGGGAACGGAATTCAACGCAATTATATCAACGAATTCCGCCTGCGTCGTTCCCGCAAATATAAAGAATGCGGGAACTCTCAAAAT
Organism: Candidatus Spyradenecus sp.; assembly: GCA_045535075.1. Classification (GTDB taxonomy): domain Bacteria; phylum Verrucomicrobiota; class Verrucomicrobiia; order Opitutales; family UBA953; genus Spyradosoma. Next base: position 248,956 of record JAZSKX010000014.1, on the reverse strand, counting down.
TCTCTTTACGAGATTCTCAACAAAAAGGAGTAATTTTTTCATTTCGAGAGCAGTTATTTTTTGCGCAAAGGAAAATAAAAATAACTAGTAAAGTAAAGACGATAAAACAACTTTTGTTTTATTGTAGACTTTATAAATTTCGCTTTGCGGGAACGCGTCGCACGAATTAGATTTTCCCGCATTATGGGTAAAACACTTTTTCGAAAAGTTTGGGACGCGCACACCGTCGCCACGCTCCCGAACGGGCAAACACAGCTTTTCATCGCCACACATTACATTCACGAAGTAACTTCGCCGCAGGCGTTCGGAATGTTGCGCGACATGAAACTGCCCGTCATGCACCCGGAACGCACCTTTGCGACGGTTGACCACATCGTGCCGACAACGAGCGTTGCCGAGCCTTTTTCCGACACCGTTGCGCAATCCATGATTTCCGAACTCCGCAAAAACTGCGCGGAAAACGGTATTCAATTTTTCGATACACATACCGGACACCAGGGTATCGTTCACATCGTCGGTCCCGAACAGGGCATCACGCAACCGGGGAAAACAATTGCCTGCGGAGACTCGCACACGGCGACACACGGCGCGTTCGGCGCGGTCGCGTTCGGCATCGGCACGTCGCAGGTTCGCAATGTACTCGCGACGCAGACGCTCGCGTTTTCGCCGCTGAAGGTGCGCCGCATCAATGTCAACGGCGCGCTCAAACCCGGCGTTACCGCCAAAGACGTTGCCTTGCATTTGATTAACCTGCTCGGTGTGGACGGCGGAATCGGCTACGCGCACGAATACGGCGGGAGCGTGTTTGATAATTTCTCCATGGACGAACGCATGACGGTTTGCAACATGGCGATTGAAGGCGGCGCGCGTGTCGGCTACGTCAATCCCGACGAAACGACGTTCGCCTATCTCAAAGGACGCAAGTTTGCCCCGAAAGATGCGGAGTGGGAAGCCGCAGTCGCACGCTGGAAATCCTTTGCAAGCGATCCGGATTGCGTTTACGACGATGTCGTCAACGTCGACGCGGCAGACATTGCGCCGACGGTAACTTGGGGAATTACGCCCGCGCAGAGCGTTCCCGTGACGGCGGCGTTCCCGCGTCCCGAAGAGCTTTCTGCGACGGATGCCGCGACGGCGGAAGAAGCTTATCGCTACACGCGTTTTTCCCCGGGCGCTCCGGTTGCGGGAACGAAAGTCGATGTCGCGTTTATCGGTTCGTGCACGAACGGGCGGCTTTCGGATTTTCAGCTGGTGGCAAAATATTTGGCAGGGAAAAAAGTGGCACCGGGCGTGAAAGCGCTTGCCGTTCCCGGCTCTCAAATTGTTGCGGCGCAGTGCGAAAAACTCGGCATCGCGCAGATTTTCCGCGATGCGGGCTTTGAATGGCGCATGGCGGGTTGCTCGATGTGCTTGGCGATGAATCCGGACAAGCTTGTAGGCGATCAGGTTTGCGCGAGCGCGTCGAACCGCAATTTCAAAGGGCGCCAAGGCTCCCCGACGGGGCGCACGCTGCTGATGTCGCCGCTGATGGTTGCCGCCGCCGCCGTGAAGGGCGAAGTTGCCGACTGTCGCGAAGTTTTCGGGCTGTAATTGTCCGAAAAAATACAAAAGGCGTTCCCGAGATCACGGGAACGCCTTTTTCTTCGTAAAAATCCTCAAACAATCGTCAAAGTGGTTAGAAAAGGTTCGTTTCGGTTAGTGCTTGCACGAGGCGGAGCGCTGTGCGAAGATCAGGCTAAGGAGAAAAAGAACATGGTGAAACAATCTGCAACAAAACAGCCACGGAAGCGCTCGCCCCGCGTTAAGTTGAACAACCCGTTCTTTCAAGAAGCCTACGACCAACTCGAAAAAGACGTTCGCAACGTGCGGAAAATGAGCAAAGAAGAAGCGCTCGCTTGGATTAAACGCGTTATTCACTCCTCCTGATTTCCGGTGGCGCTTCACCCGATTTACGGTTTTCACGGATGCTCCCGAAAAGACGCTGAAAGCATCGTGCTTTCTTTTGACCTTAAGCAAAGCACCAACGATTTTGAGTGGCTCGGGAAAGGGTTTTATTTTTGGGAAGACGATCCTCTGAGAGCTCGCAAATGGGCTGTCGACAAAAAGAAAGAAAACCCGACAGTCCTCGGAGCAATCATTAACCCGAATCTATGTCTCGATTTAACCTCTCCGGACGGAGCACAATTCCTCCGTCTTGCCTATCAAAAGCTTGAAGCAATTTACAACTCCACCGGACAAAAACTTCCTAAAAATCAACGAGGACGCAAAAACGACAAGGACGAATTAAAACGCCACCTCGACTGTGCCGTCTTAAATACTCTTTTTGAAGATCGAAAAATTCCGGCGGTCAAATCTCCGTTTATTGAGGGAGAACCCGTTTATCCGGGCGGGAAATTTTTCGAGAAAACACACACGCAAATTTGCGTCCAAGATGCATCTTGTATCTTAGGGCTTTTTATTGTTCAAGATATTGACGCGTGGAACAAGATGATGATGTTCTCTGCCGTACCGGCGAACTAACAGCAAATTTCTGCAACTTGATCCAAGGAGCTGCAACTCGCGTTTTGGGCAACGTCCCTGCTTAGTTTAATATCTGCGCCATAGCCGTAGAGCATAAATTCGCTTCAGTGACGTATGCGCACCGCAAATTGCGACTCATAAGTTTCCCCCGCCGTCAACTCAAGTTCGGAATAAACGATATGGCGGCTTTCCTTCTGTAATTTTACGAAAAACCCGCAAACACGCCCGATTCGGAAAATAATAAACGTTTTTCTCAAACGCCAAATAATTTTTGTTTTTGTGTCCCAATAAAAAGCCTCACACTCATATACAACCCGCATAAAGCTAAGAATTCCGCTTAAACACTACGTTTAAAGCAGGATTCTTAATTGGTGGGCCCAGCCGGATTCGAACCAGCAACCAAGGGATTATGAGTCCCCTGCTCTAACCGTTGAGCTATAGGCCCGTTGAAAATAAAGTTGTGGAAGTCTTTCAAAAAAAAACGTTCAAGGCAACGAAAGAGTTTTATCATTAAAAGTCCATTTTAATGTGTATTTTATTTGCATGTTTTATTCATTCCCGCAGAATATGCCTATCTTTTTCCTATTAACCACAAAAGAAAGTAAGAATATGTTAGATGCCAAAACTATCGAGTTAGTGAAAAGCACCGTTCCCGCGCTAAAAGCCCACGGGATGACGATTACTCAAACATTTTACAAAAATATGTTTGAGCAAAACCCGGAAGTGAAACCGATGTTTAACATGGCAAAACAAGCTTCGGGCGCACAGCCGAAAGCACTTGCGATGACGGTTCTCGCGGCAGCTCAAAACATCGACAAGCTTGAAAATCTCGCTCCCGCCGTAGCGAAAATTGCCAAAGTTCACTGCGATTGCATGGTAAAGGAAGAGCATTATCCGATTGTCGGAAAACATCTTCTGATTGCAATTAAAGAAGTCTTGGGAGACGCCGCTACGGACGAAATTATCGAAGCATGGCGAAAAGCTTACGAAGTTATTGCCCGCGTCTTTATCGACGTTGAAAAGCAAGTTTACGCAAAGCGAGAAGCTGAGGCATAAAATTCCCACGTCGACAATCCCTTTCGCTCAGCGGAAGGGATTGTTTATTTTCGGCGCTCTTCCTTCGCCTTCAGGCGGGCAAGTTCATCGCGCCAAGCGGCGACGGGAGCTGCGGGAACGTGATGCTTTTCGGCGCAAACAATCGCTTCCGCCAAAACAACGGAGCGCACATGATCCGGCACAAAATTGCGCGAAAGCATTTCATTGTAAAACTTGACGGCGAGCTCTGCGTTCCCGCCGTTCGCCCAAAAGCGGATAAGCTCCAAAATCAAACCGGGATTCTCAAACGCGAGATTGCTCGGCTTATGCTTCCATTCGAGGCGATGTGTTTTTGAAAAATTGTTTTTTGCAATCGCATATTCCAACGCCGCGCCCGGCGCATAAAATCGGGCTGAATTTAAGATTTTGTCAGCTTCGGAATCCTTTTTCTCGTTGCGGGCAAGGTTTGCGGCACGCAAAAATGCGTACTGGTGCAGACGCGTCGGGAATCCCGTTTTTGACTCTTCTATTTGCTCCTGAAGCGTTTTTTTAAACGGACGGTAAAGGGGATCCCCGACAAAAATCGTTTGCCAACTAAATGCCGGATTTGCAAATGCGGCAGCATCTCCGGCACACTTTCCCGCTGCAAGCGCTTCGGCAAAATAATGCGGATGATGAGAAAATCCGAGATACGGCTCATAAACGTTGCCGACGGTTACCGTCGCGCCGCGCGCAACGAGGCCGGGAGTCCACGCCGTGCGGGAACGCATGGAAGTTGCCGAAAAGCTATGGATATGGATCGCACAAGCTCCGGCAGGAAAGCGGAAATTCGAGTCGAGGAAAAATCCTCCCACGTTCTGAGTATACCAGCCGAAATAAAATACGGGAGCGTCATAGCGCGCCGTCGCCGACATAAGTTTTTTACTCCGTTCAACGCTCGTGTCAAAGCCGAGAGCGCCGACGATTTTCTCCGTTTTTGCAAGCCAATCGTCGCCTTGTTTATGCGGACCTCCGATGTCGATGTAGGCGCGTCCCATCAGGCCTTTTTTTTCTGCCGCCAGTGCGTTATCGACAAGCGACTTGGCATCGCGGAGCGTAATTCCGTCCAAACGGGCGACTTTCAGGAAAAGCTTTTTCGGAAGTTTCGCGTTAAAATCTTTAAAAAACGGATTTTGAACGGCTCCGTTGACGGGAAGCCCGGGAACGGCAATCAACGCCAACTCGGAATCGACGGAAGCACAATTCGTTTCCAAAGGCATTCGTTTCGGCGCGGGCTTGCCCTTTTTTGCCGGGCGCAGCGGCGGCAACTGTGCTTCGTCATTTTTAATTCTTAACGGAACACCGCGACACAGAACAAGGTAAGCGATTTTCGTTCCCGCGATTGCGTTTTCCGGATCAAATCCGCTCGGGAACTCAAGAATGAGGCGACCGGCGCTGTCGCGCTTTTGCGAAATCGTTCCGTCAATTAATCCGCGCCTCGAAAGTTCGTGAAGCAAAGGCGCGTGAATTTCATCTGCAAAGCTTTTCCACGAAACGGTTTCTTCCGTGGGTAAAGCGAGTGCAATGAGATTTTCAGCGGGAATTCCGCGGCGCGACATGTAATATTCCGCAAGTTCAATAGAATCGGCATCGTTAGAAGCAGCCACAACAAAGACACGGGACGCCGCGTCTTCCGCGCCGACAAGCGGTGTTCCCGCAGAAAAAAACGCAAACGCGCAAATTCCGAAAAATCGCGTGAATACTTTTTTCATTTTCCGGGTTTCGTTTTTCCGAGCTTCGTTAGAGCGTTCCCGCAGCGGCTGCCTGCGAAATTTTTCCGATTAAACTCGTCGTGGAAAATCCCGGCAAAAAGGGAAGAAATTCAATTTCCGCGCCGCATTCAAGCAACGCCGCCCGTTCGTCCGGATTGAGGGTTTCAAGCGTATAATCTCCCGCCTTCGCGTAAACGTCCGGACGAAGAGCACGAATTTCGGCATCCAAGCGCGGCGTATGAAAAAAGAAAACTCCCGAGACGAACTCAAGCGCCCCAAGCGTAAATGCACGCTCCAAATCGCCCTGCACCGGACGCGTCGGACCTTTGAGCGCGCGCACGCTATCCGCACCGTTAAGCCCGATCCAAAGTTCATCGCCGAGTTTTGCTGCCGCACGCAAATAATACACGTGTCCGCAATGAAGAAGGTCGAAACAGCCGTTCGTCAAAACAAGTTTTTTCCCGGACTCGGCAAGTTCTTTTCGGCGAGCCACCGCCGCTTCAAGCGACGGGAACAATTTCGGATTTTGAATAAGCGGAGATTCCATAGAGCGTTTATTAAACAAAGGAAGTTCCCGTATGGCGAACAAATTACCTCCGGCGCTCCCGCGAGGCGTTATTTTCCTAAAAAACCGTTAAAGCTCGACAAGCCTTTTTCTAAAAAAGAGAATCTGTAATTATTATGAAACCGGTAGTATTCAACAGTACACTTCTCCGCGACGCACACCAGTCGCTCGCGGCAACGCGCATGAGCACGGCGCAGATGCTTCCCATTTTGGACAAGCTCGATGCCGTCGGCTACGGGCGTCTCGAAACCTGGGGCGGCGCTTCCATCGACGCCGGATTGCGCTTCCTCAAAGAATTTCCGTTTAAGCGCCTCGACGCAATCCGCGCCAAGACAAAAACCCCGCACATGATGCTCATGCGCGGGCAAAACATCGTCGCCTACAATCAGTCGCCGGACGATGTCGTTACCGCGTTCGCGACGCAGGCGGTTAAGCACGGCATGAACACGATTCGTATTTTCGACGCGCTCAATGACCCGCGCAACATGAAGACGGCAATCGAAGCAACGAAAAAAGCCGGCGGCGAAGCTCAAGGCACGATTTGCTACACGAACAGCCCGGTGCACACCGTCGAAGGCTTCATCAAGCTCGGTTGCACGCTCGCGGAAATGGGCGTGAACAGCATCTGCCTCAAAGACATGGCGGGGCTCGTTTCGCCGCGCGCGGCTTACGATATTATCAAGGGACTGAAGGACAACGTGAAGGTGCCCGTTTGGTTCCATACGCACGAAACGACGGGGCTCGGTGCTTCGTCCTACCTCGCGGCAATCGACGCGGGCGTGGACGCGGTGGACGTCGCGATTCGCCCGTTCTCCGACGGCACGGCGCATCCGGACCACACGCGCATGATGGCTCTTCTTAAAGGTCATCCGCGTTGCCCGAGCTACGACGCAAAGCTCATCGAAGAAATTTCCGAATACGAAAAGGGCATCTACGAAGAGCTTTCCAAGTTTACGAGCCACAAGAACGAAGTCGTCAACATCGACGCGCTCCGCTACGAAGTCCCGGGCGGGATGCTTTCGAACTTCCGCAATCAGCTCAAAGAACTCAAAATGGAAGACAAGTTCGAAGAAGTCTGCGCGGAAATTCCTTACATCCGCGAAAAGCTCGGCTGGATTCCGCTCGTTACGCCGACTTCGCAGATCGTCGGCACGCAGGCGGCGATGAACGTCAAGTTCGGTCGTTGGAAACAGTTTATTCCGGGCGCGATGGACATTGCTCTCGGCTATTTCGGGCAAACGCCGGCTCCGGTCGATCCCGAAATTCAGAAGCTCGCTGCGGAACGCACGAAAAAAGATCCGATTTCTTGCCGTCCGGCAGACTTGCTCAAGCCGCGCATGGACGATCTCCGCAAGGAACTCAAGGAAAACAATCTTCCGACGGACGACGAACACTGCGTTATCTACGCGATGTTCCCGCAACAGGTCAAGGAACTCTACTTCCCGCCGAAGGAAGAGCCGAAACCCGCTACTCCGGCTCCGGCACCCGCTACGGAAACGCCTGCAATTTCCGGGCGTGCGAGCCTCTCCGAGAAGATCACGAATCTTTCTCTGAACGTCAACGGCACGGCTCACGAAATCACGGTCGAAGAAATCGACTAAGCGAATTTCCTAGCCGCTCAAAAAAGTTCCCGCAAGTTTTTCCTGCGGGAACTTTTTTATTTCTAAGCTTAAGATAAATCCCGCAAAAACAAAAAAGCGTTCCCGCGACAAATACCACGGGAACGCTTTTTGTTTTCGGTAAAACGAATTACCAGAAGAGGATGTAAAGCGCAACGGTCGCCACGACGACAAATGCGCCGAACGCCTTCGCCTTTCCGGAACCTTCCAGCGGAACTTCGTTCTTCGCGGGAACGAGAATCGCCTGTCCGCCGCGAGCCGCATTACAAATCGTAAGCAACGCTCCGATCGCGATACACACGATCAGGCAAATCGACATACGGTTAAGGAACGCCATATCCGCCGTCGCCGGCGTCCATTTCAACGCACCGTAAAGCACGGCGTTCACGGCGATACCGAGCCAGCCGAACACGCGCGGGCACTTCGGAACGAAGAAGCCGAACAGGAACACGCAGAGCACGCCCGGAGAGATGAAGCCTTGGAACTCTTGAATGAAGTTGAAAATCCCGCCGAAGATCGGGCTGTTCAGGAACGGAGCCAACGCCAGCGCGATGAGCACGCAGACGACAACGCCGATTTTCCCGACCGTAACGAGCTTTTCCGCCGAAGCGTTTTTCGCAATCTTGTTGTAAATGTCCATCGTGAAGATGGTCGACGCCGAATTGAGCATCGAAGCGAGCGAGGAAACGACCGCGCCGAAAAGCGCCGCGAGAACGAACCAGGTGATGCCCGGCTTCATCAGTTTTTTGAGAAGCGTCGGGAACGCCGCGTCATAGTCGAAACCGACGAGCTTGGAGGAAACGCTCATTCCGCTTCCTTCCTTGCCGGCGGCGGCAACGATGGTTTGGTTCAAATCGGCGAGGTTTTGCGCGAGCGGAATACGGTCGGCAAGCGTCGTGGAATCGTCGGCAACGTCCGCATCAAGCGCCGTCATCGCACGGTCGATTTTTACCGCAAGATCCGTCACGGGAACGCTTTTTTCGTCAACCGAAACCGTGAGCTTGTTTTTGCGCGCGGCTTCAAAATTGTGCGCGATGAGCTGTTTTCCGACCTCGCTGTTTTGCAGGAGAAACTCTCCCGTTACGAAGTAAACGGTTTTGTCGACATTTTCCGATTTTTGAACCGCCGCAATCGCCGCCGCGTTTTTCGTATCGGCACTGGCTTTCAAATCATCGCGGAAAAGGTTGTAGGCGAGAATGCCCGGAATCACGACGACGAACGGAATGATAAGTTTGAGGAACGCCGCAAAAACGATACCCATCTGCCCTTCGGCGACGGATTTCGACGCGAGCGTGCGTTGCATAATGTATTGGTTCAAGCCCCAATAGAAGAAGTTCGGAATCCAAAGCCCGAGCAAAAGTGCCGTCCACGGAATCGACGGGTCGTCGATCGGACGAATCATGTGCAGTTTTCCGCCGATGGAATTCATGCCGCTGACGGCATCTCCGGCGTTGAGCTGGAGGAAACGATCCACGCCGCCCGCATTTTGCAACCCTTCAAGCGTCGCGCCGGAATTTGCCGCCGCAGATTGAATGAGGTGCGCGGGATCGGCATCCGCAAGCGCGGTAATCGCCAAGTAAGCGACCACGCCGCCGCCGAGAATGAGCGCCGAACCCCAAATAAGATCCGTCCACGCACAGGCTTTCAGCCCGCCGACAAAAACGTAAACCGCCGCACAGAATGCGATGATGATACAGCCGATGAGAATGTTCCCGTCAACCAAACCGCCGAGCGTATAAAGCCCGCCGGAAAGCGTATTGAAGTCAATTCCCGTAACGCCTTCCGCGCCGAAGAAGAAGACTGCGATGCACTTCGCTCCCGCGAAAATAACACCCGCCGTCGGCACGCCGACAAGAATGAGGAGCGTGCAAATCGCCATAATCGAGCGCGACGCCAGATTGTAGCGGGATTCCAAAAATTCCGGAATCGTATAAACGCCGCAACGCAACAGCTTCGGCAGGAAGAAGAACGCCACCACGACGAGCGTAATCGCCGCAAGCCATTCGTAGCCGGCAATGGCAAGCCCGAGCCAGTCCGCCGCCTGACCGGACATCCCGACGAACTGTTCCGTCGAAATATTCGCGGCAATCAGCGAGAAACCGACAAGCCACCACGACAAACCGCGCCCGGCAAGAAAGTAATCCGCCGCACTCGCGTCTTTGTTTTCTTCGCCCTCAACTTTTTTCGGACGAGCCTTATAGATACCGAGACCGATAACGCCGACGACCGCCACACAAAACAGCACAACGTCGAGCATGCCCATCGGATTCGGGGCAGCATCAGCCGCTGCCTGAGCCAATATACATGTGTTTAGCATAAATTTAGGGTGTAGAAATTAAGCCGTAAAACTTCATGATGATAACCCGTTCCCGCAACGGAGCAAGTTTGAATTCCGCGCGGGAACGAATCGGCAAACCGTTTTACTTATCGTGAAAACTGGCGATATTTGATGCGGCGCGGGTGGTCGATATCGTGCCCGAGGCGTTTGCGCAGTTCCGCTTCGTAGGACGAATAGTTGCCTTCGTGCCAGTAAATCTGCGAATCGCCTTCAAACGCGAGAATGTGCGTCGCGACGCGGTCGAGGAACCAGCGGTCGTGCGTGATGACAACGGCGCAACCCGCGAACGCGTTGAGCGCGTCTTCGAGCGCGCGAATCGTGTTCACGTCGAGGTCGTTGGTCGGTTCGTCCAAAAGCAAAACGTTCGCGCCGCTTTTGAGCATGCGCGCGAGGTGAACGCGGTTGCGCTCGCCGCCGGAAAGCGAGCCGACGAGCTTTTGCTGTTCCGCGCCCGTAAAGCCGAAACGCGCCGCGTATTGACGCGCGGGAACGCGCAATTTGCCGAGCTCGACGATTTCGTTCCCGTCGGAAATGACTTCCCAGAGCTGCTTGGAATTGTCGAGCGCATCTCGCGATTGGTCAACATAAGCGAGCTTGACGGTTTCGCCGAGCGTGAGCGTTCCCGCGTCCGGTTTTTCCGCGCCCGTAATCATTTTAAAAAGCGTGGTTTTCCCGGCGCCGTTCGGACCGATGATGCCGACAATGCCGCCGGCGGGAAGCGTAAAATTCACATTGTCGAGCAAAAGCCTGTCGCCGAAACCTTTCGTGAGATTCTTCGCAACGAGCACCTTTTCGCCGAGGCGCGGTCCGGCGGGAATGAAAATTTCCATCGTCTTTTCCTGCTCGCGTTCGTCCTGCGCAAGCATGGCTTCGTAGGCACGGAGGCGCGCTTTGTTTTTCGCGAGACGCCCGCTCGGCGAAGTCGCCGCCCACTGGCGTTCCCGCTCCATGGTTTTCCGGCGCGCGGAAGCAACTTTTTCCTCGGCGGCGAGGCGTTTCTCCTTTTGCTCAAGCCAAGAAGAATAATTGCCCTTCCACGGGATGCCGTAGCCGCGGTCGATTTCGAGAATCCAGCCGGCGACATTGTCGAGAAAATAACGATCGTGCGTGATGGCGATCACCGTGCCTTTGTATTGGTGCAGGTGGCGTTCGAGCCAGTCGATGGTTTCCGCGTCGAGGTGGTTGGTCGGCTCGTCGAGAAGCAGAATATCCGGCTCTTTCAGGAGCAGGCGACAGAGCGCGACGCGGCGTTTTTCCCCTCCGGAAAGGTTCGCGGCGAGCGCATTTTCGTCCGGACAGCGGAGCGCGTCCATCGCCATTTCGATGCGGGAATCGAGATCCCACGCGCCGGAGGCGTCGAGTTTTTCCTGGATTTCGCCTTGGCGATTGAGAATTTTTTCCTGCTCGGCGGGATCGTCGGTTTCGCCGAGCTGAATGAAAGTTTCATCGTAATCTTCGAGGAGTTTGCGCGTTTCCGCAACGCCCTCTTCGACGCATTCGCGCACGGTTTTCGCGGGATCGAGCTGCGGTTCCTGCTCAAGGTAGCCGATCGTGTAGCCGGGAACGCAGGAAATATCGCCTTCGTATTGCTTATCGACGCCCGCCATGATGCGCAAAAGCGTGGATTTACCCGAGCCGTTCAGCCCGAGTACGCCGATTTTTGCGCCGTAAAAATACGAGAGCGAAATGTCCTTGAGAATCGGCTTTTTCTCGAATCCCTTCGAGAGCCGCGACATCGTGTAAATGATTTTTTCGTTTGCCATCCTAAAAAAACTACCTTTATCGCCGAAAACTCAAGGATTCGCAAAGTTCTTTTTAGAAAAAGACAAAACAGTTCCCGCTTTCAAAAAACTCGGCGAGCTCAGCGTGCTTCGCGAAAAACTAAAATCTCTCGCGAAGCACACACGACGTTAAAAGCGCATACGGAAACCGAGATTCGCGCTGTGGTTTACATAGGAATCCGTTCCCGTGCTGAACGTGTAAGCCCCATAAACACTCATTGTCGAAGTCAAATCCACGTTAACACTCGGACTGATCAACAAAACACTTTCCGGCAAAACCTGAGCCGTTTCCGAAATTTTCTTCCCGCTACGGGTTGTTACATCAGTATCAACTTCATCGCCGAGAAGATCATACGAATAAGCCGCAGACAAGCCGACTCGCCACAGATCCCCGGCAAGCTCAAAGTTCCACGTCAAACCGTATCCGGCACGCAGGCGCAAACTGTCGCCGGAAATATCGTCAACATCAAACGCCTTGTCGCTACCGCTTTCGTCAAACGCAGCCGCTTGCGTGTGCATGTACGAAAAACCGATGTAAGGAATCGCGTAGAGTTTGTTTTTCTCGGAAAGGACAAACATTGTCGAAGCATCGGCAAAGATTCCGGCACTCCAGCCCGTCGTGTCTCCGCTTGCATTCAGTTCTTTTTTTTAAGAGGAAGAAAAACCGCTCCCGCTTTTAAAACCTCGACGGGCTAAGCGTGCTTCGCGGAAAAAGAGAAGGAATTTAATCTTGAAAACAAAAGTCTATAAAAACAAAGTTTCCCCTATGATAAAAACAGAAAATGCCATCGGAAAAATTATCGTTGAGACGGCCTTTGAAATTCATCAACGCATGGGGACCGGGCTTTTGGAAAGTGTTTATGAAATCGTTCTTTGCGAGCGCCTCAGACAGCGAGGACTACAAGTCGAGCGACAAGTTCCCGTTCCGATAGAGTTTGACGGTATTCGTATAGAGACCGGATTTAGGGCTGACTTGCTTGTGGAAAACAAAGTTATCATCGAACTAAAATCGCTTGAATTTCTGAATAATGCTCATAAAAAGCAGCTTTTGACGTATTTGAAATTGTCCGAGCGAAAATTAGGTTACCTTATCAATTTTGGAGACCCTTATTTCAAAAATGCGCTTATCCGTACTGTCAACGGCTTAGACGAAGAAAAGTCCTCTTGCGAAAAACTCTGAGGCGCGCAAAATCTTTTTTAAAAGGAAAAACCGTTCCCGCATTCCCAAAAAACTTGGCGGACTCAGCGCGCTTCGTGAGAAATAAAATCCTCTCGCAGAGAGCGCGAGGAATGCGGAGTTCTTTTTTTTAAAGAAGAAAACACTCTCGTTTAAAAACTTGGCGAGCTCAGCGTGCTTCGCGAGAAATAAAATCCTCTCGCAGAGAGCGCGAGGAACGCAGAGTTCTTTTTAAAAAAAGAAGAAAACACTCTCGTTTAAAAACTTGGCGAGCTAAGCGTGCTTCGCGAGAAACTAAAATCTCTCGCAGAGAGCGCGAGGAATGCGAAGTTCTTTTTTAAAAGAAGAAAACACTCTCGTTTAAAAACTTGGCGAGCCAAGCGTGCTTCGCGAGAAACTAAAATCTCTCGCAGAGAGCGCGAGGAATGCGGAGTTCTTTTTTTAAAAGAAGAAAACACTCTCGTTTAAAAACTTGGCGGGCTCAGCGTGCTTCGCGAGAAATTAAATCAAAAATCTCTCGCAATTTCGTTCCCGAAGGTGAGTGTGTTTTGGGGCTTGCGGGAACAAAGCGCGGCGAACACAGTATTTTTTATGGAAAAAACTTCCGAAAATTCCGTTGTCGTTCCCGCGCAGCGCCTTGAATCGCTCGACGCTTTGCGCGGTTTCGATTTATTCGTGCTGACGATGCTCGGCCCAGTCATGCACGCGTGGCTCGGGCACCATCCGAACGGCGCGTGGTATATTGCGCATTGGACGCATGCGACTTGGGAAGGTTTTCTCGCGTGGGATCTCGTCATGCCGCTTTTTATGTTTGTAGCGGGTGTTTCGATTCCGTTTGCCATGGCAAAATACGTCGGCGAAAACGCCGCGTTCCCGCGCACGCAAGCGCTTTGGAGAATTTTTCGTCGCGTCGTTACCCTGTGGATTCTCGGTTGTATCGCCCAAGGAAACCTGCTTGCGTTTGACCTAAGCGTTTTCAAACCGCTGACGAATACTTTGCAGGCGATTGCCATCGGCTACGCGGGAGCGGCTTTGGCGTTTCTTTTTCTGAATCAAAAAAAACAAATCGTGCTCGCGCTCAGCCTGCTTGCAATATTCACGGCGGGTTGTCTGTTTTTCGGAGACTGGCAGGCGGCGGGGGCTTCGCCGTGGGCGCGGGAACTCAATTTTCCGGCAACACTTGACAAAATCCTGCTCGGGAAATGGCGCGACTGCGCGAGTATCGCCGCCGACGGAAGCATCGTTTTCCCGGGATACTACGACACGGCGTGGATTTGGTGTTCGCTGACATTTGTCGTTACCGTGATGAGCGGCGTTTTCACGGGGATTTTACTAAAAGACAAAACGCGTTCCCCTGCCCGGAAATTCTGTTTGCTTGTCATCGCGGGAACGGCGCTCGTTGCGCTCGGCTGGCTCGGACACGCCGCGGGATTGCCGATAATCAAACGCATTTGGACGGCAACGTTTACGCTCGTTTCATCGGGGTATTGTATTTTGCTGATGGCGGTATTTTACGGACTTATCGATTGGCTCGGCAAAAAACGCGGGATCGCTTGGCTGAAAATCATCGGCATGAATTCGATCCTTGCCTACATGCTCAGTCCGGAAGTCGGTTTAATTAATTTCAACGGCATCACGCGCCCCCTGCTCGGCGGCCTGCTCCGCGCGTTTGACGTCGCTCGCCCGGAAATCTTTTTTGCCTGCGGGAACGCCGTGATTCTCTTTCTGATTCTTTGGATTTGCTTCCGCGCCAAAATTTTTCTCAAAGCATAGAAGCGACAACCATGTTTCACAAAAATTAAGCTGATACGACGATGGAAATTCCAAAAGCTCCGAAATGTATTTTTGTTTCCGGACATCGCAATCCGGATGTGGACAGCATTGCAAGCGCGTACGCCTTGGCGGAACTCCGGCGTCATTATTTTCCGGATACAAAAATTATTCCGATTTGTCCGGGCGTTCTTCCCGAGCGTGCGGCGTTTCTTTTTAAGCGTTTCGGCTCGGATGCTCCGGAAGAACATCACGATGTTTTTCTTCGCATGCGCGATTTGATGCGCCCGCCGCCGGCGATTGAGGCGGGAACGACACTTTTCGATGCCGTCAACCGTTTGCGGACATCCACCACATTGCGGCTTCCCGTCGTTAACGCCGACGGAAAATATCTCGGCATGCTGAGTTCCGTTGCCCTGCTCTCGCAGTTGATGAGCATCGGCGACTGTGAAAGCGACGGCTTCACCGGGCGGCGTATCTACAGTTCCGTTTCTCTGATCTGCCGTGTTTTGGAAGCGGAAATTCTTTCGATCCACGATGCGGAAACGGAGCAGAATTTCGATGTTTATGTTGCGGCAATGAGTCCGGAGAATTTCGTCCGACACGTTCCCGTGGCGCAAAACGCCAATCTGGCAATAATCGTCGGCGACCGCCCTCGAATTCACGCATGTGCCGTCGAAAATAAAATCCGATTGCTCATCATTACGGGATCGGACGAAATTGATCCCGCCACTTTGGAAGCGGCAAAGCGCGCGGGCGTCTCCGTCATCCGAACCGATTTGGATTCGGCAAGCGTCACGCGGCGCCTCAAATTCAGCATGCCCGTCGAACATGCGGCAATCGCCTCGGAGGAAACCCTCGTGCTCGCCCCGGACGACCGCCTGCGGGATTTCCGCAAAAAGATGCTTCGCGCCCCGACGGAACTTTTTCCCGTTACGGATGCCGCGGGAACGCTTCTCGGCGTTGTTTATAAGAAACAACTTTCCGAAGCGCCGCCGCACAGCGTGATTCTCGTCGATCACAATGAACCGACGCAATACCTGCCGGGCATTGAAGAGCTTCCCGTAATTGAAGTCGTGGATCACCACCGCATCAGCATGTTTTACTCGGAAAATCCGATTCGTTTTACGGGCGATACCGTCGGCAGCACCTGCACGCTGGTCGCAAAGATGTTCCGTAGCGAAAATATTGAGCTTTCGCCGCAAACCGCCGGATTACTGCTCGGCGGACTCATCTCCGACACGCTTTTGCTTAAATCGCCGACGACCTCGCCGATCGACCGCGAAATCTGCGCTTGGCTCGAATCACTCTGCGGCGTCGATGCGCGAACGCTGATGCAGGAAATGATGCAAATCGAATCGGCGCTGACGACAAAATCGGCAACCGCCGTTATTTCCGGCGACCGCAAAGACTACCACGAAGGTCGCTACAAATTCGCTCTCGCACAAGTTGAAGAAACCGATTTAAACCTTCTGCACACACGCAAGCAGGAGCTAGCCGCCCAAATGAGATTCCGGATCGAAGTCGAAAATCTTTCCTTCTTCGGTCTGCTTGTTACCGACGCGACGCATGAAATTTCGGAATTGCTTATTATCGGAGACAACGACGTCATCCGCGCGCTCCCGCACGAGAAGCTTGAAGAAAACATTTTTTCGCTCCCGGGCGTGCTCTCCCGAAAAAAGCAACTGCTTCCGCAAATGCTCTCCATCTGTTCCGCTCTGCAAAGAGATTAAGCGCGGGAACGCGAATCGTTTTTTCATTTGCCAATTCCGACAAAAGAAATTCTGATATCCGAAACCGTTTTTTATCTGATTTATGAAAAAAATCCTCGCAATCTCCCTCCTCGCCGCCGCAGCCGCATTCTCCGGTTGCACGAAGGTTACCGTCGATATTCCGGACGAAAAATATGCCGGCGAAGCCACCTGGACGCGCCGTACGCTTGAAAACGTACGCTACTACAGCCACGATGTTGAAGCCGTCAAGGCCGCCGCAATCAAATCCGGACGCGACCTCGGTCTTTACTACGCCGGCGACACTCCCTCCAACTACGGAACCGAACTCTATTTCTGCGGCCCGAAATTCGTGAAAATCACGGTGGACATCACGCGCCGCGCTCCGAAACCCAGCAAGAATCCCGCAGTTCAAACACTCCCCGAATACACGGAAGTGGCGATTGTATACGGAACTTGGGGCGACCTCGAAGCCTCTCAGGCTCTCGTCGCCGGGATTACGGAAAACCTGAAGTAATCGTTTCGATAAAGAGCTGCGGGAACTTCCCCGCAGTTCTTTAATTTGCAAATGGCTTTTACTTCCTAACTCATTCAGACTTTCCTTTTAACACCATGTCCGACTCTCCCATGAAAATCTTTACCGGTAATGCGAACCCGGCTCTCGCGCGGGAAATCTGCGAAACGATCGGTGTGCCGCTCGGCGAAGCTGATGTAACTCCGTTCCCGGACGGCGAAACGTTTGTCCAAATTAAGGAAAACATCCGCGGTTGCGACGTCTTTGCGATTCAACCGACCTGTTGCCCCGCCAACAATCACCTGATGGAATTGCTCATCATGATTGACGCGATGAAACGCGCATCGGCAAAGCGTATCACCGCCGTTATTCCGTTCTTCGGCTACGCTCGCCAAGACCGAAAAGACCGTCCGCGCGTGCCGATCACCGGAAAACTCGTCGCCAACCTGCTCACCGCCGCAGGCGCCAACCGCGTACTCGCGCTCGACCTGCACGCCCAGCAGATTCAAGGATTTTTTGACATTCCGGTTGACCATCTTTTTGCTTCGCCGGTGTTCTATGATTACATCAAGGACAAGCCGTACCTTAAAGACGCCACGGTGTTCTCTCCGGACATCGGCGGTATGAAAGCGGCAAGCGCCGTCGCCAATCTGCTCGACCTTCCGATCGGATTCGTCGCCAAGCGCCGCGTTTCCGCGACAACGGTTCAATCGACGAACCTCGTCGGCGAAGTCGAAGGGCGCAATATTATCCTCGTTGACGACATGACGGAAACTGCGGGAACGCTCTGCTCTGCGGCGAAACTGCTCCGCGAAAACGGTGCAAAATCCGTTCGTGCGCTTGTCAGCCACTGCATGCTCAACGAAATTGCTTACCAACGCCTCGCAACGGGAGCGCTGGACGAAATTATCACGACAAATTCCGTTCCCGTGGAATCGCGCGGTTTGCCGATTACGATTCTCTCGGTCGCGAAACTTATCGGTGAGGCAATTACGCGCATTCACAACAACAACTCGGTTACCGGACTTTTCAAAATTAAGGGCTACTAAGCCGAATTCCGTTTCACGAAACACAAACGCGCTCCCGCAAGAGAGCGCGTTTTTTCGTAAAAAAGACGAACGCGTTATTTTTCGATAATTTTTGAAAGCCGCTGATAAAGGAAGCCAATTAGGAAGAGCGCCGCAGCGACCGAAGCAAAGGCAACGATGCGCCAAATCGTATCGCTGATATCGCAGAGGAACAGGCGTAAAAGCATTCCCGCAAGCAATATTATCCCGACAATACGTACGGAAGAAACGCGAGCAAGCAAACCGGCAAATATCAAAGCGATTGCGATGATTACTCCTTCCGCCGTTAAAAAACGCGGGAACGAGACATCTCCCCAATACAACAGGCAAAGTGTTCCCGAGACACTCGCCGCAACCGCAAACCACGGGCGTTCCCGCAGAAGCTGGCGCATCGCAGAAAAACAAAACGGCAGAAAGACGTAAAGCGCCAACGCGACGGGAACAATCGGAGAACGTAGCTGTTCTTTTAGAATCGCGCTGTCGACAAGGAAAAAGATAACTGCAAGCAAGGGCAACGCCGATGCCTCCGCACCGCGACGCGCAAGCGGAAGAATCGCGGAATTTTTTCGCCACGGCGTTCCCGCGAACAACGCAACCAAAGGCAGGAGAAACGCAAATCCGGCAAGATGAAAATGATTCCGTAAAAATAGAATTCCCGTGAGGCAAATCAAAATCGGAACGCTAAGACTAAGTTCTGCGGCAGAACCGATTTTTTCGTTTTTGATAAAATACCGCAGCGCGGGAACGGCGAGCACGACGACGATTACGCCGGCAACAAGCCAATAACTAAACGTGAGTTTTTCGATAAAAACGTCTCCGGCGGCACAGCAAAGAATGAGCGCGCCCCAGGTTGCGGCACTCCACAAAAACGGTTTTTTCGTAAAATGCGGCAAAAGCGTTCCCGCCGTCAAAACCGCCAAGCAAGACAAAGGGAAAACGATGCAGACTACCGTCAAATTCGTCAAGGCGAGCGATGCGTCATAAAGAGTCAAAGCGGATAAAATTCCCGCTCCCGCGCAAACGACAAGCGCAATTATCCGAGGGAATTCGCTCTGCCATTGCTTTTTATTTCCGAAAAACCAGGCAACGGCGATTAGTGTTACCGCCGCACGCAAGCAGGCTTCAAGTAGTGTGCAATCCGTGCTCGCTCCGATTGAAAGGCCAAGACAGGCGATAAGCGAAATCAGAGTCCATTTGGTATTAAGCGAACGCCCCGCATAAGCGAGGAGAAGCGCCTGAGCGAGCATCGCGTAAAACAGAACGTTTTTCCCGGAAGACGGAATCCATGCGATAATTGCGGCGGAAAGTGCCAGCGTTCCCGCGACAAAATTGAATTCGAAAAGAAATTTATTCTCTCGAAAACGACAAAATGCAAGCCGCGCCGCACTCAGGAACACGAGCGTTGCCGCCGTAAAAAACAAAGCGAAAATGATATCGGGCGAATCCGGGCAAAGCCGAACCGAGGTCAAAAGGAATCGGAATCTTTCCATGACAAGCGCCGTTGCGACTAACGCATGAATCGAGCCGACCGCATAAATAAATTTTCCGAATACGCTCGTGTTTCGTGTTTTAAGAAGGACGCAATTGGGAATAACAATTCCTATCACAAAAAAAGTCAGATAAACGCCCAGACTCGTAGCTCCGAGGAGCATTGCGACAACCGAATGAGTTTCATTACTTTCTGTTATAAGCGACTCATAAACTTCCGGACTGATTTCCGGGTGAACGATCGTCCAAAGCGGCAAAAAAGCACCGATCGCTCCCGCCAACAAAAGTCCCAGTGTATTTTTCTTTGCGCAAAACCACGCGGCAACAATGTAAGCCAGCAAAGAAGTCGCCAGCGCTGCCGTTCCCGCGCCGTTGAGTACGGCAAAAAGTGCGCTCACGAACGCAAAAACAAGCGACAGGAGCATCGGAATAAATTTCCCCCGCCCGAGCAAAATCGTCGGCACAATCGCAAGGATTTGAACAAGTAACGCGACCGGAATGCTGTCAAAAATTTTTGTCGACGGGAACGTCCCCGCCGCGAGCGCAACCAGATAAAACATCGTCGTTCCCGTGGCGGTCAACGAATCTCCCAATGAGTTTTTCTCATGTCGGTTCAGATACAAGCCGAAGCCGGCAATGCCGACGGCGACCGCAGCCATTTCCAAGACCTTGATCAGCGGAGACGAAAACTGCGACGCCCAAACACCGAAAAATATCAGCGCAAGCAATGCCAATACTCCGCCGATGCGCGGAGCCCACCACTGCATAACGGCAATTTCAAGCGACATGTTTTCCGGCGGCAGGATTTTCCATTCCCGCAATTTCTCTACAAGCGGAATCGCAGGATCGCTCATCGCGGGAATCGGCACGGGCGGCGGCGAAACTTCGTTCCCGCGAAAATCCTGTCCGGGAGGAACGGCGGAAGGCTTCGGAGCAACGTTCCCGCGAGGCGTTTGGGGCGCGTTGTTTTCGGGAGATTCGGGCGGCGTTACACTTGGCTTCGGGCAAACAGTGTCCGGTGATTTTTCCCGCAACTTACGATTTTCGAGAAGGAGGCGGACAGTTCCCTCCAAACTCCTGATTTTCCCCGCGAGTATGAGGTAAACCAAAACGCTCGGGAAGAGGTAAATCCCCAATACGAACACAAGCACGAACAAATTCATGCTCACACTCTACACCAGACACCGATCCAGAAAAAGTTAAATAAAACAGAGAAACACATCCGTCTTACGACATCATATGAAGGGAATAAAACAACCCGAGAAAGGAAGAGCTCCTCGGAGTTCTTGAGCTCGGTTTTCAGTTGCACTGCAACGACCTTTAAGTAAAAACTGCGGTTTGGAAAAGCGTCGGCAACAAAAAATTACTTTTTTTATCACGGAAAACACGGAATTTCACGGAAGCAAGAAAAACACGCAGATTGCGCAGATAAACACAGATAAAGAATGTTTATTTTGAGTTGTGTTTGAGTTTTTTCTTACGCAGTTCTTTGAGAGGAATTTTGTAATTTTTGCGCTTAACGATTTCCGTGCTTTCCGTGTATTCCGCGGTTCTTGAGAGGAAAGCCCGACGTTTTTCCAAAGCGCTACTTTTTAGGAAAAATTCTTATAACATCGGGTAAACCGATTGTTCTACGGAAATATTTTTAACACTAAAAGATCTATCATCTATGAAAAAACAAATCATTCTTACTACACTTCTTGCGACAAGCTTTTCCGGCATACCTCTTTACGCTACCGGCGATTGGGCTTGGAGCATTAACTTCGGAATCGAATATGAGAATTTCTACTCCGCCCAAGGAAACCTTGAAATTGAAAAGGCATCCATCAATCAATATACGGGAGCGCAAATCGGAGGAGCAATTGCCGCAAGTAATAAACGTCCGAGTTTCACGGGTAATTTCGGCGATTGGTCTGACGATTTTGTGTTTACCGTTAATATCACCCTCGGGGAAAAGATTTATGCAAGTTCGTACGCCAAAACACTCTTCGCTGAAATCGGCGGGACCGCAACCAACGCAACAACCGGAGAAGTCTCCGACATCAAATTGAGCTTTGGCCCCGACTCCGAAAATGCGAATCGTGTTTCCCTCTACGGAGACATACAAACGAATTCTTCCGGTATTATTGCCGTTACTCCCAACCAATATTATGCGTTCTCCCTCACGAAAATAGGCAACGCGGTTTCAATTACAGTAAACGGAGTTGAAACGGCTTCGGGAACGCTTGTCGGGAATTTCTCGGGAACCATTAGCAAGTTTGCGCTTGGTGGAGACCTCAACACGCAATACCGCACAAACGGGCTCATCCACAGCGTTTCGATGCATTCGATCCCGGAACCGTCGATGTTCGGTCTCCTTGCCGGGCTTGGCACGCTTGCCTTCGTCGCTTCCCGCCGTCGCCGGAAGTAAAACTCCGTTTTTCTATCACCTCTAAAACTGATTATCATGAAATTTCCTTTTATTTCCATTTCCCTCCTATTTTTGGTTGCAGCTCAAAGCTCTAGCGTCGCCTCTATTTACACTTCAACTAATGACGGAAACACGGTAGTAGGTAATACAATTTCTGAAGTTTACAATCTGCTTATCAAGTCCGGGGATACCCTAAACGGCAAAACTGTTACTATTTCGTCTGATGTAACCGAAAATACAGAACAGGTCATCTCAAGTTTATCAATTCAATCAAATATCCAAGGGAGTCAAAGAAAAATCACATTGGACAACGGAAGATTGTTTGACGGGATTTTAAATCTTCAAACTTCGGATGTAATTTTTAGCTCCGGAGCGACTTCGTCGGGAGGAGGAGCTATTCGATCGGAGAGATTGAACTTTTCCGGAGAATCTACCATTTTCTCTAAAAACTCAGCTTATTCAGGAGGTGCCATCTACGGAAACGACATCGTATTGTTTGGGTCGAACACATTCACTGAAAATTCAGCGGAGCGATCAGGGGGGGGCATTTATTCGTCCGGACAAATGAGCATTGATGGTAACAACTTGTTTTCGAAAAACACCTCTCAGGATTCTGGAGGAGCATTATTCGTACAAAACGATTTGACAATCAGCGGAAAGAATAACTTTTCCGAGAATATATCGTCGTATCAGGGGGGAGCCATTATTTCAGGCGGCAATATCACTATTTTGGGAGAGAATAAATTTGAAGGGAATTCGGCAGAATCAGGTGGAGGAGCGATTAGTGGGAAAAAAACAATATTGTCAGGAAAAAATGTGTTCAAAAAGAATTCTTCAAAGGGATACGGAGCCGGAGGCGGAGGTGCAATTAGTGGAACGGTGTCTATTTCAGGGGAGAATTGGTTTGAAGAAAATTGCTCTGCCGCAAGCGGAGGTGCTATTGAGGGATATGGAGGATCTATCACCTCTGATACCAACAGTACAAACATTTTTATTGGCAACTGCGCAGACGGAGACGGAGGTGCAATTCATTCGAGACTCAAAATTTCTCTATCAGGGAAAAATACGTTTCGAAACAATTCCTGCAGAGGTGATAATGGTGGCGGTGCTATATTCGCGTGGGGTAATATTTCTCTTTCCGGAGAAAATACATTCGAAAATAATTTCTCCTCCCAAAGTGGAGGTGCTATCGCCGCCGGAATTTGGACTGGCGATGGCTCTCTCAGCATTTCAGGGAAAAATATATTCAAAGGAAATTCAGCCACTTGGAATGGAGGGGCGATCCATGTAACTTCTAGTAATAAATACAACCAAATTGACGGCAATAATGTATTTGAACAAAACAAATCTGGTAAAAACGGAGGAGCAATAAGTATAAACAACGATATCGCGACTATTTCGGGGAAAAATCGCTTTTTGAATAATATCGCATTAGAGAAAGGGGGAGCAATATGTGCAGACCAGAGAATCAGGCTCTTAGCAGGAGAAATGTTTTTTAGAAACAATTCTGCCGGCGGCGTTTCAAATGATATCCAGGCTAAAATAGTAGAAATATGCGGCAAAGGGATATACGATTTTGGAGGAGGAATTGTTGCAACCACTTATATTTCGGACAACGCAACGGTATTTTTCAGGGAGGGCGCAATAAACACAGGCTCAATCCTCGATATATCAGGTCCAAATACTCAAGTATTTTTTGAAAACTCATCAAATCAATTTTCCAAGATGACAATTTCCGACGGAGCAGAGGTTACATTCACCGTTAATCATAAAAAGTGCGCCCAAATTACAGAAACGCTTGTGAACGATGGTGTGCTTGTCTTCTTGAGAGGAAATTTAGAATCCGGCGATTCCGTGAATGTTTTTGTCAATCGTGCGGGAAATGCGATCCACGCTTCCGGGGCTGTTATCGCTTTCGGCGGAACTTATGCAGACGGCGTTTTCACGGCGGGAGCAACGAACATTGTTGTCGGAGATATTGACGCGCCGCAAGAGCTTTCCGCGGGAACATCTTTGGAAATTTCAGCGAAATCGTCGGCAGTAACGCTTTCTGCGGCAGCGGAAAGTGTTATCATCAACGCGGCAAAAGAACTGGATGCATCATCGGTGGTTATCAATACGGGAAACCTCGACGACGAAACTTTAGCTGCGTGGTCTTTCGACGTTGAAAACGGTGAAGGCGCAGGGAAGTCGGACGTACTCGTTGTCCTCAATGTCGGTCAGTATCGCGATGCATCAACGATTAAAATATTCCACAAAGCAGATAGCGATGATGCCGAATGGGAAGATTACACAAATATTGTCAGAAACATTTCCTATGACGAAATTGCGGGAACGCTCAGCTTCATTACGGCCGATTTTTCGAGCTACGCAGTCACAGCGTCGGCAATTCCAGAACCGTCGATGTTCGGATTGCTGGCGGGCGGGGGCATTTTAGCACTCGTCGCTTCCCGCAGACGCCGTCAAAGGTAGAAATGGCACAACGCACAACACTTGCCTTGAATTGTGCAGATAGAACGGATGCCCCCATGTTAGCAGAAAGCGATTGTGTAAACACAAAGACCGTTCCACACGAAGTTGCCAGTATTGTAGCTATTGAAACAGGACGCAATGCGCGGACTGCTAAAATGTGCATGCTAATCTTAACGCACAACTGCAATCTACGTTGTATTTATTGTTATGAAAAGTTCAAAACATCTCGAAAAATGACATTCCGGACAGCTCTACGCTGTCTAAACGAGCAACTTGATTTTGTTCGAGAGAGTTCCAAATACACGTGGTTATCAGTTGATTTGTTTGGAGGGGAGCCACTACTCAATTTCGATGTGATACGTCTCTTAGTCCAGTGGGTCCGAGATAATGTGAAAGACGTAAATGTGCATTTCACTATCTCCTCGAACGGAACTCTGCTGACAGATGAGATTAAAGTATGGTTATTGGCTAATCGGGACATCGTTTTCTATGGTGTTAGCTATGATGGCTCAAAAGAGTCGCAACTTCGTAATCGGGGAATGCGGAATGAAAGTGCTGTTGATTTCTGCCGAAAAACTTGGCCGTCTCAGGCTTTCCGAATGACAATCCCACCGGATTCCATTGTAAATTTATCTGAAACGATTTTGACCGCATTACGACAAGGGTTTCGTATTCGGGCAGAACTTGCAGGAGGTATTTACTGGCCAAGAGAATGTGCTTCTCTCTTTTTGGAAGAGTGTCGCAAGTTAAAAAATGCATTTTTAGCAGATCAGAATCTACCACTCACATTACTCGATCGGTTTTTCAAGGGGGGGGAAGATGCCGACATAAGCGGTGTAGTAGCTTGCGGGAGCGGAACACGTTGCACTTGCTACGATGTCGATGGTCGAACCTACGCTTGCCAAATGTTTACGCCGTTGACCGTAGGGGAAAAGAACATGCCCCTTTCTGAAGTTGATTTGACTCAAGAAAGTGCACGTGAAGATCCCACGTGCGTAGGATGTCCCATACGTCACTGGTGTCCTACATGTTACGGAATGAACTATGCGATTAGAGGACATACTTCTTTGCGGGATCATGGGATGTGTCATATGTATTTGACCCAAGCACTCGTTACGGCAGAACTTCAACAACAAATAAGAATTCGTGAACCTCTAACACGAGAATCAGCAGCGATACTCAAATTTTTATTACGCATTTGTAAGAAAATTGAAAGGAAGCTTGCGACCATATAACAAATTTTGCCGATATGGTGTCGGCAAGAAAGAAAAAACGACAAAATAAATAATATAAAATCATGACAGAACTACAGATTAGAGCCGTACTTGATGCGTTCGAGACGGAATTTGGTGTCGTTAGCGAGGCTGACGGCTTCCTTACAGAAATGAAGTCCGGTTGCATCGGTTGTTGCGATGGGTACAAATGTACTTTTGCTGACTGAGTAGAAAAATCGCTTCCATCCGGCACTCGAGACATTATCTCTTCGTGTGCCGGATGTTCTATATCACTCTAATGAAAGAACTAGCATTAACCCCGATTATCGAACAATTACCTCCTCTTACTAGGCGTAAAAACAAAACGTGTACGCTTATTTTGACGCGAAGTTGCAATCTGAATTGTTCCTATTGTTACGAGCATTTTAAAACGGAGCACTCAATGAATTTTGTTACGGCTCAGCGTTGTGTGAGTGAGCAGATGAATCTCGTGCGGCAGGATCCCCGTTTTTCATGGCTGCTGGTAGAGCTGTTTGGAGGAGAACCGTTGTTGAATTTTGAGTTAATAAAGAAGCTAGTTCCGTGGGCGCGCCCTCGCGCACAGGTGTGTCCCACCATGTTTATGGTAATCACGAATGGTACACTATTGAATGATGAAATGAAGGAATGGTTTCGCCAGAATAAAGATATGGTGGTTCTTACTGTCAGTTATGACGGTTCTACTTCTGCACAACACCAAAATCGTGGTTGCTTTTCTGAATCTGCTCTAGAGTTTTGCCGATGTGAGTGGCCGGACATGTCTTTTCGTATGACTGTTAGTCCTGCCACTGTATCTACAGTGGCAAAAGATATACGTACTGCAACAGAAAAAGGGTACTCTTTGCGGGCCCAGTTGGCAAATGGTGTGTCGTGGTCGCACGAAGACGCGATTACCCTAGAAGCCCAATTGCGAGAGCTCAAACAATTCTACATTGAATTTCCACAAGTAATACCAACACTACTTGAACCTTTTTTCAAAGGTGGAGAAGATTCAGACGCTCCCTGCTCCCAGCGCTGTGGCGCAGGTATGCTAAAGGTGTGCTATGATGTGGATGGGGTGCTATATCCATGCAGTATGTTTTCCCCGGTATGTGCAGGGAAACGTGCACGTGTTTTTGCTGATTACAGACCTGAGCGCCTAGAATATCACAACGACCCCTACTGCCAAGGGTGTCCGATTAAACACACTTGCTACACTTGTCCTGCCTCCAATTTTATCAATAGAGGTTTCCCTGGATTTAGAGACCATGGGAGATGTCAAGTGAATCTCACACAAGCACTCGTTACCCTGGAATACCAAGCAGAATTCCTTGTAAAACAGGGACTTTCGCCCCAGTCAGCAGCTCTTCTTAAGTCGCTATTGCGCATTCATCGAAAAATTAAAGTTGCTTTAGTAGCTTTTTCTACCGACGAGAATTTTCCCGGGAAATAAATCAGCAACGACTCCAACATATCCTACACAAGACTAAAATCTGTAAGCGTCAGAACGCAGACGCGTTCAGGTGGTCGAGAATGACGGCAATGATTCGTTCGCGGTCGCGATCGAGATCGGCGCCGTCAAGATTGAATCCGGCAGCGCGAATATGCCCGCCGCCGTTAAACTTTTTTGCGAGCAAATCGACACGAATCCGGTCGTTAGGCGCACGCAGGCTTCCTTTCACACCCGTATGCGATTGTTCGAGTTGACACGCGATTTGAACGCCTGCGATCCCGCGCAGATAATTGACAAAATTGTCGGCATCTTCCCGCGTCGTTCCCGTTTCTTCAAAAGCATTTTTGGGAATCCATGCAACAGCGACTTTGCCGTCGGCATAGAGTTGCGCGGTCGCGAGATAACGTTGGAGCAGTTCGAGTTTTTGAAATTTTTCCTGTTCGTAAAGTTCGCGTGAAACAAATTCCGGAGAGGCACCTGCGCGAATGAGTTTTCCCGCAATTTCAAGCACTTCCGCCGTTGTCGAAGAATATTGGAATTGCCCGGTATCGGTCGCGATTCCGACATAAAGCGCGTTTGCCAACACCGGATCGATCGAAATGTCGCAATCCAAGCAAAACGCGGCGAGCAAATGACACGTTGCCGCGGCACGCGTGACGACGATGTTTTCTTCGGACGCGAAAAATTCGTTGGTTTCGTGGTGATCGATTGCCGCAAAGACGCCTTGCGGGAACGCCTTTTCGAGAAGCGATTTTCCGAGTCGGGAAAGATTTCCGCAGTCCACGGCAACGGCGATTCGCCCGTCATTTTCAAAATCCGGCTCATGAAAAAACGGTGTATCGCCGACAAAGTTTTTTAAATTATAAGGAACAGGATGGTGATTGACGCAAACGGCATCAATGCCGCGGGAACGCAAAATACGGCAGAGAGCGACCTGCGCACCGATACAATCGCCGTCCGGACGCACATGCCCGATAACGGCGACGCGCTTGCCGGCAAGCTTTTCAAGCAATTTAGAGAAACGTTCGGATTCTTCCTTAAAATACATGGCGACAATCTAAAAAGCGTCGCCGCACGACGCAAGCGAGGAAGCACCGGAAAGCTCCCCGTTCCCGCCGAAATTTACGCGTAGGAATTTGTTTGAGCGGCGCACGGGCGTTTCATTATTCTGAGAGTATGAATTTCTTGCGCTTTTTTACCTGTCTTTTCGTGTTCGTTCTGTGCGGAAACACGCTTTCCGGACTTGCCGCTCCCGTCAAAGACGAAATTACGATGGAAGAAGCCTTGGATACCAATGCGTTTGCGCCGACGTATCGCGACAAGATTCCCTGCCAAAAAGATAAAGTCATCGGCAAATGGAGCTGGGAAACAGCGGAAAAAGACCCCGCCTTGGACGATTTACCGCATCCGAAAAAACCATGCAAGGACAACGCCAAAATCAACGCTTGGATTGCAAAAATCGACGATATTCTCAACGGCGACCCGAAACGGACCAAAGCGGCGCGCATCGCGGAATTTTTCCCGGGAGTTCCCAAAGGCGAAGTCGAACTGATTGAGCGCACGGTGGAAATTGATCCCGCCGTCGGCGGTTGGCACAGCTTGGGACTTTACGCGCCGCCGGGAGCCAAAATTACGGTATCGGTTAAAGGGAAAACCAAGTTTGACATGGACTTGCGTATCGGATGCCACACGGATTTCATCACCAAAAGCCACCTCGAACAACATCACGACAACACGCAAAAACGCCCGCCCAAGATGACGAATACCGTCCGCATTAAGGCGGGAGAAAAAAAGGCTGAACTGGCAAATCCGTTCGGAGGCTTAATCTATCTTGATGTCAAAGGTGTTCACCCGAAGCATAAACCCGTCCGAGTTGAAATTTCCGGCGGAATCGCTTCGCCGCTTTTTGTCCTCGGGCACAAAGACGACAAAGGCATCGACATCGCCGTCGTTAAGCAGGAAGAGTGGCAAAAGCAGCTTGCGGAATGTAAGGCTCCATGGGGTGAAATTGCCGTTCCGCGCCTGATTTTTACCGTTCCCGCGGAGCATCTGCGCCTGCTGAAAGTTCCGCGCAGGCTCTGCAAAAACCTGCAACGCGGTATGGCGGTTCAGGATTGGCTTGTCGGTTGGGACAAATATCCGGACCAAATTGCGACGCCGATGCGCTTTGTCATCGACGAACAAATTTCCGTCGGCTACGGGCATTCGGGCTATCCCGCGATGGGCTACATGGATTGGGGGAACTGCATCAAAAGCGGTATGCTCGTCAAGCAAGGCAGTTGGGGACTTTGGCACGAATTGGGACACAACCATCAATGGGCACCTTTCCGCTTTGACGGCTGCACGGAAGTAACGGTCAATCTTTTCTCAACAATCAGTCAAACACAAGCGATCGGCACCTCCTACGAGCAGGCTTGGGACGGAACCTCCATCGCGCCCGAAGATATGAAAGCAAGCGTCCAGGCTTTTTTGACTAAAAACAACAAAACGACTTTCGACAAAGAAGAAGACGTACGCCTGAAACTTTATTTCTTCGTCGAACTCATGCGCGGGCTCGGCTACGACTCCTTCCGGAAAGTCGCTTTGCGCCACCACGAAGAACAGCCGTTCAACAACTCGACAACCAATCAGGAACGTTGGGATTTCTTCTTAGTAGCGCTTGCCGAAGCGACGGAAAAAAACCTTGTTCCCTATTTCGAACGCTGGAAAATCGACGTTTCGGAAAAGGCAAAAAACAAAGTCCGCAATAAATTTAAAGGCGAATCCAAGATTTGGACTCCTTGTAAAGGCTACCCGCGCAAACTTCCGACTTACACGGAAGAAAAAGCCGCCCTCGCAGCAGAAAAAGAGGCGGAGCGCCGGGCGATCATCGAAAAACGAAAAAAAGAACGGGCAGAACAAGAAAGAATTGAACGACGGGAACGCGCCAAAAAAATTCTCGAACAGCATTAATTCTCGCCTTCCCGAACAAACCCTTTACACTTCTCAAAGAATCTGATGCTTCCGATTATCGACAAACACGTTTTTAAGGAATGGTTTAAAATTTTCCTCATGGCGCTTTGCGCAATGGTAGGAATGTTGCTTATTTCCTCGGTTTATAACGACCTCCAAGACTTAATCGAGTGGCAAATCCCGACCTTGAAAATGCTGGAATTTTTCGGCATGACGGCCGTCGGCTTTCTCCCGATCGTTATTCCCGTCTCCCTACTCGTCTCCCTGCTCTTCATTCTCGGGCATTTTCACAAAAATCAGGAACTGACGGCGTGGCGCGCCGCCGGGCTCGGCATCTTCCGCATCACACGTTCACTCTGGGTCGCGGGAGCGCTTCTTTCCGTCCTGATGCTCCTGTTGAACGCAACGTTCGTACCCTACGCCACGGAATGCACGGCGCGGATTATTCAGCAATACGATAAAGCCGGCGAACGCGGTGAACGCCTCTTTTACAACAACGCTGCAGAGCGGCATATTTGGCTGATTGCTAATTTTAAGTCCTATACCGGCGAAGCTCAAAACGTAAACATCTACTGCTTCAACAAAAAAGGTGAGATTACAAAGGAAATTGTCGCAGAAACCGGATATTACGATGAAGCCACGGGAACGTGGACGCTGTATGACGGACGCCTTGTCGACTTCGGGAACGGACCTGCAAAACCGCCGAAAAGCCAAAAAACATTCGATAAATTTCAGCCTTCAGGAAAGAACCTCATGACGCTTTCCCGCGAGGAATTTCCGGAAAATCCGCGTCTGATGGCGTTAACCAATAAAGACCCGGACGACCTTTCCATTCCCGAAATTCGCGAGTTGCTCAACTCCATGGGCGGAGAAGAAAATGCAGCCCTCGTCGCAGAATATTCCGTGCATTACAATTCGATTCTGGCGAGTCCGTTCTGTTGCCTCATCGTCGTCGGTATCGCAATTCCTTTCGCCGTTGCCGGCGTACGAACCAATCCGATGGTCGGCGTCTCCAAATCCATCGGGCTTTTCGCCGCCTACTTTTTGCTTACCAACATCTTCAACGCGCTCGGCGCCAAACAATGGCTCCCGCCCGTCGCCGCCGCATGGGCCCCCAACATCATTCTTTTTCTTTATGCCGCATGGTTGTGCCGTAAAGTAAACTAAGCCGTCGCGCATCGTTTTCGGCTCAAGCGGATTATCCTCCTCGTTGTAATTATCTTTTAATTATAATTTATGCTTTGTATAAAAAAATTTTTCCGCTCCGCCCTACTGGCATCCGCCGTCACTCCGTTCGTGTTCCCGCAAACTTTGGGAGCCGCCCCGAAAAACGCTTCCGGCGCACGCCCGAACATCATTTTCGTACTCGTGGACGACATGGGTTGGGGCGACTTAAATTGCAATTGGAACTACGGCGAAAAATTCAAAAACCGTTCCCGCCCAAATCGCTTCAAAACACCGACGCTCGACAAAATGGCAAGCGAAGGCATTCTGCTCGCCCGCCATTACACGGCTTGCCCCGTAAGCGCTCCCGCCCGCGCGTCGCTCATGACGGGAATGCACCAAGGGCACACGCGACAAGTGCGCGACAACACATTTGACACGCCCATCGCCGATGTCCACACACTTGGATCCGTACTCCAAGCCGCCGGCTACACGACCGCCGCCATCGGCAAATGGGGTATCGGCGGCGTCGGGAACGGCTCAACCGGAAACACCGGATTCGCCCGCGCACGGGAACGCGGATTCGATTATTTTTACGGCATTTTCGACCATCTCGCCGGGCATTATCACTACCCCGCGAACTGCGGTCGCTACGTTTGGGAAAACGAAACAAATGTAACGCCCAAGCTCAAAAGCGGGAACGCGTATTCGACAGACCTTTTTACCGCGCGCGCCAAAGACTGGATCGTCAAAAGCACAAAAACCAACCCGCGCCAGCCGTTTTTCGTTTACCTCGCGCTCCCTGCTCCGCACGGCTCTCTGCGCGTGCCGAATTGCGCGTATCCCTCAGGCGGCGGGATCAAAGGCGGCGTCCAATGGACGAAAAACGGCACCGTCAACACTGCCGACCCGAAACTCGGCGCGCCCGATTCCTACATTCACCCCGATAATAAAAACTTCGCGACCGATGCCGCCCGCCGCCACTCGACAATGATTCGCCGCGTAGACGACGCGATGGCGGACCTTTTCAAACTGCTCAAAGATTTGAAAATCGACGACAACACGATGGTCGTTTTCACTTCCGACAACGGTCCGCATGAAGAACCCGGCAACGACAGCGCGCGCACCGCATTTTTCGCGTCCGGCTCTCCGGCGCAGGATCCCGCGTTTTTTAAGTCTTACGGCATGATGGACGGCATCAAGCGTGACGTGTTCGAAGGCGGCTTGCGCGTTCCCGCCATCGTGCGCTGGCCGAAATTTATTCCGAAGAAAAAAACGACCACCGAACCCTCGCAATTCCACGACTGGCTCGCGACCTTCGCCGATGCCGCCGGAATAGAAATTCCGTCAGGCTCGGACGGCGTGTCGATTCTGCCGACGCTGACGGGGCGCGGCGAGCAAATGCCCGGGCAAATTTACTGCGAATATTCCGTCGGCGGCTCTTCAAGCCGGCGCGGCGATTTCGTTCCCGCACACCACGGGCTGTCGCGCCGCAATCAGCTTGTCGTTTGGGTTGACGGCTACAAAGGCTTGGCGCGTAATTTAAATGAAAATACAAAATTTTCCGGCGACGGCGCCGTTGTATTTGAAATTTACGATACACTAAAAGACCCTCAGGAAAGCAAAAATCTCGCGGGCAAGCCCGGCTTCGGCGAAGATTTCCAGCAAAAACTGCGCGACAAAGCGTTGCGTTCCCGCCGCGCTTTCGACGGAAAACATCCGCACGAATACACGCGCGGACTCGATTTCTCGCAAAAAGTTTTCTTTGAAAAAAATCCCGTTCCCGCCGTCGGAAAATCCGGCGATTCAACGCAATTAAAATTTGAATACAAAGCCTTTGCGTCGGACAAAGCGTTCCCGTGGGTACCGGATTTTCGCCAAACGCACTTAAAGCCCGTGCTCTCCGGCAAGGAGGAAAAACCGCTCGGCAAAAATCTCTTGCCGCAAAAATTTATCGACGGGCGCGGCGCGCGCGGCATTTTGATTGAAGGCACGATTTCCGTTCCCGAAGAAGGCGAATATGTTTTTTCCCTCAAAACGGACAAAAACAAGGGAAGCAAAGCCTTCGTCCATCTTTACGACATTCAGCTCATCGACGCGGACAAGCTTTACAAACCCGGCACGGAAGCGAAATCCTACGCGAACGTCGGAACGGAAAACCCGACGGGAATGCGCGGCGTGAATCTCGCGGCGGGAACGCACAAGATTCGCATCGAATACGTTTGCGCCGCCGACGCGAAAAATCCTTCCGTCGAACTTTCTTTTAAGAAGAGATAGTCGAGCCATTACACTTATGGAAAATTTCACCTACCATAATCACACGAAAATCATTTACGGACGTAGCACGCAAAACAGAGTCGGGGAGGAAGTCAAAAAGATAGCAAACAAGATTTTACTCCATTTCGGCGGCGGAAGCATCAAACGAAGCGGGCTTTACGACACCGTCATTGCTTCCTTGCGGGAACACGGAGTCGAGCTTGTCGAACTCGGCGGCGTCGTTCCGAATCCGCGTCTTGATCTCGTGCGCGAAGGCATTGAAATTTGCCGTCGGGAAAAAATTACGCTTATTCTTGCCGTCGGAGGCGGAAGCGTTGTCGATTCAGCAAAAGCGATTGCAATGGGAGTTCCCGAAGAAAACGGCGATGTCTGGGGGAATTTTATTTCCCGAGATCAGATAAAAAAAGCCATTCCGGTCGCAACGATTCTGACTCTTCCCGCAACCGGTTCCGAGGCAAGCCCGAATACCGTCATCACCGACGACGCGACACAACTCAAACTCGGCTACGGGAGCGACCTGCTCCGCCCTGTTTTCAGCATTCTTAATCCGGAACTCTTTTTTACCTTACCGAAAAATCAAATCGCCAACGGCGTTTGCGATATGATGTGCCATATTTTCGAGCGCTACTTCACGCGCACGCCGTACGTCGAACTCACCGACGAACTCTGCGAAGCGACGCTACGCACAATTATCGCCAATGCCCGGAAACTGATGAAAAACCCGAGTGATTATAACGCGTGGGCGGAGATCGGTTTCGCGGGAACGCTCGCGCACAACAATCTGCTCGGGCTCGGGCGCGTACAGGATTGGGCTTCGCACGGTATGGAACACGAAATCAGTGCGATTTACGATGTCGCACACGGCGCCGGTTTGGCAACCGTCGTTCCCGCATGGATGCGCTACGTGCATCAAACGGACACGGCTCGATTTGCCCGCTTCGCAGAAAAGGTTTTCGGAATTTCTGCTCCCGACGGAAAAGCACTTGCTATCGCAGGAATTGATGCGCTCGAAGCCTTTTGGCGGGAACTCGGTTTGCCGACAACGATGCGGGAACTCGGCATTCCGGACGATTCCCGATTCGAAGAAATGGCAAAGAAAGCCGTGCTTTCACGTTCACGCGACGGGAGCGAAATCCCGCAAGGTAATTTTCGCAAGCTTTATTCGGACGATATTCTCGCCATTTATCGCTTGGCGGATAAATGAAAAAAAGCGTTCCCGCGAAATTAATCACGGGAACGCTTTTTTTTTGGCAACTCGGAACCGGGAGCCGGTAATCGGAAGCTATCGGTTGCTAACTTCCGGTTACTAATTCCCGGTTACCAGCCACTATCTTACTTATCGTCGACGACTTCGAAGTCGGCATCGACGGCGCCGTTGCCGCCTTTCTTGGCGGATGAAGCGTCATTCTGCGGGGGCGGCGGAGGCGTTCCCGCGCCGGCTTGCTGTTGCTGCTGGGCGAACTGCTGAGCCGCCTGCATGATGCTTTCGATTTTGGAAACCTGTTCGTTAATCGCGTCGAGCGTGGAAGATTTGTCTTCGAGCACTTTCTTCGCGTCGGCGAGGAGCTTGTCCATTTCCGCTTTTTGTTCGGCGGGAACTTTGTCTCCGGCTTCCTTGATTTGCTTTTCGATTTGGAAAACGTAGGCGTCGAGCTTGTTGCGCGCTTCGGCGGTTTCGCGAAGGACTTTGTCTTCCGCGGCGTGAAGTTCGGCTTCCTTGCGGAGTTTTTCAACTTCGTCCTTGCTCAAGCCGGACGATCCCGTGATGGAGATTTCCTGGCTCTTGCCGGTGCCTTTGTCGATGGCGGAAACGTGCAAAATACCGTTCGCGTCGATGTCGAAGGTAACTTCGATTTGCGGCGTGCCGCGCGGCGCGGGATTGATTCCGTCGAGGCGGAAAAGCCCGAGTTGCTTGTTGTCCTTCGCCATCGGGCGTTCGCCTTGGAGAACGCGGATGTCGACGGCGGTCTGGTTGTCCGCGTAGGTCGAGAAAATCTGGGATTTTTTCGTCGGAATCGTCGAGTTGCGTTCAATCATCGGCGTGGAAACACCGCCGGCGGTTTCGATGGAAAGCGTGAGCGGCGTAACGTCGAGCAGAAGCACGTCGCGAACATCACCCTTGAGCACGCCGCCCTGAATGGAAGCGCCGATAGCGACGACTTCGTCCGGGTTCACGCCCTTGTGCGGTTCTTTTCCCGCGAGGCTGCGGGCGACTTCGACGACTTTCGGCATACGCGTCATACCGCCGACGAGAACGAGCTCGTTAATTTCGCTCATGGAAAGCTCGGCGTCGCGCAAGCATTTTTCAAACGGAATGCGGGTGCGTTCGAGCAAGTCGTCGCAAAGCTGTTCGAGCTTGGCGCGCGTGAGCTGGACGTTCAAGTGCTTCGGGCCGGTTGCGTCCGCCGTGATGAAGGGCAGATTGATGTCGGTGGAATTGGTGGACGAAAGCGCGATTTTGGCTTTTTCCGCTTCTTCTTTCAGGCGTTGGAGCGCGATCGGGTCGTTGCGGAGGTCGATTCCGTTTTCGGCTTTGAAGCCGTCAACGAGCCAGGAAATGATGCGTTCGTCGAAATTATCGCCGCCGAGTTGAGTGTCGCCGTTGGTGGCTTTGACTTCAAAAACGCCGTCGCCGATTTCGAGAATGGAAACGTCATACGTTCCGCCGCCGAGGTCGTAAACCGCGATTTTTTCGTCGGATTTTTTATCCAAACCGTAAGCGAGGGAAGCGGCGGTCGGTTCGTTGATGATGCGGAGCACTTCGAGCCCTGCGATCGTTCCCGCGTCCTTTGTGGCTTGGCGTTGAGCGTCGTTAAAATACGCGGGAACGGTGATGACCGCCTGCGTGATTTTTTCGCCGAGATAGGCTTCGGCGTCAGCTTTCATTTTTGCGAGCACCATCGCGGAGATTTGTTCCGGCGCGAAAGTTTCCGTTTTGCCGTTCACTTCCGCCTGAATTGCGGCGTCGCCGTTTTTACCTTCAACGACGGTGAACGGGAACGATTTGATTTCTTCCTGAACTTCCGCAAATTTACGGCCGATCAGGCGTTTTGCCGAAAAGATCGTGTTTTTCGGGTTCGTAACGGCTTGGCGTTTTGCCGCCTGGCCGACGAGGCGTTCGCCGTTTTTCGCAAACGCGACTACCGAAGGCGTCGTGCGCGCGCCTTCGCTGTTCGGGATGACGACGGGTTCGCCGCCTTCCATGACAGCCATGCAAGAATTGGTGGTACCAAGGTCGATTCCAAGAATTTTACTCATAGTGCTTTCGTTTAATGCAAAGCCCGTGCCAAGTTTTTAGTGTCCCATTTTTGTCACATTATAAACGGCAACAAAACGCGGGAACGCCGGGCGCAAACAGATAAACGGCACTAAGAGTTCCCGCGGACAATTTTCTTTGCGCTTTGCAGGGAATAAACGATGCGGGCACAGAATCGGGAAGTAAACACAGCCCCGAGGCAACGTAATAATTTATTGGATACACCGGGAACGATATAAAGCTTGCGGGCAAACATTCCTCGAACGGCGGATTCGGCGACGAACCGCACGGGCGTTCCCGAGAGTCCGAAAGAGACGCCGGCGCGCTTGCCGAATCCGGTCGGAACCGGTCCCGGGCACAAAAGCGAAAGCGACACATTTGCGCGTTCCCGCCGCAATTCTTCAGCGATACCTTCCGAAAGACGCGTCACGTAATTTTTGGAAGCGTAGTAAGATGAAAAAAGCGGTCCGGCAAAAAATCCCGCCATTGAAGAAACGTTTAAGATATAACACGCCCCAGAGCGCTTTCGAAAGTCTTTCAGAAAAAGCTTCGTCAGCACATGCACTGCACGGATGTTCAGATTAATCAGCTCCAACTCTGCATCCAAATCCGTTTTTTCAAACGCCCCGAAAACTCCGAATCCGGCGTTATTGACAAGAATTTCCACATTATCGTTGCGAGTTTGCTCATAAAGCTTCCTGCAATTTTCTTCGACCGATAAATCCGTCGCGACCACTTTGCACGGCACGGGAAGTTCTTCCGCAAGCGCGGTCAAAGCCGCTTTATCGCGGGAACACAAAATCAACTCACAGCCGCGCTCTGCGAGCACTTTTGCGATTTCGCGACCGATTCCGCCGCTTGCGCCGGTGATTAAAGCTTTCATTGTTATTTTTTATTTCGGGGCTAAGCGATTTTCGCCTTAGGATTAATTTTTGCGAGAAGAATTTCGCCAAGCAAATTCAGTAAAACTAAAACGGCGGCATAAAACATGACTGTTCCGACAATCATCGTAAAATCACGATTAAACGCAGCTTTGACAAAAAATTGTCCCAATCCGGGAATGTTAAACATCGACTCGACAACGAAGGAACCGCTGATTAGCCCCGCAGCCGTCGGCGCAATGTAGGAAACCACGGGAATCAGCGCGTTGCGCAATCCGTGGACAAAATAAACGCGCACGGGAGAAAGCCCTTTTGCCTTTGCCGTTTTCATATAATCGGCAGTACGCACTTCAAGCATGGATCCGCGCATAAGGCGCGCCACGGGAGCGGCATAAACCAGCCCGAGAGTCAGCGACGGCAGAACAAAATCCGCAGGAACATTCCAACCCGACGCATTGAACCAGCCAAGCCAAACCGAAAAAATCAAAACTAAAATCGGTCCGATGACGAAAGTCGGCAGGCAAATTCCGAGCGTTGCGATTCCTGTCGGAATGCGGTCAAGCCACGAATCCGGCTTAACCGACGCAATACAACCGAGCGGAATACCGATCAAAAGCGCAATTGCAAGCGCTCCGCCGCCGAGAGCCAGCGAAACGGGAATGCGATCCGCGATCAATTCGCTCACATCCCAGCCGTGATATTTGTATGACGGCCCCAAATCGCCGCGAATTAAATTTCCGAGAAAGCGGACATATTGCTCAGCAAGCGGCTGATCCAATCCGTAATGCGCGTCCATTTGCGCTTTGACAATCGGCGGAAGCGGGCGTGCTTCATCGAAAGGGCCTCCCGGAGCAAAACGCGCTAAAAAAAAGGTCGCCGTTGCCACGACAAAGAGCACGGGAACGGCTTCGAGCAAGCGTCTGAGGATAAAGCGCAGCACAACGGGAAAATGCAAATTCCGAACAAGAGCCGCAGCAATTAATCCTGAATTCGCTATTTTAAATTTTTAATTCCGGCGGCGAAGTTTGCGTTCCCGTTCCTGTTGTTCCCGCAATTCTTCGATTGTGAGCGGGCGGGAATTGGACGAGCGATGATTTCCGAGCGAAGAGCGCGCGTTGACGGCGCGGATTTGTTCATCGGTGTAATTGGAATCAGCCTGCATCCGCAATGCGCGCTCTTCTTCAAGCGCACGCATTTCGCGATCGGCACGTGTTTCGTCGTGCTCATAGTTCGAAACCTGCCAAAGCATGAAGTATGAACATCCGTTCCCGCACAAAAGCGCCGTAAGAAAAACAGAACAAACTGCAAAAAATTTTTTCATATCAAAAATAGAAAACGCCTAATTAAAACATTTTAAATTTAGAACGGGAACTTTCCGCCCAAACCGCCAAGCCCGGGAAGCTTCCCGCCGAGTCCGCGCATCAGCGCTTTCATCTTGCCGCTTTTGAGCATTTTCATCATTTGCCGCATCTGTGAAAATTGCTTCAAAAGCGCGTTCACGTCAGACACCTTCGTTCCCGAGCCTTTAGCAATACGCGCACGGCGGGAACCGTTCAAAATCTCCGGACGCGCCCGCTCCTGCTTCGTCATGGACTGAATAATCGCTTCGGTTTGGCGCATCTTTTTTTCTTCTTTTTCTCCGACCTGGATTCCGCTCATTCCCGGCATCATTTTCATGATATTACCGATCGGACCCATTTTTTTCATCTGTTGGAGCTGTGCAAGAAAATCCTCCAAATCGAAATCCGCCTTTTTCATTTTTGCGGCGATGCGTTCGGCTTCTTTTTGGTCGATTGTTTCCTGCGCTTTTTCGACGAGAGAAACAACATCCCCCATTCCGAGAATGCGTTGAGCCATACGATCGGCGTGGAAAATGTCGAAATCTTCCACCTTTTCTCCGGTTCCCATGAATTTAATCGGAACACCCGTAATCGCTTTCATCGAAAGCGCTGCACCGCCGCGCGCGTCCCCGTCAAGCTTTGTCAGGATAATTCCCGTCAGATTGACGGCTTCGTGGAAATGTTTTGCAACGTTAACGGCTTCCTGCCCGAGGGCGGCATCGGCGACGAGCAGCACTTCGTCCGGTCGCACGCGTTCCCGCAGACGTTTGATTTCCTCAATCAAATTTTCATCAATTTGCAAACGCCCCGCCGTGTCGAAAATAATCAGATCCGAAAAGTTTTCCGTTGCAAATTTTAAGCCGCTTTCCGCAATCGCGGGAACGTCTTTCGAGTCTCGCTCGCAATAAAATTTTGCCCCAACCGTTCCCGCAAGAAGCTCGAGTTGATCAATTGCCGCCGGGCGATAAACGTCGCATGCGACGAGAGCCGGTTTGTAGTTTCCCCGGTTTTTAAGCAAACGCGCGAGCTTCGCGGCGGAAGTCGTTTTCCCGCTTCCGTGCAAACCGACGAGCATTACTTTAAGCGGGCGAACATTCGAAAATTGAGTCGAGTTTTCTCCGAGGAGGCGCTCCAATTCATCGTGGATAATTTTAATCGCCATTTGCCCGGGCGAAACCGATGCCAAAACCGCCTGCCCCAAGCATTGTTCCTTCACCCGTTCGCAGAATTCCCGCGCGACCCGAAAATGCACATCAGCGGACAAAAGCGCCGTGCGCACTTCCGCAAGCGCTTCGGCAATATTGGATTCGGAAATTTTCCCCAAGCCGCGCAAATTGCGCAAAGCCTGTCCCATACGGTCTGTCAGATTTTCAAACATTTGAGTGCTAATGAAACAGATTTTACCTTCCCGCCGCAAGCGCACATTCCGAGCGTTCCCGCACGAAACACAAGCGATTCGAACAAACTTTTAGGGCGGGCTTAAGAAAAATATTTTTTTTTGCAAGCTTATTGCATTTTTAGGATTCTTTTTGCTACGATGTCGCGTACATTTTCTAACAATCCACTAGGAAGTAAAATGATGCAACAAAACAACGTTCGTCCCGAATCCGTGGCACGAATCACGACGGCTGCTTTGGCAGACGCGTTTATCGAAGAACAGGTGCGCGAGGTTCGCGCACAAGTCGGAGACAAAAAAGTGCTTCTCGCACTTTCCGGCGGGGTTGACTCCTCAGTCGTCGCCGCTCTCCTGATTAAAGCAATCGGCAAGCAACTCGTTTGCGTCCACGTCAATCACGGCCTGATGCGCAAAGGCGAAAGCGAGCAAGTCATTGAGGTGTTTCGCAACGGTTTGGATGCCAACCTTATTTATGTTGATGCGACGGATCGTTTTCTTGACCTGCTCGCCGGCGAAGCCGATCCCGAGAAAAAACGCAAAATCATCGGCAACGAATTTATTAAAGTTTTCGACGAAGAAGCCGGAAAACTCTCCGGAATTTCATTCCTTGCACAAGGCACAATCTATCCGGACATTCTCGAAAGCCACGGCGTAAAAGCCCACCACAATGTCGGCGGGCTTCCCGAAGACATGGAAATGGAACTCGTTGAACCGCTCAAGCTGCTTTACAAAGACGAAGTCCGCGTCGTCGGCAAAGCGCTCGGGCTTCCCGACGAAATGGTCTTCCGCCAACCGTTCCCGGGACCGGGTCTCGGCGTGCGTTGCCTCGGAGCCATCACACGCGACCGACTGCACGCACTCCGCGAAGCCGACGCGATTTTGCGCGAAGAATTTGACAAATGCGGACTTGCAGGAAAAGTTTGGCAATACTTTGTCGCCGTTCCCGATTTCAAAAGCGTCGGCGTACGCGACAACAAACGTTATGAAGGTTGGCCGGCGATTATTCGCGCCGTTAACACCGTTGATGCGATGACGGCGACGATCGAGGAAATTCCCTATGATGTCTTGCACCGCATCACCGACCGTATCACGCACGAAGTCGAAGGCATCAATCGCGTTCTGCTCGATCTCACGCCGAAACCCATCGGCACCATCGAATGGGAGTAATTGAGATTAGAGTTTAGAAATAAAAAAGCGTTCCCGCGAAATCACGGGAACGCTTTTTTGTTCTTTGTAAATAACGACTAAGCGACAATAAGAGCCAAAGACTTTTCAGGCGCAAGTATTTCACGGGCAAATCGGGCAATATCCTCGCGAGAAACTTCATTTATGCGGCGCTCAAATTCGTTCTCACTCAAGATCGGAATCTGATAAAGGCTTTCCCGCAAAACCGTTCCCGCACGAACGGACGCTCGTTGCCGCGCACTGCGCCGGGAAATACACATACGCATTTTAGTCGCCCGTAATTCATCGTCGGAGATTTCTCCCCGCCGCAAGCGATCCATTTCTTTGCGCATTTCCGCAAAAACGGCCTCGGTCTTGGATTTTTCCGTTCCCGCGCAAAGTGTAAACATTCCGAACTCCGGCGAGCCGCCGCGAGAAGCGCCGATAAAATACGCCAAGCCGCGCTTTTCCCGAACCTCGAGAAAAAGCCGACTCGACATTCCGCTGAGCAATCCCGCCGTCAGCGCCGACACAAAACGCCGTTCGTCACAAGCCCCGACATCCGGAAACGCCAACTGGACAATCGCCTGCTCACCATCAAATGCAAGTTGTTCTTCTCTTGCGCGCTCGGCTTCAATCGGTGAAGGCATCTTCGGAATGACAAATTCCCGTTTGCCGCAAAAACTTCCGAATGCATCCGTGAGCATTTTCAAAAGCTGCTCGCGATCGAATTCTCCGCTCGCCGCAATAACAAGATTTTCCGGTACGACCACTTTCTCGTAAAGCGATTGAATGTCGGAGAGCGTCTGAGTTTCCAAGCTTTTTTCGGTTCCGAAAATATGCGTTCCGAGCGGACATTCCTTCCCGTAAAAGCGTTCCCGCAGCGCGATGCGGGCAAAATATTCAATTTCATCGTATTCGCTGCGCAAAGCGGCAAGTTGAGCGCTACGCTCGCGCTCGAAATTTTCTTCGGTAAAATGCGGTTCCAGCAATGCATCGCGCAAGATTTCGCAAGCGAGCGAACAATCGTCCGAAAGCGTTTCTATCGCGAGCGAAATCGAGTTCGCATCAACATCTTCTTCGAATGATCCGCCGACACTCTCAACG
This sequence comes from Candidatus Spyradenecus sp., assembly GCA_045535075.1. Classification (GTDB taxonomy): domain Bacteria; phylum Verrucomicrobiota; class Verrucomicrobiia; order Opitutales; family UBA953; genus Spyradosoma. The sequence goes on along the minus strand of JAZSKX010000014.1, from coordinate 206,497 downwards.
ACTTCCGCAATTTCCGTAGCCTTTCGCGTTCCCGCGTCGAGCGTGAGCATTGTCGCCAGTAACGCGCTTGCGCCCTTTGTCGCATGTGTTTCAAAAATTCCGCCGGCTCGTAAGCTTGCCTGAAGATAAAACTTCGGAAATCCCTTTACCGGTTGCAACAAAATACGTACTCCGTTGGGGAGTCTTACGCTTTCAAAATTCGCCGTTCCCGCATGCGATGCAGCATTCTTTCCGGAAGATTCCGAAAGTGTTTTTCGGGAAAGTTTCTTTTCGTAGGCGGCAACGGTGCTGCACTCTTCCCGCAAATATTTTTCCGCCGCTTCGCAAACCGAATCCGGAGTCAACGCACGGATGCGTTCCAAGAAAACCGCCGTTGCGCCGAGTTCGCCGACTTCAACGGCTTCTCTGCCGAGGCTCGCAGCCGAAGACGCCACCGTGCGGCGCGAATTGACAAGACCGACAAGCGCTTGCCGCGAGGCTTTTTTTAACAACGCCGGCGCAATCCCGTCTCGCTTAATTTTTGAAATTTCTTCGCGCAAAGCATCTTCGACGGACTGTCGTTTATCCAAATCCGCCGCATAGGAAATCCAAAACATTCCTTCGTTTGCCGGAGTCCAAACCGAAGCGGAAAGCGCATGAACGAGCCCTCGTTTTTCGTGAAGTTCGTTCCAAAGCAACGCCGAATCTCCTTTGCCGAGCAAGGCGGCAAGCACGGAAAGCGCCGGCGCATCCGAATGCGTTAATCCGGGAATTTTCCAAATCAGATTCCCGCGAAGAATTTTTACATCTCCATAGAGCGTTACTTCCCGCGGTGCAAGTTGGGCCGGTTCGGCGGGAACGAACGCTTCCGGGGTCGCCTTCGTCATTGCGCCGCCGAAATATTTTTCCGCGAGCGTAAAAACAATCGCTTCGTCCAAGTCTCCGGCGACTACAAGGTTTATCGTATCGCTTGTGTATCTTTTTTCAAAATACGTTTTTAAATCCGCAGAGTTGAGGCGACTGAAGATTTCACGTTTTCCGATTATCGGGAAACGAAGCGGGTGAACCCGATAAGCCTCGGCAAGCGTTGCCTCGGAAAGCCGGCTGTCGGGATCGTCATCGCACATATCGATTTCGCGCAGAATAACATCTTTTTCACTGAGCGCATCTTCCTCGGCGAGCCGTGGCGCCAACACCATTTGCGCGAGAATCTCGAACGCGCTCTCACACGATTCCGCCGGCAAATCAATGTGATAAACCGTGCGGGAAAACGTCGTATATGCATTCATGCTCCCGCCGAGCGCCGAAACTTTCCGTGAAATTTCTTCAGCCGAAAATTTCTCCGTTCCCTTGAAAAGCATGTGCTCAAGATAATGAGAAATCCCGCTACCAAGGAATTCGCCCTCGTGGAGGCTTCCGCTTTTTACCCAGACCTGAACCGATGCCAATCCGGACGGCAACGTTTTTCTAAAAAAAACACGAATTCCGTTGGGAAGCATGGTATGAGCCGGCAAATCCGTCAGCGATGTAAGAAAATTCATAATAACAGCTCTGAATGATTAATTTTTTCGGGAAGAAGTTCCCGTAAAAGCAAAAATCGCCCTTCTCGCACTCACCGGGAACGGCTCTAGTCGAAGACCTGCGGGAACGAGATACGCGTAAACGGAGCCGCTCCCGCGTGGCGGAGAATTTCCAAGGCTTCAGCCTCGGCAACGCGCATTTGACGCCGCGTATCTTCCGCCAAATCGTCCAAACCCGCAAGATGCAACCAGCCGTGGACGAGATAAAGTAAAATTTCGTCTGCAGGCGTCGTTCCAACCTCTTCGGCAGCACGCATAGCCTGCGGTACGCAAACGACGATTTCGCCGGCAAATCCGGAAGCATCGCCGATATCCGACTTGCGCGGCGTTCCCGTAAGCTTCCGTCGTTTCGGCTCCGTAAAAACGTCATCTCCCGGAAAAGTAATTACGTCGGTTTTCGACGGATCGTCGAGAAACTGTTCGTGAAGCTTACAGGTTGTCCCGTCATCGACAAACGCGACGGAAAGCCATCCGACGGGAAACTCCCAAGGTGCGCGTTCCCGCAGAGTTTTCAAAACTTTTTTGACTTGGCGGCGACAGATTTTGAAGCCGCGGCATTCTATGGCAATAGCGTCGTTCACGGTTATGCGGATTCGGGTTGGCTTCCGGCTTTGTCCTCCTCCTGCAGGAACGCCTCCTTATTCAGGATACGCACACGCGGCTCGGCATCGGCTCTTTCGCCTGCGGAAACCGTTTTTTCTTTTTCGTCATCCGCATAGGCGATTCGCTTGTGATAGCTCATCAAAACCGAGTTTACAAGGCTTTTGCGCACGATTTCGATTTGGCGCAACGTGATCGGACAATCACTCAACTCACCGTCTTTCACACGTTCATAAACGAGCTTTTCGACCAAGTCTTCCACGGCTTGCTGAGTTACTTTTTTCAGCGAGCGGGACGACGCTTCCACGATGTCACAAAGCATCAGAATTGCGGCTTCCATTGTTTGCGGACGCGGACCGTCGTAGCGATAATTCGATTCGTCCACAAGGGAATCGTCACCGTTGAGAACGGCAAGTTGTCGAGCCTTACGAATGAAATAACCGACAAGACTTCGTCCGTGGTGCTGGCGGATGAGATCGCAAACCGGCCGCGGGAGGTGGTATTCTTCCGCAAGTTCAAGCCCTTCCCGCACATGGCTTTTTATAATCAGTGCAGACATTGAAGGCGTAAGCTCTTCATGAGGATTTTCGATACCGGCTTTCTGGTTTTCCGTAAAAAATTCCGGTTTCAACGTTTTGCCGACATCATGATAAAGTGCGGCGCAACGGCAAAGCGCAGCATTCGCTCCCGCAACCTGAGCAGCTTTCGCCGCGAAATCCGCAACCATAACACTGTGCAAAAACGTTCCCGGAGCAACAACCTGCAAGCGTCGCAAAAGCGGGTGATCATAATCCGCAAGCTCAAGCAATGTAATATTGGTCGTTGTCTTAAAAATACCTTCAAAAACGGAAAGCATCCCGGAAGCAACAATCCCGGAAGCGCCGCCGACGGCAACCGCAGCGGCAAAATTGTACGCGACGGACTGCCAGCTTGTCCCGTCATGAAAGCCCACGAGCAGCGAAGTCAGCGCCGTTGTAATTCCGGAGTACAATCCGGCCCGCAGGAGGACGGAACGTTTGCGGGCATCACGCGCAATATAAACCGACGTTACAACCGCGACGGCGGAAACGAGCAGGCATTCAACGTTCCCGCCGAGCATCAGCGCAATAACGGATGCCGCTGTCATCGACGTAATAATCGCCAGCGGAGTTCCCAGCATGACGGAAGCAAGAATGGCGACAATCGTCGGCGCGGAGAGCCAAATCTGAATATTTTCGGTATGCGCGAAAATTTCTTCGAAGCGGGACGATTCAATAATACTGACAAACAAGCGCACCAGCACCGTGTCCAGTAAAACCAACGTTCCCGCGAGCGCGATACCGTTGCGGCGTTCCCTGAAAACATTCGGAATGAAAATAATACAAAAAATCGCAGCGCTCAGCAAAATGCAATACGTGTAAAACGTGTCGGAAAAAAACGAGCGCGTATCGCCGAAAACACGACTCTTGTTTTTTTCTTCCTCAACGCGATACGCCTTCCAACGCTCAAGCATCTCAGCGGAAACGGGAACGCGCTCGCTAAGCAAATGCTCGCCCGCATGAACATGAACAACGGTGTCTCCGACATTTTGTGCCGCCAAATCTTTTTGCCGGATCGTCGCATCACGGTCAAAAAACATATTTGTGCGAAACAACTCGGAAAGCTGAAAAATGTATTCAACCTCATCAACGATTTTTGTGAGGTTCCCGCGCGTCCGGTCCGTAAAAACACGTTGCCAAAGGACATTTTGCAAACGCTCGGAAAACACACGCCTAACTTCGCTTTCCGTGTATCCCGCAATGTCGCCGACGCCGGTCGTCTCCGTTCCCGCAATCTTGTTTTTCCCGAATCCGTCTTCGTAAATTCCTTCCCGAGCGAGATTTGTAAAAACATCCCGCGAAGCCGAAACAAGCTTCTCGTAGTCCTTGGCGCTATTGCAGTACTCAATCAGTCGCGACTGCCCCATTGCCAATCCCTGCAAAATATCCGCCCGGCGCAAGCGAGGATTAAGCTCCGCAATCTGAAGCTCTTCAAAAACGCCGCGCAAGCTCTCGCCGATCGCGACATCACGCGTCGTGCGTACTTTCAGCTTTTTCAATCGCTCAAACTCCGAAAGATTTTTTTCGGCAACCCGGGAAAAAAATTCCAGCAAGCGTTCCTGAGAATCCGATTTCAACGTATAAACCGGACCGACATGCAGGCGCGCATTGTATTCGCGCTCCGTTCGCTGAATTTTGCTCGTGTAAGAGAAGCTAAACGGCGCAGCAAACGAATAATTCGGAATCAAACCTTCGTAAACCACCGGAACGCGCGGCGGACGCCCGAAAAACGCGATAAAAGAAAGTAACGCGCCAAAAAGCAACAGCACCCACGTTCCCGCAAACAAACGTCGAACGCGTTCCCGCAGTGAAACCTGCGGTTCCTGAAAAACCCGATAAATCAACGCGCCCTCTTCACGGCGCTTTTTCTTGGAAGTAGAACCCATAAAATAATCCGAAAATCTTAAGCCAAAGCCGCCGCCTTGTAAAGATTCCGGCAAATGAGGACCTCAGACGCGTTCCCGAGAAATTCTTTCGATTAATCGCCGAACAAAACTCCTTCAAAACACACAAAAACACGCATCGATTTTTAAGCAAAAAAGAAACACGAAAAGCGCCCGTAAAATCCGCTTCGGCGAAGTTTACGAGCGCTTTTCAAAGTGGTGGAGATGAGGGGAGTCGAACCCCTGTCTTTCGACCTTTCGGAGGCAACGTCTACACGCTTAGCCGTCCGTTTGAATTTCGGTTTTCCTGAGGGCGGCGACGCCCGGGAATTCCTATCCGCTTTCCCTTTTTTGGCTTCGCGGGAACGCTGACAAGCTCGAAGTTTTACCTGCTTTTTTGACGGCTCGCGCGCTTAGCAGGCGTCGGCGAGCGTAACCGTGCTGCAGCTATTAGGCAGCAAGCGCGAACGCATTGCGTTCAAACGCGATGGTATTGTTTTTGCCATTTAACGTGGCGATACATGATTTAGGAGGCCAAGTATCATCCTCCGCGTGCAATCACAACCTATTTGCCGAAATCGAATCCGGAACATCCCCGAAATTCATTTAGTTCAAAGGCATGAAGCTTTTTCAAAGAACACTTCTATTATGTGCTTAACACTGCGGAAACGCCCGAGCCCTGTCAAGCAGTGAAAATATAATCGCGGGAGCGTTTCCGCTCTATCTGCCGCTTTTTCCCGGAGGCGGACCTTTGCGCTTCGGAGAAACCTCGTTCCCGTCGGAAATAATTTCGGACTGAGAAGGACGCACGGTCGCGATAACATCTTCCGCATCCAATCCGCGGACGATTTGAATAAAATTCAGATTCCCGATGCCGATTTCGACCTTGCGTCGTTCAAATTGCCCTTCTCCTTTTTTTAGAAAAACGTAGCGCTGGCCGTCTTCAATGAAAACCGCGCTTGCGGGAACGCTGACGGCGTTTTTCACGCCGGCGACAAGAATCGAAAGATTCGCACTCGTTCCCGGGCGCACGAGCACGCCGCCCGTCGTAAAATTTACGCGCACCGGAAATTTATAGAGTGTGGACGTTGCCGAATCCTGAACACCAAACGACGAAAGATAATTCACCGTTCCCGTAAAACTTGTTTTGGGAAGCGAGTCGAACGTCAGGGTTGTTTCCGCTCCGATAACGATTTTATTTGCTTCGATTTCGTTCAAATCCGCTTCAACGCGCAGATTGCTCATATCGTTGACTTTCATCAGCGTTGTTCCGTTGGAAAACGAACCGGCGCCGGAAATCACGTTTCCGACATAAACGTCAAGATCCGAGACCATACCGTCGTGCGGTGCTTTGATTGCCGTTTTGGCAAGCTCGATGCGGGCATTATCAAGGGCCGCCTGAGCAATTTCGAGCTGCAGTTTTCTGCTTTCGTAATCCGTGACAGAATCAAGATATTCCTGCTCGGTGGCGAAGTCGCTCCGGAAAAGTCGCTCAATGCGTTTCATGTCGCGCTCGGCTTTTTCGACATCAAGTCGGCGTTGGCGCGTTGTACGCTCGTTGGAATCGACAGTCGTCTGATAAGTCTGCGGATCAATTTCGAGGAGCAAATCGCCCTGCTTCACCATTTGCCCGTTTTCAACGAGAATGCGAATGATGCGACCGTTAATTTCAGATTTGATTTCGGTAACGGTTTCGGGCTTAACAAACCCGGAAACGGTGATGCGTTCTTCGAGATTACGCTCGGTAACCCGCGTCGTTGCAACGGCGGGAAGCGCTGAGGATCCGGAGCCTCCGATTCCTTCGCCGCAAGCGGAAAACAAACAAGCGCCGGCGGCTAAACCCGTTGCGACGGCGACAGCGTTAAAAAAACGTTTCGAGAATTTCATTTCAAAAAAAATTACGGATTAACAGCAGAGTTCTCTTGCGAAGCAAATTCGTGCGGATTTGCCGGATTTTCGTTGTCGATTTCGTTCCAGGAAAAACCGTTTTCCGACAAAATTCGTCCGTCCAAACGCAAAATTTTAGCTCGGGAAGTAACGACATCGAGTGCAGCCTGAATCAAATCAAGTCGAGCCGAATCCAAAGAATCTTGAGCGGAAAGCACATCCGTCATCGTTGCGCGTCCGACGCCGTAGCGGGCAATTTGCCCTTCGTAAGCTTCCTGTTGCATTTTGAGGGCAAGCTTTGCCGAGTCGAAGCGTTCCCGCGCAGACTCCGCCGCACGCCAGGCGGAACGTGCCTCAAACATCGCATCCTGAAGTGCCTGCGCAACGGCGAGTTTCGCGTTCCGGCGCTTCAGCGCGGCTTGCCGCCACTGTGCATTTGCCTGTCGAAATCCGATAGGCATCGAAAATTGAATTCCCGCGGACAGGTCATAACCGGTGCGATCAACGATGCCCGTTACCGACTTTGCGGGAGAGCTTTCGCTTCCCGAAGCTTCCGCACCGAGAACCAAATCCAAAGACGGGCGCGTAGCATCTTCGGCAACCCGATAGTCCAGCTCGGCTTTTTCACGTTCCAGCTCCTGAATTTGCGCATCAATATCAAATTCCCGCACTTGAACAATCCAATCCGCAAACTCAAGTGTTTCTGCGGGAACGCTTTCGGACAACTTGGCAACGCTATAAGTTCCGTCCATCGTTTCTCCGTACTCGCCTAAGAGCTTGCGCAATGCGTCATCTCGGTCTTCGACCGCCTGACGTGCCGCCACCAAATTTACGCGCCGGGAAGCCAAATCCGCTTCTGCCTGCAAAACGTCTTCCTTTGTCGCGTCCTTGAGCGCACGGCGTTCTTTCGCCTGACTCAGAAGAAACTCCGCATAACGCACGCTACTCAAGCGCGCGCCCACGAGCGCATAACTTGCCGAAAGGTTCCAATAAGCAACCTCCGCTTCATAAATCAAATCAAGGGTTTCCCTGCGCAAGCTCAATGTACTCTGAAGTACATTTTTGCGAGCTTTCACAAGCGGCGCCAAATTGATTTCCTCGCCGAATCCGCTCAAAAGCGGCTGAACGATTTCCAATCCGACAGCACTTCCCGATGCCGGCGACGCTCCCGCCGTCGTGTTGTAATTGCGATTAAAGTTCCCGTAAAGCGAAGCCTGCGTTCCGTAAGAAAAACGTTTGGAAAGTTCCGCCCGATTTGCCCAGCTCTGGGACGAGGTTCCGCTCTTTCCTTCCCAATACGGATTGCCTGCGTTCCCGTAAACGGAAGAAAAAGAAAACTCCGTATCAAATGCGGCTTCCTGAATTTCCGGCGTTTCTTCAACGATCGCTTTATCCGTTCGCGCAACGGCGATTCCGAGATTTTCCCGCAATGCCAAGGGAACGGCTTCCCGCAACGAAAGCGTCTTGCCGACTCGGACGATTTTTCGGATGTCTTCGTCCGTTACTTCCCGCAAACGAATCCGGCGGCGCTCCGGGAAAAGTTCGTCTGCATCCGCCGATGTTCCGGAAGGTTCCGTTTCGGCGAGCAAGCCGATAGCGGCGCAGAAGCTGAGAGCAAGCAACGTCGTATGAAGAAAATTTTTCAAGTCCATCTTACTGAATTCGGATAAACGCATTCGCGGGAAAAAGGTTTCAATTTTAGCCGATTTTTCCGGCATGAAAACGCTCGATTTCGTCGATAAGCAGACGCGCGATTTCCGTCTTGGGAGCAAGCGGAAATGCTTTCCGGAAACCGGAGTTACCGAGCAAAACGACCGCATTGTTGTCCGAACCGAAGGCACCGACGTTCCCGCGACCGACGAGATTTGCCACAATCAAATCCAAGTTTTTTTCACTCAATTTTTTCTTCGCGTAAGTTTCGATATCTTGGGTTTCCGCGGCGAATCCGACGACGGTCTGCCTCGGCGTTTTTTCCGCCGCAAGCGTTTTCAAAATGTCGGTTGTAGGCTCGAATTCAACCGTCATGCCGTTCCCGTCTTTCTTACGTTTGTGCGTTTCGTAATGCTTGGGGCGAAAATCGCAAACGGCGGCAGTTTTAACGAGAATGTCGCACTGCGGGAACAATTCGCGTGCGGCGGCAAGCATTTCGTCTCCGGTAACGACTTCCGTCAGATGCGCGCCCGGCGGCGGCGGAAGCGAAACGTTCGCGGAGACAAGTTCAACGTCCCACGCCCGTTCCCGTGCGGCAGCGGCGACGGCGTAGCCCATTTTTCCGCTCGACGGATTTGAAATATAGCGCACGGGATCGAAAAATTCCCGTGTTGCTCCGGCTGTAATTAAAATCTTCATACAATTATTCACCTCCGAAAATATTCCATGCCCACAAACTTTCGTAGAGAATCCATAGAAATCCCAAATAAATCCAAATCAGTAAAATACGTCCGACCCAGCGCCAGAAAAACGACTTAGCGGTAAATTTATCGGAAAACGGCGCACCGAAAATATATCGGACAAAGCGCTCCCCCGCCGGCGGCTGAGTTTCTTTCCAAGCCTCGGGAAGCGAAAGCACGACACTCGTGTCGTAGCGTCCGGAGAGCTTACGACAAATCCAAGTAAAAAATCGGCGAATCGTTTTCACGGGAACGCTCAATCGCACCACAACTTGATCGCGTTTTTGGCGTAATCCGCCCAAATCGAATCCGGATCCAGCGCAATCATTTCCCGGTAAAACTTTTTTATTTTTGCGTTATCATATCCGCTACGGCGCAGGTGCCCGACGGCGGCGGCATAAATTTCCTGCTTCTGTTGCGGCGTGTATGTATCGCCGGCAGTCAGTTGCGTTAATTTCGCCAAAGTTTCGTCAACGCTCAGAATTTTCTTTCCGGGATTGTCTTTATCAAAAGTCGTGTTTTCGACCAGCAGTTCGTAGATATTAAAGACGGCACGCGCGGAAAGCGGTTCTTCAAGCTTCGGATCGTTTTCTTTGATGATTTTCACGTGATCGTTCGGCGGGAAAATTCCTTCGATGGTTGCCGCCTGCGCGCACGCACGTGCCTTAGCCCGCCCTTTTGCCTTTTCCATTTGCTGAAGAAATTTCCGCTGCTGTTTATAAAGTTCGAATTTTGACTTCATCAACTCGGCAACTTTTTCCGCCGGCTGGGAAAGTTCATCTCCATAAATCACGTAGTAATCTCTTCCCGCGTAATCCTGAAGCACGAGCGCGGGAATGCTGCGCACGCGCTTTGTGCGTCGGTACCCCTTGGATTTTTCGTCGGCGGCTTTTTTTTCCTTTTCGTTCGGACGTTGCAAAATCGGAATTGCCACCAGGTTAGCTCCGCCGCAGGCATTTTTGATTTTGGGGTTTTGCCACAATTTTTTCAGCAACTCGGGGCCTTCTTTTTCCCAGCCGGGGCCGTAAAGAAAAACGACGATCCCGTCGTTCGGATTTCCTTTAATTGCCTGCTCGTAGGTTTTGCGTTCCGGTCCCGCAAAGAGCGTTCCCGCGAAAGCGAAGAAAACGCAACACAGTAAAATTACACGTTTCATTTTTAGTCTTCCTTTTTGTTTCGGGAATTACCGTTTGCCCAATCGTTAAAATTCTTTTCAAACTCGCCTTTCCCTTTGAAAAGCTTTTTCCCGAGTTCCTTGAATTGTCGTTTCCCTTCGGCAGAAAGCTGCTCCGCCTGGAAATCCCAAAAGCTTTCCATATCCCAAGTCGCGGGACCGACGGCATTCATTTTCTCCATGAAGCCTGCATAGATTTTGAGTCTGTCTTCGTCTTTTTTTACGAAATTAAAAAGATTCGGATAGACGTAGTTTTTCAAAGCGGTTGCCGTCACATCCGGATATTTTTCGGTAAACGCGCTGATTATTTTATTGTTCGCCACGACCCAATGCTTTTGGGGCGCTTTTTGCTCTTTGAGGTAATTACAGTAGTCGATCCAAACCAAATAATTTTTCGGCTGTGTGGAAAGCGCCTGCCCGTAGAGCGAAAGAGCCGCCGCACGTTTTTTGTCGGCATAAAAGCGCGCGAGCGCCGCCTTACGAAAAGACTGCTGCGTTCTTTTCTTATCGGAAAAAACATCCTGAATCAGGTGAAGAAACGCCCACGTCCTGCCCTCCAAAAGCGTCCAATGCAAATCGCGCTTGTACGAAACGGAATTATTATCGCGCCACACGCCGTTCACACGCACGGCAAAAGCGCAGTGAGCCGGCTCGCCCATTGTAATCGCGGGAATGCCGTTGGAAACCGCTCCCGCAACGCCGTAATGCGAAATCCCGCCGCAAACCGCACCGACTTCAAGCGACATCGCCGACATGTTGATTTCGCCTCTTTTCGTCGTAAAATGCGGGCGAAACGGCGCGTAATAATCGGTATTATGAACGCTGTCGCCCGCCTTATTCCACAAGCGGTAATCAAGCTGGTGAATATCATACCCGCTCGCATAGCCTTCTTCCGTGAGCTTAACGTTGTCCCGCGCCCAGCGCATGGAATATTCGTCGCCGAAATCATTATTTCCCTTCCACCCGCAAACGACGCGCATATCCCAATAATCCAAATCGTCGAAAAGCACATTCAATTTCCCCTCTTTCCAACTGTCGGAAAAGAATCTGTAGCGTTTCACGACGCGGGAAGGCGTATCCAAGCTCCACCCGTTGCGGGAAAACTCGGCGGCTGTCGCCATCGCGATCTTGCGCAACATCGGATCTTTCAGCATTTCTTTTTCGCGCCTGGCGATTGTCAAAAACATTTCCAAAAACTTGTCCGCCCGCTCCGGTCTTCCCGTGTAAAGGTAACCTTCAAGCCAATCCAAATCGGAGAGAAATTGGAAAAACATACGGCGATCCGAAAGCTTATCGATTTGAGCGACGACCGCATCCGTTCCCGCGACGTCCATGAAATACCAACGCGCAAGTGTCATGCGGTTTTTCGGATCTTTCAGAAACGCCTCGACTTCCTTCGCGTTTCTCGCTTTGTCGGCGGGAAGCGCCGAAAGAATTTTTTGCTCAAGCTCGCTAAACGTCGCTTTGCCGTCCAACCATTCGCGACCGATTTGACTTTCGCCGTTGAGCTCCGGATCAATCCTGATCTCGTCCGCACAAAGCGGGCTTAACGCAAACAACAAACTCAGGGAGAATGCACCGAGCGTCTGCGCTGAAAATGGATTACGGGATAACATGCGGAAAAAGCTAACAAAGCCGCCCCGCGATTGCGAGCGGGAACAGAAACCCGAACGACGATTCCCGAAAATTTCCTAGGAAACGTCTTCCGTCTTCGCTTGCTTTTCCCCGCGCGGCTTTCGCGGTTTTCTTTTCGCTTTTTCGACAGGTTTCGCCGGCTCCGAAACGTCTGTTTTTTTCGCGCGGGAACGCCCCGGCGTCTTTTTTCCCGTCGGTGTTTTCGTGCGTTTTTTCTCTTTCGGCGTCGCAGGTTCGGACTCGACCGGATTTTCGTTTTTTCCCGAATTTACAGGCACGTTCCCGCGTTTGGCAACAGGCTCGCCCACCGGTATTTCCTCAGGCACGCCTGCCGTTCCCGTGCGATTTTCCTTCTGCGAAGCTTTCGGAATTTCTCTGACCTGCTCTTCCCGCAGAATCTGCGGTGTTTTCGGGACATCCGTCTGCCCGCCCAACTGCGGCGGCTGGACAATCATTGCCCCGTTGCGATTCTTTTTCTTGCGGCGGCGCTTGCGCTTGCGGCGAAGCGGATTGCCGCTCTCATCCGTTTCCGGACGGCTTTCTGTTTGCGGACTTACAGTTTCTTCTGCGGGAACGAGCGGCTTAGCCTCGCCTTTTTCGCTTCCTTTAACAAGATAACGCAATTCCGGATCCACATAATCATCTGCGAATTCCTCCGCTTCCGAAACAGCGTTTTCCGCCGCTTCCAATGCTTTTTGCCCGCGCGGCGGCGCGTATTCCGGACGGCGGTATTTCGGCGTAAGAATCGGCTCTTCCGCCGGCGGATAATTTTTAGATTCCGGCAAACGCACAACCTGCAAGGTGCGAATTCTCGGCTCCGACGAAACTGGAATATGCGGAGTTTCCCGAGTCGCCTGCGGGCGCAAAACAATTTGCGTCAGCGCATTATTTTCCCGCAACCGCAACACCGTTTCAACCGTTTCTGCGACAATATCCGGCTGAATGCGGCTCTGCGGCGCATTCGTAAATGCCGCCCCGGGATCGGGCGTTCCCGTATTGTTTTGAAGAAAAATATGACAGGTCTTGACTCCCGTGTCGCGCAAATCGCCGAAAAGCGTTCCCGTAAAAACTTTCATCGCTGCGTCTGTAATATTATTTAAGACGTGTCCGCGCGGTGTAACCGTATTTTGCGAAACAGCAATCACGCTCCCGCGGGAAGCAATCAGCGACGGCAACGCGAGCCGCGCAATCACCAGCGGCGTTGTAACAAGCGCGTTGACAGACAGCGTGATTTCCTCAAGCGGCATCGCTTCAAACGCTTCATTCGAAAAATATTGAGTCGAGAAAATCAGTCCGGAAATCGTCTTTTCGCGCGCAAGTATTTCTTCTACAGCTTCGGCGACGGACGAAGGCGAAGTTACGTCGCATGCGATCGGGAAAAATTCGTTAAATGCGAAATCGGCTTCGGGAAATGTTCCCGCAATGCCGTAAACGCGGGCGCCCATCTCGCACAAGCGGCGCGCGATACTTTGCGCCGGCTCGGCATTTGCGCCGGTAATGATAAAGGTGTCCATAAATTTAAAAGGCGGATTCTAACAGATTCCCGTCCAAAGAAAAGCCCGTAGCCGCCGCGAGTCGGCGTTCCCGCGGCAAAAGTCTCCGAACAGCCTGTTAAAAACGAGTGGAATTTTCTCGAATCAACGAAAATAAGACCCGAATTTACGTCCGCTTCCAATTCATTCGAATGATGCAATACCGTTCTCCTTTTCCGTGATTCCTTTACTTCGTACACCAGAATACCGCTGGCGAAAATTTACCTGAGGGAACACATCGCTCTTTCCGATTTTTATCCGATCTTCCCGAAAACTCGGATTCGTCAAAATGTGAACTCAAGCGATACGCGACATTGAACGAAGAATAAAAAAGCGTTCCCGCGACTCTTGCCACGGGAACGCCCTTTAAGCTCTAAGCCTTAAACTTTAAGCTTTTTGTCCTAACGGGCAAACGGGTTTGATTTGTTTGAAGAAATCGTTGCCCTTGTCGTCGACCAAAATGAACGCCGGGAAGTTTTCGACTTCGATTTTCCAAATCGCTTCCATGCCGAGTTCCGGGTATTCGACGCATTCAATCGACTTGATGTTGTTCTGCGCAAGAATTGCCGCCGGGCCGCCGATCGAGCCGAGGTAGAAGCCGCCGTGTTTTTTACACGCATCCGTTACCTGCTGGCTGCGATTGCCCTTGGCAAGCATGATGAGCGAACCGCCGTTGGCTTGGAACAAATCAACGTAAGAGTCCATGCGTCCCGCCGTCGTCGGTCCCATCGAGCCGCACGCCATTCCTTCCGGCGTTTTTGCCGGTCCCGCGTAGTAAATCGGGTGATCCTTGATGTATTGCGGGAGCGCTTCGCCGCGGTCGAGGCGTTCTTTCAGTTTTGCGTGCGCGATATCGCGTCCGACGATAATCGTGCCGTTGAGCGAAAGGCGTGTCGCGACCGGATATTTGGAAAGTTCCTTGAGGATTTCCGGCATCGGGCGATTGAGGTCAATTTTAACGGCGTTGCCTTCGCCGGCTTCGCGGAGTTCTTCCGGAATGAGTTCGCCGGGATTGTTGTCGAGTTTTTCAATCCAAATGCCGTCTTTATTGATTTTGCACTTGATGTTGCGGTCTGCGGAGCAGGAAACGCCCATGCCGACCGGGCAGCTCGCGCCGTGGCGCGGGAGGCGGACGATGCGCACGTCGTGCACGAGGTATTTCCCGCCGAACTGCGCGCCGAGCCCGATGCGATGCGCTTCTTCGAGCACCTGTTTTTCGAGTTCGACATCGCGGAAGGCGCGTCCGTGCTCGTTCCCGCTGGTCGGAAGTTCGTCGTAGTAGTGCGTCGAAGCGAGTTTGACCGTGAGAAGATTTTTTTCCGCCGAAGTGCCGCCGATGCAGAATGCCACGTGATACGGCGGGCAAGCTGCGGTGCCGAGCGTTTTCATTTTTTCGACGAGGAACGGAACAAGCGTTTTCGGGTTCAGAAGTGCTTTCGTTTCCTGATAAAGATAGGTTTTGTTCGCGCTCCCGCCGCCCTTGGTCACGCACAGGAATTTGTATTCCATGCCTTCGGTGGCTTCGAGGTCGATTTGCGCGGGAAGATTGCAACGCGTGTTGACTTCGTCATACATATTCAGCGGCGCGTTTTGCGAGTAGCGCAGATTTTCCTCCGTGTAAGTTTTGAAAACGCCGAGCGAAAGCGCTTCTTCGTCGCAATAACCCGTCCAAACCTGCTGTCCTTTTTCGCCGTGAATAATCGCCGTTCCCGTGTCTTGGCAGAGCGGGAGCTTCCCCTTGCAGGCGACTTCCGCGTTGCGCAGGAACGTGAGCGCGACGTATTTGTCGTTTTCGCTCGCTTCCGGGTCGCGGAGAATTTTGGCGACCTGCTCATTGTGCGCGCGGCGGAGCATGAAAGAAACATCGCGAAACGCGGCATTCGCCATCGCGGTCAAGCCTTCCTTGGCAACTTTGAGCACGGGAACGCCTTCAAATTCGCCGACGGAAACATAGTCCTTAGTCAGAAGATAATACTCGGTTTTGTCTTCACCGAGCGGGAACGGGTGTTGATATTTGAAAGGAGGAATATTTGCCATAGCGTTGATGAGTTTAAAGATTAAAGAGGAAAGATTAAAGACTAAAGAGTCCGCGTTTGTTTTTTTGCAAGCAGCTTTTCCCGTGAAAGATCCGCTTTAAATGCGGCAGCAAGGAGAGCGACGCAGAGCATTAATGCCGGGTTAAAAGAAACAAACTCAACGCATGCGTGGAGCGAAAAAATTGCAATTCCCGCCAAAAATGCCACCGAAGACGCACGCCAACGACGAAAATTTCGAAGCGCGAATCCCCAGAACCATAAGACTCCGGCGGCAAAAATTCCCGCGCCTACAGCGCCCCATTCGACAAGAAAGTGCCACGGATCGCAATGCGCATACGACGTTCGCGTCGGCAAATACTTTTTTCCCGTTCGCTTATTAATCTTCGTAAACTCCGGCATCGAAAGCTGAAACGCCGGCGCGATCCAGCGATACGAACCGGCGCCCCAGCCGAAAAGTTCCGTATGCGTGTTATAATGAAACATTTTGGCGGAAAGCTTCCGAAGGTCAGCACGCGGACCTTTGTCGAGCGAAAACGTTTCCGCCAGTTCACTGCGCTCTTCAGTTTTATCTTCCGGATGAATCACGCGCTCAATATCAGGTAATTCGCCGTCGGCAACTTTTTGGTCCACACGGGAAAAGAAAACATCGGTTTTTGCCGTCGCCCACCACGTTCCCGCGACACAAAGAAGCATTGCCAAAAAAACGCCTGCCGCCAACCAGGACGAACGCGTCATCAGCCCCGAAGCGCAAATCAGAATGACAATTAAAGGCAACCAGAGAACACCGAGAAAAACAGCGCCGACGGATTTCGTCGCGAAAGTTGCGCCGAGAAAAAGTAATCCGAAAATCAGCAAAATCAGATACGCGCCGCCATGCTTTCCGGCGAGCGAGGAAGCTCGCCAGCTACGCAAGCCCAGCCCGGCGCAAATTGCCATTGCGAGAACAAAAAACTCGCCGGCATGGTTCTTGTATGAAAAAACAGAAAAGAAATAATACTTCGTTTCTCCGAGATAAGAATGAATTCCGAAGCAACTGCGATACAAGCCGAAGCACGCCAGTAAAACCGCATTCAAAAGCACAGTCCAAAGCAAAAACTTCCATGCTCTGCGGGAACGCAATCCGCACCAAAGCGCGCACAAAATCATCCACGGCGCCCCGAAAATACAAAGTTGGCGCCACGCGTTCATTCCCATTTTCGGGTCAAAACCGAATCCGGCATCCACGCCGGTCGGAAGCCACTCCGGCGTTCCCGCAATGCGATGAATGCGCCAAGACTTTTCCAGCCATTCGACACTTACCCCGGGAACGCAACCCTGGATACAAATATAAATCCAAAGCGCAATCCCGATCCAAAACAGCGGAAATTTCATCAGCCGGAAAAAATTTCGCTTTGCGGATCGCGCAGAATCGTAAGCTCCCGTAGGCAAAAAAAGCCACGCTAGAGTCAGCGCCGCCAATCCTGTTGCCACAAGCACGGTAAACGCCGTAGCGGCAGTCTGCGCCCAAGTCGACCAAAGCAAAGTCAACACAGCAAAGCCGGCGACGAGCTTCTGCCGACGCGGGACAAAATCCTCGCCGACTTCCTGCGGCAATCCCGCGTCGTCACGGGAAAGCCCGCGGCGGAATCTGGAATCGTGCGCGCTCAAACGAGTCCGGCCTGATAAATATCGTGAATGCGAAGCAAGCCGACGAGATCACCGCCCGGCGCATCCAAAACGGGAAGTACGGAAATCTGAGACGGACGATCCTCCATCACACGCGCGGCTTCGCCGAGACTCATTCCCGCAAAGGCGCAAATCGGATTTTTCGTCATAATTTCAAGAGCCGTAATTCCGCCGAGATTTTCATGCTTGTGAAGCGCACGGCGCAAATCGCCGTCTGTAATAATTCCGAGAAGATTTCCCGTCGCATCAATGACACAAGCCGCGCCGTGCGGGCACTCCGTCATCGCAATCACGGTGTCGCGCACGGAAGTTTCTCCGGAGACAACGGCGATTTTTCCGCGAGGACGCATCACGTCGTTGACCGTCAAAAGCAAGTTTCGCCCAAGCTGTCCCGCCGGATGGAATTTTGCAAAATCCTTTTCCCCGAAACTGCGCTTAAGCATCAGCGCGGCAGCAAGCGCATCGCCCATCGCAAGCGTAAGCGTCGTGCTCGTCGTCGGAACAATGCCAAGCGGATCGGCTTCGGATTTCACACCGATATCGAGGACGACATCCGCTTTTTCTGCGAGCGGGGAATTTTTATTGGCGACAATGGCGATAATTTTCGAGCCCATTTTTTTCAGGCTCGGCAACAGGCGCACCGTTTCCGCCGTCGTTCCGCTCTTGGAAATCAGAACAACCGGATCGCCCGGCTGGCAAATTCCCAAATCCCCGTGAACGGCATCCGCGCTGTGCAAAAAGATCGCGGGCGTTCCCGTGGAACAAAGCGTGGCAACAATTTTTTGTCCGATAAGCCCGGATTTTCCGACGCCGGAGATAACGACCTTGCGATCGCTCGCGTAAAGAATTTCAACGGCTTTTGCAAAGCTTTCATCGAGCGCGGCTTCCATAACGCGCAACGCATCCGCTTCCGCTTTCAGAACATGTTTCCCTGCTTCGATAATTTTTTGGTCGTCCATATGCGTAGATTAAACCACGTTCCCGCATAAAAATGAATCCCGTTTTTCTTTTTCACGCGGAAAAAGTCTTTGCCGGAATAATAAAAAATCGCGGGAACGGCAGAAATTATAGATGATTTATTCGAGCTTTGGTCGTAAAATCGGAGTAATGAAAATTTCCCGCATTGGTATTATTTGGAACAGCGCAAAATCCGGCGCGGAAGCTTGCTTGGACACGGTTATCGCCGCCGCGGAAAAACACGGCGTCGCAACGCAAATTTCCAAAAACCACCCGATTGACGGAGACGTGCTCGCGGGAACGCAGATTTGTTGTGTCATCGGGGGCGACGGCACAATTCTCGGCGCCGTCGAAAGCGCCGTTCGCAATCACGTCCCGATTTTCGGAATCAATCTGGGAAAACTCGGCTACCTCGCAAATTATTCCGCCGAAAATATCGAACGCGACTTGGACGACATCTTTGACGGAAATTACCGAACGGTTTCGCGCACGCTCCTTGAATGTAAATTCGCCGACGATCCCGAAGAGCTCCGGCGCTACGCGCTCAACGACATCGTCATCAAAGCCTGGGAAAATTTTCAAATGACGGCACTGCGCGTTGATTCCGTCGAACACGGCACCATCAACACCTTCCGCGGCGACGGGCTGATTTTCACAACGCCGACCGGCTCAACCGCCTACAGCCTCGGCGCCGGCGGGCCGCTGATTCACTCCGACGCCGAAGTCTTTGCCCTGACACCACTTTGCCCGCACACGCTTTCAAACCGCGCGGTCGTGTTCCCGCGAAACATGGAAATTCGTGTCGATAACGTCTCCGACAACGTTCCCGTCGGAATTTCGTTAGACGGGAACGCTCCTCTTCCCGGGAAAAAAGCATTCCCGCTTTCCGTTAAAATGGCCGACGAACGCGTCGAAATTCTCCAACCGACAACGCTCTCGGAATTCGAAATTCTGAGAACAAAACTGCGCTGGGTCTAAAATCCGCCAACCGTTCCCGCGATGCGAAAAATCATCCATATCGATATGGACGCATTTTTCGCTGCGGTTGAACAGCGCGACAATCCGGCTTTGCGCGGGCTTCCCGTTGCCGTTGCCGGAGATACGCCGCGCAATGTCGTTTCGACGGCGAGCTACGAAGCCCGGCGCTACGGAGTGCGCTCGGCACTTTCCGTTGCCAAAGCAAAGCGACTCTGCCCGCGCCTCGTTCTCGTGCCGCCGCGTTTTGAAGTTTACAAAAAAGTTTCCGCTCAAATTCAGGCAATCTTCCGGCGCTACACGGAACTCATCGAACCGCTTTCCATCGACGAAGCCTTTCTGGATGTTACCGACAATCCAAGCGGGAAAACGGCAACGCAAATCGCCAAGGAAATTAAGCTCGCCATAAAAAAAGAGCTTAATTTAACGGCGTCCGCCGGCGTTTCTTACAACAAATTTCTCGCAAAAACCGCATCGGATCTGCAAAAACCCGACGGGCTTTCCCGCATTTTACCGAAAGATGCAGAGCGCTTTTTGGAACAACTCCCGATTGAAGCATTTTATGGTGTCGGCCCGGCAACGGCGCGTCGCATGCACGAACTTGGTGTCTCTGTCGGCGCGGATTTGAAAAAATGGTCGCGGGAAAATCTGGAGACGCATTTCGGGAAAATCGGCGACTGGCTTTATGATGTCGTTCGCGGGAAAGACGAACGCCCGGTTACACCGAATCGCGAGCGCAAATCTGTCGGCATCGAGGATACGTTCCCGCAGGATTTAGTTGGAACGCAAGCCTGCGCGGAAGCTTTGGAGCCGCTCGTATGCGCCTTGTGGCAACGCTTGGAACGCGCAGACTTCACGGGAAGCACACTAACCCTGAAAATCAAATTTTCGGATTTTTCCCAAATGACGCGTTCCCGTACGCAAAGCGGATTCTACAGCGAAAAAAGCCGCATCGCCTCAACCGCCCTCGACCTGCTCCGCCTGCATCTGCCGTACAACAAGCCCGTCCGGTTGCTCGGCGTCACGCTTTCAAACGCCGTTCCCGCCGCGCGTATCCCTCCGACGTCCAAGCAACTTGAACTTCCGCTCTCCGGTATTTAGCACAAAAACCCCGGGCGCGCGGGAACGGCCTTCAAAAGAGCATTCGCTTCAGGATCATTTTTGAACAACCCGCGTGCTCCGTCCCATTCCAAGCGGCGATTGAGCTGTTGGGCAATGACACCGAGCAGGACAATTTCCGTCAGCGGCGCCGCGTAATCAAATCCGGATACTGTCGGTTTACCGGACGTAATTGCTTCTATCCAATTTCGGTAAATATTCCCGCGAACACGCGGATATTTCTTCGGCGGCGGATTCGCGCGAATCCGGTTGTAATCGCGCAAAACTCGCATTGTTTCGCCCGACGACCCGAGCATCATCGTATTTTTACTTCCGTAAATAATGCTTCCGCCGATACCGTTCGGGAAAGGAATCCCGGCAGAAAGCCCTTCCGGACGCGGAGGCACGTTGTTTCCGTCAAACCAAACTAATTTTATCGGGCCGCGCTGCTCATTCCCCGGGAAATTGTATGTAACTTTCGACGACACGGGAAACGCCAGCGGCGTCACGGTCGGAGCTTCGGCCTCAACAGATTCCGGCGCGCCCAAATCAAAAATAAAATACGCAGGATTCAGAATGTGTTGCGCCATGTCGCCGAGTGCGCCCGTTCCGTACTCGATCCATCCGCGCCAATTTGTAGGCGCAATCGCTTTGGAATACGGGCGTTCCCGTGAAGCTCCCAACCAAATATTCCAATCCAAACTCGGCGGGCACGGATCCGCGACCGCCGGCTCCGTCATGCCCTGCGGCCACGTCGGGCGATTTGTCCAAGCATGAATTTCCCGGACTTCGCCGAGAATTCCGGCTTCATACCACTCCTTTGCGGTGCGAATATGCTGCGACGCCGCACCCTGATTTCCTGCCTGCGTAACGATTCCCGCCTCCGACGATGCCCGCGCCAAGCGACGCATTTGGTCAATTGTGCGGCAAACCGGCTTTTCCACGAAAATGTGTTTTTTGCGTATCACCGCCTCCATCGCGACGGCAAAATGCGAATGATCCGGTGTGGCAACAACGGCTCCGTCGATGCGTTCCCGTGCATTGTCAAAAACTTTCCTGTAATCGGAAAAAATTTCCGCTTCCGGATGACCGGATTTTTTCAAAAGTTTTTGAGCGCGATTGCAACGCCGTAAATCAGGATCGCACAGAGCAACGACGCGGACGCCTTTCAAATGCGACAGCGCTTCAAGATCCGCCATTCCCATAACCCCCAAACCGAAAAATGCCAAATTAATCGTTCCCGCAGACGGTTTTTCCGCCTGTTTTTGAGGCTGGGCGAAAAAATGGCTACAGCCGCCAGCGAACAATGTCCCGGCGGTCAGGACGGCTCCGATTTTCAAAAACTCACGACGCGTTTGCATTTTCTCATTTTGCAACACGCGCTTCCTTCCCGCAACCGGAAATAAAAACGAAAAAAGCCGCAGACTTTCAAATCTGCGGCATAAGGGAAACTCCATAAATAGAGTTTCTGATGAGCGAGGAGAGCTGAGAGATGATGGATATTTACACCTCGCTTCGCGAAAGAGGCTTTCGAAATCCTTTTCCCGATTGCGGGAACGCATTTACCTCTAAGCTCTCAGCCCTCAACTTTCATCGATTTCGTCAAAAACGAATTTTTTGAGGGAGCCATAAAATATTGCGCCTAGTATTTCGGCGCGCCGGGTTCTTCCATTTCGGCAATGCGCGCCATAAAGCGGCGGGAAGCCTCGCGGAAGCGATCCGGAAAATCTTTTCCCGGGTCAAATTCTTCCGGATACATCGGCTTGCCGAAACAGACCTTGATTTCTGCGCGTTTGGGAAGAAACGTTCCGCGCTGTAAAACTTCATTCGTCCCGAAAAGACGCACGGGAACGACGGGAACACGCGCTTTGCAGGCAATCAGCCCGGCACCGCCCTGCGCCTTTCCGAATTTTCCGTCTTTACTGCGCGTCCCTTCCGGAAAGAGCAAAATCGAGTGCCCATCCCGCAAGACCTTGAACATTTTCTTGAACGCGGCAACATCGGATCCGCCGTCGCGGTCGACGGGGATAACATTACAATGCGGCAAAACCTTTCCGAGAACGGGATTGTCGTTCAGCGTTTTTCGCGCGAGGAAAAACATTTCTTTGGGAATACACGAACCGATCAACGGCGGATCGATAAAGCTGACGTGATTGCTCGCAATCAGACATCCGCAGGCGGGAATATTTTCCAAGCCGTAAACATCAAGACGCCCGAACGTCTGCATAAATGCACGTGCGCCGTAATAGATCAGCGAGTAGACCAGTTTTTCCGTGAATAATTCCATGAGTTGAGAGAGTTATGCGTTTCGGGCGATTTTTTCCCGAATCATATCGGAGATTTTATCGACAACCTGTTCTAAATTCAAGAACGTGCTATCAATCAGCGTCGCACCTTCCGGGCATGCCAAGGGAGCCGTCTTGCGGGAAGCATCCAACTTATCGCGCGAAGCAATCGAGTCGCCGATTCCTTCCGCCGCGCGGCGGCGTTCCCGCGCTGCGACATCCGCAGTCAGGAAAATCCGCAAGTCGGCGTCAGGGAAAATCACGGATCCGATATCGCGCCCGTCCATAATGAGCCCGGAAAATCCGTTTTCTTCCGCCACTTTTGCTTGCGAGCGCTGATAGTCGAAAAGGAATTTGCGGACGGCGGGAAGTGCGGCAAAACGGGAGACAACGGCGTTGACCGCATCATTGCGAATTTCCTCGCTTGCGGGAACGCTACCGCTGATGCTCATTGCCGCTTCGTTCCCGCAAATTTCCGTTCCCAATTCGAGATGAGAAAGCAAATCGCTTTCGGCAGCCTCAAACGCTTCCGGGGAATCGACTCCTCGCTTCAAAAGCGAAAGCGCGACAGTCCGGTAATGCGCACCGGTATCGACATGAAGCAAGTTAAACCGAGCCGCCAAGGCACGCGAAGTGGAAGATTTTCCGGAAGCCGCACCGCCGTCTACGGCAATTACGATAAAAGATAAAGCCATGAGAAATATAAAAATCGAGAGCTTCTTCGCTGGCAATTTAATTACGCAGAATTGCCGCATCCATCCGCGGGAACGCGGCAAGGAAATCCGCTTCTTTCGCCAACAATGAAAAAACCAAATGCGGCGCGGGAACGGCTTCCAAGTCGTAAAAATAACCCGGATGCACAATCACGCCTTCGCGACGAAGCAAATCCGTCGCAAGCGATTCTTCTTCAATCCCGCGCGGCAAACGAACGATGCCGTACCAGCCGCCTTCGCGATTCAGAAATTCCAGGTCGCGGGAACGTGCGCACCATTCGCGCAACTGCCGCTCATTTTCCTCCAAGCGTTTTGAAATGCGTTCCCGAATTTTAAACGCCTCACGCAACAAATGCGGAACCGCAAGCTGCGCAGGCGTACTCACCGACAAAAACGTATCCGCGATAAAATCCAACCGCGCAAGCGCTTCGTCGCGCCATTTTTCTTCTCCGCAAGTAATAATCCAACCTGCTTTGATTTGCGGGAGCGCCGCCGTTTTGGAAAGCCCGCCCAAAACAAAAACCGCGCCGGAATTCGCGTTCGCAAAACTCTCCGCCGGATCGCGCATATATTCGAGAAAAACTTCATCGACAACCAGGGGCAAATCGCGTTCCCGCGCAAACGCCTCAAGCCGCCTCCGCTCTTCCGGAGAAAAGCTCGACCCCGTCGGATTGTTCGGATTGACGCAAAAAATCGCCCGCGTCCGCTCATCCGTTGCCCGTTCGAGCGATTCAAAATCGAGCGCCCAACGCGTGCCGTCATAGCGCAAATTGTACTCGCGTGTATCCGTATTTTCCATACAACACAAAAAGGAAATCAGCGGATATGACGGAGTCGGCATGACAATGTTGTCGCCCGGATTACAGAGCAATTTCAAAATCCAGGAATACGCTTCACTCGTACTCGCCGTCAGGTGAATTTGTTCCGGCGCAACGCAGGCGCGATGCGTTTCGGCGTAAAAACCTGCGACGGATCGACGCGCCTCGACATTCCCGCGGGAACTCGGCTTGTAGCCTGCGATCCCGTCCGCCGTAAGCGCTTTTTCCAAAATTTCCTTTTCCCACATGAATCCGGCATTTGTCGGATTCGAAATCGCCAAATCCAAAAGCGATCGCCCGTCCGCCCGAGCCTCGCGCAACGCGCGGGTCCAGCGATTAGGAGTCATCGAAAAATTAAAACGATCGGTAAACCTCATTGTAAGGAAAGTTTGTTTACAAAAAAACGTTCCCGCAAGCACTCACGGGAACGTTTTTCATCAGCGGAAATGTAATTATTTAATACCGGCGCGCGTATTTTTCAAATTCGCCGCCGAAGCCTGCAACGCCGACATTTCCTTCGGCCAAAGCTCAAGCTCGACATGTTTGACAACGCCGCAACGCCCGACAACCGTCGGCACGCTGATGCAAACGCCGCGAATGCCGTACGGGCCGTCGACAAGCGAAGAGACCGGCATAATACATTTGCGATCAAGCGCGATGGCATCGACGACGGCGCGAATCGAAGTCCCGACCGCCCAACCGGCGCCACCCTTGCGGGAAATTACTTCCGCCCCGGATTTTTTCGTGCGCTCAAAAATCTGATTTTGCCAACTCGGCGTAACATTTTTGAACTTGGAAAGCGGCAATCCGGCAATACTCGCGGACGACCAGACCGGAAGCATAGAATCGCCGTGTTCGCCGAGAATCAGCGCATTCACCTGGGTCGGAGCCACGCCGAGCGATTCCGCAATCAACGCATTGAAACGGGACGTATCGAGCACGGTCCCCAAGCCCAAAACCTGCTGTGCGGGAAGACCGAGGAATTCGACGGCAAGTTGCGTCAAAATATCAACCGGATTCGAAACGACGAGAATAATCGCATCGCGTTTGAGCCCGGCGTTTTTGATTTCGCCGAGAATGGTTTTGAACAGCGAAACGTTGCGGTTAATGAGGTCAAGGCGCGATTCGTCCGGTTTGCGGCGCAAACCCGCAGTAATAACGATGCAATCCATATCCGCACAATCGGCGTATGTTCCCGCGCGAATCACCTGGTCGCCACACAGCGGAGCGCCGTGCAGAAGGTCGAGCGCTTCGCCTTCCGCCATCGCCTGATTAACGTCGAGGCAAACGATTTCACTAACCACGCCGGAGCATTGAAGCGCAAATGCGGCATTGGAACCTACGCGCCCGCCGGCGCCGATAACAGCAACTTTCATCATAATTTAGGATTCTATAAAGTTAAGTATAAATACGATTGCGCATTTATACACCTTTCCCCGCATTTTTTGAAATTCAAAAATTTACGAAACTTTTCGCGGGAACGCCTCTGCCGTAAGTTATTCCTTGGTATAAAGCGGATCGATTTCTTTGAGCTTTTCGGCAATTTCCGCACCGATAATGCGGTAACCCGCAGCATTTAAATGAACACGATCGCGCATGAATTTCGGTTCGGCGGTTTTCTTACCCTCCGCAAGCAAAAGAGTCCCCGGATTGATGAAGAAAACATGCTTATTATCCGCAATCTTTTCGTAAAGCACGTTCGTTTCTTCAATCGTATCGGCGAGGCGCTCTTCCCGACGCGGATACACGCCGATCAGAAGAATTTTTGCTCTCGGCGATTTCTTGCGCAGCAATTTAACAAACGCCGCCATGTTATCTCCGCAAACTTTGGCGGAATCGCCGCGATGTCCGATGTTATTCGTTCCGAGATTGACGAGAATGACACGCGGCACGATGCCGTCGAGCTCTCCGTTTTCGGCGCGATAGTAAGCGTTGTCAATATAATCAAATCCGAAACCGCAATTGGTCACGAGATGGCGTCCGAAAAGCTTTTCCCAGGAATCGGCACCCACAACGGGCATTGTGCTTTTCGGTTCGCCGCCCCACCAATGCGTGATACTGTCGCCGAAAAAAACATAGGCGGGTTTTACCGTCTTGTTGCGAAACAGAACGGCGGCGTGGCGATTCGCCCAACCGTAAGTGTCGCGTTGATGCGGCTCGGGTTTCAGCGACCCCGGGAGCGTTCCCGCCAAAAGAGTCGTCAGAGACGCGATACAAAAAAGTGTTCCCGCGAAAATTTTAGAGAGTTTTTTCATACTTCAATAATAGCATTTGAATTCCCGAAAACGCAAAGTAAGTTTCTCTTTTCTTTTGGTTTAAATTTGCCAAAATTTCCTCATGAAGTATTCCGATGCCGAAAAGCTCCTCGAACTGGGTTTAATTTCACGGGAACAGAAAGACGCGATTGTCGAACAATTAAAACTCACGCCTTCCGCGTCCCGCAACTATCTGCTGATTGCGCTTTCGAGCGTCGGCGGGCTTCTCGTGCTGGCGGGAATTATCCTGCTGATTTCCGCGAACTGGGAAGCGATTCCGCCTTTGGCGAAACAAATTTCCGCCGCCGCAATCATGCTCGCGTTTTGGATTTTCGGGCTGCGGTTTATTTGCCGGAAAGAAAATCCGCGCCCGATTCTCGGCGAAGGGCTTTGCCTCGTCGGCGCGGGAACGTGGCTTGCGAACATTGCGCTTTACGGGCAGATTTACCAAATTTCCTCGGAACCGTCGAAAGCGATCGGCGTGTGGTTTCTCGGGATTTTTCTGATTCCTTGGCTCGTGCGCCTGCGCGGCGTTTTCGTGCTCTCGCTCGTCGCGGCAGGCATTTGGCTCGGACTCAAACTCGATGAAATCGACGGCGGAAGAGACGCTGTTTCCTACTTTTACTTTTTAGCGTTTTTCACGGGCGTTTCCGCGCTCGGAATTTTTGTCGGCAACCTGAAGGAAGAAACGCGGGAACGCTTTCGCGGCTACGGTCCGCTCGCGGCGTGGACAGCGTTTCCGATACTCGTCTTCATGGCGCAGATTTTTTGTTACGACGAAGTCAATTTTTACCCGAACTCGCTTTTTGCGCTCGTTCCCGCGACCGCAATTTTGCTCGCCGCGCTCCTCGTTTCTTTCTGGGAAAAGCTGAACAAGCTCGGCGTTGCTGCCGCGATTTTACTCGGCGCGCTCCCGCTCGTTCCGCTCGCTTTAAGTTATGCGGATTCGTGCAAAAATAATCCCGGAGACGATTTTCTCCACGCCGCGATGATGGGCACGCTTTTTGTTTGCGGGAGCGCCGCGATGGTGCTCGGCGCGCAAGTTGCGCGAAAATTCTACGTCAATCTCGGCGCGCTGATGATTTTGCTCGCCGCGCTCGCGCTCGCCGTCGAAGTTGTCGGCTCGCTCACGAGTAGCGGGTTCGCGCTGATTCTGGCGGGAACGTTCTTGCTCGTTTTCGGGTATTTTCTCGAACGCGGTCGCCGCAAAATCACGGCAAAAATCAAAGACAGCGAACAACAGCAAGCGGAATCCGGTCTTTAGAAAATCTTAACCGTCAGTCTTTCTTTTTATGAAGTTCAGAATTTTTCTCGTCGCCCTTCTTCTCGCCGCGCAAGTCGCGGGCATCGCGTTTGTGTCATTTCTGCGGGAACGCGAATGGCGCAACAATCCGACCTTCCGCCTCCAATGCACGTCTTACGACCCGCGCGATTTTTTGCGCGGACATTATTTGCCGCTCGATTTTAAAATTTTGGACAACATTCCGTTTTCAAAATTCGACGAAGCCGCGCAAAAGCAAATTCGCGGAAAGTTTTCGCTTAAAATGGAATATGTCCTCAAAGGGAAAACGTCCTACGAATTTGCCTACGCTTACGGTTACGACAATCCGGTTCCGGAGCTTTGGCTCGTGCTCGCGCCCGTTCCCGAAACCGGACTTTGGGAAGTGGAGCGCGTAACGACTTCTGACCCGAAAATTGATTTCAACGCCAACCCGCAGGCGGGAAAAATCGCCTTGTCGCTCAAGCAAACGAAATATTGGAACATTCGCATCAGCAATCCGCTCCTGCAAGACAACAAAACGCTTCCCGAAAACGTTCCCGCCTTGGCGGAAAGCGACTTGCTTTTCTCGTTTGAAAATCCCCGTATTTTTTTCCCGAACCACCGGTTTTACCTCGCAGAAGAAAAAGCCAAGGAATTTGATAAAAAATACCGCGGGAGCATGACGGACGTTTCCGCCGAGCTTTTCCTCCGCAGCGACGGCACGCCCGTCATCAAACGCCTTTTCGTCAACGGCGAAGAATTTTAGGCGCGCTTTAAAACGGCTGCGACAGGCTGATCTTTGCCTTTTTTCCCGATACGTTTGGCGAGCTCCCACGCAACGGGAACGGGAGGCTCAAAGCCGCTCGGCGCTTCCAAAATCAGGCGCGCCCAAGGCGTTGCATCATCAACACAAGCCGCGAGCAATTCGACGAAACGATTAATTTGCGCACTTTTCCACAGCGCCCACGGAGGATCGCAAAAAATCAAATCGAAACGCGCAAAATTCTGCGGGAACGGATTTTCCTTAAGCAAATCTAACGACAAAAAATCGACCACGGGAACGCCCTTGCCTGCTGCTTCCAAAGATTTTTTCACCGCAGAAAAATTCTTTTTTTGAATTGCCGTTGCCGCCGCGTTTTTATCAATCAGGCAAGCCGAGCGCGCCCCGCGGGAAATCGCTTCAAGCGCATAGGCTCCCGTTCCCGCAAAAACGTCCAAGATTCGCGCGTCTTCGGGCAAATCGCCGAGCGACGAAAAAACCGCCTCGCGAATGTAATCCGTCGCCGGTCGAATTTCGCCCCGTTGCGGGAGCGCAAGCGGAATTCCCCGCGCTGTTCCTCCCGTGATTCTCATTGTCGGTCAAGCTCCGAAAAAAGAGGATCGTCGTGAACTTGCTCTCCGTTGGCGGGAGCGGCGATTTCCTCTCCCGGGTCGCGTGCATCACAATAAATTTCGCCGAAAAGGTCGTCCTGTCGTACAGTCATTTGCCCGAGGCGCGCGAGTTCGAGGCAGGCAAGAAACGTTGTCGCCAGCATCGGAATCGTGATTTTTTCGGGAAGTAGCGAGGTAAACGTAAATGATTTCTGCGTTTTCAAGCGCTCAATAATTACTTCCATACGAGCGGAAATCGTAACGGAGTCATCTTGAATTTCGCCGGGAAGGATGCGTTCGGAAAGGCGTTTGAGGACGAGATTAAAAACATTCCAAAGGTCCATTTTCCCTAGCGGAGCGAGCGGACGCTCTTCGTCGGATTCCGGCTTGGCAATTTCCCGCGGAAGAAAATTCTGCTGTTTTTCAATCAAATCCGCGATATAGCGCGCAGATTCCTTAAGGCGGCGATATTGAATCAGCTGGCGGACAAGTTGCCAGCGCGGGTCAAGATCATCTTCACCGTGTTCGCCGGCATCCGCGTCCGCCGGCATTTCACTTGTCGGCAAAAGCATCCGGCTCTTGATGTACATGAGCGTTGCCGCCATAACGAAAAATTCTCCCGCAACATCGATGTTCATCTGCTCGTTTTTGCGCAGAATTTCCATGTACTGGCGCGCGACCTCGGCAATGGGAATGTCGTAAATATCAATCTCGTTTTTTCTAATCAGAAAAAGCAAAAGATCAAGCGGACCTTCAAATTTTGAAAGCCGAACCGCGGGAACGGCATCCGGAAAGAGCCCGTCCCGAACCGCGCCGACGCGGAGCTCCTTATCGGGAACGCTCTGCGAAGAAACTGCCGATGCCTCGCTCATTCCGATCGTTTAATACGCAAGCAAACTTGCGGAAATTCCGACGGAGACTTCACACCCGTCGCTCGTATCGCGTTCATGGCGAACGTAATACTCGATTGCCCATGAATTGCCGAGCCGCTGGCGCAAGCCGTAATATTGGTCCGTGAAATAATTTTTTTCGTCGTCGTAACGCCAATCGCCGTAAATTTGGAAATACGAATTCAGACGATAATCGGCGCGAATCGTGTATTGCCGGGCTCGCGTATCGCAGCCGTAATACGCCAAATCGTCGTTGGCGACAAAGCGCGCGCCGAGCGTCGCCGACCACACGTCTCCGTCGGTGAAAGTTACGCTTGATTTAAACGATTTTGTTTTAAAATCGTAAACATCCATCCGATGCGCAAAGGCGAAAGAAATCCAATTTGCGGGCGTAATATTGAGGACGACAAAATTGTCGCTCCAATTTCGATTGTCAACCGGGCGTTCGGTCTTCCGGATATCCTGATAAATATTCAGCTCGGCGAGATCTCTTGAGCCGTATTTTTCGTCGCGTGTCTGGAAAAGATTTTCGAGCCCGAAGCGGAAAATATGTTCGTCGTAAATCTGATCCACAGCGCGATTTTCTCCGAGGTCGAGAATCGACGGAGCGTCGCGGTAAATGTCGCGATCGATTTGCGGAATGCGGGAACTCTGCGAATCGACGCCGGGCATGTAGCGATATTGGAGAACCGGGCGCAAGACGTGGCGTAAGCCGTCAATTCCCCAAGTTTTATTTTGGTAGCCGGACGTTCCCGTCACCAGAAACTGCAAGTCAAAGCCGATTTGTCCGAGCGTGCGCCAATAAGTGTCATCGCGATCGGGTACCGTGCTCCCGTAAAAAGTCGTCCGTACGCCGGCGACCGGCGTAAGCGTTGCAACTTCACCGAACTTAATCGGAGCATCCCACCCGTAATAAAAATCCGCGCGGGAACTCTTCAATTCATCGCCATGATAATTCGTTTGCGTCAGATGATACTGATCGGAACTTTCTTCGACAAGAGAAGCATACGAAGCGCTGAAACGCTGAAAAATTCCGGTTTTGCCGATTTCGTCCGGCATCATATCAAAGCGAATTTCCGGAAGCCGCTGCTGAACGCTTTGATAGTCGTTCAAGTGCATTCGCGTAATCGCGGAAATGTAGTAGGCGCGATCGGGAATGACGAGTTCGACAAAATTATCCGGATTTTGGTTTTCGTTGTAAATTTGCGAACGGAAATCATCCATGACTTCCGAATCGCTCCAGCGATGGATCGAAGCCGTAATTTCAAGCTTATCTAATTGCTGTTTATGAAACCAATTAATGAAGCCTCGGCGTCCGCCGATTTCGTTCCCGTAAATATCTTCGTTTCGCGTTCCCGTATCATTGATATAGCCGGACTGAAAATCGCCGAACATCCAACGCGTACTCGCCTCGTCACGCGTGTCGTACGCTAATGCAGGGCCGACAAGCGGACCGGATCGCTCGTAAAAATCCAGCAAAATGCCGGGTTCATACTCATCAAAAACAGTCAGATGCGTCGTCGTGCTGAAATAAACCCCTGTCGAAGACTTGCTTCCCGAACTCGCCCAGACGCGAACAGGCGGGCGCTCGAAACGCGGCGTGGAAAGCGGCGGCAACGGAAGCACGGGAACGCCCGCGATACGAAATACGGACGAATCCAGGCGAAGCCAATCTTCCTCCTTATCGTAGGAAATGAGATTCGTGCTGAAAGAAACCGAGCTCCAGTGCGGTTCCGCGAAATAAACATTCGCGCCGGAAATCTCCATTGTCTTCGACTCAGCAGAAACGCCGGCAACCCGCTTCGCATCGAAGAAAAGCATTTCCGCCCCTCCGATAACATTTTGAGCTTCCATCTCTCCCGTCGCCTGATTCAAACCGACAAGATCCGTCAGCACGCGCATCGTCTCAAGATTCAGCTGGACGTTGCCGCTTGCGCGAAAGCTTTTTCCTTCCGAATCGTAGACGACTTCGTCCGCACGCACGTGAATATCACCGAGCGCGATTTCCGCGTCCTCGTAGCGAATAACGCCGTCGTTCCCGATAGAAAGCCGCGTGTATGTTACGGGAAGCCCGTCGGCAGGAAGCGTCGAATCCCCGAGTTCGGTCTCAATATTTTCGGAAAAAGCGAAAGGCGTTCCCGCAAGGATAAGGGCAGGAAGCACAACGGCAAGGGCAAGCTGTTTAGCGGTCAACACGTCGAGAAAGTGGAATTTTCATTCCATCCTAATGATTTTAAAAATTCACGAAACAAAAAAGCGATTGAGATGTAAAAACGGGCAATATTTTCCGGAAACGGCAAATCGCGAAACGGCGGTAAGCACGCACGAGATACGCCGCGTCCGGAAACCCAAGAATTACCGGTCTCAAAGCCCTGAAACCGGTTTAATTATTTTAATCGTTACACGTCCGCTTACTTTTTCAGCAAGCCTTGGCGATCCATTTCTTCGGCGATTTGAATCGCGTTGAGCGCTGCGCCCTTCCAGAGCTGGTCGCCGCAAACCCAGAGCGCAAGTCCGTTGTCGAACGCCGTGTTTTTGCGAATGCGCCCCACGCCGCATTTCACCTTGTTTTGGTAAAACAGCGGCATCGGGTAAACTTTGTTCGCGGGATCGTCCTGCACTTCCGCGCCGACGAATTCCGCAATCGCCTTACGCGCGGCTTCGACGCTGACCGGTTTTTCAAATTCCGCATCAACCGAAATCGAATGCGCACGGAACACGGGAACGCGCACGCAGGTGCACGTGCAAACAAGCTCCGGAAGCTCCAAAATTTTGCGCCCTTCGTTGAGCATTTTCATTTCCTCTTTCGTGTAACCGTCTTCGAGGAAAGAATCGACATGCGGAATCAAATTAAACGCAATTTGATACGGATAAACACCGGTTTCGAGCTCTTCGCCGCTTGCCCACGCGACGACCTGCTTTTTCAGCTCTTCCATCGCCGCCGCGCCCGTTCCCGAGACTGCCTGATACGTCGACGCGAAAAAGCGCTTCAGCCCAAACGCCTTGTGAAGCGGATAAAGCCCCATGAGCGTAATCGCCGTCGAGCAATTCGGGTTCGCGATAATGCCCTTGTGGTTTTTCAGCGCATGCGCGTTGATTTCGGGAACGACGAGCGGAACGTTCGGATCCATGCGGAACGCCGAGCTGTTATCGATAACGATACAACCGCGCTTCGCCGCTTCCGGCGCAAATGCCTTGGAAATGCTGCCGCCGGCGGAGAAAATCGCAAAATCCAAGCCTTCGAAAGATTCCGGCATCGCCTCACGAATCGTCCACGTCTTGCCGCCGAATTCAATTGTTTTGCCTGCACTGCGCGCGGATGCCAAGGGGCGCAGTTCTTCCACCGGGAAATTTCTCGACGCAAGCAACGCAAGAATTTCTTGCCCGACCGCTCCCGTCACGCCTACGATACCAACTTTGTATGCCATATGTTTTCTGAAAAAAGTTTTGAAAAAAAAGAGACGGCAAGTTTGCTCCTCGCCGAGCTGAAACGCAAATGCGAAATACTCGGCGTTCCCGCGTTGCCGGACGCGCTCGTCGCCTCCGTTCCCGCGCAACGCCTGTGGCATTTTCGCGATGAAAAACTCCTCGCCGAATACAAAATTTCCACGTCCCGCGCGGCACCGTCCTGCATCGAAAATTCGCTCGGTACGCCCGACGGGCTTTTTTCCGTTATAGAAAAAATCGGCGACGGCGTTCCCGCGGGAACCGTTTTCAAAGCCCGCGTTTCCACGGGAATGCATTTTTCCGAATTTTTGAAAAACGCGCCCGACGAAAATCTCATCACCTCCCGCATTCTCCGCATTCAGGGCGAGGAAGAAGGTTACAACCGCGGCGGGAACCGCGATACGTATTCACGTTTTGTTTACATTCACGGCACAAACCAGGAACACAAACTCGGCATGCCGAACTCGCACGGCTGCCTTCTGCTCGGAAACGCCGACATCATCGCTCTTTTCGACGCCCTGCCCGCCGCCTCCGCGGGAACGCCCTGCGCCCGGCTACTGATTCATAAAGCCTGAAAGCCGATGAATCTTTCAAACATTCATGCCGTAATTTTCGACATGGACGGCACTTTGCTCGATTCCGAGCGCCTCAGCCACAAAGCATGGGATACTGCCGCACGGGAACACGGCGGCCACGTTTCTCGGGAAATTTTTCTCAAAATGGTCGGGCATCGTTCCGTTGATTGCATGAAAATTCTCCAACGCGAACTCGGACACAATCTTCCCGAAGAACAAATTATTGCTTCTGCCCGAGAGCACTACGCCAAGCTTGTCGACGACGGTGTGCCGCTTATGCCGGGAGCCCGGGAGATTTTCGATTTTGCGCGGGAACGCAAATGGAAAATCGGCATTGCGACTTCAACGCGCCGCGAAAGCGCGCAAGCGAAACTCGAACATGCCAGACTTTGGCACTTTGTCGATGCCGCCACCTGCGGAGACGAAGTCGCCGTCGGAAAACCGAATCCCGAAATTTATGCGACAACGGCAGAAAAGCTCGGCGTTCCCGCAGGCAATTGCCTTGCAGTCGAAGATTCGCCGACCGGATTTCGCGCGGCATTTTCCGCCGGTTGCGTCAGCATACTCATTCCGGATCTCGTCAGCCCCACGCCCGAAACGCTTCGCGATGCCGCCGGTGTTTTCTCTTCGATTCCCGAGTTGCTCAATCGGCTTAAGGCTTCCTCGGCAGATTCGTTTTCTTAAAAACACCCGGCTTCGATTAAAAAAACCACGAGCTCCCGGTTGTAAGCCGCTCGCCGTTAACCGATTTGTTTTTTTAAATTGCTAAAAGAGAGTTTAACGGAAAGACTTTTCACAATTATGAAAAAAATTATCTCGTTCATCTTTTTCTTTCTTTTTTCCGTTATCGGATTCTCCCTTCCCGCAGCCGCACAGGAAGCACCTTCCGCCAAAGAAACTGCTTCGCCTTGGGAAGCAATGTTTCCCGACGGCTTAATTAAAGCCGGGCAAAAATCGAAAGATGCCAGCAAAGCGCATTTTAAAAGCATGAAGGGAAAATTCGTCGGCGTTTACAGCTCGGCAAGTTGGTGCGGACCGTGCCGTTTGTTCACGCCGCGCCTCGTCAAATTTTATAAAAAAAATCAGAAAGAAATCGAAATCGTCTTCCGTTCTGCAGACAAAACGGAAAAAGCGATGCTTTCCTATATCAAGAAAGACAAAATGAAATGGCTTGCCGTTCCTTTCGGGAAGCAAGCTAGATCGAAATCCGCCTCCGGAATTCCTCATTTGGTTGTTTACTCTCCCGACGGAAAGGTGTTTTCCGAAATTTCCGGAGCCGGAGAAAGATCTTTTAATGCTCTCGATGAGCTTCCCAAGCTCATGAAAAAATGGAAAGAAGAAAATAAATAGCCCTCCGGCACAGATAAGTAAAAAGCGTTCCCGCAGATTTTCTCGCGGGAACGCTTTTTTACGGAAAACGGCAAATGAATTGCCTTGTTCTATCAGGAATTAGCCGATTTTGGCGCGACCGAAGAAGGTCCAGCCCTCGCCGTTTTCGAGAAGCTCTTTCGCTTTTTTCCACTTAACGGAAATCTCCTCGTCGCCCCGGCGCAAAACAACGATGTCGTTGCGTCCGATGTCGGCGGGAACGGCTTGCGGATTTTCCTCCGATGCAAGTTGCGCTTCCGCCTGTTTCATTGCAATACGGAGCGCATCTGCATCCACGGCGGGAACGGGCGCTTCTTCGGCGGGACTTTCTTCCACCAAGCCATGCGAACGCAAAAGCTCGATGAAGGCGTTGCGGCTTGTCGCCGAGCGGAAAATACCGGAGCAAACCGCCGAGCGGCAGCGTCCGAGCATTGTTTTGAAACAATGGAACGCTTCGTTTTTGTATTCGACAAGCGGATTACGCTGACCGTAGCTACGCAATCCGATGCTTTGGCGCAAATCCGCCATTTCCGCCAAGTGGTCCTGCCAATGCGTATCGATTGCGCGAAGAATGATGTGGCGTTCCATGCCTTTGAGCGCTTCGGCATCTTCAATGGCATCGCGGCTTTCATAAGCTTCACGAACGCGTCGCGTTACAAGATTTGCCGCGCCTTCGTCGCCCGCGCCGAGAATTTCATCCTCTGTAAAGCGTACAAGCGGGAACGTGGAATTAAGCCAACGAACAAAGTCTTCAACGGCAACGCGATTGACTTCGGTCTTGTCGTCCGGCGGGAGCACCGCATCAACGCGTTCGTTAATTTCCTCTTCACAAAGCGCGAAAAGTAAATCGCGCGGTTTGTCGGACTTTAGCGCCTGATTGCGGATTCCGTAAATAATTTCACGCTGACGATTGAACACATCATCGTATTGCAAAGTGTTTTTGCGATACATGAAATGGACGGATTCGACACGGCGTTGCGCTGTTTCAACGGATCGGTTCAGAAGCGGGTGTTGAAGCGGCTCGCCTTCAACGAATGAACGCTGGAGCACACGCGAAATCATTCCCGCGTTTGTGAAAAGGCGCATCAAATTATCTTCAAGCGAAACAAGGAACTTCGAACGCCCCGGATCGCCCTGACGGGAACAGCGCCCGCGCAACTGGCGGTCAACGCGGCGCGATTCATGGCGTTCCGTTCCGAGCACATAAAGCCCGCCGAGTTCCCGCACGCCTTCGCCGAGTTTAATGTCGGTTCCGCGCCCCGCCATATTGGTTGCAATCGTCACGGCGCCGCGCTGTCCGGCATTGGCAACGATTTCAGCTTCGCGCTCGTGTTCTTTAGCGTTCAAGACATTGTGCGGAACGCCGGCGCGTTTGAGTAAATTGGAAAGATATTCCGAAGCTTCGACACTTGCCGTTCCGACGAGTACCGGCTGCCCTTTGGCGTGCGCCGTAGCAATTTCCTTTACCGCTTCCGCGTATTTCTCACGCGCGGTTTTGAAAATCATGTCATCTTCGTCAATACGAATGCAGGGTTTATTCGTCGGAATTGCGACGACGCCGAGGCGGTAAATATCGTAAAATTCGCCGGCTTCGGTTTCCGCCGTTCCCGTCATTCCCGCGAGTTTTTCATACATGCGGAAATAATTCTGAATCGTAATCGTCGCGTAGGTTTTCGATTCCTTCTCGATTTCAACGCCTTCCTTAGCTTCGATTGCCTGATGCAAACCGTCGCTCCAACGGCGCCCCGGCATGATACGCCCGGTATTTTCGTCGACGATCATCACCTTGTCGTCCTTGATAACGTACTGAACGTCTTTTTCAAAAAGTGCGTAAGCGCGAAGCAGCTGCGAGATGCAGTGAATCGTCTCGCTCGTGGCGATAAATTCGTTTTCCGCAGCAGACTTCATTTCGGCTCGCTGATCAGCGTTGAGGTCTTCCCGCGCATCGATTTCGATAAATTTCGTCGGCAAATCCGGAAGCACAAATGCGTCGGGATTATCCGGGCGGAGCGTGTCGCGCCCGAGTTGAGTCAGGTCGGATTCGCGACGTTTTTCATCGATTGCGTAGTAAAGTTCTTCTTTGATTTCAAAACGGCGTTGGCGGTTGAACGCATTCATCATTTCGGCGTCAAACGCGTCCAACGCTTTGCGCCAATGACCGTTTTCCATCATACGCAGAAATTCTTTGTTTCTCGGAGCGCCCAGTTTTACTTGAAGTAACAGCACGAGCGCATCGCGTTCGTCTTCAGAACCCGGCTTTGCTTTTTCAAGCAATTTGCGTGCTTTTGCAACAAGGGTATTACACAGGCGTGTTTGTTTTTCGACGAGAGCTGCGACTCCGGGCTTAAATGCTTCGAACGGCGGCTCATGATCGTCTTGAACGGGGCCGGAGATAATCAGCGGCGTTCGCGCTTCGTCGATGAGAATGGAGTCAATTTCGTCAACGATACAATAATAATAATCGCTTTGAACCTGTTCGTGGCGGGAACCTGCCATACCGTTGTCGCGCAAATAATCAAAGCCGAATTCGGATGCCGTTCCGTAAGTAATGTTACACGCGTAGGCTTCGCGGCGCAGTGACGGCGGCATGGAATTTTGGATACATCCGACCGTCAGCCCGAGAAACTTATAAAGATGCCCCATCCATTCCGAGTCGCGACGCGCCAAATAATCGTTAACCGTAACGAGTTGGCAATTTCTTCCCGTAAGCGCATTCAGGTAAAGCGGAAGCGTCGCAACAAGTGTTTTCCCTTCCCCGGTAGCCATTTCGGCAATTTTATTTTGGTGAAGCGCAATTCCGCCGATGAGTTGCACATCAAAGTGCACCATATCCCACGTCAACTCGTGATCACAAACAATCACTTTGCTCCCGCAGAGGCGCCGCGCGGCATTTTTAACGACGGCAAACGCTTCCGGCAAGATTTTGTCGAGCGATTCCCCTCTCCCGACACGCTCCATAAATTCCTGCGTTTTTGCCTTTAGCGCCTCATCATCCAAGCGCTGATACTCCGCCTCCAACTTGTTAATTTTAGCAACAATCGGTTTGCATTTTTTGACGAACTTTCGATGGTTGCGACCTGCAAAAATTTTAAAAATGGAAGAAATGCCCATGACTGACGTTTTACAAAAAAAGGATTAGACAGAATCTTATTTTTCGCCCGTATTCGCAAGGCAAAAAAGGCACACTTTCGCGTTCCCGTCATCGATTCTTCGGAAGGGGAAATTTTAAGATTGAATCTTCGCTGCGGGAACGCATGATTCTTCACGCTCTGTGGTGTTCGACCCTCCGTTAAAACGCTCTTTTCCTATGAGTAAATTACGGGATTCGTTCTGCGGAGGAAGGCGCATGCCGCTTCGGCGGACGCAAATTTCTCCGTTTTTGAAGCCCACCTTGCCAAAAATGGTGCAAGAGATTTGGCGCGAGACGGCACCGGCGGAGTTTTTTTATTTTTAAAAGATCCGAGTTTTCGGGCGTTCCCGCGAAGCATCGCGGTAACGCCTTATTCCGGAAAAGATTTTTTGACCTTGTAAAAGTCTCTTCTTGACGCGGAAACACTTCGCGGATTTGCTTGATAGCTTTCCTTGCTCCCGTATTTCAATGGATAGAATTCTGGCCTCCGAAGCCGGCGATCTGGGTTCGAATCCCGGCGGGAGCGCCACCCCCGTGCGGTTGTCCTTTCCCGCCCGAAAAAGTGAAATTTCCCTCCATGCCCATAACGCAAGCTAACTCCTCTGTTTTAAATCCGTTTTGGTACGATGCCGAATGGGATGTTTCCGGAGCCTTCGCCAACGACCGCGAGTTGTTGCTTTTTCACGATTTTTTCCTGCAGGTCTTCGGAGCTAAAACTCTTCGCCTTGTTCACGGTGCTCCGCTTTGCCTTTGGAACAGCGGACGAGTGCTCCCGCGGCTTTTATGTACGGCAGAACAAATCCGCGATGCCGGGAAAGCTTACGCACGACGCGGGATCGCTGTAGATTTGACATTTTCGAACCACCTTTTGGACAAGGAACACCTCGGCGACGAAACCGGCAACGCGATCCTCAAATTCTTCGAGCGCAACAACCCGACCGGCGGGAACGGCGTCATCATGGCATCCGAGGCTCTTTACGCGCATGTCAAAAAAAATTATCCGTCGTTGCGGACGGTCTCATCAATTATCAAAGTCGCCGTCGAACACGGACGCGGGAAGGCCGATTATTATCGAAAGCTCGCAGAGCGTTTTGACAAAGTGATGATTCATCCGGACGACGCTTGGAATTTCGATATGCTCGAAACGCTTGAGGACAAAAATCGCTACGAAATTCTCGTCAACGAATATTGCGTTCGCGGCTGTAAAATCCGCCACCTACACTATCGCTCGCTTTCGCAATCGGCAATCAACTATTTCGGAGCCAAAGACGAAGAGTTCGAAAAACTCTTTCCGAACAACGGCTGTTCCGATATTCGCCGCCTGATTTCCAGCCCGGATCGCGGGACAACCGCTCTTTCCCTAAGTGAAATCCGCCGACTCTACGACATGGGCTTCCGCAAATTCAAAGTACAGGGACGCGGCATGAGCAATGCCGGCGGACCTCTCTTTGATTTACTTCGCCTAGTCTTGCGAGAAGATAATGCCGACGAAAATTTCATGCACCGCATAAGACTCCAATTCCTCGAAGCGATCGCAACGCTTAACCCCCAAATTTGAAAATGAGCCGGAGCAACATTCCCACAAGTTTCGTCTTAGCGCCGAACCTGCTTTCCCCGTCGGCTCCGCAGACGGCAACGCCTCGACCCGAGTTCCCGCCGCCGAATTTCCTTGCAAATCCGGATTTTCCCGACGCCGTTTGGTCGCTCGGCGGTGCTTTGCTTTACGATAAATCCGTTGTCGAGTTTTTAAAATTCGTCCGCTCGGAAATCCCCGCAATTCGCATTCGCGACGTCTCCGGCTCGCCGCCGTGCCTATGGACGCTTGATTGGTATGCGATGCGCCGGCTGATTCCGCCCGGCGATTTCACCGCACGCGCCAAGGAAATTGCCGAACTTAAAGTTGATTTCTCAATCGATTTTGACAATCCGTTCATCGGAGAAGACCAACTCGGCGATGTCATCGGCAATACTTTTTTACACTCGCTCGAATCAACGGCCTCTCCGCGAGTCTATGTCGCCTCGGACTTGCTCGCCGATTATCTGCGCAAGCATTTTCCGAAAATCAAAATCCACGCGGGAGCAAACAAAGTCGTCGCCGACAACGCTCAAGGAAACTTGGAATACTACAGCCGCTCTGCGGAAAAATTTGAAAAAACAGCACTGCATCCCAACGACGCAACGGATGCCGCGTTTCTCGAAAAACTGATTGCTCGCGTTCCCGCAGAAAAATTTGAAATTGTTGTCAACGACACCTGCCTTCGCAATTGCCCTGCCCGACGGGAACACCTTGAAGTTTTATCAAAAATTCGCCGTTCGCCTTGGGACGCTTCATTGCTTCGGGAACGCCACGCTCTGCTCAACCGCGTCGGCTGTGAAAATGTCATTGCCGCCTCCGATAATCCGGCGGGAAAAGCCTCCGTTCTTTCCCGAAAAGAACTTAAGACCGCCTACTCACTCGGTTTCCGCCACTTCAAAATTCAGTCGGAAAAACTGCGTAGCGAGATTGCGTTTTTCTGGGAACTCGGAGACCGTCTGCTCAGCGACGCTCCGGAACTCTGGCATAAAAAATTCGCATTTATCGCCTCCGCAATCAACAACGTCCGCACGGCCGAACCGGTCCTTAAAAGCGGCAGCTCCGCGTTTGTCCTAAGAAAATACGAATAAACCGGCAAACACATCCGCCGCCTAATTGGCTTTTTTCGTGGTTGCGCGTTCCCGTCGCGAAGTTTCTAATTAAATAAAATTTGTTTGAACAATTCCTACATTTCCACAAGACATCATTCCCATGGACAAAGATTCTGAAAACCTACAGGAAATCGATTTGAGTTCGCTCTCGTCGCTCAATTTCAATCCGGATTGGGCGGCAGATGACGCCAAGAAAATTAATTTTGAACGCACTCCGCAGGAAAGCCGCGGGAACGGCCGCCGCCCGCCCCGAAAAGAATTTAAACACGACAGCGCACCGCGAGACCGGCGCCCGCAACGCGAAATGCGAAGAGACGGAGAAACCTCGGACGCTCCCGCACGCGAAATGCGACGCGACTCCGGAAAACCGAACCGCAAGAACGACCGACGCCACAAACACTACAAAAACGGGGGAAATGAAGAACCGCGCCACAGCGTCCGTGCCGCAGATGTCATGATTTATCCGGAGGAAAAACCCTTTACGGTGCTCGCCAAAGCAATCAAAAACTCGGCTCGCACCTATGTGCTTTTCGATATTGCAAAAATCATTCTGGAAAAGCCGGAGCGCTTTAATGTCGTTATTTCGCCATTACAAAAGAAAGACAAGGCGGGCAAACCGATTCCCTCCGAAGCGCCGCTCCCGCCGTTTTACGTCAGCGTTCCCGACGGGATTCCGTTCCGCAACGAACAAGATGCCGTCGCCCACGTGCTCAAAAATCATCTGGATAAATTCTTTAATTGCGAAGAAATTGAAATCGACGCACCGAAAGGGAATTTTACGATGATTGCGAAGTGCGGGTTCACCGGAGAAGTCATTGCTCCGCCGAATTACCACGGCTACCAGCAGGCGTTGCGCGATCACCATGCGGCAAATCTCCCGCGAATGGCATTTGAAAAATTCATGTCGCGCGTCGAAACCGTCAGCGATCCCGAATTAATTGCAACCTGGGTCGATAAAATGAAGAAAGTTACGCGCTACACGCTTAAAGACCGCCGCGAAGGCGATCCGGAAAGCTTTGACGGCGCCGGATCGGCAAAGGCATTTCTCGTCGCATCACGCAAAGAATCCGTCGTCCGCCAGTCGAAACAAGTCCGCATCGCGGGAACGCTCGTTGAAAAAATGCCGATCGGACCGCTGAAAACATCAATCGAATCCGAAATCGCATTTCAGCGCAAATTCCCGCTCAACACGGCAAACGGATTCCGCGGGCGCCTGCGCCATCTCGGATTTTCCCTCTACAAAAAAGGCTCCAAAGGGATTACGATGGTTTGCGGCGTTAAGCGAAAATTCCGGACGCCCGGCTCGGTTTTCTCGGAAACGATCCAACATGTTTTTGACTTTTTGGAAAAAAATCCCGGAACCGATTTAAAAGAACTTCCGTCCAAGATGCTCGGGA
This sequence comes from Candidatus Spyradenecus sp., assembly GCA_045535075.1. Classification (GTDB taxonomy): domain Bacteria; phylum Verrucomicrobiota; class Verrucomicrobiia; order Opitutales; family UBA953; genus Spyradosoma. The sequence continues at coordinate 164,333 of JAZSKX010000014.1, read as the reverse complement.
TTGAAACGCCGAGTGCTCCCGCGAGCGAAAATCCGGAGGCTGCCGTCGCCCTTCCCGCAGAAGAAAACGCCGCCGCAAAAGAGCTCGTCGGAACGGTTCGCTGGCTCGTTACCGAAGGTTATGTTTCGGAAATGTCCGACGGAAAGTTGTACGCTCACCCGGTGATGACGGAAGCCCAAGCGAAAGCGGCGGCAAATGCGGAACAACCGATTGAACGCCCGGAAATTCCTACACTCGAATGCCCGGAAGACAACATCGGCGAAAGCGTTCCCGAGGCGCCGGAACCGTTTATCAAAGTCATCGGCTCACTCGCGCCGGAAGAAGAAACTCCGCAAGCGACACCTGAGGCCCAATAACCGAAAAATCCCGCAGAAACGTCTGCGGGATTTTTTATTCACGAAAATTTTAAGGCTTGTTCCCGGAGGGAATCCCCCCGGCTTAGAAATTTCCTTAAGCGAAAAGCTTTCGGGCGTTTTCCAAATCTTCCGCCGTATCAATAGAAACCGGATGATAATCGGTTTCAACGGTTTGGAAACTCATTCCGCGATCGATAAAACGTAATTGCTCAAGCGATTCGAGTGTTTCAAGCGTCGTTACCGCCATCGTCGGATGCGCTTCAAGCGTCGCGCGCGCATAGCCGTAAACGCCGATATGCGACCACCAAACATTGCCGCTTTCGAGCCATTGTTCTGCGGGAACGCCGCGCAGGTGCGGCACTGCCGAGCGGGAAAAATAAATCGCGCGACCGTCGCTCCCGCGTACAACTTTGACGACATTCGGATTAAGCAATTTCGCGGGATCGGTAATTTTCGCAACAGCCGTCACCAGTTCGCAGCGCGTTTCCGCCCAACGCTCGACAAGCGAGTCCAATAAATCAACATCAATAAACGGTTCGTCGCCCTGAACATTCAGAAAAAATTCTCCGGGAAGCTGCGACAGAACCGAAGCGAGCCGTTCCGTTCCCGAACGGCATTCCGGCGAAGTCATAATCACTTCCGCCCCGAAATTCGTCGCGACCTCCGCGACCTGCTCCGTATCGGCGAGCAAAACAATTTTACCCGCATGCTTCATCCCGCGGACTTTTTCCCAGACATGCTGAACAACGGGTTTTCCGCCCAAATCAAGAAGAACTTTTCCGGGAAGACGCGTCGAGCCGAGACGCGCAGGAATGGCGATAGTAGCGTTGAGAGAGCTTGTATTCATATTTTAATTATCTTTTGGGGTTAAAATTAAATCAGTCCGGCAGCTTCCGGAAATCCGAGCGCAAGATTCATCAGCTGAACCGCCTGCCCCGATGCGCCTTTGACGACGTTGTCGATGCAGGACGTAATGACGAAATTTTTCGTGCGCGGGTCGTAAACAGCGGAAATATCCGCGCGGTTCGTTCCCGTAACATGCGCCGTGTCGGGGAATTTTCCGCTTTTCAAAATGCCGACAAAGGGTTTGCCCGCGTAAGCTTTTTCCCAACACGCGTAAACGCCTTCTACCGACGCGCCGTTCGCGGGAACGATAATCGTCGTGGAAATCCCGCGTTTCATCGGCGCCAGATGCGGGCAAAACTGCACGACAATCGGCGTTCCCGCCGCAAGAGAAAGTTGTTCTTCGATTTCGGACAAATGGCGGTGTTTCGGCAAGCCGTAAGCTTTCGCCGATTCGTCGCGCTCGCAATACGCATAAGCCAAATCCGCTTTTTTCCCCGCTCCGGAAACGCCGGAATACGAATTGATGATGCACGTCCCCGCCGCCGGCTTAATAAGCCCGGCGCGCAAAAGCGGAATCAGCGGAATCTGAATACTCGTCGGGTAACAGCCCGGGCAAGCCACAAGCGCCGCCGTTTTCCACGCATCGTTTTGCGCGAGCTCCGGAATGACGTAAGGCGTCTTTTTCAAAAGCTCCGTATCCGGATGCGGCTTGCCGTAGTATTCCTCGTAAATTTCCGGCGAGTTTAAACGAAAATCCGCCGACAAATCGAAAACACGCTTGCCCGCCGCAACAAGCGGACGCGCATATTCCGCCGCAACGCCGTGCGGGAGCGCGAGAAACCAAACATCAATCGCTTCGGCGCAAATCGCCTGCGGATCCGCCTGAATAAACGTCAGCCCGGCGGGAATCATTTCGCGGTACTGCGGCATCACTTCCGCCAACGGCGTTCCCGCGAGCGAACGCGAACACACACAGGCAAGCTCCGCGTTCGGGTGGCGCGACAAAAGCCGCACAAGTTCTTCCCCGGCATAACCGGAAGCTCCGACAATTCCGACTTTGATTTTCGACATGATAGGCAATTTTTTCACTCCCGAGCAGGAAAAGCAAGCCTACGGGAAAATCAATCGCGGATTGCGCCTTGAACTAGCGGTTTCCGGATTTTGCGGGAACGGGGCGCGGTAAGCCGAGTGCGGCCCAATTCAAAATGTGATACCGATCGCTCCCGCAATAATTCTGAAGGAAAATTGTTGTTTTTTCCCACGTTGTTACCGCTTTTCCGTCCTTGCCGTCTCCCTGCGTTTCTTGTGTCGTTACATAGGCGACATCGTATTTTTTCAAGCCCGTACAACGATCATCGGAGTCTGTGATATAAAGCGACTTTATCCGATTTCCCCGATAGTCAATTCCCCAAAGCGTAATCGCGTGTCCTTGCGGGAACGCACCGCCGGGGCCAAGATCCAGAGTAATGCCCTTCCCTTCCTTGAAGAGTCGCACAATTGTCTCTGCAAGTCTTTCGGCGTTGCGTGCTTCCGGGGACGTATCGTAAGCGAATCCGGCTTCAATGTAAGCGGGAACGCCCTGACGCGGTTTCGCCCAACCGTATTTTTTCAGAATATTATTTTGCCAAAAACGCCCGCTTGTTCGCGCGTTTTCCGGATTTCGAAAATCATGTTCGTAATTAAATTCCACCAAGTCGCATCCGCCAAAATACCATTTCCACGCAATGTCGGCGCCGCGCCCGCAATCGACAAAGGTGTCGCTGATTGCCGTAAAAATCGCATCCGCCCCTTTCGGAGTTCCCGCAGGAATTCTCTCTTCTCCGACTTTTTCCTGCCACCAGGCAATAATATTGGCGGCAGATGCAGCCCAACAATGAAACTTGTCGGTCTGCCAATTTTTATTGATGTCAATCCAGCCGGTTTTCTTCGAAACTCCGTCCGCCCAAACGGTCTCGGCGTTCGCGGGAACGGCAAATAACGCCGTAGCGATTGCGTAAGTAAAAATTTTAATACGAGAGCTCATTGAAAATTTTATTCTGCATTTTGCACCTGCTCACGCAAACGCTCCTGCTCATTCTTTGCTTCGACGACACAGCGCGTAACGGCTGCATTGTTTGCCTTACTTCCGATGGTGTTAAATTCGCGCAAAATTTCCTGGCAAATAAAATCAAGTTTCCGTCCGCATTCCTCTTCCGAAAGACAACTCTCAAATTGAGCAAAATGGCTGTCGAGACGTGTTAATTCTTCCGCGATATCGCAACGGTCGGCAAACAGCGCAATTTCTTTGAGAAAGCGCGAATCGTCCAAGTCGATTTCCAACCCGAGCGTCGCCAGGCGGGAACGCAGATTGTTCCGATAGTTTTCAACCGTTCCGTTGGAGGCATTTCGGATTTTTACAGCCCAGTCGCGCAAACGTTCCAATCGTGCGCGAAAATCTTTTTCCAAATTTTCACCTTCAGCACTGCGCATTTCGACAAATCGTTTAAGCGCCTCGCGTGTTCCCGTCGCGATTGCGGCAGCAACTTCCGGATTTTCAAAAGGCGGCAAGCTCGCTGCGCTTGTACGATGCAATTCCGCCAAACGCAGAAAAGTTTCGCCGGTAAGTTTGAAAGGTTCTTCCATAAGCGACTTCGCACAAAAATCTTGCGAAGTTTTTAATAATTTTTCGGCACTTTCTTCAAGTCCGGCAGCATCCCAAGTAAAATTCGTACTTCCCGCAGTCGTGGTGCCACGAAGCGCAACGGAGACTTTCCCGCGCGCGGCACATTCCCGTACAAGCGATGTAATCAGTCGCTCCGCATCCGGCGTCCAGTCCGACGGGGCCGAAACCGAAACCGCCAACCCGCGCTGATTAACCGAAGCAATTTCAACCGTAAAATTCGCGTTCCCGACGGAAAAACCCGCCCGCCCGTAGCCTGTCATCGACCTGATTTTGCTCATGCCCGTCCATTATGCACGAAAGTTTTTTTAAGTCTATTTTTTAAGGGAATTTCAAAGGTAAAATTCACAGGAACATCCGGAAATTTCAGAGAAATAATAATAAAAAACCGTTCCCGCGACTACGGGAACGGTTTTGCAGAGAACAATCTTACGGAAATTATTTTTCGGAAATTCCGTGAAGCACATTGATAGCGTTCCAATCCGGCTCGCGCCCGACGAAGTCGCGGAAGAGTTCGTTCGCGTCAACCGTGTCGCCGCGTTCCAGAATTTTTTTGCGGTATTCTTTTCCTTTCTCGAAGTTAATGGAACCGTCCGGATTTTTAAAGCTCAGGTAAGCGTCGGCTTCAAGCGCTTCCGCCCACTTGTAGGAATAATAACCGGAAGAATATCCGCCCGAGAAAATGTGCGTAAGGCGATTCAAAATCGTATTCGACTGCGTTTTCATCGGCCAGGAATAATCCCGCGCAAGTTCCATTCCTACATCGTTGACTTCGCGACCGGCGATTGCCTTTGCGTTGCGATGGATGTAAAGATCGCTTCCCGCGAAGCTCAGCTGGCGCATTTGTGCATACGCCGCCTGGAAATTGCGGGCACGCAACATTCCGTCGATGATCGACTGCGAAATGACTTCTCCGGTTTTATAATGTTTCGCGAAGCGCTTCAAAACGCTCGGCTCCCAAGTCCAATTTTCGTTAAGTTGCGACGGGAACTCGACAAAGTCCCAAGCCACGCTGGTACCGTTAAGCGCGGGAACTTCCGTATTGCCGAGCAGGTGGTGAAGCAAGTGTCCGAATTCGTGATAGATGGTTTCGACATCGTAGTGCGTGAGCAAAGCCGGTTCGTTCCCGACCGGAGCCGTCATGTTCCCGCAAACAAGTCCGAAATTCGGAATTCCGGCTTTACGATCGCCGACGGCAAGCGGATGCATCCATGCTCCGGATCGTTTGGACGCGCGCGGATACCAGTCCGTATAAAAAACGCCGATTCGAGCGTTCGTTTCCGCATCGAAAAGCTCATAGAATTTGACTTCCGGATGCCAAACTTCGACCGTTCCCGCCGGAACGCTTTTTCCGGAACCGAGCTCGACGAATGCGGACGGGACTTCACGAATACGCAATCCGTGCAGTTCTTCAAAGAAGCGGAACATGCCGTCCATAACGTTTTCCATCGAGAAATACGGTTTCACGGAATTGGAATCGAAATCGTATTTGGCCTTGCGCATTTTTTCGGACCAATATGCCACGTCCCAAGGCTCAAAATTGCCGCCGTCATACGCAGCATCCTGAGATTTGCGAAATGCCTTCAGTTCTTCGTATTCGCGCAAGAACGCCGCCTTGGTTTTGCCTTGAAGCTCAAGGACGAAATTGTAGGCGGTTTCGCCGTTTTTCGCCATGCGGCGTTTCAAAATCAGATCCGAGAAATTCTTCTCGCCGAGAATCTCAGCCCGCTTTTGGCGCAGTTCAAGAATACGGCGCGTAATTTTCGTATTATCAAATTCTCCGCCGATGCACTGCGCATTCGCCGCAGCCCAAAGTTCTTTGCGTAGCGCCGCATCATCCAAATATTTCACCGCAGGCGAGTAAGACGGAGCGCGCAGGGTGAACATCCAAGCCGGCTTTTCGTCGCTCGCTTTCCCCGCTTTCTTTGCCTCTTCCAAAGCGGCGGCTCGCTCGGTTTCGGGCAAGCCTGCAAGCCGGGCGGGATCGGTTACCAGAAGCGAGTATGCATTGATGGAATCAAGAACGTTGCGTGAGAATTTCTGACGGAGAGTCGTCAACTCTTTGCTGATTTCCTTAAGTTCTTCCTTTTTATCTGCGGGAAGATCCGCCCCGCCGTCGCGGAAACCGTTGATAATTTTATCCAAATAACGCTTTTTCTGCGGCGAAAGGTTTTTAGCGTCTTCCGTTCCCGCGTAGGCCTTGAATATTTCCCAAAGCTTGGGGTTGAGATCGACACTCGTACCAAATTCGGCGATAAGCGGAAGCGCCTTTTCGTACTCGGCATTGTATTCCTCCGTCATGCAAACATCCTTCACGTGCGCAAGCAAGCTGGAGAAAAAATCAAACGGCGCCATGAATTCGTTCCAATAAACGCCCACGACATTGTCATAGGTCAATTGCTCCGGCGTAAGCGCACAAATTTTATCAATTGCCTTTTGAGCACGGGCAATTGCAATCTGCGTATCGGGAACAATATTTTCCGGAGTCAGCGCCGACCAGCGAATCGCATATCCCTCCTGAAGAAACGGATTTTGAATTTTTTCTGCGGGAACGACAGCTTCCGCGACAACGGCATTCTCCGCGGGAACCGGCTTACAACAATTGTCTCCGCATGCGGTCATAAACGGCAAAACGACCAATGAACTGATTAGAATAATCGGTGCTTTCATAAGAGGTTCAATCTAATTTTCACGGCTTTTAACAGCAAGGAAATAGCGCATTTAAGCCCGGTAAACGTAAAAAAGAGACCGATTCTTCAATCGATCTCTTTGCGGAAATTTAAAATCTGCTTTTAGGGCTAGTTTTCCTTTCCGGCGCACTTTGCACAAGTTCCGTGAACATGGACCTGAAAAGTTTCGCCTCGCGCATTTTTCGGAAGATGCTTGCGGATAGAATCGCCGTCCAACTCGAAATCCGAGACCATCCCGCAGGAAGAACATTTGAAATGCCCGTGAATTTCGGTCAGCACGTCAAAGCGCATTTCCTTTTCTTCGATGGTAATCATCTGAGCAGCTCCTTTTTCCGTAAAAAGGCGCAAGGTGTTATAAATCGTCGTTCGGGAAAGCGTCGCAATCGAAGGCGACAACGCCGTAAAGATCTCTTCCGCCGTCGGATGCGTGCGGTTTTTCCAAAGGTAATCGTAAACGGCAAGCCTTTGTACGGAAGGACGAATTCCGTGTTGCCGCAAAATTTTCGTATAATCTTTCGTAGTCATCTGTAAAACAATTTTTGAGAATTCCCGTTTCGAATATATTGAACCTGTATTATTTTGTAATGATTTAAATTTTAAAACCGAATGCAAGTCTTTTATCTGTCGGAATACACAATTCCGGGGAAAATTCCGAAAACTCGTTTTCTCATGCCCTAAAAATAATTGCCTCACATAAGGCGATGAAATAGCGTTCCCGCAATGATTGAAGAAATCTCTTGGCAAAATATGCTCGCCGTACTCGCGTTGACGACGTTCGCAGGTCTTGCAACCGGCGTCGGCGGCGCCATCGGTTTTTTTGTAAAGAAAACAAACATACGTTTATTGACATTTTTACTCGGGCTTTCGGCGGGTGTCATGGTTTATATCAGCTTTGTCGAGCTGCTTGCATCTGCGCAGGAAAATCTCGCGGGAACTTACGGAAAATTTAACGGACACCTTGTCGGGCTAGTCTCGTTTTTCGGCGGAATGCTGATCGCAATGCTTATTGACCGCCTCATTCCCGAAAACGAGAACCCGCACGAAGCCCACGACCCTGAAGAACTTCACCTACCCGTTCAAGTTGCCGAAAACAATGCTTCGGAAACTTCGAAAATGCGGCGTTCCGGGATTCTTTTTGCGCTCGCCATCGGCGTACACAATTTTCCGGAAGGCATGGCGACTTTTGCGGCGGGCATCAACTCGCTCACACTCGGAATCCCGATTGCGATCGCAGTTGCACTGCACAATATTCCGGAAGGAATCACGGTTTCCGTTCCGATTTATCACGCAACGGGTTCCCGAAAAAAAGCCTTTAAATACTCCATGCTTTCGGGCTTGGCGGAACCGATTGGCGCCGGAATTGCAATGCTCGTCCTGTACCCGTTCCTGTCGGAAACGCTGCTTTCAATTCTTTTCGCTTCGGTCGCGGGAACGATGGTTTTCGTCGCCTTCGACGAATTACTTCCGATGGCGGAACGCTGGGGATTCCACCATCTTTCGATTTACGGAATTATCACGGGAATGTTGCTTATGGGCTTCACACTCGCCGTTATCTGAGCGTTCCCGTAAAAGAGTTCTTGTTATTTTTCGAAGAAAGGAGAAAATCTTCAACGCTATGCAAAACACTATCAAAAATCTTATCGACGGGATCATCGGAGAATCCACCGCAGGCGCAACCTATGCCGCATTTGCCGCGCAAGCCGCCCGCGAAGGCTATCCGGAAATTCAAAAAATGTTTGAAGCCACCTCCAAGGCAGAAAGCATTCACGCCGCAAACCACGCCCGCGTACTAAAAAAACTCGGAGGCGAACTTCCGAAATTCAAAATTGAAATCGAAGTAGGAACGACGCTCGAAAATCTCGCACACGCCAAAGCCGGCGAAGTTTACGAATTCTCGGAAATGTATCCGAACTTCCTCAAAGACGCCGAAGCCGAAGGACAAAAAGCCGCTATCGTGAGCTTCACTCAAGCGCTCGAAGTCGAAAAAATCCACGCTCAGCTCTACCAAAACGCAATCGACGCCATCAACGCGGGAACGGTTTCCGCCCTCCCGAAAAAATATTACGTTTGCCCGACCTGCGGCGACACTTTCGGCGACAATGACACTCCGGAAAAATGCCCGGTCTGCAATGTTCCCGCCGGAAAATACATCGCAATCTAACACGTCATTTTCTTTTAAAAACAAAGCCGTTCACGCACCTGCGGGAACGGCTTTGTTTATTCCGAAAATCGGAGAAAAACGTACTTACTTCGCGATCAAATCGTAAGCCTTGTAGCCGGTAACGGTTACCTCCGCAAATTCTCCGACGGGCAGGCTTTTCGGCACGAAAACCAAGCCGTCCACGTCGAAGCCGTCGCCGGCAGAGCGCGCGATTCCGGGCTCGTCCACGAGAACGCGGATTTTTTCGCCGACGCGGGATCGCATGCGTTCCCGCGAAATTTTTTGAAGTTGGACCATCGTCGCGTTCCAACGCCGCACTTTTTCTGCGGGAGCAACTTGGTCCGGCATCAGCGCCGCACGTGTGTTTTCTTCCTTGGAATATTGGAAAACGCCGACGCGATCAAATTTTGCTTCGCCTAAAAATGCGGAAAGCTCCTCAAAATCTTCCTTGGTTTCGCCGGGGAAGCCGACAATGAACGTCGAGCGAATGACGGCGCCGGGAATGCCCTTGCGGATTTTTGTAATTAAATCGCGGATATACTTTCCGTCGGTTTCCCGCTTCATCGCAGCCAACATGTTGTCGGAAATATGCTGAAGCGGAATATCAATGTAGGGAACGACTTTTTTGCATTTGGCGAAAACGGAAATCAGCTCGTCGCTCCAATGCGCAGGGTGCGTGTAAAAAACGCGGATCCAGAAATCGCCGCGAATGCGGTTGAGCGCGCGCAAAAGCACGGCGAGCGATTCGCCTTCTTCGGAAGAAACTTTCGTGGTTTTGCCGACCTTTGTTTTTTGCCACGTGTCCATGCCGAAATAAGTCGTATCCTGAGAAATCAGGTTGATTTCCTTTACGCCGTTGACTTGGACAAGCGTTTTTACTTCGGCGACAATATCGGCAATCGCGCGGGAACGGTGTTTGCCGCGAATGCCGGGAATCGCACAAAACGCGCAACCGTGATTACAGCCTTCGGCGATTTTGACGTTGGCGATGTGCGGGAGCGTAAGGCGCGCGCGCGGCGTGGAATAATCCGGAATGTAGCGCGGGCGCTTGGAAACGGCGACGGGAACGCGTCCGTCTTTCGCGAGAGGCTTCCCGGCGTTCCCGCAAAGTTTTTCGATGAGCGGCGAAATTTTTTCCAGCTCATCAATACCGATAAATGCGTCCGCCTGCGGAATCATTTCGCGGATTTTTTCGCCGTAGCGTTGCGGCATACAGCCGGCGACGACGATTTTAAGCGGTTTGGCGCTTTTGCGGCGGCGTTTGGCTTCTTTCGCCATTTCGGAAATCGCGTCCAAGCTTTCCTTACGTGCGTCGAGAATGAACGAGCAGGTGTTGACGACGACGGCGTCCGCCTCGCGCGGATCAGCGGTAAGCGTCATTCCGGCTTCGAGCATGTGCCCGATGAGCACCTCCGAGTCCGATTGATTTTTGGGACAACCTAAAGAAACAATTCCGACGGTGAGCATAATAAACGCATTAAAAAATCAAATGACCGTATTCCCGCGCTAGGCGCCTAAGCGCTCGGCAACCGCCCCGCTGATGATTTCACGGGAACGAACGGCTCCGCTCAGTTCTCCGGAAAGTTTATCTAAAAATGCTTTCCGGTCCGCTTCTTCAGCGAATTCAAATCCCAAAAGCGCCCGCCCGACACGTTCGCCCGTATAAAGGTAATTGAAGTAGCAGATATTGTCGTTCTCTCCCAAGTCGCGAGAAAGGAAGTCGTGCAAAGCTCCGGGGCGCTCATAGAAATCAAGACGGATAAAGAGCGGATTTTTAAGCAGACCGCGCTCAAACGGAATCACGCGGAAAAGCGTATCCGCATCGTTCGTAACGTCTTCCCATGGCACATTACAGGCATCAAGCGTTCCCGTAATTTCGGCAAGTTGCTCATCCGAGACGGCGACGCCGATAATCGGACAAGCCTCCGTCTCACTGGTTTTTCCGTATTGGAATTCCGTGATACTGCTTTTGGAAAACGCTTTGCCGAAGACCTCCAAAAATGCGCCCGGACGCTCCGGAATACGCACGCGCAAACAATGCCGCTTTGCGCCGTTAACCTGGGAATTGCGCGTAATGAATCCCAATTGTCCGAAATCCACATTCGCCCCGGAAATGACCGCGAGGACTTTCGTTCCCGCGAGCTTATCTGCATATTTAATCGCTGCGGCAACGCCCATTGCGCCGGAAGTCTCCGGAATAATCCGATTCGTTTCCCAAAGCTTCTGAATCGCCCAGCAAATATCTTCGTTCGTAACGGTAACGACGCCGTCGAGCACTTCTTTGCAAATATCAAATGTAAGCGTTCCCGCCTTACGCACCGCCGTACCGTCGCAGAAAATATCCACCTTGCCGATGTCCGTGGGCGTTCCCGCCTCCAACGCCGCTTTCATCGAAGCCTGATTCGCTCCCTCAACCCCGTAGATTTTAATTCCCGGATACTGACGGCGCAACCAAACCGCGCACGCCGCCGCCATGCCGCCGCCGCCGATTTGCAAAAACGCCACGTCAAACGGCCCCTTTCCCGACATCACCACTTCGTCGGCGAGCGTGCCCTGCCCGCCCATCGTTCCGATGTCATCGTAGGGATGAACAAAGGTAAGACCTTCGTCCTTTGCCGCCTTTTTTGCCGCTTCTCCCGCGACATCATATGAATCGCCGTGCAAAACGATTTCGACAAATTCTCCGCCGAAACGCTTCACCGCCGCCTGTTTCACATCCGGCGTCGAACGCGGCATAAAAATTTTCGCATGAATGCCAAGCAACTTCGCTGCAAGCGCAACGCCTTGTGCATGGTTTCCCGCCGATGCCGCGACAATCCCGCGGGAACGCTCTTCCGGCGTCAAAAGCGCCATGCGATTATACGCGCCGCGCCATTTATAAGCTTTAATCGGACCGAGATCTTCGCGTTTAACAAAAAGGCGAAACGGCAAATTGCTTCCGACGAGCTCTTCGAGCGGCGTGGGATTCGCAACCGCATAAACGCGTTGCCGTGCCATCAAAATGGCATCAAAAACTTCTTCACAAAGTGCAGACATGAGCGAAGAAAATACGCTCCTTTCCCGCGAAACGCAAGCGCAGCCAGCACCCGACGGCTACCGAAAAATTCCCGTTACGAAGCTTTTCCTTTACGCGGGAACGCATTAAAGATATGCTTTTCCGAAATTTAACTCCTTAATAAAAAGATTATGTCCGGACACAGCAAATGGGCTACGACGAAGCGTCATAAAGGTTTGGTTGACGCAAAACGCGGGAAGATTTTCAGCAATCTTGCCAAAGAAATTACGCTTGCGGCGCGCGAAAGCGGCGGCGACCCGAGCACGAACATGCGCCTGCGCTCCATTCTCCTGCGCGCACGTGCGGCAAATATGCCGAACGACAACATTGACCGCGCCATTAAAAAAGGTACGGGCGAAATTCCGGGCGTTGTCTACGAAGAAATGGTTTATGAAGGTTATGCGCCTGCGGGCGTTAGCCTCGTTGTCGAAGTAACGACCGACAACAAAAACCGCGCCGTCGGCGAAGTGCGTTCGACATTTTCCAAAAACGGCGGGAACATGGGCAGCTCCGGGTCCGTTGCCTTTAACTTCAACCGCAAGGGACAAATCCTTATTTCCGCGGAAGGCATGAACGAAGACGAACTGATGGAACTCGCCCTCGAAGCCGGAGCTGAAGATTTTAAAAATAACGGCGACCACTTCGAAATCATCACGGCGATTGCCGACTACGACAACGTCGCCAAGGCGCTTGAAGACAAAGGCATCAAGCCGGCGGAATCCGACCTTGTTTACCTGCCCAACGTCACGGTTCCGATCTCCGACGCGGAAACAGCCAAGAAGATTCAAAAGCTCATTGACGCGCTCGAAGACCTCGACGACGTCAAGGCGGTTCACTCGAACGAAGACATCGCCGACGGCTTGTTGGACTAAGTCTGACGGACTTTTCAACTCAGCAAACGGCAGGCGGCGTTCCCGCAGTCTGCCGTTTGCATTTAAAAATCGCTAGCTTTTATGAATTCTCATCCGCAAAACAATAACCGCCCCCGCCGCCCGAAACCGTTTCAGGCAAGCAATCCCATTCGCGTCGCGGCGCGTGCGGTCGTCGTGCGGGACAATAAATTGCTCGCCGTTATTTTGCGTGACCAGACGGGACCGTTTTACGTTCTTCCGGGCGGCGGACAAAAGCACGGCGAAGAGCTCTACAATACGGTTCGCCGCGAATGCGCCGAAGAACTCGGGATTTCCGTCGAGCCTTACAAAATGCTCTACGTGCGCGAGTACATCGGGAAAAACCACGATTTCGCCGCACGCCACAAACACTTTCATCAGGTCGAAGTTGTTTTCGCTTGCGATTTGCTTGAAGAAGGCAATATCGGACACGGTTCCGAGCAGGACACGCGCCAAGTCGGCTACAAGTGGATTCCGCTCGAAGAACTCCGCGAAGCCCGCTTCTTCCCGTCGCTTTTTAAAACGTTTTTGAATGATAAAAACGAACTTGAAATTCCGACGGATTACCTCGGCGACATCAATTAACGTCTAATGCCGTTCCCGCGGGAACGGCTTTATTTTATGCCGGATTCAAGCTACTCCGAGAAGCGCGAACAATTACGAAAGCGCAATTTAAAAATCGCCAAAAGCGAAGGCTATATCGCAATTTGCGGGAACGCCCTGCTCGGCGTGTTCAAGCTTTGGGCCGGGCACTTTACAGGCTCGCTCGCCGTTATTGCCGACGCATGGGAAACACTTTCAGACTGCCTTTCTTCGGGCGTACTTCTCATCGGAATTAAAATTTCGGAAAAGCCGGCAGATCCCGAACATCCTTTCGGGCACGGGCGCGCCGAGCTGATTGCTTCGCTCGCGATTGCCATGATGCTCGCCGGAGTCGGCTTCACTTTTGTAAAAGGCGGAATCGAAAAAATCCTCGCCGGAGAAAGCGTCGACTTCGGTTGGCTTGCCTTCGCCGCAATGCTTGCGACTATTATCATCAAGGAATCCATGGCTCAGTACGCATTCTGGGCAGCGCGAAAAACCAAAATCAATTCGCTCCGCGCCGATGCCTATCATCACCGGAGCGACACGCTCAGCTCCGCCATACTCCTTGTTGGTATGCTAATCGCCAAGTTCTGCGGGAACGCGCTCTGGTGGATGGACGGCGCGCTCTCGTGCGTCGTCGGCATCCTTCTTTTCAGGCTCGCCTGGAATGTTCTTCAAAACGCCGCCTCCAAGCTTCTGGGTTCCGGCGTTTCCCGCGAAACCGAAGACCAAATTCGCAAAATCTGCGAAACCGTCAGCGGACGCAACGACCTCGACGTACACCATCTGCATTGCCACGAATACGGTATGCACACGGAAATTACATTTCACATTCGCTTTGACGGCGATATGCCGTTGCGGGACGCACACTCCTACGCCGACAAAATCGAAAAAGCCATTTTCCGGGAACTCGCCATCGACGCGACGATTCACCTCGAGGTCAAAAAATAAGCTACGCTCCTATCCCAAGAAAATTTTCGGTTTCGGAAGGATTGCGTAAAGCGCGCGCACGGCAACGTAAGTCGCCGCGAAAGCAAAAAGTGCCGAAACCGGAATTTGCAGTGAAAGCGGAATCCCGATTTTAACGGCAAGTACATAGCACGGGCCGACAAAGAAATAGTGAACAAGATAAACGCCGAAACCGATTTTTCCGAGCGTCGCGAGAAAGCGGGTAAGCCTTCCGGGAGCAATTTCGATTTTTGAAATCAGCAAAAACAGCGCGGCACTCGAAAGTACGACGTTAAACGAACAATACGTCCAAAAAAGCTCCACCATCGGTTCGGCTTGGAACATTTTTGCCGTGGCGGCGACAGCTTCCGGCGACGTTCCCGCGAGCGCTTGCGCGGCATCGGCAAGTGTTTTTGAAACAATTCCGATATCGGCAAGCGCATTAAAAACCGCCGGATTGTCGAGGCTTCCCGTCAAGCGCACCCAAAGGAATCCGAGATACGTCAGGAACGTTCCCGCGCACAAAATCGGCAAGCCGATTGCGAGCGTTTTTTTCAAATTGAGTTCCCGCGAAAGCTGAGCAAGCACATGCCCGAGCAACAAATAGCCGTTAAACCCGGCAAACGCGTAGAATGTACCGAACGCGTTCCACGAACAGGTTCCGAAAAGGTAACCTTCGCCGAAAGGCAAATGCGGAGTCAGAAAAACATCGGCGTAAGGAATGAACAACGTTACGCCCCAAATTGCGAGAAATGCGCACTTAGTTTTTATCGAAACTTTTTCCACCCATGCCGAAAAAACCGGCAGATAGAGATAAAGCCCGATCAACATGTAGATATACCACATGTGAACGGTGAAATAATTGAACGAAAACGGGATTGTCGCAACGGTTCCGAGCGCGGCGCCAAGCGTCGTTTCCGGACCGTTCCCGCCGTTCATAAATCCTGCGTACGGAAAGAAGGTGAGCACTAATTCCTTCGCGGCTTCCGGCGTCGCCGTCAACAAACTCGCAACCCACGGGAACAGCGAATAAACGACGGACCAAATCAGAAACGGAATCAGTACGCGCGGAATGCGTTTTTTGTAAAATCCGCCGAGCGAAGTCTCGCGTACGGGAAGTAAAAGCGCTCCGGTAATCATCACGAAAAGCGGCACGCTCGGGCGTAGCAACGAGCCCCAGAACGCGCCCCAGCGCAGAAACTCCGGATTGCTTGTCGATTCCGGCGAGCAATTAAACGGATCGCACGCATGACAAACAACTACGAGAAACATCGCCACCCAACGAGCGCAGTCAATCCAAACAAGGTGATTCGCTTTGGGAAGATTTTTCGCGTCGAAAGAAACCGTATTGTCCATGCGAACACAAAAAGCGTTCCCGCCGATTTTTACAAACGGAAAACGTTTTCGCTTCCCCCGCAACGACTCGACAATTTAAGCTTTTTCCATGGAAAATTTTGAAAACGAACTTCCCGTAGCGCTTTCGATCGCCGGCTCCGATTCCGGCGGCGGTGCCGGCATTCAGGCGGATTTACTGAGTTTTGCCGCGCACGGCGTTTTCGGGACAACGGCAATTACTGCACTCACGGCACAAAATCCCGACGGCGTTTCCGCCGTGCATCCCGTTCCCGCAACTTTCGTTCGCGAACAGGCAGAGCAAGTCGCACGTTTTTTCAAAATCGGTGCCGCCAAAACCGGCATGCTCGCCAACGCCGAAATTATCAACGCCGTGGCGGATTTCTTTGAAGCCCACCGCGACATCAAACTCGTCGTCGATCCCGTGATGATTGCAACCAGCGGCGCAAAACTCATCGACGACGCGGCGATCGCAACCCTGCGGGAACGCCTGATTCCGCTCGCAAGCGTCGTCACTCCCAATTTGGACGAAGCGGAAGTTTTACTCGGGGAAAAATTCGCATGGCGTAAAAACGCAAAAACCGAATTCGAAAACATCTCGAAATCGGCGGAAGAACTCGCCGAATCGCTCGGCGTTCCCGCTTTGCTCAAGGGCGGTCACGGCAACGGAGACGACGTTTACGACGCTCTCGCATTTCCGAAACAGCAAGGCGGATTTGATTCTTTCCTGAAACATCCGCGTATTGAAAAAACAAATACACACGGAAGCGGCTGCACGCTTTCCGCCGCCATTGCCGCAAATCTGGCGGGAACGCCGATTTCTTCCGATACAAAGAAAAATCTCGCCGTTGCCGTTTCCCGTGCCGTCGACTACGTCGCCGCCGGAATTTCGAAGCCGATTTCCGTTGCCGGAGACCGCTTTATTGCGCATTTGATTTCTTGATTTTCTGAGAAAACCCGTAGAAAATTATAGTGTTATGATTAGCGAAAAAATTACCTCAGCCCTCAACGAACAATTGAAATGGGAAATGTATTCGGCAAATCTGTATCTTGCGATGTCCGCCTACTTTTCGGATGTCGGGTTGCCGGGATTTGCGAACTGGATGCGCATCCAATACCGAGAAGAAACCGATCACGCACTGAAGTTTTATGACTTCGTCCTTTCCCGCGGCGGAGCCGCCAAACTTTCCGCAATCGACGAACCGCCCTCACAATGGGCAAACGCGCTTGACGCATTCAAAATGGCGGCGGCGCATGAAGCGGAAGTAACACGCCGCATCAACGAACTCGTTCACCTTGCCAAAGACGAACATGATTTCGCAACGGACATTTTCCTGCAATGGTTTGTTACGGAGCAAATCGAAGAAGAAGAAAGCGTCAAAAACATCATTGACCGCCTCAAGCTCGTCAACGGCGAAGGTCAAGGATTACTAATGCTTGACGCCGAAGCCGGCTCCCGCGTTTACACGCCGCCGGCAAACGGGAACGCCGCATAATTTAATTTTAATTCATAATCTCAAAACATGGCTGAAGAAAACACCTGCCCTTATTCCAAAACGAATCCGTATCTCGCGAAGCTGGACGTGCGTTCCCGCGCAAACGCTCCCGAATCGCAAAAAGAAACGGTTCACCTCGAAATTGACCTCGGCGACAGCGGACTTGTTTATAAATCCGGCGATTCCCTCGGCGTGTTCCCGCGCAATACGGACAAACTCGTCGATGCAGTCCTGAAAGCTTATAAACTTTCCGGAGACGAATGCGTCACGCTCCCGAAAGCGACGGAACAAATCAAACTGCGCGATGCGCTGACGACGGAACTTTCCCTCGGCGCCATCACGAAGAAATTTGTCCAATTCGCCCATGACAATGCGGCTTGCGATTGCGACAAGGCAAAGCTCGCCGAAGTGCTCGCCAACGCCGATCCCGTAGCTCAAAAAGCTTGGATTGATGCGCGCCACGTTCTCGACATCGGCGAAGAATTTTCCTCGATTAAAGTATCCGCGCAAAGCTTCATCGAACAGCTTCGCAAACTCGCTCCGCGCCTTTACTCGATTTCATCGTCGCCGCGCTTCGTCGGCAAAGACAAAGTCCATCTGACGGTCGCCGTCGTCCGCTACGAAACCAACGGGCGTTCCCGTGACGGCGTTTGCTCGACTTTCCTCGGCGAATACGCCCCGGTTGGCGAACCCGCGCTTCCGGTCTTCGTCGCCAATTCACACTTCGGCCCGCCGGCGGATTTGAATGCCCCGATGATTATGGTCGGCCCGGGAACGGGAATCGCTCCGTTCCGTAGCTTTGTCCAAGACCGCGCCGCGCAGGGAGCCAAGGGTAAAAACTGGCTCTTCTTCGGCGATCAACGCGTAAAAACAGACTTCCTTTACCAAAAAGAATGGGAAGACGCCCTCGCAAGCGGCTTGCTGACACGCCTCGAATGCGCATGGTCCCGCGACCAGGAATACAAAATTTACGTCCAGGACAAAATCCGCGAAGCCGGCGCCGAAGTTTGGAAATGGCTCAACGACGAAGGCGGCTACTTCTTTATCTGCGGCGATGCCAAGCGTATGGCAAAAGACGTTGAAGCGGCTCTGCTCGATATTTTCCAGCAACACGGCGGGCTTTCCCCGGAAGATGCGGCAGCAAAGCTCAAGGCGCTTAAAGCTGAAGGGCGCTACCAAAAAGACGTTTACTAAAAGCGCATCAATCGAATATCGGCAATGCTTTGATGCACGCCGAAAAGTAAAAGCGTTCCCGCGGGTTTTCACGGGAACGCTTTTTATCTGAACCCGACAAAAGAACAGATTGGTGCGTGTAAATCATGTTGAATTTACACGATCTAAAAAAAATCCTGCGAGTCTCCCCGCAGGATTTTTTCGTAAAGCAAAGAACTAATCTTTAATTTGCCACGGACAACGCCCGCATTGCTTGCACGCGTCAACCGTTTGCGTCGTCATAATGTCCAAAGCCGAGCATTTTTGCGGAATGAACGGCAGAACGTGCGGCCCGTAAGGAACAACGACATCAAGCACAAACGGTCCCGGCGTATCAAGCATTTCGCGGATTGCATCGCGAAGCTCTTCCCGCTTCATGACTCGACGACCTTTGACTCCGAAGCCTTTTGCGATTGTTACAAAATCCGGGTACAGCCCGCCCGGATTATCGGGCGAACCGACATTCTGAACGTCGCCGAGCAAAGTCTGTCCGCGATTCGAGCCGTAGAAACAGTCTTCCCATTGCGCCACCATGCCGAGGTGTTGATTGTTCAAAATCATCGTTTTAACGGCGAGTTTTTCAATCGCCATGGCGCCGAGTTCCTGAATGTTCATGAGCACGGAACCGTCGCCGTCAACATTGATGACGGTTTTGTCCGGATGCGCCGCCGCGACACCGCAAGCCGCTGCAAACCCGAAGCCCATCGTTCCCGCGCCGAGCGAAGAAATGAAGGTGCGCGGCTTGTTAAATTTGAAATATTGCGGCGTCCACATTTGGTGCTGACCGACACCCGTGCAGACGATTGCATCGCCTTTCGTTTCTTCGTAAAGCGTTTCGACGGCTTCCTGCGGGAGAATGTGCGGGCAATCGCCGCGATCGTACTTGAACGGAAATCCGTGTTCCTTTTTCCAAGCGTCGATGGTTTCGTACCAAGCGGACAAGTCGGGCTTTTTGAATCCGGTACGTTTAACAAGGTCGATGAGGCGGACAAGCGCGTCGTGCAATTCGCCTTCAATCGGGAACTGAACTTTTTTGTTTTTGTTGTGCTCGGAACGATCGATATCGAAATGAACGATCGTCGCATTCGGAGCAAATTTGTCCACCGTTCCCGTGATGCGGTCGTCAAAGCGCGCCCCCATCGCGATGAGCAGATCGGAATAATAAACCGCCCAATTTCCGACAACGGTTCCGTGCATCCCGAACCAGTAGAGCGAAAGCGGATCGTCCGCCGGGAACGCGCCCAGCCCCATGAGCGTCGAAGCCACGGGAATGCCGGTCAAATGCGCGAATTCGCGAAGCAGCTCGGAGGATTCCGAGGAAATCACGCCGCCGCCGATGTAAAGTACCGGTTTTTTTGCAGAGGAAATAAGGTCCAGAACGAGCTTCAATTCGTCGTCCATCGCATGAAGTTTTCCCGGAATACGCGGAGCAAGATCGTCGCTTGTTGTCGGGAATTTCGGCACGAAAAGCGCCTGCTGAACATCCTTCGGAATGTCGATAACCACCGGTCCCGGGCGGCCGCTCGTCGCGATTTTAAACGCGCGGAAAATAATACGCGGAAGATCCTCCGCCTTGAGAACAAGGAAACTGTGTTTGACGACGGGAAGCGTCATCCCGAAAAAGTCCGTTTCCTGAAACGCCTGTTTTCCGATGAACTGAGAAAAAACCTGTCCCGTAATAAAGACGACGGGAATGCTGTCCATAAAAGCATCGGCAATCGTCGTTACGAGGTTTGTTGCGCCGGGGCCGGAAGTTGCAAAGCAAACGCCGGGCTTTCCGGTCGAGCGGGCATAGCCGCCCGCCATAAACCCGCCGCCCTGCTCATGCCGCGGGAGAATTGTACGAATCTTCGAAGAGCGCGTTAAAGCCTGATTAAGCTCAATCGCCGAGCCTCCCGGATACGCAAAAACCGTATCAACACCCAATTTTTCGAGGCAACGTACAACAACGTCCGCGCCGCGCATCGGCGTTCCTTCAGGAATGGAGCTCGTTTTGATGAAAGTCGGTTTATCGGAATCTTGGCTCATGATAGAAAATGTGTTGAAAAGGGGAACTGTAATCCTTTCTGAGAAAAGGCGCAAGCGCCGAAAAGCCTGTTAAAATGACAAAAGCGTTCCCGCAACGCAAATCGCGGGAACGCAGTCCGTACGAAAAAATCCGGGAAGCATTATTTTCGCCTGCGCCGCGAAGCAACAAGTGAAATTCCCGCAATTCCGGACAGTAATCCGAACGCCGACGGTTCCGGAATCCCCTTCAAAACATACTTTTGAACAGAAATCCCGCTTCCGACGGATGCCGCTCTGTATTTCTCCGTAACATCTCCCGTCGCAGAAGCGCCGAAAAACCGCAACCCGATAAGCGATGTCGTAGCCTGTTTCGTAAGCGACGAAACAATCCCTTCCGTCAACTTAAGATCGTATGAGTACGTTTTACTCAGCTCGGGAACGAACACCGTAACATTACCCTTGCCGGAAGATGAAGTCGTCAGAGTAATTTCATAGGTATAACTCCCGGCTTTCGGAAGCTTCGATTCCAAAACCGTAACATTGGGAAGCTTTGTAAGCGGCTCCGCTGTAAATGCATAATTTGAAGCATAAACCGAAGAAGACGCAAAAAACTCGCCCTTCACTTCCGAAACGCACAAATGCGCCGTTGCCGATTTCCCGATAACCAAGGAATAATCCTTCCCGTTAAGCCCGAACATGACTTCCGCCGTATTGTTCGTGAAGGAATTTCCTCCGTAATTTGCCGAAAAACCGAAGACATAGCGCGCATCTTCTCCGAAATTAACGGAAAAATTTGCAGTCTTCTCCGTCGTATCGAAAAAACCGCCGTTCGTAGCCAGCGTCGTACCAAAAAAGAAACGCTGAATGCCACCGGATCTTACCCAAGTTTCTTCAGCGTTTGCCGTTCCCGCAGCAAGCAGGAACAACGTTGTTCCGATTGTCAGTTTATTTATCATATTTTTAATTTCTATTTTAGTTTTGAGCGTTTTCTTCGACATCTCGCCAAAAAAAACGCGCTATAAAAAATCCCGCTCAGGGAAATAACACAACCACAAAATATATAAAAACAGTATAATTTAAGCAAGCTACACAACCGGGAATTCGGGTTTCCGCAGGTGAAAAACGTAGCGAGTTCGGGAGTTTGACGCAGATTTTCGCAAGGCGGGAGCAGATTTTCAAATTGCTTCCGTCGCCTGTTTGTCGTTTGATAGGAAAGTTATGAACGAGCTTTCTCAACAGCGAATTCCCCGACATGTTGCATTCATTATGGACGGCAACGGTCGCTGGGCGGAATCTCGCGGCAAAGCACGTTCGGAAGGGCACTTGGCGGGAACGCAAGCCGTTATCCGCACCGTCGAAAATGCATTTCGCGCGGGTGTAAAATTCGTTACGCTTTACGCGTTTTCTTCCGAAAACTGGAATCGCCCCGCAGAGGAAATTCAAGCGTTGATGAGTTTGATGCTACGCTTTTTGGCAGACCAGCAATCGCTTTTCATAAAAAATAAAATTCGCCTGCGAACCATCGGAGACTTGTCTCCGTTCCCGCAGGAAATTCGCGACGCCGTTGAACACGTAAAATCAGCAACGGAAAATTTCGAAGAGCACACCGTCTCTGTCGCGCTCAACTACGGGGCGCGCGACGAAGTACTGCGCGCCGTTCGCAATTATGCCGCCGATGTTCAAAGCGGAAAAATTCCCGGCGACTCCGTTCCCGCCTGGGACGAATTTTCAAATTATCTTTGGACTGCAGGCATTCCCGATCCGGATCTAATCGTTCGCACCTCGGGAGAAATTCGTCTGAGTAATTTTCTGCTTCTTCAGGCAGCCTACGCGGAGCTCTATTTCACCCATGTTCTGTGGCCCGATTTTGACAAAGACGAATTGAACAAAGCGCTTGATTTCTATGCTTCACGGGAACGCCGCTTCGGAAAAACTTCCGCTCAGCTCCAAGAATCCCAACAATAAATAAAAATTTCCCATGCTTAAACGAACATTCAGCACATTCCTCCTACTTACAATTCTTTTCTGCACTGTTTATTTCGGCAGAATTTACGGAGTCATCGGGCTCGCAACGCTTGTATCCACGCTAGCGCTTTTTGAGTTTTACCGTTTGGTCGCCAAGCCGGAATTCGGCGGCTCTCCGCGTAAAATCGTCGGCTTGGTCGGCGGCGCGTTGATTATTCCCGCAATTTACTACGGAGCCTCGCAGGGAGAAGTAACTTCCGGAACCGAAACCGCCATGCTCATTCCCGCGGGAATCGTGATCCTGTTCAGCATTTATTCCGTTATCCGCCTCCAACGAAATCCCGCCTGGCGCCTTCCGGCAACCATCGCTCAACTTTCCACCGGACTCGGCGTGCTTTACCTGCCGTTCATGATCAGCTTCTTCGCACTACTCATCGGGCAATTTGAAAATGAAATGAACGGCGTTTTCTTTTGTCTTTGGATTCTGCTTTCGACCAAATTCACGGATGTCGGCGGCTTGCTCGGCGGAAAATTTTTCGGAAAGCACAAACTTGCCCCGAATGTTTCTGCAGGAAAAACCTGGGAAGGCGTTGTCGGCGGCGTGTTGCTTTCGATGCTTGTCGGCGCGGGAACGGTTTGGGGATTGAACGCGCTCGGCGTTTGGGAACTCGGCTCGCTCGGTAGCGGAAAAACCGTTTTGCCTGCGGATTTTGCGTTCTCGCCGCTTACCGGAGCGCTCTGCGCAATTCCGTTTGCCGCAATGAGCGTCGTTTCCGACCTTATTGAAAGCGTTATTAAGCGCCAAGCCGCCGAAAAAGATTCCGGCGCAACCATCCCGGGAATGGGCGGCGCACTCGACTTGCTCGACAGCCTCGTCCTCGTCGCTCCCGTCGGCTACTGCATGGTCAAATTTGTCATCATCTAAAAACCACGAAAGACCGTATCGACTCGACAAAAAAACGTTCCCGTGAAATCTGCGGGAACGTTTTTTATTTGTGAATTCTCACGCGCGGACAAACTTAGTTATCATCGAGGCAAAGCGGCGCGCGTAACATCAACTGGGCATCAAGCTTCTTGTTCTTTTTTAAAAGATCTTTCCAAAGCCCGCGCCCTGCGTTGTTTTCCCAAGCGGGAAAGTCCGCCCGTACGACAAGCCATGTTCCCGCCGCCAATTCGTCTTCGAGTTGTTTCGGTGCCCACGATGCCATTCCCGCAAACGCGAAAAGCTGCGCGGCGGAGTCATTCGCGAAATCACGAATTTTGTCCGGCGGCAATCCGAGTTGAATCATTCGATCTCCCGTAATTAAATTTTTAATACACGCCAAAACGGAAAGCCGCATTTCATCGACCGGGCCACCGACGTGCATCGGAATTCGCGCAAACGGCGTTCCCGCAAATGTCGGGGAGCACTCGCCCAAGGTTTTTCCCATGGGCGCGTTCAAAATCAGACCCACCGCACCTTCTTCCCGCGAAAAACGTGAAATCCAAACCACCGAACGCTCAAAAATTCCGCGCACGTTGAGCCGTGCGAGCAGGAAGTTCCCGCGCACTTTTTCATAAACGGCATCGGACGTATTCGAACTCATCAGCAGGAAGGCTCGGACAAATTCAATTTTTCAATACGAATTTTCGCTTCGGAAAGCAGATTCTCCACGAGCGGATCGTTGTGATAGTCGTGCAAATACTTGATTGTCCCGACTCCGGCAGATGCCAAAATCTTCGCACAATTAATGCACGGAAAATGCGTGACGTAAACCGTGGCGCCCATCACGGAAACCCCGCGCTTGGCGGCATCGGCAATCGCATTTTGCTCGGCGTGAACGGTCGCCTGCTCGTGCCCTTCCCGCACGCAGGAACAATGCGGAGCTCCGGGAAGAAATCCGTTGTATCCGGCGGCAATCACTCGATTCGGATGCGTTCCCGCAGAAACGAGTACGCACCCGACGTGCAAGCGTTCGCAGGCTGAGCGCGACGCAATCAAAACCGCCATCGCCATAAAGTAAGCATCCCATGACGGACGCTCGATATCGGCGACCAACGCATCCAAAGCAGAAACCAAACGGCTCACGATTTTTCCTCGCGGGAACGGTTAGGCAATTTCCAAAACGACCTGCACTTCCGCCGTCGCGTGTAGCGGCACACCCCCGAGCGCAACCGCGGCGCGGGCATGCTTCCCGTTTTCACCGAAGAGTTCGAGGAAAAGCTCGGAAGCGCCGTTAATCACTTTCGGAGCGTCGGCAAAGCCTTCGGGTGCGTAAACAAAACCGTTTACATTGACAATGCGTTTGATGCGCTCAAGCGAACCGAGATAAGCTTTAGCGTTAGCAAGCGCCGCCAAGGCGCACTGGCGCGCCGCTGCGTAGCCGTAAGCAATATCTTTTTCCGGCGACGATCCGATCATGCCGGAATGCGTCATTTTTCCGTCTGCCATCGGGAGCGTTCCCGAGAGAAAAAGCAAATTTCCGCTCTGAACAGCGGGAACGTAAGCGCCTGCGGGAGCCGGAGGCTGAGGAAGCGTTAAACCGAGTGCTGCAATTTTTTCTTCAATGCTCATAAGTGCCGGAGATTTTGAACTCATTCCCCGACGCACGCGAGGCGGAAATTAATCAGCGGGACGCGCATCCAGCAAATTCTCGAAAGTCGTACTGTCCGTACAAACCTCAAACGACGCCGTAAAGCGCGCCAACGCAGCCTGAAGCCGAGTATCGCCGCCCAGCTCAATCGGCACTCGCAAGTTGTCAAGCTTGCGGCGTAATTCCGCGATTGTAAGCTTTCCGACCGTTCCCGCCGCATTGTATCGTGTGCGCCCGGCTTCATCCATTTCCGGCGCCAACACGACGACGAGTTCCAAGTCAATCAGCGTTGCGGTGCATTCGGAAATAAGGTTGGCGGGAATGCAAAGCGCGTTACCGAGTTCCTTAAGCGTCAGCCCTTGGCTTGTGCGGGAACAACGCTCGTAAATTGCAAAAAGACAGGCGAAAAACGCCTCCTGCTTGGCTCGCGGGCTCAGCTCCGTCCACTTGCGATTAATATTTTTGAAGAATCCGGCGTTTTGCGCGGCATAAGAAATTTGCCCGCCGATAAGCAAAAACATCCACGAAAGATAAAGTCCGAACATCAGAATGAAAATCACGCTCAAGTTCCCGTAAATGGAATTGAACTCCGAAATTTTCGAGACGAAAAGTGTCGCCAGCTTTCCGCAACCGATGAAAGAGATTGCGACAATCGCGCCGCCTAAAAGCGCCGGTCGCCAACTCACGCCGACGTTCGGCAAATACCGATTCAGACAAGCGAAGAGAAGCGTCATAATCGAAAACGCAACCAGAAGCGGAACAATCGAAGTCATCAAATTGAAAAAAACTTCCCCGCCGGGAACAGCGGAAGCGTAAACGGAGACCTCGCTTGTGCTTTGCGCCAATCTTTTAAAAATCGCGGAAACGGAGAGAACCGACATCGTAATCGCGGAAAACGCACCGCCGAGCACAAGGAACAGAAAATAAACCCCGAATCGACGCGCCCAGCTCCGGCGTTCTTTTACATTCCAAATCAAATTGTACGCATCTTCGATACGCGCAATCATGAAAACGGCAAGCACGACTAAAATCAACGTCCCGATCGTTCCCGTGGAACCCGAATTCGCCATCGTATTTTTCAGCAACATTCCGGAAAATTCCTCCAGCTGCGGCGCAAGCGTTCCGATAGCTTCCGCGTCGACGGGTGTTCCGATCACGGGAACGGTATCGGACGGCGCGGGAAGCACCAGTTGCATCGTTTCCGCCAAGCGTTCCTGCATGATGCGCACGGCTTCCTCGCCCTGCACGTTCATCACGATTCCGAAAATCGTAAGGACAAGCATGACAAACGGCGCAAGCGCCATGAGCGCATAGTACGTCAGCGCCGCGGCGTGCATCGGAATATTGTTCGTAATCGTTCCGTTAATCGTAATTTCGACGATGCGCCAAATCGTTGTAAAAATGCGCATCGGAAGCGTGTGATAAGAAACTTCACGCGGCGTCCAAACCTTTTCGTAAAGAGAGTCCCAAAGGGTTTTTCCGCGCGCGATTAAAGCGGAAATAGCGGATTTTTTTTCGGGTTGTGTCGGGCTAGCGAGATTTTGGGGCATTGTAAAATGGGGTTTATTTTTTTCCGTCAAACGGAGAATCCCCGGAAACATCTTCAAGGAATTTCCTTAATTTTTTCTCGGCGCCGAAAAGCACCAGCACGTCTCTTTTTTGAAATTCAATATCGAGCTTCGGCACGCCGAGCGTCGTGCGATCCTGGTCGTCGCGCAACTCGTCGCGCGCTCCCAAGGCTTTTTCCAATTCTTTTCCGAAAACCGTCGAATTAAGACGCTTCACCGTAACGAGCAAGATCCGATACTCGCGAAATTTATCGGAAGCCTCCTGCAAGGTCTTGCCGACAAGCCCGCGCGGAGCCGCAACTTCGATGACAACGTGCCCGTCGCCAAGGTCATAGCCGTCAACAACGCCGCGCATCATCATGGAATGCGCAAGCCCGCGCGCCGCAAATTCCTCGGGAACAACGTAGCGATGGATTTTCGGACGCAACATTTTCAAAAGCCGCTCATGCATTCCCGAGAGCACGCGCGCGACAATTTTTTTGGCTCCCAGCTCCTGCATGCGCATGGTAAGCATCATCGACGCTTCAAAATTATCTCCGATCGCAATAAAAACAGCGTCCATGTCCGCAATCGGGTAATGCGCAAAGGGCGCGGGATCGGTGTAATCGATTTCAATCGCCGCATCGACATAGTCCTTAACCGCCGCGACATTTTCTTCCCGACAATCAATGGCAAGCACTTCCGCTCCCATCAGCGAAAGATGATAACACAAGTGGCGACCAAACACGCCGAGCCCGATGACACAGTATTTCATTGCGGGAAATTATAACCTTTTTCCCGCAATAAAAAAGGGATTTCTCTCCCGCAAAAACGCGGCGGCGATTGCGTTCTTCCCCGCTCGAAATTCGCTTCCGGAAAACGTTTTAAACTGTTTTCCTCGGAGAAAAATTCTGACTAAATAAACGCATGAAATTATTCCGGGCGATTTTGTGGGCTTTATGTGCGGCATTTTGCGGAATTTCCGCGCAGGCGGGAACGTCTTTCATCCTTTCCGACTGCGTTCCCGCGCCGAAGTGGGACGAAGGCTACGGCGTCGGCAACGGGCGGCTCGGCGCGCTCACGTTCGGCGGTTTCCCGAAAGATCTGCTCGTTCTAAACGAAGCTTCGATTTTCGAACGCAAGGCAATCCACATTCCGGCGGACGTTCCCGCCGCGCTCGAAGAAGCCCGCCGCGCCTGCGAAGCCGGAGACTTCGCCCGAGCCGATGCCATTTTTCGCGAAAAAATTCTGACAAACGGCTCCATCGCCGGAAATTACCAGCAAGGCGGCTTGGTTGACATCGAATTTTTAAACGTTCCCGCGCAGAAAAATTACCGTCGCGAACTGGATTTGGAGCACGGCGTCGCGAGTACGGAAATCGTTTTTGAAAACGGGAAAAAATTACGTGCGGAACTGTTCGCGTGTCCGGAGCCGGATCTCGTCGCGTATTTCGCGGAAAGCGACGTTCCCGCCGGTATCGATGCGGATTTTACGCTTCGCCATCCCGACAAAAACACGAAAATCAAATCCTTGGGCGAAACCGTTTTTTGTATTTACGGACAGGGCGGAAACGGCGGAACGCGTTTTGAAAACTACCTGCGTTTTTTTGCCGAAGGCGGGAAAATTACCGTCGCGGGAACGAAGGTTTCCGTGCGCGGTGCCAAGAAAATTCTGCTGGTTTCCTCGACGGCGACCGATTACGACTACATCGCCATTCCCGCGCAACGCAAGTGTCTCTGGACTCCGGCAACGAGTGCACTCGAATCCGTTTCCGGAATTTCGGATCGGGAAAAACTGCGCGACGCGACGCGCAAATATTTTTCCGAGCGCATGAATCGTTGCGTCGTCGATTTGGGCGATTCCGCGCCGGAAGTTCAAAAAATGACTACGCGGGAACGCGTTGCGCGCATGAAGCAAAATCCCGACGCGCGCGATCCCGATTTGCTCGAACAGCTTTTCCAGTTCGGGCGCTTTTGCCTGATTTCGAATTCGCGCCCTGGCGCGCTCCCGTGCGGCTTACAGGGTTTGTGGAATCCGCATCTGAACGCGGCGTGGATGGGTTGTTATTTTTTCAATATTAATTGCGAGATGAATTATTGGTGCGCGGCCCCGACCGGCTTGGGCGAGTTTCACCGCGCGTTCACGGATTTTATTTTGAAGCTCAAACCGAGCGGAGAAGCTTTTGCGGAGAAAATCGGGCACGAGGGATTTTGTTTCGGGCATTACGCGGATTGCTTCGGCGAAACGTATTTTGCGGGAAATCACCCCGAATGGGCGGCAAGCCTGATGAACGGCGCGTGGATTTGCGCACATCTCGTTGACGCGTATCGATTTGATAATGACAAAACACGCCTCGCCACCGCGCTCCCGCTTCTGGAATCGAACGCGAAATTTATTTTGTCGTGGTTTAAGCCGGATCCGAAAAATCTGGGTGAACTCGTCGCCGGCCCCGCCGTTTCGCCGGAGACGGGATTTTTCTACACGGACGCGGCGGGAACGCGCCACGCGGCTTACATTTCCACGGGAACGGCGCACGACCAATTGCTCGGGCGCGAAGCGTTGCGCAATTACATTTTCGCCTGCGACGAACTCGGGAAACGCAACGGAAAAACTTACGCCGCCGCAAAAAAAGCGCTCCCGCAAATTCCCGCGCCGAAACTCAGCACCGACGGACGCGTGCTCGAATGGCGAGAAGATTTCGAAGAACGCCAGCCCGGACATCGCCACGTAAGCCACCTTTACGGGCTTTTTCCCGGAAACGAATGGGACGTGCTCAACACGCCGGATTATGCCGCCGCCGTGAAAAAATCGCTCGACAAACGTCGCACAGACCAAGAAAAACACAAAACTCTGCACCCCGGCTGGAGTGAAGCGTGGTGGATTAATCTTTACGCGACGCTCGGCGACGGGAACGCCGCGCACGCGCTGATGAACCGCATGCTCGCTCGCTACATCAATCCGAATTTGTTCGACATTCACCCGCCGTTTCAAATCGACGGAAATTTCGGCTTCACTTCCGGCGTGGCGCAATGCCTGATTCAAAGCGGCATTGAGCGCAACGGGCGGCGTGTCGTGCAACTGCTTCCCGCGCGTGCGGATGCGTGGAAAAAAGGCGCGGCAAAAGGTTTGGTCGCACGCGGCGGCTTGAAAGTTGACATAAGCTGGGACGGGAACGAAGTCGCCGCCACGCTGACATCGACGCGCCCGGGACGCTTCACGATTCTCTGCAACGGGCGTTCCCGCGACATCGCGTTCTCCTCCGCAGGAGAAAAACGCGTCCTCCGCTTTTAAACTCCATCAAACGAAGTCTTCCCACAAAAAAGCGTCCGCGGGTGAATTGTTATTCAGATTTAGTTTGCGCGGAAATTTTTCTGTTTTCCTGCGAAAGCGAGGAAAATTGCTCCGATGACAAAGAGAATTGAAATACCCGCGATTCCGGCGCGCGTCGAATAAAGCGGCGCGTCTTCGCGGTGCATCACGACGGCGATAACGCTGAGTAAAACCGGTCCGAGCACGGTCGAACAGCGTCCGATCATGCTGTAAAATCCGAAGAAAGAAACTTCTCTTCCCGCGGGAATAATCGTTGCAAAATACGATCGGGAAAGCGCCTGAACGCCGCCCTGCACCATGCCGATTAAGGCGGCGAGCACGAACATCGGCGAAATCGCTTTTCCGAAAATCACAAGCGGCTCAACCGGCATCAAAGCACCGTAAAACGCGACGCCGATATAAATCGCAATGGCGGCAAAAAGCACCGGGCGCGCACCGAAGCATTTCCCCAAAACGCCGAAAAGCAAAGCACACGGCACGCCGAAAACTTGCACGATAAAAAGCGCGATAAACAAATCGCTCTGCGAAAATCCGAGCGCGTTCCCGTAGCGCACCGCCGAGGTAATAATCGTGTGAACGCCGTCGATATAGCAAAAGTAGGCGAGCATAAACCAACGGACATTTTTCGTGCGCCAAAATGCAAGGCAGGTTTCGCCGAGTTCGCGGAAACTCGTACGCAGGCTCAAGCCGGACGGCCCGACATGTTTCTTTTTCCTGAAAAGAAGCGGAAGCGCGAAAACAAGCCACCAGACGGAACCGAGCGCAAAGAGCCAGCGCGGATCCGGCATTGTTTCAAAGCCGAGGAGCGTCCAATGCTGTGTCCAAACGGCGATTGTTCCGAGCAAAAGCACGCCTCCCACATAGCCGACGGAAAACGCCGCCCCGCTGACGGCGTCGCGGTTTTTCTCCGTCGAAACATCAATCAAAAGCGAATCATAAAAAAGATTGGCGCCGAAAAATCCGATGGCGGCGACGATGTAAACCAGCGACGCGATTTGCCAGCAGTCTTTTTCCACGAAGGTAAGAAGCGCCGTTCCCACGATACCGACGGAGCAAAGTACGCGAAAAAGAATCGTGCGCAAGCCGCCGGCTTGGGCGATGGTCGCGAGCACGGGCGACATCAACGCGACAAACACGCTCGCGATGCCGAGCGTCAACCCGTAGCGCGATGTCTTCAGGTGTTCGGGAAGCGTTCCCGCCCAAAAATCCTGAAAAAGAATCGGGAAAAGCACCGCCATCACGATCATCGTAAAGCCGGTATGCCCCAAATCGTAAATGACCCAACGCAAAGCACCCGAAGATGCGGGAACGCCGCTCTCCGGGTGTGTTAATTCTTTTTTATGGTCGCTCACGGGAACGCTTTATTTCATCGGCCATTCCGTTTGCCGCCAAGCGTAAGCTTTGGCAAGTTCACGGGCAAAGAACGGTCCGCGATAAATCATTGACGTATAAATCTGAATCAGCGAAGCACCGACCGCGAGGAAACGATCCGCATCATCCGCCGTACAAATACCGCCAGAGCCGATAACGGGAAGATGGCCTTCCGTGCGCTTGACGATGTAGCGCACCATGTCGAGCGACTTGCGCATCAGCGGCGCGCCCGAAAGCCCGCCCTTGGTAACGACATTGCCCATGAATTCCGGCCGCGTAACCGTCGTATTCGTCGCGATAATGCCGTTGAATTCGGTTTCTTCGACAACGGACAAAACGTCGTCCACCTGATTGTAAGAAAGATCCGGCGCGATTTTCAAAAGCAACGGCAACGGTTTTTCCTTGTTGCGCAGCGCATACGCGCGGTTTTCCTTTTGCAATTCGCTCAAAAGCGTAACGAGGTGCTTTTTATCGTGGAGTTCCCGCAGGTTCGGCGTGTTCGGCGAGCTGATATTGACGGCAACATAGTCCGCCAAGCCGGCAAGCTTGCGGAACGAACCGAGATAATCTTCGACGGCGTTTTCAATCGGACAAACCTTGGACTTGCCGATATTGATGCCGAGCGGGAACGCGCGCTTACCTTTTTTCGGACCTTTCGCAATGCGCTTGGCGATTTCGTCGGCTCCGTCATTCGGGAAACCGAAGCTGTTGACCGCCGCTTCAAATTTCGGATAACGGAAAAGGCGCGGTTTTTCGTTACCGCTTTGAGCAAGATTCGTGATTGTGCCGATTTCAACGTGTCCGAAACCGAAGGCGCCGAGCGACGTCCATGCGCGCGCCTGTTTATCAAATCCTGCCGCGACGCCGACAATATTCGGGAACTTCAGCCCGAAAAGCTCAATCGGTTTTTGCTCCGGCAAGCGCCCGTTGTGCATATTAAAGCGCTCCAAAAGCGAAATAATCGGCTTCATTTTACTGAAAAGACTCAAGCCTTGAAGCGTTCTGTCGTGAGCAGTTTCAGCGTCTTTCCACAAGCGGAAAATCAAAGGACGTACTGCGTATTCGAATAGATAGTCCATAGTGAAAAATTGAAAATCGGATTTTATCGGAGCCGTTCCCGCGAATCAAATAATTTATTCCGCGTTTCACGGGAAGCGTTTTGCAGCGGAAAACACAAAGAAACGTTTTTACAATTTGAGCCGCAGAATAAGATTTCCGCAGACGAACATTTGATGTTTAATTCAAAGTTTATGGAAATTTCAAAAACATCCGCCCAACACTCGAAAACGCTTTCCCCGCTTTGGTACGTCGGCATCGCGTTGCTTGCCTGTGCGGTACTCCTTTTTGATCAGGTTCAATGCTGGAACGCCAAGGACGATTACCTTTTCGGCTACCTCGTTCCGCTCTTCAGCGCCTTCGTCATCAAAGAACGCTGGCACAAAATCAAACGCATTTTCACGGGAACGCCGGATGAAGAAGACGCCAACGACGAATTTCAGCTTCCCGCCTGGGCGGTCAAGCCCGGGACCGCCGTTCCCGTATGGCTCAACCTGATTTTCTTCGCGGGAACGCTCTTTTCCGCCCTGCTCTTCGCTTCGGGAGCCATCGGTTCCGCAATCTACGGATTCGACGCATTCACCACCTACCAAAACACCGCCGGATTCGTCGGGCTCTGCTTCGGGCTGGCGTGGTTTTCCGCTTCCGAAACCCTCACGGGAACACCGCAGGACTTGCGCGCGCGCATTCGCCTGTTACTCCTCCTCGTCTTCCCGATTTGCGTGTGGATGATTTCCGGCCCGTTCACGTTTCTCGTCGATCGACAAATCAAAACGCTCTTGCTCTCCAACGTTACATCGACCGTCGTTCATCTGATGAATTTCCTCGGCTTCGACCTCACGCAAGAAGCCAACACGATTCTGCTTCCCGGCGGCGACCGCGTCGGCGTCGAAGACGCCTGCTCCGGCGTCCGCTCGCTCACGGCATGCCTTTTCACTGGCTCTTTTCTTGCAGCCGTGTTTATGCACAGCTTGAAGAAAAAAGTTTTCTTCGTCGCGCTTTCGATTGTTTTTGCTCTTTTGCTCAATGTCATGCGCTCCAGCTTTCTCACGCTTTGGGCCTCATTCAACGGCTCCGGAGCTCTCGAATTAGACTTCTTCGGCAACGCGGCCGAAAGCCCCGATTTCACCCTCGGCACCGTGCACGATGTCATCGGCTGGGGAGCCATGATTGTAACGCTCGTACTGATGGCGGCGCTCGTTCCGCTCATCAATCTCAAGCGGGAACGCACCGACGAAGAAATGGCGCTCAATTTCGTCGACGAAGATTAAGAAACCGTCGCCGGTTTTGTTTTCACGGGAACGACGGAGTCCTGATTCGCTTCTTTTTGCCCTTTCAGGGCGCGGGGGATTTTAATGTTCCGGACCCAAGGCGACGTTCGCTCCGCGAACTTGCCGTTGGGCTAGACTTCGTCCGGCTTTCGGCCGAAAATTACGCCTACGGGAACGTTTTGCGATTTTATCCGCGCTTTCATCGACAAACGGGATTTGCGAATACGCCCGTTCCCGCGAATTAAAAATCCGGCTGAAAGCCGAGCGGAGTTTTAGCCCGAGGCAAAATGAGCAAAGCGAATGTCGCCTCGGGATTTCACACAAAAAAAACATTCGCCCTGCAAGGGCAACAGAACCGCGCCCCGTTTTTATTCGCATCGTTTTCGCGGAAACGACTTCCGGGGTTTTCTTCGCGTGCTTGCTGTTGCGGGAAATTCGATTTAGGATTTTCGGCATGAAACAAATTCGTCTCAAGCTCGCCAAGCGTCCGGCACGTATTCTCCACGGGCATCCTTGGGTTTTTGCCGGAGAAATCGAAACGCCGCCGAAGATCGAAGACGGCGTTGCTGCTGAGCTACTAGACGCGCGCGGGAACTCGCTCGGAGCAGGAATTTGGAGCGGAAAATCGCAAATCGTTTGGCGGCGTTTCTCGCGAATTGTTCGGGAATGGGACGGCGAATTCCTGTCCGCAGCCTTGGAAAAATCCGTTGCCCGCCGCGGGAACGCGTTGCCGTGTTGCCGCTTGGTTTGGTCGGAAGCGGATTCACTTCCCGGGCTCGTCGTCGATAAATTTGAAGACACGCTCGTTGTTCAAGCGTTGACGGTCGGAGCTGACAGACAATTGCCGTTTATCGCAGATTGGCTGGAGCGAAAATTATCGCCGTCGGAAATCATTTTCCGCAACGACGCTCCAAGCCGAAAATTTGAAGGGCTCGACCTCGGAATCCGTTTTTACAAGGAAAAAGCACACACGCCGCGGTGGTTTAAAATCGACGGCTTGGAATATTTTCTCGACTTGGCAAACGGACAAAAAACCGGATTCTACCTCGACCAACGGGAACAGCATTCGCACATCGCGGCGCGTTATGCCGCCGGGCGCAATGTTTTGGACGCCTGCTGCAACCAAGGCGGTTTTTCCATGCAATGTTCCCGCCACGGCGCCTCAAGCGTCTTGGGCATCGATATTTCAGCGGCGGCAATCGAAGCTTCCCGAAAAAATTGTGAACGCAACGGAATCGCAAATGCGGATTTTGAGGTCGCCAACCTTTTTGATTGGTTCGGAAATAATCGCGACAAGCGCTTTGATTTGATTGTGTTGGATCCGCCGCCGTTCGCCCGCTCGAAATCAGCGCTCGACGGCGCCCTGCGCGGCTACAAGGAACTGAATCTGAGGGCGCTGAAAATGCTGACTCCGGGCGGAATCCTCGCAACGTATTCCTGCTCGCAACGCATCGGACTTGAGCGCTACATCGACGTTGTTTCCTCGGCGGCACGAGATGCAAAGCGCGACGTGCGCTTGCTCGAAATCACCGGACAACCGGCGGACCATCCTTCGCTTTTGAATTTCCCGGAAAGCCATTACCTTAAAGGCCTGATTCTCCAAGCCGAGTAAATCAAGAAGCCCGGAGGCAAAATTCTCTTCGGCTTTCAGCCGGGAAATGTGAAAACGTTCCCGCTAATCATTCCACGGGAACGCGCCGGGGTTTCGGCTGGAAGCCGAACGGAGTCCAGCCCAACGGCAAGTTCGCAACGCGAACGACGCCTTGGGAACGAAATCCAAAATCACCCGCGCCCTGAAAGGGCAAAAGAAATATTCTGCCCGCAATTTTTCATAAATTCACAAAACATTTTCGCGGGAACGTTCTTTTGCCCTTTCAGGGCGAATATTTTTATACAAAAACCCGAGGCGACATTCGCTGCGCTCATTTTGCCTCGGGCTGAAATTCCAAGCGGCTTTCAGCCGAATTTAATTTGCCGGGAACGTGCGAATTCTCAAATCACTTCGTCGACGAAAACGCGGATAAAATTCACAAAACGTTCCCGCAAATCATTCCACGGGAACGCGCCGAGGTTCGGCTGAAAGCCGATCGGAGTTCAGCCCAACGGCAAGTTCGCAACGCGAACGACACCTTGGGTACAAAATCCAAAAATCACCCACGCCCTGAAAGGGCAAAAGAAATATTCTGCCCGCAATTCTTATAAATTCACAAAAAAAACGTTCCCGCGAATTCACTCCGCGGGAACGTTCCTTTAAGCTCTAAGCATTAATCTTTAAGCTTTCTTGCGGCGGCGCGTGCCGACCAAGGTCAACGCACCCAAGCCCGCCAACAAGCCGAACAACGACGGCTCCGGAATCGCAAGCGTCAACGAAAGCGTGTTATCGCTCAGAGTCCACGTCTGCTTGACGTAATCGCTGAGGAGTGCATTACCCGTAATCGAAACAAAATCTTCAATCGCGGGAACATCTGCCGTAGCTAGAGCCACACCTTCCACGCTCGCACCCAAGTTAATCGCTGCTGTCGCCGAAACAATATTGAGTGTGATCGTTTCGCCTGCCGCTTGAACTCCCTCCAAATCAACAACAAGCTTCGAGTCTGTTGCAAGATTGAGTGTATTAAGAAAGATTCCGTAGTACGTTGCTTCGTCATACTTTACCATCTGAGAAACCGTAAGTTGTGCATCGGAAGCAACCGCAATTGACGAATATGGTTTCACTATAGGTGATAGAGATCCTTCTACCGACAGCGCCCCCTCGGAAACAGTTACGGCATTGAGAACATTCGACCCGCTGAGAACCAACGTTCCCGCGCCGGTTTTGACGAGGTCAAGCGTTTTACTGCCGTTAGTCACTCCCGACGTCAAATCCCCTGCAAACGTCGTGTCATCCGTCGATTCAATCGTCAAAACAGAACTCGTCGTATTCCCACCGAGCATGATTGTTCCGCTTCCGTTCAAATTTTTAACGGTAAGAGATCCCGTATCAATCTGAACTTCAGCGCCGTCCATAGAAAGATTGCCCGCCCCCAAAGCGCTTGCACTCTTCGCAATAACACGCGCACCGTTAAGCGTCGTCCCACCCGTGTAAGAATTGTTTCCGGAAAGAGTCAATCTTTGTTCACGGTCATTCGGATTGGTAACGTCATCTGCGTCTGTTCTACCGACAACCGCAAGCGATCCGGATCCGGAAATCTCGTTGTCAATCGTAATTCTGGCGACTACGCTCGTATCAAACGCTCCGTTGGTGTATTTACCAAGATTAATCGTCGATGTCGTGCCTTCGCCGAGCTCGACCGCTCCCGCGACACTAAACGCGTCCAAAGATGTTCCGAAGGTCCCGCCGTTGAGTTTGAGCGGTCCCGATCCAAGCGCATTCTGATGCGCCGCAACCAACGTCCCCGCGGAAACCGTCGTGCCGCCGGAATAGGTGTTATCTCCCGAAAGCGTAAGCGTTCCTGCCCCGGATTTAATGAGTTTACCTGTGCTGGAGAGTTTTCCCGTTACGGAAATCTCTCCGCCATCACTACCTTGAGAAACGGAGTTCCCGTCTTCTGCAAAAACGTATTTCTGCGTATCAAATATCGTTCCGTCGTCGCTGTTCAAAGTCATACCCAATGCAAGCGTAGTCGTATCGGAGTAAGTTCCAACTGTTCCCGCATTAAGAGTAATATTTCCTTGAGCACTACGCTTATCAGAAATCCCGCTCTCTCCAACGAGAATTTTTCCGCCATCATTTAACGTCACCGCAAAATCTCCCGCATTTTTTACGGCTTGCCCCAGTCCTTTCGCCACAAGCAAGCCGTCAACCGTAATGAGAGCCCCCCAATCACCCATTCCGATTTCCGCATCTTTCGCAAGGAGTGTCCCTTTGATGGAAGCATGAGTGGTGTTACTCCATTCTCCCAATACTACGGAGTTCTGCTTGTAATCAGTCGTCGAACTCCATGTATTTGTTGCTCCTGTTACTTTAAGTGTTGAGTTTTTTTCAATGTTAAGACGACTTACAGCCGAATTCTCCTCTCCGTTTCCGGATCCGTTATCTCCAATCTCGATACGCCCGACAGTTAAAAACGATGCATTTTCACCATCGCCAACGGTCAAAGCCCCATTTCCCAGTTTTACTCCACTTCCAATTGTTCCGGATGTTCCTGTAAACACAAAGCTTCCGCTTCCATTCCCCCCGTCAACCTTCAACGTATCCGAACCGCTATCGCGAAGCACAATATTTCCGGAAACGGTAAGCATAGAGCCGTCGTCTAAGGTAATAACCGCATTTTGACGCCCTATACGAATATTAGTCGCTATCTTAGCTGTTGCAGATTTTACATTAATGGAAGAATTTCCCCAAATATCCCAAGCAGTTGTGTTGCCTGCATTATCACCTTTTGCAATAGTTCCGCCCAAGTTTAACGTTCCCGCAAAGGTTTCGTTCCCATCAACATTCATAACCAAAGAACCGCCTTCATCAACGGTAATCGTCTGAAGAGAATTTGCGCCACCATTATAACCGGTAACATCCTTAGCGTTAAATTGAAGCGTTCCGCCATTTTTTACTGTAATGGCTCCGCGAAGCAAGCCCGTGGCTCCGGTTTCCGTTCCCAAAATCAACGTTGCGCCAT
Source organism: Candidatus Spyradenecus sp. (assembly GCA_045535075.1). Classification (GTDB taxonomy): domain Bacteria; phylum Verrucomicrobiota; class Verrucomicrobiia; order Opitutales; family UBA953; genus Spyradosoma. The sequence continues at coordinate 126,346 of JAZSKX010000014.1, read as the reverse complement.
CTTCAATTGTCGCACTACCCGCAATTGCAACATACCCACCGTTGCTACGAGTAAGGGTATGGATCCCGGAGCGAACAGTAAAATCCGTAACGGTAGCAGCTGAGGCAACGTCAATTGTTCCGTTAGTAGTGCTATCGGTAAATTCAACACTGTCGAGCACGTAGAACTTATCGGCTTGTCCGTTGTTCAACCAATTTTCCGAAGATTCCACATCCCACGTTCCCTGCTCACCGCCATTCCAAACCAAGGTTGCAACAACCTCCGTGATGGAGACCTGCCCGGCATTAGAAAGTTCCACGGTCGAACGCCCAGCAAGAACCTTTCCATTGACAGTAAAATTAGATACCCCCAACGTGTTCCATCCCGTAATCGCCCCTCCGGAGATGAGCGTTTGCGCTCCATCAACGCTCGTAAGATCAAAAATCGTTTCGGAACCAACCGACACCGTTCCCGTGTTGACAAGCGCACCTCCATTCAACGAAACTTTCGCACCCGAAAGATTAAGCGTTCCCGTATTGGAAGTCTCTGCACCGGACGCAACGACGACTTTGCCGATTAAGCTTGTGTTTGCGACGAAAGACGTTGTTCCGCTGATATTGATTGTCGCGGCGTTGACTTCGGAATTGTTAATCGTCGCGCCATTAAAATTCACGGCACACCACGCACTTGTCGCAGTAATTGCCCCCGTTCCGGTCGCATTGTTATTAAATGTGAAACTCCCGTATTTGTTCGCATTAATAATCATGTTTCCGGAATAACCGCTTACGTCTCCATTGAAAACGTAGTTCTGATTATTTGCGCTAGTCGTCGGGTTAAAAGAAAACTCGCCGCTTCCCGTAACCGTCCCGTTAAACGTGTACGTTACGTTGGAATAACCATCGGTAAGTTTCAAAGAATTAATCACGACATTCGCATTAACCGTTCCTCCTCCTGCGGTAAGAAATCCACTCTCTTTTTCAAATGTAATCGTATCCTCACTTGTTGCAGAAGTAAGTCTAGGATCATTGTTATTACTCGTCCCGATTGTATAATTCTCCGCATACGCAGGAGCGGTCATTGCGGCAGCAGCAATGAGGGTTGAAAACAGGAATTTTGCTGAGTTCATGAGGATTAATGAAGTTAAGACTGTAAATATGTGAAGTGAGAGTTCATTTCCGGGGTGAAAGTGAAGTGCCGAAAATGAATTTTGGGCAATTTTTGGACAAAAAAAATACTTTTGCAAGTTTTTATTATTGCATCGCGGAAAAATTTCTTTCACGGGAACGATTTTGCGGGAACGGCGGAATGGGCATCGCCGTTTGTTTCTTTTGCCCTTTCAGGGCGCGGGTGATTATAATATTTCGGACCCAAGGCGGCGTTCGCTCCGCGAACTTGCCGTTGGGCTAGCATCCGTCCGGCTTTCAGCCGAGGATTGCGTCACGTGCGGACAATGGCTTGCACACCGGATTAAATTTCGTCCGGATTCCAGCCGAGGATTACGTCCACGGGAACGTTTTGCCATTTTATCCGCGCTTTCGTCGACGAACAAAATTTGGCGAATCCGCGCGTTCCCGTGAATTAGATTCGGCTGAAAGCCGAGTAATCTTTCATTGCTCTAATGCGAATTCAATTTCTCGCTTCACTCGGCGAAAGGCTTTTTGTAGTGTTGCGGTTTTATGGATTTGTCCTCTGCATACCTTTGCGTCGGCGGTGTTTTCGCACTTGCGGGAGCGCTGTTCTTTTTGTTCGGCGCACGTTTTGCGCCGCAGCTTCGCGCGTTCCCGCGTTCGTACTTGGCGGGCGTTCTGCTGTGGTCGGCGGCGTTGACCTGGTTTTTTTATCACCTTACGACGATTAGCGAAGTTGACTTGGCGGGCTTTCCGCGTTGGTCGTTTTTTGCGCTCTTCGGCGGAGCCGGGATTTTGGCGTTCAAATTTCTCGCCGATTTATTGCCGTTGCGTGCGCTTGCGGTGCTGGCGCTTTTTATTTGCAACGAGCTTTTAAAAATCGGCTTCGGGCACACGCCGTATTCCTGCGTCCTTGCGGGAACGGCTTATTTGCTGATTATCGGTGCACTTTGGGCGGGAGCAGCGCCTTACGTGCTTCGCAACGCGATTACGTTTTCCACGGACAACACGACGCGCGCGCGCCTTGTCGGCGGCGGCATTTTCCTCATCGGAATCGCGAACCTTGTCGCAGTCTTTTTTGTAAAATAATTATGAATACATTTTCCTCGAAGCCGATTTTATTGCTTGTATCCGGCCCTGCCGGTTGCGGGAAGACGACGCTTTGCGACCGTATGCTGGAGGCGTTCCCGCAGGAGATTTCGCGCGCCGTAACCTGCACGACGCGTGCGCCGCGCGGGAACGAGCAAGACGGAGTCGACTATTTTTTTCTCACGCACGAAGCGTTTGAGGCGGGCGTTCAAAACGGCGATTTTCTTGAGCACGCGCAGGTGCATTCGAATCGCTACGGTGTACGCCACGCGCAAGTGGAATCGATTCTTGCCACCGGAAAAAATGTTTTGCTCAACCTTGATGTCCAAGGCGCGGCAACGGTCCGCAAGCTTGCCGCGACGAATACCCGCATCCGGGAAGCGTTGATTTCGGTATTTATCATGCCGCCTTCGGTTGAAGAATTGCGTTCCCGCCTGACGGGACGCGGCACGGACGCGCCGGACGAAATCGAGCGCCGCATGTGCGTTGCGCTTGATGAGATGAAGCGCTGGAGCGAGTACGATTACTGCCTCGTTTCCGGCGATCGCGAATCGGACTTTGCCCGCATTCGCGCAATTTACGCGGCGGCAAAAATGCGTGTCTAAGATGAGCAAAACGTCCGGCGGGAACGGAGATGCCGAAACGCTCTTTCGCATTTCCGATTTGAAAAAAGTCTTCGGGAACCACGTTGCCGTTGACGGTGTTTCTGCGGAAATTCGCCGCGGTGAAGCCGTATTTGTACTCGGGCCGAGCGGCTCGGGGAAGAGCACGTTTTTGCGTTGCCTGAATCTCTTGGAAATGCCGGACGCCGGGGAAATTCTTTTTCGCGGGAACGATGTCCGCCGCACGGACGTCAACGCCTTCCGCGCCCGAGTCGGCATGGTTTTTCAGCATTTCAATCTTTTCCCGCATCTGAATGTTTTGGACAACATTACGCTCGCTCCCGTGAAAACCGGGCGCTTAAGCAAAGCGGAAGCGGTTGCCGAAGCGGAACGCCTGCTCAAGCGCATCGGCTTGTACGAGAAACGGTTGGCGTTCCCGCAACAACTTTCCGGCGGGCAAAAGCAACGCATCGCGATTGTGCGTTCGTTGGTAATGAATCCCGATGTTATTCTTTTTGACGAGCCGACTTCCGCGCTCGATCCGGAAATGGTCGGCGAAGTGCTTGCGCTGATGAAAGACCTCGCGCAAGGCGGGCTGACGATGATTGTCGTTACGCATGAAATTGCGTTTGCGCGGGAAGTGGCCTCGCGAATTCTTTTCATGGATCACGGAAAAATCATCAGCGACAGCTCGCCGCAGCGGTTTTTCGGCGAAATGCCGTCGCCGCGCATTCGGGATTTTCTCTCCAAAGTGCTTTAAAACGCGCCGAGCGCCGACGCGAACCCACGCCCGGAATTCGGACAAACAAAAAAAAGGGAGCCTTTCGGCTCCCGGGTAATAAGCAGTTTGATTTTGCGGGACACTAACCTCTAACACCGCAAATGAATAAAATAGTTTCGCAATAGGAAATCCGATTAAAAACACGACGTCGAGTATTTTTACGTGCGCAATTCGGATTTTTTCACGATTCCCGCCCACCAAGGTTCAACGGGATTGTGCTCGCCGCAGGTAACGATTTCGGCGCGGGAACGCATCTTTTCGAGCCATGCCGCGACGCGCCCGGACTCATCAAATCCGCCGGCATGGCGCGTGTAAACCGTCAGCGAAATAAATCCTCCGGGCGCGAGCAATTCCCATGCGGCATCAAGCGCGGGAAGCGTCGTTTCGGCGGAAGTGGTTACGGCGTGATCGCTTTTCGGGAGATAGCCGAGATTGAAGAAAACGGCATTTGTCTTTCCGCGCCAACTTCCGCCGAGGATTTCCGCCATTTTTTCATGTCCGCAAAGAAACAATTCGACTTTGTCGCTGCAGGTGTTTTTTTCGAGGCGGGAACGCGTTGCGCTAATTGCTTCCGCTTGTACGTCAAACGCGGCGATGCGTGCATCCTTTCCCGTAATTTGCGCGAGAAAAAGCGTGTCATTCCCGTTTCCCGCCGTTGCGTCGACTGCGCGCAAGCCGTCGCCGTGCAAGCGTTCCCGCGCAAATGCATGAGCTTGGGCAACAAGATTAATTTTTCCCATCGGTAAAATTATTTTTCCGCATTCAAAATCGCTTCGGCGATAAAAATATCCGCGGGAGCGGTGATTTTAAGATTCGGCGACAGATTTTCGACAAGCGCGACGGTTCCGCCGAATGCAGCGACGAACGCCGAAACATCATCGGTGATCGTGAGATTTTCACGCGTTACGCGCTCGTAGGCAGCAAGGATTTTCTCCAACGGGAACGCCTGCGGCGTCTCCATTTCCCAAAGTCGCCCGCGGTCCAAATCTTCCGCCATGCAGGCTTTTCCCGGCGCCGTTCCCGCAGGCACGCGTTTAATCGTGTTCACGCAACGATGCGCAAGCACGGACGCGCCTTCGCGCAACGCGACAGCGTAAACTTCGCGCAACGCGTCCGGCGAAACGAGCGGTCGCGCGGCATCGTGAATCAGCGTAATCGCATCCGGCGCCGTTCCCGCGAGTTGCGCAGCCCGCAAACCGTTTAAAACGGAGTCGCGACGTTCTTTGCCTCCGCGGCAAAACACAATTTTCGGGAAAAGCTCCGAAGCGGGAAATCCCGCAAGCACGCGGCGCAAATCGGCTTCCTGCGCATCGTCCCGACAGACAAAAACGGCAGTTTCCGTAATGCCGCACGCGAGAAATCGGCGAATGACGTGCGCGATAACGGGCGTTCCCGCCAACTGCGCAAAAATTTTATCGTCGACCGCGCCGCGCATCCGGCTTCCGGAGCCGCCGGCGAGAAAGACGGCGCACGCGTTTTTATGTTCGGGATTTTGCCGGTTCATACGCGAATTTTTTCTCCGAAAACTTCCGATGCGGGCCCGCCGGCATCCGTATCGGCGGCATCTTCTTCGAGAACCTCTTCTTCAGATTCGGGTTCTTCGTCGGCCTCGTTTGTTTCTTCCGTGTCCTCAAGATTGATGAAAGTTTCTTCATCGCCTTCCGGCGGGAAATAATCGCTAAAGAAAATGGAAATACTTCCGAGCGGAGCGTCGCCGAGGAAGCAATCCTCGCTCGGTTTTTCCAAGCCGATGGGCGGCGGGAACTGCTTCGGAGCGAACTTCCGAAGCTTTTCGAGGCGCATTTTAAGTTTCGGCGAATATTCGATTCCGAAATTTTCAAAATACGGTCCGAAATTGCTTTTTGCGGCACGCGACCAGACGGTAACGAAACTTTCCGCTTTGTCGAGTTCGGTGGCGCTTAGCGGCGGTTTTTTATTGTTGTAAACGTCAAACGCTTTGAAAAGCGGTTCCCAGCCGAATGCTTCGAGCAGCGGAAGATACGATCCGATGATTTCCGGCGTTCCCGCGTCGGCGGGATGAGTTAACGCAAACGAATGAAGCGCCTTCGCGTCAAAAAACGTGTGTGCTTTTCGTTCCGTTGCCCGCTCCATGCAGTAGAGCGCGAGCAGAGCGGCGGGCGCATCGGCGTTCCCGTTGAGCGTCCATTCGCGGCGCACGCGATTTTTTGCGAGGTAGAAAAACAGCCCCCACGAACCGTTTTTTCGGATATAATCCAAATCAAGAAACGTATTTACGAGTTCGACGGGGAAAACGACGGTGTCGCCGTCATGCCCCGCAAATCCGGTCGAATCCGCGTCAAAGACGATGCATTCCCGCGGCGCGTTTTTTGCGCGTTCTTCACGTCCGGAAAGCTTGTCCAATCCTTCGAGGATTTTATCCCAAAACTCGACGATTTCCTGCGGTTTGTCGATTTTGCGTACGGCCTCGGACGGCACGGTCGCGATAAAATACTTTCCCGCGAGTTGCGCCCACGGTGCGGGAGCGTTACGCAGGTGCATCCATTCCGCCGGCTTGGTTTCGCCGAGTTCAAAATTCGGAGCTTCGACGACGCCGATGAATTGGAAGCGGGCGTAGCGCGGGACGCGGCGTTGCGAAGACGAAGAAACTTTGCTGCGGGCGGGCGGCGGCGGCGTTTTCACGTAAATCATTCCGCCGAACGGATTGGCGATCTCGACGGTGGAATTATTTATGCCGAATTCCCGAACAATCGTCGGGAAGCGATGCCAATAATCTTTTTTTCGTCCTTCGAGAAGATCGTCTTCGTGCGTTCCGATGCGAATGCGGTAGCCGCTGTTGATTCCCGCCGTCGAGACGTGTACGCGAATAATTTCGCCGGGCGGCGCATAAAGCCCGGTAAACTGCCATTCGCGGATTTCGTTGTCGGTTTTAAAAGCTTTGTTTACGCGCTGAATCGTTTCGGGGACATCGCCAGGAAAAATTTTTGCTGCCGCGTGCTTAAAGACTTCCTCTGCGGGAAGCGATTTAAACTGCTCGAAATCTTCCTGAAGCTGATTCTTTTCTTCCGCTTCTTCCTTGAGTTTTTTTTGCTCGGCGCGGCGCTTGGCATCTTCTTTTTCGCGCTCGTCAAAAAGCATCCACGAACGCGCCTGACGCTCGGCTCGGCGTTCCTCGGCAAGGCGTTTTTTCTCTTCCTGAAGTTCTTTGCGGCGCTTGGCGGCGGCTTCCTTGTCAATGCGGCGCTTCTCGGTTTCCGAAATACGCGGAACAATCATTTTGTGCTTTGCCGGCCGTTCCGGCGTGATGCCTGCAGGAAAAGGATTTTCCGGCGTCGGGACCACTTCGTTGAGACGCTCGGCGATTTCGCTTTCCTTACGCCCGCGAATGATACGTTCCGCCTTTGCGCATTTGGAAACAAATTCCGTTGCGCCCTGCTCTGCGTTCGGCTCGCCGTCTTCCTCCTGCGCACTTAAGCCGACAGCAAGAAAGCAAAAAAACGGAAAAATTAAATTTCGTGGGGAAAAGCGCATTCTCGGGAGATTAGACAAGACGCGATTTCAACGCAACGGGAGACTTTCCCGGCGAGCGGAAAATTCATAATTGCACTCGGAAAAACTTTCCAACAAAATCGCCCGCGTATGAGAAACTTGCGACGCCCCGATCTCCCGCTTCTCGTCTTCGCGGGAACGCTCTTACCGCTTGCCGCCCAAGGCGTAACGGTCTCTACCCCCAAGTTGCCGCAAAATGCATTCGGCATTGAAATTAAGGAGCCTTACCAAAGCTTTTACTGCCGAGACGCCCGAAAAGTAGTGCATGTTTCTTTGCAAAAATATATTTCCGCGCAAGCGACGGAGAGTTCCCGCGTCAGCACGCCGCCGCAATATGTCACGGAAATGACCATTGATTTCGAAGGAACGCCCGGGCAAATCCGCATCTACGCCATGGAAGAATTCGACCCGATTCGCATCGCTCAAAAAATTCCGCAATACGGGAACGCCAAGGCGCGCCTTAAAACAACGATTAACAAAGCGACAAAATCCAATGCCGCCGACATCGCGGAATATCTCGTCGTCAAAACCTACCCGCACTCGACACACGCCAAGACGATTGAATTCCGGCTTCCCGATGCCGCCGAAATCGAAGAATTTTACAAGCTTTTCAACATCTATTACCTGCGGGACCGAAAGGATTATCGCTACAGCGGCTCTATCGCCTCGGGAAGCTCCAAAATTATCAACGAAAAAAACTTCATCGGCGTGAAAATTCCGCCGCCTTCGGGAGATTGGGCAGACGCGGCAAAATCCAATGATGTCGTTCGCGACTCGGAACGCATCGTTGTCAGCGGGCTCAGCGGATTGCTTTTTACACTGGGAACTCCGGACACCGTCGCGACGGAAATCGAACGCCAGGACGTAAACAAAAAATAATAACACGCGACGCTTTTAGTAAAATTTAACCAAGACAAGGAAAGGAAAAACATGTTTGAAACACTGAAGAAAACACTCTACGCCGGGCTCGGAGCAGCAACGCTTTCGAAGGAAGCCATCGAAAAAGTCCTCAACGACTGGGTGGCGAAAGGGAAAATTTCCCAAAACGACGCTAAGGAATTTTTCTCTAAAGCGGCAAAAATCGGAGAAGAAAATTGGGAAAAGGCGCGTTGCGATTTCTCGGAAAAGACCGAAGAACTCGGGAAAAAGTGGCCGTTTGCCACGCGGGAACAAGTTTGCAAAATCAACAAGCGCCTCAAGGCGATTGAAGAAAAACTCGGAATCGCGACGGAATGCGATTGCTGTTGCGATAAGGAAAAGGCGGAAGAAGCCGTTCCCGCAAGCGACGCCGAAGTCGTTGACTAGTTTTGTTTTTTGCGTTCCCGTCAAGTCCTTGGCGGGAACGCCGATTTTTAATTTTCGGAATCCGTGCCCTCCCGACCGGTCAGTCATTCGTCCCCGATGCGCACAATTTCTTTTCTGCGCAACAGCATACGCGCAAAGGAAATCGCGCTTGTCCTGCTTCGCAACGGTTTTGCCGAGCTTGCGGGGAAATTGCGTCCGCACGGCTTTTTGCTGAATAAAATTCTTCCGGAGTCGTCCGACCTTTCACTGTGGCAACGCATTCGCGTTACCTGCGAAGAATTGGGTCCCACTTTTGTAAAATTCGCCCAAATCGTCAGCACACGCGAAGATATTTTGCCGCCGCCGCTTTTGGAGGAGTTTAAAAAGTTGCGGGATCACGTCGCGCCGGTCAATTGGGAAGCCGTTGAGCCCGTGATTGCGGGAGAACTCAAAGGCGGGATCGAAAGTAATTTTGAAAGTTTTAATCGGGAGCCGTTCGCCTGCGGCTCCGTCGGTCAGGTTTACAAAGCCGTTCTCAAAACCGGCGAATGCGTCGCGGTAAAGGTTCGTCGCCCCGGCGCGGGAAAGGCCATGAAGGCGGATTTCGAAATTTTGGAGTGGATTGTCAATCAGGCGACGGAAAATATCCCCGAGCTCGCAGCCTACGATTTCGCGGGAATTCTCAACGAAATCCGCGACGGCGTCTTGCGGGAAATCGATTTCACCTTTGAAGCCAAGAATGCTCAGCACTTCGAGAAAATTAATGACGATCCGCGCATTTTTGCTCCGCGCGTTTATCCGCAACTTTCCTCTGCCCGGCTCTTGGTGACGGAATGGGTTGACGGCATGACACCCGGCGACAAGCACATTCCGAAAGCGGTCGCACGGGAACTCAGCATCGCCGGCGGAGAATCCGTTTTCCGCCAGATTTTCTCTTTCGGATTTTTTCACGCAGATCCGCATCCGGGAAATATCCTGATAACAAAAGACGCTCGACTTTGCTTCCTCGACTGGGGATGCGCGGGAACGCTTTCGCGAAAAATGCGCTATTTCCTGGCAGATATTTTTGCCGCCGTCGCAGAGCTTAATCCGGAAAAAGTTCTCCAAATCGCCCTTTGTATTAATCCGCCGCGGGAACATATCAACAAAGCGAAATTAGAAACTGAAATCGCGATAGTCCTCCGCAAACACGCAAATTTCGAAACAGACGCAGGCGCCGTCGGGCGGATTATTTTCGACATGCTACGCGTGTTCGCTCAAAACCAATTGCCGCTCCCGCGCGATTACGCGCTGCTCGCAAAGTCCGTTACCGTTATGGAAGAATCCGGACGCGCGCTCAATCCGGATTTCGACCTCACGGCATTTGCGACAGTTGCCCTGAAAAATCTCTACGCCCAACGCCGAAATCCCGTAACCCTCGGACGCGATTTCTATTGGCAGGCGGAACGACAACTCGCCTATATCAAAGAAATTCCGGAGTCTGTCCAACGCATTTTCTGGAAGCTCGAAAGCGGCGATTTGCGTATGAATATTGACCACGAAGGCTTGAACGCAACACGCCTGACGCTGGATCGCTCTGCGAACCGAATCGCGCTCGCGATGATTATTTCGGCGCTCTTGGTCGCCAGCTCGCTTTTAGTTTGCGCCGCGAGTATCGGAGACGGACTCGGTTTCGCCAAGCACTTGGGAATCACCGGATTCGTCATCGCCGCGATGCTTACGACATGGCTTTTCTTTATCATCGTCTGGCGCAGGAATTAAGGCCGTTCCCGCGAGCTCAGACTAATAAAAATCCCGAATTCCGCCATCATTCGTACGGAATTCGGGATTTTTATTAGCCTAATTTTAAGCTTACCGGCGCGGTGTTCCCGGTGCGGTTTTGATTTCGACGATGTCGTGCGGCGCAGATTCACGTTGTCCCGCCGGCGTAACGCGAATGAAGCGCGCGCGTTCCCGCAGGGTTTTCAAATCCGGAGCGCCGAGATAGCCCAAACCGCTTTGGACGCCGCCCGCGAGCGTAATCAGAATCTGATCCACGCTTCCGGAAACTTCCTTGAGCGCTTCCACGCCTTCTGCAGCAACCTTCGTGATTTTGCTGTTGCGCAGGTCGTGCCCGTAGCGTGCCGCCGAGCCGTGGCGCATCGCTTCAAGCGAGCCCATGCCGCGGTATTCTTTGTAAAGTTTGCCGTTGATTTCCATGATCTTCCCCGGCGCTTCCTTGCAACCCGCAAGCATGCCGCCGAGCATCACGCAATCCGCCTGCGTCAAAGCTTTCACAATGTCTCCGGACTTCGTGATGCCGCCGTCCGCGATAATGCGCACGCCTTTTTTCTTTGCCGCCTGCGCGGAAACGTAAAGTGCCGTAAGCTGCGGGATCCCGACGCCGGCAACGATGCGCGTTGAGCAAATCGAACCCGGACCCTGCCCGATTTTAACGGAATCCGCTCCAGCGTCCGCCAAAAACTCCACGCCTTCGCCGCTCGTCACGTTCCCGGCAATAATCGTCAGTTCCGGAAAATGGTCGCGCACAAAACGCACGCATTCGCCGACGCCCGCCGAATGACCGTGCGCCGTGGAAATGATAACCGCGTCAACGCCGACGGCGACGAGATTGGAAACGTGTTCGTTGAGCGCGTCGTAATTCACGCGTCCGTCCGGAAAGCGCGGCACGGCAACGGAGGCTCCGCAACGCAGGCGGAAATTTTCGTCGCGCGACGGGCGAATCGCATCCGTTCCCGCTTCGTCGCGAATGCGCTCAATGTCCGAAAGCGTGAACAAACCGCGAAGCTGACCTTTTTCGTTGACGACGAGAAGTTTGTTCGTGCCGATGTGTTCAAGGAAAATGCGGTCGGCAGTCGCAATCGGGTCGCCGCCGAGATCTTTTTCCTGAATCGTCAAAACCTGTTCGCGCGGGATCATCACGTCGGCAACTTTGTGCGCGGCGTGGCGGCTTTTGACGACGCCGCCGCGGAGCAAGCCGAGCAAAACGCCGTTTTTATCGACCACCGGGAACGTGGAAAAATTGTAATCGTTCGCTTCAATCATCGCGAGCACGTCGCCGACGGTGATGTCTGCGGGAACGGTCGCCGGGCGATCAATCATGCCGTGAATGTAGCTTTTGACGCGGCGGACTTTTTCAATTTGGTCGGCGTTCGACATGTTGTAGTGAATCATGCCGATCCCGCCGTGAAGAGCCATGGCGATTGCCATCGTCGATTCCGTAACGGTGTCCATGTCGGCGGACATAATCGGAAGCGAGAGCGAAATTTTGTCGGAAATTGTCGTGTCGAGGCGCGTCATGCGCGGGAGCACGTCAGAGAAGCATGTCGCGAGCGAGACGTCGTCGTAAGTCAGTCCCGTTCCCGCGTTCGCGGCGAAAAAGTCGTCAGAGTGTTTATAGAATTGATCGTCGATGTGCATTGCCATAAGTAACCTTGTTGCCGTCGTATCCTATCGCGCCGGCAGAATCCGTGCAACAGGAAATTTCCGTGGGGCGTTACCGCGATTGCGTTAGCCTTCGTTTTTCAGAATTTTAATAAACGCATCTTGCGGGATCGACACTTTGCCGATTTGCTTCATGCGTTTTTTACCTTCTTTTTGTTTATCGAGAAGTTTACGTTTGCGCGTAATATCACCGCCGTAACATTTTGCCAAAACGTCTTTCCCGACCGACCCGAGTGTTTCCCGGGCAATAATTTTCCCGCCGACGGCGGCCTGAATGGCGACTTTGAAAAGCTGGCGCGGGAGCAAGTCCTTGAGGCGTTCGCAGAGTTTGCGTCCGTTGGATTCCGCCTTCGATTCGTGAACAATACTCGAAAACGCATCAACCGGTTCGCCGTTGACGAGGATATCAAGTTTGACGAGTTTGCTTTCGACGTAATCGCCGAGTTCGTAATCCATCGAGCCGTAGCCGCGCGTAATGGATTTCATGCGGTCGTTAAAATCGACGAGAATTTCATTGAGCGGGAGCACACAGGAGAGCATGACGCGCTGTTCGTCAATCGTATCGATGTGATCGCAAATTCCGCGCTTTTCCTGAATGAGCGTCAGCATATCGCCGATGCTCGTTCCCGGGATATGAATGTGCGCACGAATCGTCGGTTCTTCCATGCGTTCGATTTCCGCCGCATCCGGCATGAGCGTCGGGTTATCAACGTGAGTGAGTTTTCCTCCGTTGGAATAGACTTTGTAAATAACACTCGGATACGTTGAAAGAATGTCTAAATCATACTCGCGGCGCAGGCGTTCCTGAATGATTTCCATGTGAAGCAAGCCGAGGAATCCGCAACGGAAACCGAATCCGAGTGCGACGGAACTTTCGGCGACGTAGGTCAGCGCCGCGTCATTAATCGCGAGCTTGGCGATTCCGGCCTTGAGTTTTTCGTAATCCGTTGTATCCAAGGGATAAATACCGCTGAAAACCATCGGGCGCACTTCTTTAAATCCCGGAACCGGATCTTTCGCGGGAACGTTTGCATGTGTCATCGTATCGCCGATTTTTACCTCCGAAACATCGCGAATATTCGTAACGATGTAGCCGACCATGCCGGGTTCAAGAGCATCCGCCTGCTTCATTTTCGGAGAAAAAATGCCGACTTCCTTGATCTGACTTTTTGCACCCGTCGCCATCAGCGAAATGGTATCACCCGCCTTAAATGTTCCCGAAAACACGCGAACGTAGGAAATCACGCCCTTGTAAGTATCGAATTTAGAGTCGAAAATCAAAGCCCGCGGCGACGGATAATCCGACCAGCGCGGCGCGGGAACGCGCGTAACGACAGCTTCGAGAATTTCGGTAATTCCGATTCCGGATTTTCCCGATGCCAAAACCGCATCGTCGGCGGGAATCGCTAAAACGTCTTCCACCTGTTTTTTGGCGTGATCGGGCTGCGCGCTCGGCAAATCGACTTTGTTAATCACCGGAATGATTTCGAGATTCTGCTGCATGGCGAGCGTCGCATTGGCAACCGTCTGCGCTTCCACGCCCTGCGACGCGTCGATGAGCAAACACGCCCCCTCGCAAGACGCGAGCGAGCGGGAAACTTCGTAGGAAAAATCGACGTGGCCGGGCGTATCAATCAGGTTAAGCAGGTATGTTTTCCCGTCTTTCGCGGTGTAATTCATCGAAACCGGATGGCTCTTAATCGTGATGCCCTTCTCGCGTTCCAAGTCCATCGCGTCGAGCAGCTGGTTTTTCATCTGGCGCAACTCAACCGTCTGTGTCTGTTCGAGCAAACGGTCGGAAAGCGTCGTCTTCCCGTGGTCAACGTGCGCGATAATGCAAAAATTACGAATGAGCGAAATATCCGGCATAACTTTAAAATTAAGGGTTAATTAAAAAGAAAAACCCTTTCCCGCGCAACAACGAGAAATTTATCCGACGGAAAAGGCTCCGCCTTGCGTTCCCGCGAAGCGAGACGCGAGCAAAGTCGGCGCGTAAAATCTGTCGGCAAAAAAGCGCGTTCCCGCAGGTTTAAAGCCACTCTTCGCGAGCGGCACAGCGCAAATTAAAATTCAATGCGCGTTTTCCGGTTGTCTCGATTTTGATAAACCCGCCGGCAGCTTTGACAAGCGCCATTCCCGCAGCGACGTCCCAAAGATTCGTGCCTTTTTCGCTGTAAACATCGGCGCGTCCGGCGGCGACGTATGCAACGGCAAGCGCCGCCGTCCCGATCATGCGAATCTTTTTAAACATGCCGACTTCCGCGATGAACGGAGCAAGCGCCTCGGGCGATTTGTCCGCAAGCGCGGGAAACCCGGTCATCAGGCAAGCCTGCGAAATCTCCGTCGCCCATGCGGGAACGATTTTTTCTCCGTTTAAGAAAACGCCTTCGCCTACAAATCCGGAAAACATTTCATCGGCATTAAAATTATAAATAACGCCAAGAACCGGCTCGCTCCCGCACATCAGGCCGATGCTGACGCAGGTGAGCGGTTGCCCGCGCTGATAATTAAACGTTCCGTCGAGCGGATCGACGACCCAGTAAAACGCTCCCGCCGTATCATAAAGCGCGGGATCGCCGCCGAGTTCTTCACCGATAATCGGCAGTCCGGTTGCTCCAAGGCGTTCCCGCACAAGTTTTTCGGAATCGACGTCTGCGGCAAGTTTCACATCGGTCGCCGAATTTAAAGACACGCTACGATTGCCGCCGGCACGCAAAATTGCGCCCGTGTCGCGTGCCGCATCTTCGGCGATTTTCAAAAGTTTTTTTAATTCGGCGTTTTCCATTTTCGTTCCCGCTAGAGTTAATTTTTGGCAGCTTTTCGCAAAAGAATAAACCCGACCACCTGATAGAGAATGTTCGGAATCCAAACAAGAATATCCGGACGCAGGCTCGGATGATCTTCCAGCCATGAAATAAACGTCGTCAGCATGTAAAATGTCAGCGCCAGCGCCAGCGCAATGCCGATGTTTACAAATGTCTCCGATCGGGAAACCCGAATGCCCAGCGGAATTCCCAAAATCGCGAGCGAGAAGCAGGCAACGGCAGAAGTCAGGTAGTTCTGCATTTGGAACTGAATCTGCACGCGTTCGGCAAAAAGTTCTTCTTCCGAAGCCGTTTTCGGATCACAACGCCAACCTTCTTCGCGTAACTCGAAAAGCTCCGGCAAGGTAAACCAGCGCAACTTTCGTTTTTTCTTGGAGACAACGTCTTTGCTCAAAATATTGCCGAGCGAAATAGATATTTTCGGTACGCGTTCAATGTTGGAAAAGCGCAAATGCTCGTCCGCAATTTTGTCCGGATGTTTACGGGAACGTTCTTCGGTAACGGCGTTTGTCAACTCAATGCTCAACGAATCTTCGTCGTCAATGCCTTGCGCTTCGACGAATCGGATTGAAGCTTTTTCGGCATGAGTCGTTCGAATCGGGCGCGAAGCCTTGTCCAGTTCCCAAATCCAAAAATTCCTCAACTCATCGCCTTCCCGCGATTCAGCGTAAATCGAATATCCCGGAAATTCCGTAAAAAGCGTTCCCGGGACGATGAGCTTTGTCGGGGAATCGCGAAATGTGCTTTTGAGAATGGTCCGGTATTTATTGGTCGCACTCGGTGCCCAAAAACAATTGATGTAGGCGGAAACGCAGACTCCGATAAATGCGATAAAGAAAATCGGCGAAACGATACGCCAAAGATTCATTCCCGAAGCCTTCATCGCAAGAATTTCGTTTGAAGACGACATGCGCCCGAGAATCAGCAAAACGCCCGTCAGCATTCCCAGCGGCATCGCGTACGGAACGACACTGACGCAGATCAAGCCGATAATCTCGAAAAGCATCGGAATCGAAATACGCCCGTTTACCAATTCGCCGACAACGCGCCGCAACACATTACCGGTAACCAAAACGAAAATGAAAAGCCCGAGCGACATCACCACGGCGGTCGCGAGCTGAACAAACATGTAGCGAGAGAGAATTTTCACGGAATCGGAGCGGGATAAAAATGTTTTCGCCGATTATAATCAACGTTCCCGCAAGAACGCGACAAAGATTTTCACACGACCTAAGTTTCTCAAAACAACTTTTGCAAAACAACTAATCTTGCGTGATACCGGAAGCCGAATCACGGAGGCGGATTCGTTTCGCAAAAAGCTTCGCGGCGCGATGCCGGGAAATTTTAAAATTTTCGGCGAAGATGCGCAGGAGGAATATTCAACATGCCGCGATATTTGGCAACTGTGCGCCGGGCAACCTGAATCCCGCGCTCGGCAAGCACTTCCGCTATTTTTTCGTCGCTCAGCGGTGCCGTCGGCGGCTCCTCGGCGAGAATTTCCTTGAGTACTTCCCGGACACCGGCATTGGACATCGACACGCCCGAATTTGTCGGAATCGAGGCGGTAAAAAACTTGCGCAATTCCCAAATACCCCAAGGCGTTTCGGCGTATTTATTGGCGACTGCACGGGAAACCGTCGTTTCGTGCATTTCGATACAGGAAGCCACCTCCGCCATCGTCAGCGGGCGCAATGCCGCCGGTCCTTTTTCAAGAAAATCTTCTTGGATTTCCAAAAGCACCTTTCCGATTTTTTCAATCGTCTTACAGCGCTCCTCCAATGCGGTAATCAACGATTTTCCGTCGCGTAATTTTTCCGTAAAATACGCACGTTCTTTTTCCGGAATTTTTCCGGTCGCAAGCATTTGCTTGTAGTCTCGGGAAATTCGCAACTTCGGAACGTAGTCGAAATTAGACTTCACGGACCAAACCGCATTTTCTTCATCAAAGAAAAAAGTCAAATCCGGGAAAATCTCGCGATTGTCGTCGGCTACAAAATCCTTCGCGGGAACGCGATTGATGCGCGAAATTTCTTCGATTGCGTCGCGCAAAGCCGAATCGCTGACACCGAACCGGTCAGCAATCGCCGGAAACTTTCTTCCGAGAAACATCTCATAAGCTTCATCGACAATGCGATACGCCAACGAACGTTCCCGCCCGTTGCGTTTTAATTGAATTTTAAAAAGCTCCCGCAGATTACGCGCTCCGATTCCCGCCGGCTCAAAGCCCTGAAAAATATCAAGCGCCTGCTCGACTTTTCGCACGGGAACGCCGATTTCCTCAGCAAGCGCTTCGACGGGAACTTCAAGAAAGCCCTTCTCGTCCAATCGTTCGGCAATTGCCCGCAAAATGTTCTGCGTTCCCGCATCCGCGTCGGCAAGACCGATTTGTTCGTCCAAAACATCGTGAAGCGAATCTTTTTCGACAAGCGAATTGAAAAGATGCGCGCGACGCTCATCGTCCTCCCGCGTCCAAACGCGCGTATAGCTCGGAAAATCATCGCGTTCCCGCCAATCATCGCGCCGCAAGGCATTGTCCTCTCCGTCTTCGGGAAGTTCTCTCGTCGTCGACTCACGCGGAGTTTCAGGGTTTTCGGGAAGCTGCATTGCAAGCGGAGAACGCCCGTCATCGGAAAGCTCCAAAAGCGGGTTTTTGGCAAGTTCTTCGGAAATCTCGCGCCCGAGCTCCGGCGACGGAGTCTGCAACAAATTTAACGCACGGATAATCTGCGGCGAAAGCGTCTGCTCCTGCGACAGCTTCTGAAACTGAGAAAATCCTAAGTCCGGCATAATCGATTTTTAATCCTGCAAAAGCGTAGGCGTTTTTTTCGTTAGATAACGTTCTTTTAATAAGCGCCAGAAAACGACGAAAAATGCCGTCAGCGGCACCGCCAAAATCATACCGAGAATTCCGTCGAGCGCAATCGCCCAAAAGAAGATTGAAATCATGATTATCATCGGGTGTAAGCCCGTGTGGCGCTCCATAATTTTCGGCGTAAGCCAGTAGGCTTCAGCAAGCTGGGCAACACAGAAAACACCGATAACGGCGGCAAGCATCCAAATCCCGCCGGAAAAAAACGCAATCGGAAGAATCACGCACAGACCGACAACCGTACCGAAATACGGAATCATATTCAGATAGCCAAGCCCAAGCCCGAAAAGAATCGCGCCGGGAAGCCCGGAAAAGAAAAAGCCGACGGCAAGAATAATCCCGTAGCACGTTACGACAATGAATTGACCGCGGAAAAACGCAATAACGATGTCGCGGAACTGCCGCATCAAAAATGCCATATCTGCGGCAACATTACGCGGAATAATCGCGGCAAACTCCGTCTCGACCTTTCCGATTAAATCACGTCGTTCATTGATGAAATAATAAAAATAAATCGGCACGACGGCTGCCGCAACCACCTGAGCGAAAAGTCCTTCCGCTTTCATCCAAATCTGTTGTAACTTCGGAAGCGCAGCCGAAGCCACCGCCTTAAGATGTGCTCCGAGTTCCCGATTCTCGCGAATCCGCTCAACAATCCCGCCGTCCTCCAAACGTTCTTCAATCCAATCTGCCAACGCCGGACAATTTTCCAAAAGCTGCCCCCATAATACCGGAATGTGCTGAATAAACTCCGTCGCCTGACGAATAATCACGGGAACAAACCAAAACAGCATTCCCGCAACCGCCAACGCCAATAAAACAAAAATCGAGAAAATCGCGAGCGGACGCGGGAAGCGCAAGCGCAACTCCAAAAAATCACAAATCGGCTGTAAAAGTAACGCCAGAAGAGACGCAATCACCAAAGGCCAAATAACCGTATTGAACGCCGCAATAAACTTTGCCGCCATCCCGATCGAGCCGACCACAAGAGCCAACAAAACCACAATCGCAAGCCCGCTCACCGCCCCCGCAATCAACTTTTTTTGAAAAGAAGAAAACATCTTGTGTTCTATCCTCTCAAATTCCCCCCGCCAAGTGAAAACAATTTTTACCGCCCCGACATCAGCCGAAAAACATGTCGAATTTTCTCCACACAAAAAAACCGCCCTTACGAGCGGTTTTTAAAAGGCTTTCAGAATTTGAATGTATCGTCATGAACGAAAGGGAAGCAAACTGCCTTAATTAACTTTGTCTTGATTCCTAAAAGACGAAACTAATTGTGCTTTAAACTCCTTGTAGCGCAAGTTATTTTTTCAATCATCACAAATGCGTTTAATTTCTTGTATTTTGCCCCTATGCCTCCTCAAAAATTGACTCTTTCTTTCGACATCGGTCACGCGTCTATCGGCTGGTCCGTTTTTCGTGTTTCAGAAACATTTCCGGAGTCGCTCGGTGCCGGGACGATTCTCTTCCCGAAGGACTCCTGTCTTGCTTCGGCGCGTCGGGAACTTCGGCGTTCCCGCAGAAATATTGCGGCGAAGCGTTCCCGCGTTGCGCATTTGAAAAATTATTTGGAGTCCTTGGGCGTTCTTACGAAAGCGCAACTCAACGAAAACGCAAACAGCTATCCGTGGTTTCTCGCCGCCCGCGTTTTGGCGTCCGCCGGTTCCGAAAAACTTTCGTGGCAGGAGCTTTGGGCGGTACTTCGCTGGTATGCACACAATCGCGGCTACGACGGGAACGCGCTCTGGGCGGGCGATTCGTTGGATGAGGAAGAAGAACTCGGCGAAGACACTGAAAAAGTGAATACGGCACGCTCTCTCATGGAGAAATACGGAACGAGAAGCATGGCGGAAACGTTTTGCGCCGTCCTCGGACTAAATCCTCTCGGCGACAAAAAATCATCTCGTGTTTATTTTAAGGAGAAAAACGCGGCGTTCCCGCGCGATGTCGTGGAAGCGGAAACGCGCAAAATTCTTTCGATGCACATCAACGTTTTGCCGGAATTGGACGAAGCCGTCATGGACACGTTAACGAAAGCGGTTCCGGGAAACGTTGTTTCCGCGCTAGATCTTCCCGCGAGGTTTTCGGATAAAGGCGGATTACTTTTCGGGCAATACGTTCCGCGTTTTGATAACCGCATCATCGGCAAATGCCGCATCACCGGAAAAAATGTACCGCTAAAATCCTGCCGGGAATATCTGCTGTATCGCTGGGGACGCTTGATGAATAATCTCACGGTTTTCGGCGTTGACGGGAACGTCCGCGTTTTGCTTCCGCGGGAACGCGAAGCCCTTCATGCGAAAATGCAGGAAGTCGGTTTCTTTGATAAAAAATCAATCAATGCCGCGCTTGAGGAAGTTTCCGGTTGTAAACCCGCCAACACGGAAAGTTATTTTCTCACAGAAGAAATGGAGGACGCTCTCGTTCTCGATCCCGTGAAAAAACTCCTCGCCAAGAAAACATATATCAAAGATTTATGGAAATACTTCTCCGATCGCGGGAAAAAGATTTTCGCGTCAAAGCTCGCGCGCGGAGAAACATTAAAGCTTTCCGCATGTATCGAACAAATGAATACGTGGGGCAATTGGCAGGCGGAAGCGCAATTTCACGCCGTTCTTGAAACTTTACAAAATGCGGAAAACAGAAGGAAATCCGGGAAACGGCGGAATCTGAAAAATCTGAAATTTAAAGCCGATTTCCCGAGCGGGCGCGCAAGCTATTGTCGCGAAATTCTTAGGAAAACATTCGAGGAGGCTCTCGCGGGAACGGATTCGACGCAAAGCGGCGGTTGTTTGTATGAGACGGAAGAAATTCGGGAACGTTTGCTCGGACGGGTTGAACAAGACATCGCCGCAGATTCAACCGAAAAGTGGATTGCGTCTCAGACGAACAACCACATGGTACGCCACCGTCTTTTGATCTTTTCCCGCTTGTTGGAAGACATTATCGAAGAATACGCCGACGGGAACGCGGAAAATATCGGCGATGTCATCATCGAAGTCGTTCGGGATTTAAGGGAATTTTCCGGAATGAACTCGAAAGAAATTGCCGCAAAACTCAACGAGAAGAATGCAAATTTCTCGCTGGTGTCAAAAAAATTGGAGGACGCGGCAGATGAAGCAGGGATTGTTGTAAACGGCTCGCTGATTCGTAAGGCTCGCTTGCTTGAAGACCAGAATTTTACGTGTCCTTACACGGGGCAAAAGATTGATTATCCGCATTTGTTTGGCGGAATTTTGGATATTGAACACATTATTCCGCGTTCGTTGCGCCCGTCTGACGCGCTCAGTTCGTGTGTGATGACTTTTCGAGCGGTAAACGATTTGAAAGGTCAACGTACGGCAATGCAATTTATGAAGGAATTCGCCGGGAAAAACGTTCCCGGATTAAACATCCAAATTCAACCGCTTAAAAACTTTACGGAATGGGTGGACGCACACAAAAAGCAAAAACTGCGTAAGGGATTTTCCAAAGAAGACCAAGCGCGGTGTCGCCGACGCGCCGAGCTTTTGCTTCTTGAAAGATATGACGAGCGCAACGCTGATTTTACCGAACGCGACCTTACGCAGACTTCGCATTTGAACAAAATGGCGATTCGCCTCGTAAAGAGAAATCTCAATATCCACGCGCGCCATCTCGCGGGAGCGATTACCGGATTCGTTCGCAAAAATCTCAACATTGACGAGTGCCTCGTTGCAGCCGTCCCGCGCATGCAACGCATCGCGCGTGTCGGGGACAACGATTCCCGAAAATTGACGAAATCGGAAATGCGGGAGCTTTCTCACTTGCACCATGCGATGGACGCGGTAACTCAAGGCTTGACCGGAATCTTTTTCCGCACCGAGGATTGGAAACTTCTCGTGAAACGCCATCTCACGGAACGGGAACGCCTTATCCTTCATGCAAAGTATGAACATCTTCTGGATTTTTCGGAGAGCGGAAAAATCAGGATGAAGGAACTTCCGGAATCTTTGATAAACGCGATTTCTGCGCGGCTCAAAGAATGCCGGGTTGTTCAGCACGTTCCCGCAAAAATGCACGGGATGTCCGTCGAACAAACGACGTGGAGCATCAAGGGTACAGAGGGCGAAGGCAACAAAGTTTCGCTATCGCAGCATACAAGCGGACCGAAGCAAGAACGCCTTGATTCTTCAGGAAAACGCTTTGTTAAATTCGGCTCGGAAAAGCCGTCATTACTTCTCGGATACAACGTTCCCGCAGAGAAAAAGAGTAAGCTGAAAAATATCAAAGGCGTTATGAAAATTTGTGAAAATTGGGGTTGCGCGCTTGATCCGGAACCTGTTGTTATTCCGCATTTTAAAGTCTTCCCCAAGCTACGGGAACTGCGGGAGCGCAACGGCGGTAATCCGGTGAGAATCTTGAGGCGCGGGCAACAAATTGAAGTTTTGTCCGGTAATTACAAGGGTGTGTGGGTCGTTGTTTCGATTAAAGATACCATTCGGGGCATTTGGTTAGACCTGAATTCTTTAGATAAAATAAAGTTGGAAAATGGCACTCCAGATTCGAAGCAAGGTGTTGTTTTAAACACGCTTCTCCGATCCGGAATCAAAATCCTCAAACCTCGCTACACGGGAACGCTTTGTCCTACCATGTAATCACGATCGAAAGCCCAACTGCGGAACTCAATTGCGCGCGCGGGCAGTTTATTTGCACGTCGGACGCGGGAACGCAACAAATCCCGCTCGACGATGTCGGTGCAATCATCGTTTGCTCGTTTTCGGCAAAAATCGAGATGCGGCTTCTGACAGAAGCCGCCAAGCGCGGGATCGGAGTCATTCTTTGTGAAGCCTTTAAGCCGGTTTGCATCGTCCTGCCTGCGATTCGTAGCACGGACACTCTATTGACACGGACTTGGGAACATGCGAATCCAAAATTCATCAAAGAGCTTTGGCAAAAAACACTCGATGCCAAATGCCACAACCAAGGCATTTTAGCTTCAACTTGGGAGCCCAATGCGCCCGCCGTTGCCGATATCGAAACTCAAAAATTTCTCCGCTACCGCGCCCGCGAAAGCACGGTAAGTCGTTTGTTTTGGAGTGTTTTCCGTAAGCATTTGGACGCAGATGCCTTTTTGCGTTCCCGCGGAGAAGGTATTATTAATTCTTTCTTGGATTACGGCTATTCCGTCTTGCTCGCACGCGTGTTGCAGCTTTGCTACGCTTACGGGTTAGATCCGACGTTCGGAATCGGGCACGCTACCGCAGAGCGCTCCACGCCGCTTGCCTATGACCTTATGGAACCGTTTCGCCCGCTTGTCGATGCCCGCGTTATGTCGTGGCTGAAAATCAACGACGCGTTTCCGCAAGAGCTGGACAAAGCCTTCAAGCAACATTTGCTTCCTTTTTTGCAGCTTCGAATTCTCTACGCGGGAACGTTGCAACAAGCGCAAACCGTAATGGAGCAAAGCATCCGCTCTTTCCGAAAAAGTCTATTGGAAAACGATATTAACGCTTACGAACCGTGGATGGCTATCGATTCAAAATGGGCTGGATGTTAGTCGTTTTTGATCTGCCTGTGATGACTCCGCCTCAGCGAAAACGCGCGACGGATTTTCGAAAATTTCTCTTAGAACAAGGTTATCTGATGATCCAATATTCGGTTTACGCGCGTGCCTGCGTCAGTCACAACCGGATGCAAACTCAGATGCGTCGCCTGAAAATGAACATTCCGCCGGAAGGACATGTGCGAGCGCTCTACGTTACGCAAGCACAATGGGAACGTATGTATATCGTTCACGGACCGCCAAACTCGGACTCTCCGGAAACGTTCCCGGAGCAGCTGCTTTTTTGGTAAAAAAATAGTTTTTCGACAAAACGCATATCTCCAACCCAAGTATTTAAGCGGGTTTGGAGACTGCTATTTTGCCGAAAGAACTTTTGGAATCAAGGCAAAGCCAATGAAAACGCCGCCGACAGTTCCGCTGATTTTGCCGAAAGAACTTTTGGAATCAAGGCAAAGCTCCGATGGCGTAGGAGAGTTGAGAGCTTAATTTTGCCGAAAGAACTTTTGGAATCAAGGCAAAGCAATCTCGGGGATCGAAGAAGGAGAAGAATAATTTTGCCGAAAGAACTTTTGGAATCAAGGCAAAGCGTCAAGCCCGGTGGCTAATTGGAATGGCGCATTTTGCCGAAAGAACTTTTGGAATCAAGGCAAAGCTACGTTGGTCTACCCGTGATGTTCTGTGAATTTTGCCGAAAGAACTTTTGGAATCAAGGCAAAGCGGTGAGCGAATACGTATCAGCTTGGGCTCTAAATTTTCGGGGAAAATTCGAAAAAGAATAGAATTCGAAGATGTTATTTGCGTTTGAAAAAACGTTTTTTAGACACCAAAATTCGTCGCAATATGGCTACGAAAAAATCCGAAAACAAAAAATCCCCCGCCGCCGTGAAAGGCGTTTTCAAGCGCGAGGATTCCGTCAACAAACTCGTTCCCGCCGAACGCAAAGCGCTCGACAATTACATCGCGACCTACATGAATTACCTCAGTGTCGCGAAAACCGAGCGCCGCGCCTACTCGGAAGCCGTTCGCCTGCTCGAAAAACAAGGCTTCAAACCGCTCGCGTCCGCCAAAACGCTCAAGCCCGGCGACAAGGTTTATCGCGGCTACCACGGGAAAACACTTTTCGCAGCCGTCATCGGGAAAGACGCCGTTTCGGGCGGCGTACGCGTCGTCGGCGGGCACACGGACGCTCCGCGCATCGACCTCAAGCCGGTTCCGCTTTGCGAGAAAAACGGTATCGCTTATTTCGATACACATTACTACGGCGGCATCAAAAAATTCCAGTGGGTCGCGCACCCGCTCGCTCTCTACGGAACCGTCGTCCGAAAGGACGGCACGAAAGTCGAAATCGCCATCGGAGACAAGCCGGGCGACCCGATTTTCATGATTTCGGACATCCTTCCGCACCTCGGACAGGCACAAGCCGCCAAGGTCCTCAGCGAAGCGTTCCCGGGCGAAGATCTCGACCTCGTTATCGCCACCACGCCCTGCCCCGAAGCCAAGGACGATTCAGAAGTTAAGGAAAAAGTCAAACTCCACGTTCTGCGCATTCTCGAAGAAGAATACGGACTGACCGAGCAGGATTTGATTTCCGCCGAACTCGAAATCGTTCCCGCCGGAATGCCGCGCGAAATGGGCTTGGACCGCTCACTCATCGCCGGTTACGGACATGACGACCGCATTTGCGCTTTCGCCGGGCTTCAGGCAATGCTCGACATCAAGGGCGTTCCCGCGAAAACCGCCGTCGTCCTGCTCTGCGACAAGGAAGAAATCGGCTCCGTCGGTGCCACCGGTATGGATTCCACCTTCTTTGAAAATTCCGTCGCCGAACTCATTTTCCGACAGGAAAAAAATTATTCCGACATTATCGTCCGCCGCGCTCTCGAAGCCTCCTCAATGCTTTCCGCCGACGTTTGCGCCGCGCACGATCCGCTCTTCCCGAACAGTAGCTCGCCGGGCAACATGGCAGCTCTCAACGCGGGCGTGAGCATGATTAAATACACGGGAGCGCGCGGGAAAGGCGGCGCCAACGATGCTTCGGCGGAATTTGTCGCCGAGTTGCGCGAGATTTTCGACGCGGCAGGCGTCGTCTGGCAAGTCGGCGAGCTCGGGCGCGTCGACGTCGGTGGCGGCGGAACGATTGCGATGTTTATGTCGCGCTACGGCATGAACGTCATCGACATGGGCACACCGCTTCTGAACATGCACGCGCCGTGGGAAATCGCCTCCAAGCACGACACCTACATGACATACAAGGCGTATAAAGCCTTCTTCGAAGCGAAGTAGCTTTTGCTGTTTCGAAGCAACAAAGCGTTCCCGCGGAATTTCCTCACGGGAACGCTTTTTTCATTGGGGAGCTACAGCAGAGAGGTTTTACAAAGAAATGAGAACGGTTTTTTCGGGGCGCAAGAACATCGCTCCACGCTACGCTTGCTTGCCTTCGCCGTTTGATTTTGCCGTTTTACGGAAATCCGAACCTAAACAACGTTTGCCGCGAGAGAATCCGGTTTACTCCCGGGCTGAATACATTTATCGTTCGGAAGAACGTTTTTCCCCATGCGATTTACTTCGTTTAAACGTTCCCGTGACGAAACACCCTGCGAATGGCTGATTGAACCGTTGCGCTCCCGCGAGGGCTTTTTTGTGCGGCGCACTTTCGGGTGCTGGTCGTTTTACATCGGAGAAAAAAACGTTTTGCTTTACGTTCCCGCCGGCGACGAAGACGGCGAAGGCATTTTGATTCCGACTTCGCCGGAATTTCATGCGTCGCTCTCGGCGGAATTTCCGGCGCTCGCGCAGCACTCTTTTTTGAAAAAATGGCTCTGCCTCGGAGCCCAAAGTGAGGATTACGAAGAAACTGCCGAAGCGATTGTCCGGCTTATCTTGCGCGGAGATCCGCGCATCGGCGTTTCCGGTAGCATCCGTTCCCGTAAAAATAAAAAAAGAAACCGGTAAGGCGACCGGTTTCTTTTGCAAATCAATTCAAATGCGCAACGTTATTTCACTTCGCTTGCGGGAACGATTTTCACGCTGACAAGCCCCTTGCGCTCAATCGGAGAACTGCGCTCCGGCCCCGTGCAGGGAACGGAAGCGATTTTTTCGAGCACTTCGTCGCCCTTAATCAATTCGCCGAATGCCGTGTATTGGCGGTCAAGAAAACGGGCATCGCCATGGCAAATGAAAAACTGCGAACCCGCACTGTCGGGATGCTGCGAACGCGCCATCGAAATCACACCGCGGACATGCGGCTTCGTATTGAATTCGGCACGGATATTGTAGCCCGGTCCGCCGGTTCCCCACAAGCCGCGCTTGCTTTCGTCTTTCGTAAGCGGGTCGCCGCCTTGAATCATAAAGCCTTTGATGACGCGGTGGAACGCCGTTCCGTCATAAAAGCCTTCGCGTGCGAGCTTTTTAAAATTTTCGACGGTTTTGGGAGCGACTTCCGGCCAGAATTTAATGACCATTTCGCCGTCACTCGTCGTGAGGACAGCCACTTCTTCTACTGTATTGGTACTCATAGTATTTTGATTAGAAATTTCCGAGCAGGCGGCAAAGCCTAAGAGACAAATCAACGCGCAACAAAAGCGCAAAATTCCGGTTTGAAAATTCTTAAAAATATTCATGCTTTCATTTCACGATTCTACGGGAACACTGGCAAGATTTTATAAGCGAAAAATCGCATACGTACAAACATTCCCGCCCGTCCTGCGAAGCAAAAAGGCGTACGACTTAGGGGAAGCGTAAATTTTCCACAGAATACACGAAGAAAACGCGGATTTCTCGATTGTATATTCGCGTTCCCGCAAAAAAATTTTCTCTCGCAGAGATCGCAAAGTTCGCCAAGCAGAAACCGGGCTAATCGGAGTTTATTTTCTTCGGCGATTCGCGTTCCCGCGAGTGATTTTCCGTCCGGGAGCGAATTTTTCATCGACACTGCTAAATCCGAAGACAACTCTTTTATTCCGTTGCACAATGAACAACAAAAATATATGATTCATTATTTTCGTCTATTTTTATAAGTTCAAATAAGATGCAAGCTTCCAATCCGCTTTTCGGCATTCAAAAATCTTACGACGCCATCGTCATCGGCAGCGGGCTCGCCGGGCTCACCGGCGCAAACTATCTCGCCAAGGCGGGACATTCCGTTTTGCTCTTGGAACACCACTACCAGCTCGGCGGACTCGCGACGTATTTTAAGCGTCCGGGCGGACACATTTTTGACATCTCCCTGCACGGTTTCCCGCACGGCATGATTAAGTCCTGCCGCAAATACTGGAGCAAGGAAATCGCGGATTCGATTCGCCAGCTCAAAGACATCCGCTTCATCAATCCGGAATTTAATATTCAAACGACATTCGACCGCGAAGATTTCACGCGCATTCTCATCGAAAAATTCAACGTTCCCGCCGAGCGCGTTCACGGATTTTTCGAGCATCTCGCGCAGATGAATTATTACGACAACGACAAACGCACAACGCGGGAACTCTTCGAAGAATTTTTCCCCGGACGCACCGACGTTTGGCGCCTGTTGCTTGAGCCGATCGCCTACGCGAACGGTTCCACGCTCAACGAACCCGCGATTACCTACGGAATTGTTTTTTCCAACTTCATGAGCCGCGGCGTTTACATTTTCCAGGGCGGAACCGATTTGCTCATTCAAAAAATGACGGAAGAGCTCAAGAAAAACGGTGTCGACATCCGCCGCAACTGCCTCGCGGAAAAGATTCTGACCGAAACCGGCACCGACGGCGTTCCCGCAGTGCGCGGCGTGCGCGTCCGCGATATGCGCTTCGGCGAAACGGTCGAAATCGCCTGCAAATCCGTGCTTTCCAACGCGAATATCCGCAATACCGTGGAAGAGATGCTTGAACCGGGAACCGTTCCCGCCGATTTTCTCGCGGAATCCGAAGCCGTGCGCGTCAACACCTCTTCCTGCCAGGTTTACATGGGCATTCGCGAAGGCGAAACGATCCCGCACATCGGCGATCTCGTTTTCACCTCGGAAGCACCGAAATTCGACAGCGACGACCTCGTCGATTTGCACACGAGCTCCCGCACTTACTCGGTTTACTATCCGGACACGCGCCCGCAACGCAAAATCCCGCATTACGCGATTGTAACGTCGATTAATCAGCGTTTTTCGAACTGGGAAAATCTTTCCGACGAAGCCTACGAAGCGGAGAAAAAACGTATCATCGAAGAATCGTTTGCCGGGCTTGAAAAATACATTCCGGACATCCGCGCCAAGGTCGATTGGGTGGAAGCCGCGACGCCGCGCACCGTCAAACGCTACGTGCGCCATCGCGACGGCACCTCGTTCGGCACGAAATTCGAGGGTTTGAAGATTTCGATGGAATTGCCGGAAAAAGTGCGCGGGCTTTACCACGCGGGATCGGTCGGCATCATCATGTCGGGCTGGCTCGGCACGATCAATTACGGCGTCATCACCGCGAACAAAATGGCGCTCGCGATGAAGTAATTGTCGTTTTTAAAAAGGCGGCTTCAATTACACGCCTATAAACAAAAAAGCTCCGAAGCTTTCAATCTTGAGCCATCGCGCTCCCGTAAGATTGAAAGCTTCGGAGTTTTTTGGCGTTCCCGCGAATTGTAAAATCCGGAACCGAGGCTTATTCCCAAAGGCGGGTGATTGCGCTTTTTTCCACCCATCCTTCGAAACCGTCGGCAAGCCGGACAAGAAACCAGGATTCGCGCGCTTCCAAAACGGAGACTTCCGTTCCCGCGGGAACTTGAGAAAGTTCGCGCGCTGTCCCGACATTTTTAATCGGAAGGCTGTAAAGCGCCGCGCCGTTTGCGACAACGATTGCCGCCGAATCATCGCGCAAGACTTTTTGCTGAGAAAAGAAATTCGCCATGCAGAACCCGAAAATTCCGAAGGCAAGCACGACAACAAGTGCGCGCTTTTTACGGATAAGAGTGAAGACGATTGCTCCCGCAGACAAAGCGGTACAGGCAAAAATCGTCCACATGAACGGAGAAAAAGAATCGCGCAAAACGACAAAAAAATCTGCGGGATTTTTGACTTCGTTGACCAGCGGAAGCTTGAGTTTTACGCGGGCGGCGTTGAGGTTTGCCAAAATATCGGAACGTCCGACGTCCAGTCGCCACGCGCGCTCATAACACGCCAAGGCCGGAGCAAATTGTTTTTGCCCGTAAAGAGCATTGCCGAGATTGAACCAAATGTCAGGCGAATAAGGGGCAAGCTTGCTGAGCTCTGCGAAGCCTTCCCGCGCTTTTTCGAAATTCCCGTTAGCGTAAGCATTTTCCGCTTCGAGGATTTTCTGTTCGACGGCAACGGGCTCGGCGGATGCCTCGGCGCGTTGCGGGAGTGCAAGAAAAAGAATTCCCGCGACGAAAAGAAATGCTCCGCGCTTCACGGCTTTAACGACAATTTCCCGGAATTTTTCAAAATGCTCGCAGCGCGCATTCGGTCGATATCCTGCGTTTTCTGCAGCATCGATAACTTCGGCAAGTGCGGCATTTTTTTTCTTCATTTCACCGCGAATCGCATCCAGCGAAGTCGCGGCATTGGCATCGGCAAGATAATCGGCAACTTCACTGCGAACCAACGCATCAAAATTTTCGGGCGTACTTGCCGCAAGTTTTTTCAGAAGTTCATTCTTGCGGGAACGCGCCCGCTTACGCAGCGCCTCCGAAGAATCGTCATGCTTACGGGAACGGAAAATCATAATTCCGGCGCACGCGAGCAAGATGACGCCCGTACCGGCAAACGGAATCCAAAGTTTTTTTCCGGGAGGCGTTTTCCCGCGTTCAAGTATTTTCGCATCGAGCGGTCGGATATAAGCGATTGTCTGCGGTGCGTTATTTTCTGCGGAAACCGCCGAATCCGAATTTTCGGGTTCAAGCGGAACAACGGCTGTCGTCGCGGGAGCGGCGAGTGTTGCATTTTTTTCCACTTGAAGCGTTTTTTCAATCCGCGTGATCGTGTATTGCTGTGTTGCCGGATTCAGCGTCGCAAAGTTCAGCGCCAGCTTTTGTTCTCCGGCGGCAAGCGGAATGAGCATCATACGGACACGGGTTGCACGATTGTCGAGCGTCGAAACTTCCGCCGGATAAGTGCGAAATCCGTCAATTTTCGGCTCGGGAGGAATAAGCCCCGTTGCGTTTCCCGCAAGCGTTAAGTCGAGGTAAACCGGATCGCCCTGCCTCGGCGTCGTGCTCGAAAGCGTCCATTGCGGAGTTTCCTCGGAAATAACGCCCAGATCAATCGCACCTGCGGGAACGGGCGGGCGCGGAAGAATCGTAACATTTTTAAGCTCTCCTTTGAGCGGGAGCGCGACGCGATTCCCGCCGGACATCCCGAATCCGAGTCCGCTCACGCGAAGACTTCCTCCGAAGAATTGTTCTTCAAACGGGTCGCGCGCGCCGCCGAAAACGCAAGACGCCGTTGCGGAAAACACGATGTCGAATTTCCCGGTTTTCATCGCGCGTAAATCAAAGAGAAATAAGGACGCGTTGTAAGCTTCACCACGGAAACGCACTTCCTGACGCGTCGCCCCGCGTTCCGTAGCGGTGAACGCGGAGTCGTTCCCGCCGAGTTGCGGCGCCGCATTCAAAGAAACATTAATGTCAGGACGCGAAAGCGCGGCGACGTAAAGCGGAATTTCTTCTCCGACAAAATAGGTCGTGCGCGTTTGGTCCTGCGGCTGAATGTGCAAAAAAACGGCTTCGGAAAGCGGCATTTCCGTTCCGTCTTCGCGAAACATTCCCGTAGAAAGTTTGCCGACCGTAAATTTCACGGACTGCGTAAACTGTTTTCCTTCGGGTGTTTCAAGTTGAATTCGCGGAATGACAACCTCGCCGGCCCGAGAAACCGTGAAGCCGATACTGACAGAAGAAGAAAGCTTTCCGTTGACAATCGTTGTTTGCGAACCCGTCACATTCGGATGCCACGTTAAACCGTCGACCTGCGGGAGCGCATTAATCCTAATTTTTCCGCCGTCGTCGCTATAAATATTGAGATGCGCCATTTGATTTTCCGTGACTCGTCCGGGCGAGATACGGACGCGCAAATCTTCCGCTAGCGCGCAAATTCCGGATAATGTAAGTAAAACAAGAATACAGAATCCGAATTTCAGGACTCCGATTTTTTCAGAAATTTTCATAATTTATGTCATTAAACTTCGCGGGAAATTTACTCTGCCGGTTGCAGACATGCAAGAAAAGCGAGAGCGGAGAGGAAAATTGTCTGAGAACTCTTCCGCCTCTAATCTTTGAGTTTTAAGCTTTCTTTCCGTCTTCAAGCTCGCCGAGAATTTTCATTTCTTCCGCGATAATTCCGCGTTCCCGCGTAATGCGCAGAATTTCCTCTTCAACGCTTTCCGGCGGGGTCAACAAACCGGATGCAAGAGTTCCCGCATGTTTTGCGAGAAAAACCGCTCCCGCATTGTGAAGCGCCAAAGTCGCGTCGATGTAGCGCAAGTGCGTCGGTTCTTCGAGGAAAAAATTCAGAGATTTTTTCTCTCCCAAAACACGCGTTGCGGGAACGCGCGGTCCGAACTCGTCTTCCACGCCCATATTTGCGAGCAATGCCGACGAAGCCGCGAGCGCTTCGGGAAGGCTTCCCCGGTCGTGCGCGCCGCAAACTCCGGTTGCGGAAACAACGGCAAAGGCATCGGAAACGGCGGCAATCACGGCAGCTTCATCGCGAAAATCAATAATTGCGTCGGCGCGGGAACGCACCAGCGGAGTCGCGCTTGCCGGGTCAGAAACAACGGTAACATGCGCGCCTTTACGTTTCGCATAAAAGACAAGCCCGGAGCCGACCTTTCCGCTACCGAACACAAGCAGTTTTTTCCCGTTCCAATCGGCGTAGCCAAGCTGTTCCATCGCGCGGTAAAAACCTTCGCCGGTTCCGAGACAGGTTTCAATGCGTTTAATCCGGCCGCCATCCGCAAAGAAAACAGGTTTTTCCGCAACGGCATATTTCTCGGCTCCGGAGCGTGTCAGCTCAACGTATCCGAGTCGCGGCGACCACGCGGAAAACGATCCGGCGTTATCTAAAATCAGGTCAACGTCGAATGTTTGTCCGTCATTGCGAACCACGGGAACGCCTGCCTCTTCGAGCATTTTTTTGATTTTCGGGTCATGCGGGAACAGCTCGGTCAATCCGACGGAAAGTTGTGCTCCCGCCGCAATCAGCGCACGATATTTTGTAAGCGTATTACGGAAAATCGGCGACGCATCAATAATGCGCAAGCCGTCGAGCGGGCGATTTTTTGCCCACGTTTCCGTCTGGAAATTGAGTGCGGGAAAATCCGTTGTTTTGTAAGCGTGTTCGATTATTTCGTCAATTGCGTGCATGGCGGAATGGAGTTTTTCACAGATTTAATCTTGTTTTCCCGAATAAAAACAAGCCTCAAAGGGAAGCTTTCGCTTTCGACGCAGGGAACGGGGCTTTCTTATAAAATTTTGAATTTCTAGAAATTGCCCGATGAGTTATGTTTTTTCTATGAGTAAAAAAATTGCGGTTACGGGCGGAGGCGGATTCCTCGGAAGAGCCATTATTCGCCATTGCCTTTCCCGCGGCTGGCAGGTGCGCGCCATCGGACGAAGCGAGCAACCGGATCTTGCCGCGACTCCCGGCATAGAATTTGTCCGAACGGATATTTCCGGCGATGCCGACGCGCTCAAAGAAATTTTCGCGGGAACGGATCTCGTATTTCATGTCGCCGCCAAAGCCGGCGTTTGGGGCTCGCACAAATCATTTTTCAAAGTCAATGTCGCGGGAACGCAAAATGTTTTGGATGCCTGCTGCGCCGCCGGAGTTGCTAAACTCGTTTACACAAGCACGCCGAGCGTTACGTTCAACGAATGCGAAATCGAGGGCGGCGACGAAACGCTCCCGTATTGTCGTTCAAAACTGAGCCATTACGCGGCAAGCAAGGCGGAAGCCGAACAACGCGTGCGCGCGGCAGACGGCAATTCGCTTCGGACGATTTCCATTCGCCCGCATCTGATTTGGGGGCCGGGAGATCCGCACCTGATTCCGCGCGTCGTCGAGCAAGCTGCGCAAGGCAAACTGCGCATTGTCGGCAACGGGAAAAATAAAGTGGACCTGACGCACGTCGAAAATGCCGCACACGCACACTTGCTCGCGGCGGAATCGCTTTTTCGGGAAGAAACGCAAGCTTGCGGGAACGCCTATTTTGTTTCGGACGGATCGCCCGTCGTTCTTTGGGATTGGATCAACCGTTTTCTTGAGGCAATCGGTCTGTCCCGTTTGCGCGCGGAAGCTGCCGTGCCGTTCAAAGCCGCCTACTTTGCGGGAACGCTTCTCGAAACGTTTTGGAAAATTTTCGCCGTGGCAGGCGAACCTCCGATGACGCGCTTCGTTGCGTCGGAACTCTCCAAAAATCATTGGTTTAAAATCGATGCGATCCGGCGCGATTTGGGCTACGCGCCCGCCATCAATCCCGACGAAGCATTTTCGGACTTAGTAAATATCTACAAAGGAAAATCATGATTGTCTCCCTAAACGGAAAACTCATTGAAGCAGGCATTTTTCGCGCCGTAATCGAATGCGCCGGAGTCGGCTACGAAGTCAACATTCCCGTTTCGACCGCGGAAAAACTTCCGGACATCGGCGGCAACGTCCGGCTCTTCACTCTGCAAACATTTCGCGAAGACGGGCAATCGCTCTACGGATTTTCTTCTGCAGAGGAACGCGATTTTTTCAAGATGCTGGTAGAAAAAGTCAGCGGCATCGGCCCCGGCACCGCGCTAAAAATTTTCTCCCGCCTTTCCCTGCCCGTCTTGCAGCACGCGATTCAAAATAGCGACATTGCCCAGCTCTCGCAGTGCCCCGGGATCGGGAAAAAAACTGCGGAAAGGCTCGTCGTCGAATTGCGCGACAAAATCGGAGTTGTCAAAAAATCCGCCGTTGCGGCGGGAACTTCCGGTGTCACGGGAACGCCGCTTCCTCCGGTTTCGGAAGCGCCTTCAGCGCAAGCCGATGCCGTCGCCGCGCTGACAGCGCTCGGATTCAAACTCGACCAAGCAGACAAAGCGGTTCGCCAAGCGCTTCAAAAATGCGGCGCCTCGGCTTCGACGGAAACGCTCGTCCGCGTCGCTCTCGGCAACTAAAATCGCGCGCCGACAAAACCCGGGAAGTCGTCGTAAAGCGGAACGGCGTTTTCCGCAAGCCACGCGCGCGCTGCGTCATCAATCGGCTTTCCCGTGGCAACTGCCGCAGAGCGAATTCCCGCGTTTAAGCCGCATTGCCAATCGGATTTTCTGTCGCCGATCATCCAACAGCATTGCGGGTTCAGGTCCGGGAACGCGGCAAGTTGTTCGAGAATAAAATCGGGCTTGGGTTTTCGGTATTTTGACGGTTGATCCGGGGCTTCCGGGGCAATACCGCACGCGCTGAACGCAGACGCGGGAATTCCGAGCAATTCAAGAAAGCGGGCATGGCATTTTTCATAATCCGCCATCGAAAAAAATCCGCGTCCGATTCCGCTCTGATTCGTAAGTAAAAACAACTTACATCCGGACTCAAGCGCACGATGAACGGCATCGCGAACACCGGGAATCAGTTCTACCTTTTCCGGTTCGTGCAAATAGTCTTTATCGAAAATGAGCGTTCCGTCGCGATCAAGGAAAAGCGCCGCCGGCGTAGTCGTGTCGTTCCCGTGAGATTGAGTTTTCATAATTAACGATAATTACAAATTTCGGCGTTCCCGCGAGCAAAATGGATTGCCCGTAAAAAATAAAAAAACAAAAATTTGTTTTTTCATCGCTGAAAGAATTGCCTTTATGAACAAATTCGAACGAGCCCGATTCATCGAATCCGTGTTGGAACGCCTTTATCCGGAGACGCCGATTCCGCTAAAACACAAAGATCCGTTCACCTTGCTCGTCGCCGTCGTTCTTTCAGCCCAGTGCACGGACAAGCGTGTAAACGAAGTAACGCCGGAACTTTTTGCGCTTGCCGACACGCCGGAAAAGATGGCTCGGCTTCCGCGGGAGCGTATCGAATCCGTCATCCGTCCGTGCGGCTTGGCTCCGCGAAAATCCGAGGCCATTAAAAATCTTTCGAAGACGATCGCCGAGCGCTTTGCCGGACGCGTTCCCGCGACATTTGAAGCGCTGGAGTCGCTGGACGGCGTCGGGCACAAAACGGCTTCGGTCGTGATGTCTCAAGCGTTCGGCGTTCCCGCGTTTCCGGTGGACACGCATATTCACCGCCTAGCGGCGCGCTGGAAACTTTCCGAAGGGAAAAATGTCGTTCAAACGGAAAAGGATTTAAAAGAAGTTTTTCCCCGGGAAAACTGGAACAAGCTTCACCTCCGAATCATCTTCTACGGGCGGGAACACTGCACGGCGCGCGGTTGCGACGGCCACAGTTGCGAAATTTGCCGCACGCTCAACGGCGAGAAGCCTTCCGGGGAAAAATTAAAGCGTGGACAGCCCGCACAAAAAACGAAAAGCTTTTGAAATTACCCGATTTTATTACATTAAAAGATTATGATTAAAAAAATTCTCCCCCTCATCGGAGCCCTTGCCGTCGCTCCGTTCCTCGGAGCCGCAGAAGCAGACACTGCCACTCCCGCGCCGGAAGCCCTCGCACAACAAGCGCCCGAGCTTTCCGCAGAAAAGAAAGCGCTTTTTCTGAAAATTGCGGGCTGCTATTTCGCCGCACAAAACGGACTCGAGTTTGCCGAATTTACGCCGGAAGAAAGCGCTTCGCTTCTCGAAGGCTTCAAGCTCGGAATCCAAGGAAAATTCAAGGACATGGAACCCGACGTTCGCGCGAATGAAGCCGAATTCACGATGTTCATGCAAGGTCTCATGAGCAAAATCAGCGCGAATGCACAAGCCGCATCCATCGCTGAAATCGGGGAAATTGCAGAAAAGAACAAAGCCCTCGGAGCCGCCTATATCGAAAAATGCAAGCAGGACAAGGCGTTTGAAGTTCTTGAGTCCGGCGTTCTCATGAAAGTCGAAAATCCCGGAGATAAAGAGAATAAGCCGACGCCGGAAAGTTTCCTCACCGTTCGTTATACCGGAAAGCTTGTTGACGGCACGATTTTCGACAGCTCGCTTCGCGATCCGGAAACCGGCGAACCGAAACAATTTACAGCCGACAGCGAACCGGCGAAATTCCCCTTCCCGCTTGAAGGACTTATCCCGGGTTGGATTGAAGCATTCCAACAACTCGGGAAAGGCGCAAAAGCAACGCTCGTCATCCCGTCCGACCAAGCTTACGGCGACCAACCAGGGCAATTGCCGCCGGGTTCGACGCTTGTTTTCGATGTCGAGCTGGTCGATATTTCAGACAAAGCCCCCGAACAGGAAGCACCGGAAGAAGAAGGCGCCTAACGCGTTTTCTCACACAGAAATTCCCTCCCGCATCTCGGCGGAGGGAATTTTTCTTTTATCTCAAAATTTCTCTCCTCAATATGCTTTTCCGCCAACTGATTGCCCTCGCCCTGCTTCCGCTTATCGCGACCGTTCCCGCGATTTCTTCCGATGCTACGGAAGCCGACAATCCCCGAAAACAAGCGGAATTGGAACCGATTTCCGTACTTCCCGAAAAAGGAATTCCCGCAACCTGGATTCAAGGCGTTCCCGTGACGCACTGGGAAAAGGATAAGGTTTATGTCTTCGAATTTTGGGCAACCTGGTGCGGCCCGTGTCTTGCCGCAATTCCGCATATTGACGCGATTCACAAGCAAATTACCGCAAAAAACATCAACGCGCAGATTGTCGGCGTAAATGTAAAAGACGCCTCTTCTCCGGAACGGCTTAAGCAGTTTCTCGCGAAGCGCACCGTGAAACCGAGCTACGCAATCGCAGTGGACACATCACGAAACACGGAAAATCTTTGGTTGCGTCCGCGAAAGGTCATCGGAATTCCGCACGCAATCGCCATCAAAAACGGGAACGTCATTTGGGCCGGGCATCCGACAAAACTGAATGCGGATTTTGTCGAGTCAATGACATCGCCGGATTTTGTCGCGGGAACACAACCAAAGAAACCCGAAAAGATAGAGCCGAGCACATTCCGCGTGCATCTCGAAAAAATCGCCGGGCTTTATGCAAGCGGCAAAACGGAACTCGCGGAAAAAGAACTCAGCCGAATTTTGGATGACAAACGCATTCCGTCCTCAATAAAACAAAATGCGCTGGAACTTCCGGCTCTTAATGCGCTCGCCCGCGAAGACTACCGGAAAATGAACGCTTGCCTGCGCCGCAAAGCGGACGCGTTCCCGCAAAGCCCCGAAAATCTTCACGCGGTCGCCTATTTCATTTTGACAAGCAACGACATTCCGAGCGACGAACTCGACCTTGCTCTTGCCGAAGAATGCCTGATTCGTTCGACGGCAATTACCCGCGAAATCCGCTCGTTCATTTCGCTCCACCGCAAACAACTGCGCATGCTCGGCGATATTTATCAAAGGCGCGGCGACAGAGAAGCCGAGGCAAAAGCCCGGGAAGCGTCTTGGCTCTCGAGTTCGGAGTGCGATTGGCTAAATCAAATCGAGAAAAAACTTAAAGACGACTCCGGGAACTCCGATTCCTTGAAAATTTACACAGCGCTTGCAAACGGCGAAGCAACGCTTCCGCGCGAGTTTTCACAGCCCCTGAGCACAGAGGGAAAAACGAAAATTGCGCCTGCAAGCGAAAAATCCGAAACACCGGAAAGCGCGCAGATATTGAAATTTTTTGATTCAATCGAGTGGATTCACGGGAACGCGCCGAAAGAGCTTCCCGCAAACGGCATCGTAGCCCTTAACTTCTGGAACACTCCGCACCCCGGACCGCGTGATTTTCTCATGCGCCGCCCCGACGAATGGCTCGCCGACACGGGCGTTCCCGTCATCATAATCGCAATTGAAAATAAACCCGGAAGAGCCCGAAAAGTTTTAAATTCTCCCGCCTACGCAACGGATTTCCCCGTAGGCGTTATTTCGCAGGAACGATTCCTTAAAGATTTCGGAAGCAAAATCGACGCACAACACCTGCCGACAACGCAAATTTTGCGCGACGGAAAAGCCATCTGGCAAGGCAGCGCGCAAGACCTTCCCGCGTGGATAATTGAAGAAGCTGCGCTTCCGGACTACAATCACTCGGACGCGGAAGCACGGCGTTCCCGCGAGAAAAAGGACTATCGCCGAAAATTAAACCGCCTTCGCGAAATACGGCAAAGTGCGAGCTCCGGAGCGCCCGAAAGCGAAGAGCAAATCAAAGCGTTTCGCGAAACGTTGAAAGAGCAGCCGACGCTCTACATGCGTGCAACCAATATTCTCGCGGAAACAGCTTATGCGCGCAACGATTTCGCCGCCGTCGGAAAGTTTTGCGAAGAAATCATGCAAACGTATCCGAATGTTGACTACATTGCAAAAATGCAACTCAACATCCTCAATTCGAATCTGGATCTTCGTGCGGCAAATCTTCCCGTTTTAATTCTCGCATATCGCAACATCATCGGAAGCGGCGACGTTTATGCCTCCGCCTACTGGCAAGCGATTTCTCAAGTTTATGCCGAAATGGGCGACTGGGGAAATGCCGTTTATGCGGCATTTGCCGCACGCGATGCCACAAGCGAATGGAAGCTTTATCAAACGACGCAAACACACAAACAGTAGCTCAACCCGAAATTCAAACCGCCTTTTCGTAAATTTTAATTTCAGGAATCGCCTCACTCATGTTTGAACGCTTGACGTTCCCGTCGGGCGCTTCATACTGGTTCTAACACATTCATTTAATTCACCCCCTATTCTATCGGAAAATGCCAAAAGTTCTCCTCTCCAGCATCGACAAACGCGAACAGGCGCAAGTGGACGCCGCCGAAAAAGCCATCAAAACAGGTAATGCCAAAGTTGCCGTCGAAACCTGCTCCGCCGTTCTCCGCCGCCACCCTGAGTGCACGGAAGTTCGTCGTATTTTGCGTCGCGCGCAGAAAGTCGCCACCGGCAAACGCCCCGTTCCCGTGAGCGGCTTGGGGAAACTGCTTGGTGCCATCGGAGCTCCGAGCAAAGCCGCCTGCGCGAAAGATCCGCAAAAATCGATGCTTGAAGCGGAAAAAAAGCTTAACGCCAACCCCTACGATATTAACGCCAACAAACAACTCGCATTTGCCGCCGAAGCCGCCGGGCTTTGGGATGTTGTGGCGCTCGCGTACGAAGATATTGTCGCCGTTGAGCCTAAGACGGAAAACTACTCTTTGCTCGTCTCCGCATATCTGAAAGACAAAGATGTCGCGGGAGCGCTCAAGGCGGTTGACGGCGCGCTCAAAAAATATCCGAATAACGGGGATCTCCAGGAATTGGCCCGCCAAGTCTCCGTCGCACAAACGATGGACAACGGACAATGGGACGAAAGCAAGGACTATCGTTCAAAGCTGGCAAATACGGAAAAGGCTCTCGAACTCGAAAAGAAAAGCCGTGTCGTCTCCGATGCCGATTCTGCAGCAGAGGAAGTTCCGAAGCTTCTCGAAGCCATCGAAAAGAATCCGGAAGACCTCCAGCTCTACCGCAACCTTGCCCGCAATTATAAAATCATGGGCGACCTCGACAATGCGGTTCTCGCCATTCAGCGTGCCCGCGAAACGACCAACGGGAAAGTTGACGCAACGCTCGAAAAACAGGAACACGAGCTCACTCGGGAAAACTACGAACGCCGTATCAAGGAAGCCGAAGCTGTTATTGCCGAAGACCCGTCAAACGAAGAATACAAAAACTACCTCGAAGAATTGCGCAAATCGTTCGAGGAATACACGCTTCAGGCAATTCAGACGCTCGTCGAAAAATACCCGAACGATTACAATTATCGTTACGAATTCGGGATCAAATTGCTCGAATCCGGCAACGTCGAAGGCGCAATTCGCGAACTTCAGCTCGCACAACGCGCGCCGAAAAATCGCCATGCCGCGATGCTCAATCTCGGACGCGCCTTTATCGCAAGCGGCAAGTTTGACCTCGCTGCCGACCAGCTTTCCGTTGCCAAAGACGAAATCAAAGTCATGTCCGAAATCAAAAAAGACATCGTCTACGAATTGGCGACGGCATACGAAAAAGCCGGCAAACAGGAAAACGCCATTGCCGAGTACAAAGCAATCTACATGGCAGATGCGTCTTATAAGGACGTTTCCGAAAAAATCAACGCCTCCTACAAATAATCCCCTTCCCCCGCAAAAACCATGCATCCGCAAATCGAAAAGCTTCTCACCCGTTATCCGGTTCTCGCTCCTTGCGGGAACGACATTCAAAAAGCGGTTGACGCACTTGCGGCGACCTATCAGTCCGGCGGCAAGCTTTTGCTTTGCGGGAACGGCGGGAGTGCGGCAGATGCCGATCATATCGCAGGCGAACTCCTGAAAGGCTTCTGCTCCAAACGCCCGCTCAAATCCGATGCGCGGGAACGCCTCGGCGAAGAGCTCGCGTCCAAGCTTCAGGATGCACTTCCGGCGATTTCCCTGCACTCGCTCGGAGCAATCAATACCGCATGGCTCAACGACTGCGACCCGTATTACGGCTACGCGCAGTTAGTTTGGGGGCTCGGGAACGCCAATGATGCGCTCCTAGGCATATCGACCTCGGGAAATTCCAAAAACGTTTGCCACGCGATGGAAGTCGCAAAAGCAAAAGGCCTAACGACAATCGGGCTTTCCGGAAAGAGCGGCGGAAAGCTCAAAACTCTCGCATCGGTCTGCATCTGCGTTCCGGATTCGGAAACCTTTCAAATCCAGGAAATGC
The DNA here is from genome assembly GCA_045535075.1 of Candidatus Spyradenecus sp. GTDB lineage: Bacteria > Verrucomicrobiota > Verrucomicrobiia > Opitutales > UBA953 > Spyradosoma. The sequence continues at coordinate 85,553 of JAZSKX010000014.1, read as the reverse complement.
ACTTGCCGATTTACCACGCAATTTGCCTCGCACTCGAGGACATTTTCTTTGCTTAAACTAAAAAGTCGCTTCTCGTTCGGGAAGCGACTTTTTTTAGAGAATATTTTTTTGTAATTATCGTTCGATTACAAACGGAACAGCGTAGATAAAACGCTCGTCCACGGGAACGGACGCCATCCATTGTTCAATACGCTCGCGATTTGCCTCAAGGCTTTGCTGCTTGGAATCAGTCTTAAGAAAGGGATAATATTTTTTCGTCAGTACGAAAAAGAGCGTTCCCGTTTCTTTTTTGGCTCGCGGGGACGAGATAAGAAAAACAAGCGGGAAATTCGGAGATTTTTTCCCGGTTCGAATTCGATTGCTTTCCCACTGATTTGCGGGAAAAACAACGTCCGCCTGAAAATCGTGATTCAGCCAAAAAACAGTAAGGAATGCATCCTGAGCCACCGTCACGGAAAAAATATCCTGCTCGTTGTGTTTGTAACGGCTCTTCCCGCCTTCAATCAAAGCCGTAAACGCGGGATCCGGGCTCCGGGTCGATTTCTTCACGGCAATTTCCGCCTCGAAAAAAACGCCGGGATAATCGCGAGCGTCGACTTCACCCGCCCGAGGGAAAATCCAGCCTCGGCGCAACTCTTTCATGCGATGAACAATACCGACGCTGTTGGTAACAACAACTCCGCTGTAAATCTGTTCGTTCGTGCGCGACATCAGCGTCTCCCAAGAAGCAACGGTTTCCCCGCAAACTTCCGCAATCGCTTTGCGCCGCGCTTCGTTTTGAGCCTTGAAAAACGCTTCCTTGGGCGACTCATCCGACTCCGCAGAAAGTAACCACTCGCCGCGCACCCACTTTACGACAATTTCATCATCGCCGGAAGCAGACGCGTAAGCGGAAACAAACGCTCCCGCAATCATAAGAAGGAAAATAGAAAGCTTCATTGTAACGAAATCGGAGTTAGCGGAAGGAAGAATCCGCTTTATTGTGTAGAAACACTTGCAAGCATCAAGAAGAATTCGTTCCCGCAACACTCATCGAGGCGAAAGCGGGCATGATTCCGCGAATCGGGCTCGCGACTCATCAAGAGCAATCGGATTTTTATGCTCGTCCAAAGCGACAAAAACAAGTTCCGCTTCGGTGATTTTTTCCACACTATTGCAAAGTTTCGCAAGGCGCTCGGAATAGACAACGACTTTTACCGTTAGGGACGTACGACCGATTTTAATGATATCGGCATAAAACGAAACAACATCGCCGACCATAACAGGCGCCTCAAACGTCAGGCTACTCACGGCTCGCGTAACAATATAACGACTTTGAGCATAACGCATCGCGGTGCTTGCTCCCGCCAAATCAACGTGGCTCATAACCCAGCCTCCGAACACATCTCCGTTCTGATTTGTATCTTTGGGCATCGGTTCAACACGCAGTGCGGGAACAAGCCCTTCCGGAAGAGAATGATTTTTATAGATATTTTGTTTCATGTTTTTGAAATTATTACAAAATTAAATAAACTTCACAATGTTTTGATTTCTTTCAGATATTGATTTTTCTGAACGCGGGAACCGGAAACTATGCACACGCGGGTGTTTATTCATTTTTTGAATCGCGGAACAAGGGTGCAATCTTCAGACTTAGTCTATTTATGGATGTTTTACGAATCAGAGGCGGGAAAGCCTTGCACGGAGAAGTTACGGTCGGCGGCGCAAAAAACGCCTGCCTGCCTTTACTCGCTGCAACGCTTTTAACGGACGAAGCCTGTATTTTACGTAATGTCCCGGAGCTGAGCGATTCTCGGTTCATGATTGAAATTCTGCGCCATCAGGGCGCGACGGTCGAGCCTCTCGGCGGGAACGCGTGGCGCGTTTGCGCGGGAACGATTCAGGCTAAAACGCCCTACGAACTCGTCCGGAAAATGCGCGCTTCCATATGCGTAATGGGTGCGCTTGTCGGACGCCTCCGGCATGCGGAAATTCCGCTTCCGGGCGGCTGCGTCATCGGGCAACGTCCTATTGACTTACATATTAAAGGGCTAAAAAAACTCGGTTGTGAAATTGAAAACCATGCGGGAATGATGCGCATCGACGCTTCAAAACTGCGCGGCGATTACGTTTTTCTCGGCGGGCGCTACGGAAGCACGGTCACGGGAACGGCAAACATCCTGATGGCGGCGGTTCTTGCGCCGGGAGTTACTCGGATTGATTGTGCCGCCTGTGAGCCCGAAGTGCAGGATCTCTGCCGCATGCTCGTTAAAATGGGAGCGAAAATTTCGGGAATCGGGTCCCCGATGCTTGAAATTGAGGGCGTAAAAAAACTTCACGGCTGTGAATATTCCGTAATTCCGGACCGCATTGAAGCGGGAACTCATCTGCTTTGCGGAGCAATTACGCGCGGCGATGTTACCGTTCATGGTGCCGTTTCCGCACACCTCGGAGCGTTTTTGGACAAAATGGATGAAGCGGGAATTCCGTTTGATGTTCTCTCGCAGGATACGATTCGAGTACGAGGCGATTTAATAAAAAAACTGCGGCCGATTGACATCGTTACACTTCCGCATCCGGGCTTTCCGACGGATTTGCAGGCACAATTTTCCGCCGTACTTGCGTTGACTTCCGGCCTCAGCATCATTACGGAACGCATTTATCCGAATCGCTTTATGCATGTTCCCGAGCTCCTGCGCATGGGCGCAGACATCGCAATCGAAGGTCCGAGTGCAATTATCAAAGGCGTTCCCGCGCTTTCAGGTGCTCCGGTGATGGCATCAGATTTACGTGCGTCGGCAGCGCTTGTCCTTGCCGGGCTTGCCGCTGAGGGAGAAACCTGGGTCCAGCGAATTTATCACCTCGACCGCGGTTACGAAAAATTTGAAGTTCAACTCGCTCAACTCGGAGTCGACATCGTGCGCCTCAACCACACGGATATGCCGTCAGAATTTTTGGGAGAATAAATATGCTGATCACATCCCGCCAAAACCCCAGAATTTTGCGCCTTGTCCGCCTACGGGAACGCTCCTCGCGGGAACGCGAAGGCGTCTTTCTTTTGGAAGGACTTCGAGAAATCGAACGCGCCGTAACCGGAGGAATTCGCATCACGGAATTTTATTTTTGCCCGGAGCAAATCCGCTCGCGCCCGGCTCAATTAATCGCCGAAAAAATGCGGCAAATCGTTCCCGAGGAAAACTGCTTTGAACTTTCGGCGAGCGCATTCGAAAAAATCAGTTATCGCGACAAACCCGAAGGCGTTCTTGCAGTCGCCGAAATGCGCAAACACACGCTGGATGCGCTCCCGCAACCTCATCCCGGAGAAGCTCCGCTCTACCTTGTTGCCGAATCCATCGAAAAGCCCGGAAATCTCGGCGCCCTCCTTCGAACCGCGGATTCCGCCGGTTGCACGGCACTGATTTGTTGCGGCGCGGGAACGGACGTTTACAATCCGAACGCCGTGCGTGCTTCGCAGGGAACGCTCTTTTCCATGCCGCTTGCCATCGCTCCCGCAGAAACGGTTTACACGTGGTTGCGGGAACGCAATGTCGCCGTTTTCGCAACCACTCCCGACGCGGAAAAACTTTATTGGAGCTGCGATTTTCGCCAATCCTGCGCAATTCTCCTCGGGACGGAGGCGACCGGACTTTCTCCTTTTTGGCTTGAGAATCCGGAAGCTAAATCGGTCATTCCCGTCGCGATTCCGCAGCGCGGCTTGGCGGACTCGCTCAACGTTTCCATGGCAGCGGGAATCTGTCTCTTCGAAGCCGTTCGCCAGCGCGCAATCTCCACTCACAAGTAGGACAAAGCAAAAAACTTTCCGCAATCCTCCGATTTTTCAAACTATGATTATCCGACCTGACAACCGCGAAGCAAACGAACTTCGCCCGATTTCCTTCCAACCCGGCATTGCGCCGCACGCCGCCGGCTCCGTGCTCGCCTGCTTCGGCAACACACGCGTCATCTGCGCCGCAACGCTCGAAGAAAAAGTTCCGACATGGATGCGTGTTCAAGGCGTAAAAGGCGGTTGGTTAACCGCCGAATATTCCCTGCTGCCCTACTCGACACTCGACCGCAAAGCACGCGATATTTCACGCGGTAAGCTCGACGGGCGAACGGTTGAAATCCAACGCCTCATCGGGCGCTCTCTCCGAGCCGTGCTCGACTTAGAAAAATTAGAGGGAATGACGCTTTGGATCGATTGCGATGTTTTGCAGGCTGACGGCGGAACGCGAACCGCATCAATTTCCGGGGCTTACGTCGCCGCCAAAATGGCAATTCGTAAATTCATGGAAGCCGGGAAAATTAAAGAAGATCCGTTTACGGACTCCGTCGCCGCCATCAGCGTCGGCATGTATCAGGAAACGCCGATTCTCGATTTATGCTACATCGAAGACAAAGATGCCGCAGTAGACGCAAACGTTGTCATGACGGGAACGGGACGTTTCGTCGAGCTTCAATCCACCGGCGAAGAAGCCACTTTCTCGCCTGAGGAACTCGCCTCGATGATCGACCTGGCGAAGAAAGGCATCTGCGAGATTTCAGAAATTCAAAAACGCATTTTGGGCTAAATAGAAGCGAAAAGCGCGTTCCCGCAGTCCACGGGAACGCGCTTTTTTTTCGAAACCGGATTCAACGGAAGCTTCGATTTTTTAAGAAATAAAAAAACGCGCAGATTTTTAAACTGCGCGTTTCGTCTAAGCTAAAATTTAGAAGCTCGGTTCGGAGATATGAACGTCGCCGGCGTTAATCGTAATATTTTCGCCGAGCGCCCAAACCTTGTCGTCGATAAGGAATTTGAAGGAAATCGGGCAAACGTCCGTTTCCGCAACCCAATGCCATTCGGTATCGTTTTCGCAAAGCATCGGAATTCCCTGTTCCCAGCTCAGTCCGGCGCCTTCACCGCGGATGTAGAGTTGTTTTCCCCACCCGACATCGACGTGAGCGACAATGCGCGTCAGCTTCAATTTAGCGGGAGCAGCCTTTGCCGTCGTTTTTTTCTCCGTTGTCGTCTTCTTTTCGCAAACCTTTTTCGTAGCGCAAGCTTTTTTAGGTGCAGCGGTTTTTGCCGCCGGTTTTTCCGCTACCTTCGCAACCGGTTTCGCGGGAGCCGCTTTTGCCTTCGGAGCCGCTTTTTCGGTAACTTTTTTCGTGGTTTTGCTTTTCGTTGCTTTCGTTTTCATATCCAAATTAACACTAAAGATTTTAAGTTTACTATTTACAAAGCGTCAGTCAAGTCGTATTTAGCGTCTTGAAGAGAGCGCGCGGCGAATGTAGCGCTCATCATCCCGGTTTTTAATGTCGTTTCGCTTGTCAAAAAGCTTTTTCCCCTTTCCGACAGCCAACTGCAACTTCGCAAGTCCGTGAGAGAAGTAAATTTTTAAAGGGACGATTGACATGCCTCCGGATTGGATTGAAGTGAGGATTTTCCGGATTTCCTTTGCGTGAAGCAAGAGGCGGCGCGGACGGTACGGGTTGTGATTGTTGGTGTTCCCGAAATCATACTCGGAGACATGCGCATGATAAAGAGTCGGAATATTGTCGGAATCGATGCGTATAAACGCGTCCGCAATATTCGCACGCCCGGCACGCAACGCCTTGACTTCCGTTCCCGTGAGAACGAGCCCTGCCTCGTAACGTTCGCCGAGTTCGTAATCCCGTGATGCTTTCGGATTCCGAATTTCGGCTTGCTTGTTGTTGTCCTTTTTTTTGCTCACTTAAAAAAAATAAGGCAGGTCCTTCCCGCAAGGAAAGCCTGCCCGAAATTTACATAATCGCAATTATTGCAACAAATCGTCCGGCAGTTCGAAAGAAAGCTTTCCTTCGATGATTTCGCGCAATGCGATATCTTCGGGAGCGAGCTTTTCGAGCGTATCAACGAGCGGCTCCATACCTTCGTGCTGAAGCTGATGAACGCGGCGCGAGACGACATTGATAAGAATGTTCGGGTCTTTAACGATTTTGTTAGCTTGTTTAAGATATTCTTCTCTCACGTTGGTAAAAAAATGATTAAGCTGCAGAGGATGTCCGATTTTTAAAGAATCGGCAAGAAATAAAACATACGGATTTTCTCAAGCATTGATTTCCCGCTCATTTTCGGGAAAGATGTTCGCATGGATTTTAACGGCATCCTTCTCATCGACAAACCGCAGGAATGGACTTCGCATGACGTCGTCGCCAAATTACGCGGCATTTTGCATACCAAACGCATCGGACACGCGGGAACGCTCGATCCGCTCGCGACGGGACTGCTCGTCATTCTCGTCGGGCCCGCTTGTAAAGCCTCCCAATACCTGATGAGCCAGGACAAAATCTACACGGGAACGCTACGCCTCGGTGTTATTACCAATTCACAGGATGCCGACGGCGAAATCATGGAAACAAATCCCGTTCCCGCCGATTTGAGCCGCGAAAAAATTGCCGATGCCATGCGCGAGATGGAAGGCGACCAATACCAGATTCCGCCGATGTTTTCCGCGATTAAAATCAACGGACAACCGCTTTACAAAGCCGCACGAAAAGGCAAAGAAGTCGAACGCGAAAAGCGCTTTATCCGTATTTCCAAATTCGAATTGCGCGAAATGCGCGAAAATCGGGATGTCGATTTCTACGTCGAATGTTCAAAAGGAACCTACGTACGAACAATCGCACACGATCTCGGGCGCAAACTCGGCCCCGGCGCGCACCTGACAGCGCTTCGCCGCATCGCATCAGGAAAATTTAACCTCGATCGAGCACTCACCCTTGATGCCATACAGGAAATGTCTCCTGAAGCGATACAAGCGTGCATGCTTGCCGTCCGGGATTACGTTCCCGCAGTCGCCATGCTTTAAAGCCGCTCCGAGCGCTTAGAGTCAAATAAAAAACTGCGTTTGTCAGCATTCATTCGCAGTTTCCGTTTCGCTTTACCTAATTCCGATTTCTTAAAACTAAACCTCCTTCAAGGGATTTTTCATTGCCTCGCGGGAACGGATTAGGGAGAATCGGCGCTTACACTTTCCTTTATGAAACGCATCTTTGTTGAGAAAAAAAACGCTTTCCGTGAACAAACGCACAGTGTCCTTCAGGACCTTCGCGAATCGCTCGGACTCTCCGGGCTTTCCGATTTGCGCATCGCCCAGCGCTACGATATCGACGGGCTTTCCGAAGAGGATTTTCGCAAAACACTCCCGACCGTCTTTGCAGAACCGCAAGTGGACGATGTTTACGAAGACGTGTTCCCGTGCGACAAAGACGCGGCTGTTTTCGCGGTAGAATACTTACCCGGACAATTCGACCAACGCGCCGATTCCGCCGCGCAGTGCGTGCAAATGCTCACGCTCAAGGAACGTCCGCTCATTGCGTCGGCTCGTGTCTACGCTGTTTGCGGAGCAAGTGCGGAGGACTTGGAACGCATCAAGGCTTACCTCATCAACCCCGTCGATTCCCGCGAAGCCTCTCTGGACGTTCCCGCGACGCTTAAGCAGGAAATTCCCGCTCCCGCCGCAATTCCGAGCATTGAAAACTTCTGCGAAAAATCCGCCGAAGAACTTTCTGCTCTGCGCAAAGAGCTCGGCTTAGCGATGAGCGATGCGGACATTGCTTTTGTTCAAAAATATTATCGCGACGAAGAAAAGCGCAACCCGACGCTCACCGAAATCCGAGTGCTCGACACATATTGGTCCGACCACTGCCGCCACACCACGTTTCTCACGCGCCTCAACAAAGTTTCTTTCGACAACTCGCCGCTTGTCGCGCCCGTCGAAAAAGCGTGGAAAAATTATCTCGAACTCCGCAAAGCACTCGGTCGCGAAGAAAAAACCGTTTGTCTCATGGACGTCGCTTTGCTCGCGATGCGCGAACTCAAAAAGCAGGGCAAGCTCGACGATCTCGAAGTTTCCGAAGAAATCAACGCCGCCTCCATCGTCGTTCCCGTCACCATTGACGGCGTAACGGAAGACTGGCTCGTGATGTTTAAAAACGAAACGCACAATCACCCGACAGAAATCGAGCCCTTCGGCGGTGCGGCAACCTGCCTCGGCGGTGCGATTCGCGACCCGCTTTCCGGGCGCAGCTACGTTTATCAGGCGATGCGCGTTACCGGCGCGGCGGATCCGCGCGTGCCTTTCTCCAAAACGATTCCGGGCAAGCTCCCGCAGCGCAAAATTGTGCGCGGCGCGGCGCAGGGTTATTCTTCCTACGGAAACCAAATCGGACTCGCAACGGGAATGGTTCACGAAATTTATCACCCGGGCTACGTTGCCAAGCGTCTTGAAATCGGAGCCGTTGTCGCCGCAGGATTGAAGAAAAACGTTGTTCGCGGCACGCCCGCTCCCGGAGACATTATCGTGCTCGTCGGCGGACGCACCGGGCGCGACGGAATCGGCGGCGCGACGGGATCGTCCAAAGAACACACGGAAAAAGCGCTCGAAAACAGCGCGGAAGTTCAAAAAGGCGACGCTCCGACCGAGCGCAAATTGCAGCGCCTTTTCCGCGACGCGGAAGTTTCCCGCCTCATCAAGCGTTGCAACGACTTCGGAGCGGGCGGCGTTTCCGTTGCCATCGGCGAACTTGCGCCGTCGCTCGATATTCATCTCGACCGCGTTCCGCGCAAATATGAAGGACTGAACGGAACGGAACTTGCAATTTCCGAATCGCAGGAACGCATGGCGGTTGTCATCGATCCCGCGGACTTGGAAAAATTCCGCGCTGCCGCCGAACGCGAAAATTTGGAATCCACGCACGTTGCGGACGTTACCGACACCGGTCGCCTGCGCATGTTCTGGCAAGGCAACACGATCGTCGATTTGTTGCGCGCATTTCTTGATACGAACGGAGCGACGCAGGAAGCGGACGCGCACGTTTGCGCGCCGGATCCGATTGCCAATCCGTTCTTGCCGAAACCGCTTCTAAACGGCGATGCGAAAGCAACTTGGCTGAATGCGCTCGGCGATTTGCGCTGCTGCGGACAACGCGGCTTGGTGGAACGCTTTGACGCCTCCATCGGCGCGGGAACGGTTTTGCATCCGTTTGGCGGAAAAACGCAAACGACGCCGACCGAAGCCATGGCGGCAAAAATTCCGGTGCTCGAAGGCGAAACCGATGATTGCACGCTGATGAGCTTCGGTTTCGATCCGGAAGTCTCGAGCTGGTCTCCGGCACACGGCGCGGCGTTTGCCGTCGTCGATTCCGTGGCGCGCCTCGTTGCCGCCGGCGGCAATCCCGCGAATGCGCGACTGACGCTTCAGGAATACTTTGAAAAGCTCGGCGACGATCCGAAGCGCTGGGGCAAACCGCTTGCCGCCTTGCTCGGCGCGTTCACGGCGCAACTTGAGCTCGGCAACGGTGCCATCGGCGGGAAGGACTCGATGTCCGGCTCGTTTAAAAATCTCGACGTTCCGCCGACTCTAGTTTCTTTCGCCATCGTTCCCGCGAAGGCTTCCCGGGTGATTTCTCCGGAGTTTAAGAAAGTCGGCTCAAAGATTGTTTACGTTCCCGCAAAGCTCGCGGCGGATCAAATGCCGGACTGGGCGGATCTGCGCGCGAAACTCGCAAAAATTTACACTCTCGCGACGGAAGGAAAAATCCTTGCGGCGCGTACGATTCGCGAAGGCGGGAAAGCAGTTGCTCTTGCGGAAATGGCGCTCGGGAACGAAATCGGTTTCAAGTTGGAGAAAGCGCCGGATGCTTCGTTCTTTGCAGTCGAACACGGCGCATGGATTCTCGAGGTCAACGCCGGCGAAACGCTCGACGGCTTGGAACACTGCGTCATCGGGACAACACAGGAAAAACCGGAAGCCGCTTGGAACGGCGATTCGCTCGCCCTTTCCGAAATGCGCGATGCTTGGGAATTTGCTCTCGAAAACGTCTTCCCGACGCGCGCCGTTCCCGCAGACACCGCTCCCGCGCCGCAAACATTCTCCTGCAACGAGCGCCCGGCACAAAAACACGCCAAAATCAGCGTCGCAAAGCCGCGTGTTCTTATCCCGGTCTTCCCGGGCTCGAACTGCGAATACGATACGGCGCGCGCGTTCTGTGAAGCCGGCGCCGAACCGGAAATTTTCGTCGTGCGCAATCTGACAACCGCCGCCGTTGACGAATCTCTGCGTGCGCTTGCAGACAAAATCTCGAACACGCAAATCCTGATGATTCCGGGCGGCTTCTCCGCCGGCGACGAACCGGACGGCTCCGGAAAATTCATTGCCGCCGTCTTCAAAAACCCGGCGGTTCGCGATGCCACGAATGCGCTCATCAAGGAGCGCGACGGCTTAATTCTCGGTATTTGCAACGGCTTCCAAGCATTGATCAAACTCGGATTGGTGCCGTTCGGCGAAATCCGTGACATGGACGCCAATTGCCCGACGCTTTTCCACAATCGCATCGGACGCCACATCTCGCGTTACGTTCACACGCGCGTCGCGACGGTAAAGTCGCCGTGGCTTGCAAACGTAAACGTGGGCGACGTGTTTACCGTTCCCGCGTCTCACGGCGAAGGCAATTTCACGGCATCGCCGGAAGTTGTCGCGCAACTCGCCGCGAACGGACAAATCGCATTCCAGTATTGTACGGCAAACGGAACGCCGAGCTACGACATTTCCTGCAATCCGAACGGTTCGTATCAGGCGATTGAAGGCATCATCTCGCCGGACGGACGCGTACTCGGGAAAATGGGCCACTCGGAACGCCGCGGGAACAACGTCGGGAAAAACATTCCCGGCAACAAAAACCAACCGCTTTTCGCCGCCGGTGTTGCTTACTTTGCGTAAGGCACGCCGGGCGCAGCGTTTTCACTCCGGGGCGAAATGCCCCGGCAACTTTTTACAACAAAATTTATGGCAGATTCTGCACCTATTTCCAAACCGGTCATTTTAACGGGAGCGCAACCCACGGGAAGGCTCCATCTCGGGAACTACCTCGGCGCCGTGCGCAATTGGAGCGCGATGCAAAATGACTACGAATGTTATTTTTTCGTAACGAATCAGCACGCAATCACGCTTCCGAAAGTTCCCGCCGAACTTCGCAAAAATACCTACTCCTGCCTCGCGCAGTACATGGCATGCGGACTCGATCCCGCCAAGAGCCACCTCTTCGTCCAAAGCCATGTCTACGGGCACAACGAGCTCGCGTGGGTCCTTTCCTGCATCTGCCCGCTCGGCCAGCTTGAGCGCATGACGCAGTTTAAGGACAAAGCGAAAAAGCAAATTTCCGTCAACTCCGGCCTGCTCTTTTATCCGGTGCTCATGGCGGCGGACATCCTACTCTACAACGCGCACGTCGTTCCCGTCGGCGAAGACCAGAAGCAACATCTTGAGCTCACGCGCGACCTTGCGGAAAAATTCAACGCCACTTACTCGCCTACGTTCAACGTTCCCGAGCCTTATATCGGCAAAGCGGGCGCGCGCGTCATGTCATTGCAAAATCCGACTTCGAAGATGTCGAAATCCGATCCGAACCAGCTCGGAACCGTGGATTTGATTGATACGGCGGACGTCATTCGCAAAAAAATCATGTCGGCGGTTACGGACTCGGAAGGTTCGATTCGCGCTGATGCGGAAAACAAACCCGGTGTTACGAATCTGATTTCAATTTATTCGGCGATTACCGAAAAAACCGTTCCCGAAATCGAAGACGAATTCGCAGGGAAAGGCTACGGCGACTTCAAAAAAACCGTTGCCGATGCCGTTATCGCAGTGCTCGATCCCGTTCGCCAACGCTACGATGTGTTAATTAAGAATCAGGCTTATCTCGACGAAGTGCTCAAAGCCGGCGCGGAAGCTGCACAAAAAACGGCTTGGAAAACACTTTCTAAAGTTTACCGCAAAGTCGGTTTTCCCGAACGCGCCCGTTAAGATCTATTGAAAAACCCCATGGAATTCTCGTCACAGGAAACTCCTACTTCGACCGGTCCGTCCGGCGCGGGAACGCGTTGGCTCGGCATTATCGTTTTCGTTATCGCCGTTGTCGCAGTGCTCGTTTATGCCTCTCAGCAGGAACACGACATCGTTACTCTCGCGATTTTGTGTTCGGTTCTTCTCGTCGGAGAAATTTTGGCGGCATATCAATGGTATCGGGAATCCAAACGCCAGGCCGTCAACGATGCCGCGCCGCGCATTCTTGAAGCGTTCGACATGCGCATGAAGCAGTCGTTCGCAAATCAGGAAATCATCCACAACGAGGTTCACAAAGATTTCGAAGCCCTCTCCAAGCAACTGGCTTCGCTTGAAAATGCGCTGAAGTATTTGGCAAACCGCCAGGAGGAAACCGCCAAGAATACCGCTCCCGCCGCCGATTCGACGGATGAGCTCGCGGAGGAAATTGCAAAGCTCCAGGAAAAGCTCAACGAAATTTCCAAAGAATTTGCCGAACGCATTGACGAGCAAACCGATGCGCTTCAGACGCGCTTGGCTCCCGCGAAGAACGAAAGCGCCGACTTAAACGAAGTCAACGAACGCCTCGAAGCCATCGCTGCCACGCAAGACGAAATTCTTGAAAAACTCGAATTTGCGAACGCCCTCAGCGACGAGGAAACGCTCGGCGACGAAATTTTCATCGACGAAAACGAAGGCGAGGAAGAAAGCTCCGATGCGGATTTCCCGCTCCCGCAAAACATGTTTGAACGTGCACAGGCGGCAAATGCGGAAAGTGTTGCTTCTGCCGTTTCCAAGCTTATTTCCGACGTTCCCGCCAAGGAAGCAAATCCCGCGTCGCCCAAACGCCTGCTCGTAATTGAATATTTTTCGACTCCGGAAAAAAACGTTTCCGAAAATCTTCCGGAAGCGCCGAAAATCTCGGAAGAAATCGTCTCCGAGCAGCGTCCGATTGCGGCGGACGAATTACCGCTAATTGAAGATTTACCGCACACGGCGCTGATTCTCAAAGCGGAATTCGGAACCGGCGATCGCCCTTATCTGCGCGGGAACGCCCCGGGACTTTCAAAGAAAAAATCCGTTCCCATGGATTATTCCGGTTCGCATGTTTGGCGGTTTGATTTCGGTCCGATGAAAGAAGATGCGGAAATTACAATCTTTCGCAACGACACCAACGAAGCGCTCGGAGCGCCGTTCAAACTGCGCGCGGGGAAAGTAACGACTCTCGCGTTTTCGCCGAACGCATAAACGCTTCCGACAATGAAAAAATCGCTCGCAGCCCTGTCGACGCTCGCGCTCGCGGCGATTCTTTTGCCGGCACAAGAATCCGTTCCCGCCGAAAAAAGCGAAGATGCGCTCGTCAAGGAAGCCTTGGAATCGCTTCCGACGATTTATGAAACCCGCACACGCGTCTTCACGATTCTCTCCGAGGACGTTGCTCAGATGCGCCGCGTTGCCGCAATCGCCAAAAAACTCGAAGGGCATCTTTCGACCGTTCTCGGCTGGAATTTGGTCGCAGACGGAGCCAAACTTTCCGTTTGGGTCGCTCCCGATCCCAAATCAAAACTTCTCTTTGAAACGTCTTACGACTTTCGACACAACGCCACTTGTACTTATTTTTCGGATACAACCCGGCTCAGTGATTACGCCGTTGCATTTGGGCTGTCGCAAACGGTACTTCTTCAATACGGGAGCGAATTCGACTTAAAATTTAAGGATTTGCTTCCCCCGCTTTGGGCGGTTTCGGCAATTGCGACGGAAACTGCAATCACGCACAATAGCGGGCGCCTTTTACTTCTGCGGGAACGCTCGGAAAAAGCCGTTCCGCTACCGCTGAAGCCTCTTTTAGAGCCGCGTTGCAACGCAAGACCGGATTCCCTTCCCGACGTACAATTCCGCACAAGCGCATTTTGGTTTTACCGTTCTCTCCGCAGGCGCGAATTAGCGTCCTGGCAAAATTTTCCGAGCTTTTTACGCGGAATTTTGAAAAATCCCGAACTGGCGTTTCCCGCAGAAAAAGACGCGGCGGAAGGCGCCGAAGATTTGGCTTGGGCAACTGCCTTTTTTGCGATAATCGACAAGACGCCGGCGGGAACGGAATCGCTTTCCGATTCAAAAGAGCGCTTCGAGCGCATGCGGCGTTTTCATGTTCAAATCGAATCAGCGGAAAAAATTTTAGACGCCGAACAACTGATTGAACATCGCCAACTGCTCGGCATCAAAAAACTCGCCTACATCCGACTGCGGGAACTCAACGAAATGCTCTCGCAAACCAATCCCGTCTGGCACAACGCCTTCATCGAACTCGGTATTTTTTTTGAAATGATTGTTTTGCGCGACGACACGTCCGGAGAATTGCAGGAAGGCAGTTCCGTCTGGGCTCCGGAACGCGGAACCCGTGCCAAGATTGAAATCACCGCGCTCCGCGAGCAATGGAAGAAAGCAGAAACAGCCCGGCGCGAAGCGGAACAACTTCATGCCGAAATCCGAGCCCTGCTCTCCGAAAACGCAATCCCGGGAGACTGAAAATTTTAAGGTGCAATTACGAAAAAGGCGTTCCCGCAACCAGGAACGCCTTTTTCGCGTCAGAACAACTAAGCTTTGTTTTCTTCCGCTTGGGATTTCGCAACTCCCGAATTCTTTTTCTTCGCCGGGGCCTTTCGGCAGCCTCTGTTCGGACCGCCTTTGGCAAGTTGAGCAAGTGTCGTCCGTCTGAAATAATTCCAAACAATCGTATCCAGTTTCTCCCAAAACTTAAGCGTCGTACACCGCTCGCGGTGCGGACAGTTGTTTTCATCTCCTTCCAAGCAAGTAACCGGACAAAGCGAAGATTCCGTTGCAATAAGAATATCAGCGACCGTGTATTCCTTTGCGGGACGCGTAAGGCAATAACCTCCGTGTGCGCCGCGAACACTCACCAACAAATCCGCCTGACAAAGGCGAATGACGATTTGCTCCAAATACTTAACGGAGATTTCCTGGCGCACCGCAATTTCCTTGAGATTAACACAGGCATCGTCCCCGTGACTGGCAAGATCAATCATGAAGCGCAATGCGTAACGTCCTTTTGTCGAGATAGTCATAGATCCACTTTTATACTTGGCTTAACTCATATAGTTTTTTTCCGACAAAATCAATAAACATTCAACAACTCACAAAAAAAACGTTCCCGCAAATCGAAAAACGCGTTATTCTTGGAGGAAATTTTGAAAACGATGCCCCCGAAAACAACTTCCGAGAAAAATTTGTGGCAACGCCTTCCCGTCCGCTGGCGGGTTATTTTTACGATAATCGCGTTAATTGCCGCATCTTACGGTGTTCGACACTTTTTCCCGATGACGCCGTCGCTACGGGAAGGACAACAATTTGCGGACGTTAAAGAGCTCAGCGTCGAAACTGTTTTTGAAACGCCGGATGCGGCGAAAAAGGAGATTTCTCCGCAAAATAGGGAAAAATTAGCCGAGGCGATCAAAGGTAAACCGCGCAAAGCACGCGTGAGCGGTGTTTATGTTTCGAAGCTTGTTGAAACCGGCGGGAACGTGCGTATCGCATACAAAGAATTTTTTCGTGTTCCCGCTCCGGAAACGCCTAAGGTTCCCGCGAACGAAAATACCTCAATTCGCGGAAAAACCGATGAATTTCTGGAAAAATCCCGCAAGTTCATCGAAGAAACGTGGGAAAAATTCACGACGGAAAAACAAGCGCCGGTTTTGCTGATTCACGGAGTCGGCGCCGACGGAACACAACTGGATGCCGTTGCGCGGGAGCTTACGAAAAAAGGCGTTGAGCGCGTCATCGTTCCGGATCTCCCGGGAGCAGGTTCGAGCCAACGCGAGCTTGACGATTATTCGATCGAAGCTTACGCGGGAATGCTCTACTCACTCCTCGACAAGCTCGGGGTTTCCTCGGTTAATGTACTCGGCTTCGGCGAAGGCGGCGGCGTTGCCGTTTACATGGCTCACCAGCAACCGGCTCGCGTAAAATCGCTCGCGCTCGTTTCGTCCGTCGGAGCCCAGGAATTCGAATTACTCGGCAACCACATCGTCAACAAAATCGTTTATACGTTCCATTTGGGATTTTTTAAAATCGCACAAGACGTATTGCCGCATTTTGGGCTGATGGATCGCGGGAACGTCAATAAAGCCTATGCCCGTGTACTTTGGGATTCCGACATCAGCGAATTGAAAAAATACATTCATGAATGGAACGGACCGACCTACATCGCCCACGGGAAGGACGATTTGCTTTCATCGTTTGCCTCTGCGGAGTATTCCGCCGCACTCGCACCGCAAGCTCAAACCTACTTTTGCGACGGCGGGCACTACGCGCTTTTAGAGAACCCGCAAGCGCTTGCCGACAGCTACGCGAGCTTCCTCATCCGGTTAGCTTCGCCCGCCGAAGTCAAATCACTTTCACGCCCGGAACAAAGCGTTCCCGCGAACAACGGCAACGACAACTATCCGCCGATTGAGCCTGCCGGCGGCGCACGCGTCGTCGTTCTCATGCTCATCATTCTTGTTTGCACCTTTGTCGCGGAAGACCCGACCTGCCTTGCTGCCGGCTTGTTAGTAGCCCAAGGCTTAATCGGCTTCGTTCCCGCGTCGCTTGCCTGCCTCATCGGAATTTTCATCGGCGATTTGGCGCTTTACCTTATCGGTCGTTTCCTCGGTCGCCCCATTTTAAGAAAGCCGCCTCTGAAATGGCTTGTTTCGGAGCAGCAAATCGACGAAATGTCCGAACGTTTTTCCAAAAATCCGAAAGGCCTCGCGCTCATTGTCTCCTCTCGCTTTATTCCCGGCTCGCGTGTGCCGACGTTTGTCGCTGCCGGGATTATGAAGCTCGACTGGCACAAACTCATTTTCCTTTTCTTCATAGCCGCAGCGCTTTGGACGCCGCCACTGATTCTCCTCGCGGAATACGTCGGAGCCGGTGTCATTGAGCAGTTTAAGGAATGGCACCACAATGCCGCATGGATTGTCATCGGCGCCATTCTCGCGCTGTATTTAATCAGCCATTACATTATTCCCGCGTTTACATGGCGCGGCAGGCGGCGCCACGTCATGACGCGACGACAAATCACGCGCCACGAATTTTGGCCGAATTTCATCCTGAACACGCCGGTTCTTTTCCAATTTATTTGGCTCGGAATCATTTACCGTTCATTTACGATTTTCACGCTCGCCAATCGTGCGTTCGGTCCGGACGGCGGCGTTCCCGCAGGCTCCAAATTCGACATTTACAAAAAATTCATCGGCAATAACTCCGTCGGCGTAAAAACCGTCCGCATTCCCGCAGAAAAAGATTTAAATATGCGCTGGGAAAATGCGCTTAAAATTCTCAAGAATGAGAAAATCGCGTTCCCGTGCGTCATCAAACCCGAAATCGGAGACGGCGGGATCGGCGTTTACATCGCGCAGTCCGCAGCACATCTGCGCGCATGGCTGGACGCAAACGTGGACGATGCCGTAGCACAGGAATTTGTCGGCGGGAACGAATATGAAGTGATTTGGTCGCGCCGCCCCGGACGCAAGGAAGGCAGAATCCAATCCGTCGTCCAGAAGGACTTCGTCTGCGTGAAAGGCGACGGAGAACGCAAGCTCGAAGATCTCATTTGGGCTGATGATCACGGTGTTTGTAACGGAAAACTTTTTTCGAAACAAAACTTCCGAAAAGCGGATATGGTGCTCAAACCCGGAAAGTATTATCCCTTGGCTCCGACCGGATCCCGCATTCGCGGCGCACGTTTTATCGCACGGCCGGAACTGCGCGCGGGAACGCTCTCTAAGGCGATTGATGCAATCGCGGATGCTTGCGGAGACGTTCATTACGTTTGCCTCGACATTCGAGCCGCAAGCGATGAAGCACTTTCCAACGGAGAAAACATCCGCATCACAAGCGTCAAAGGCGCCGGCGCAACCTCCTCCGCGCTTTACGACGGCTACGTGCGCATGGGCAAAGCCTACGCCCGTATTTATAAGCAACTGAACTTCTGTTTTTCCGTCGGGGCAGAATTACGCGACGATCAACACGCCCAACCTAAAATATCCGCGTGGAAACTTTTTGAGCTTTGGGGAACCGCTCGCGGACGCTCCGACAACTACGTCAAGGAACCCTCCGAAACGGAGCACTAAGAAACTGTTTATACAAAAAAACGACGAACTTTCGGGCTCGTCGTTTTTTTCAATTACGGGAACGCAAAATTATTTCCAGTCCAAACCGATATCAATCCACGGAACATTGTGCGTAAGCGCGCCGCAGGAAACAAAGTCTGCGCCGACGGTTCCGAGCACGGGAAGGCTTTCGAGCGAAACCCCGCCGCTGATTTCCGTCCACGCGGCATCGCCGATAAGTTCAACGGCTTTGCGAAGATTTTCGACAGAGAAATTATCCAAGAGAATAATGTCCGCTCCTGCTTCCAAAACCGGCGGAATTTGCTCAATGCGATCTACTTCGACTTCACAGGGCAAATCCGGACGCTCGGCACGTGCGCGGCTCACTAAATTCGCGAGCGCCGCCCCCGCCGTCGCATCGTCCGCCGCCAAATGATTATCTTTTAGCATCAATTGATCGAACAATCCCAATCGGTGATTCCAAGCACCGCCGCAGGCAACGGCGTATTTGTCGAGAACGCGGTGACAAGGCGTGGTTTTTCGAGTGTCAAGCAAGCGCGTCTTCGTGTTTCCGAGCGCGGCGACGTAACGCGCGGTTTGCGTAGCGATTCCGCTCATTCGCTGTAGGAAATTCAACATGATGCGTTCCGCCATAAGCATTTCGGAGGCATCGCCGCGAATGGTCGCTACAACCGTTCCCGCGGGAACGGAATCACCGTCTTTAGCGTGAAATTCCGCCGTCGCGTTCCCGCCGTAGATTTTCAAAATCGCAGGAATCATGCTCAACCCGGAAAGCGTGCAAGGCTTGCGCGCCACCAAATAGGCAGCAGCCATTTTCCCGCGCGGTGCGGAAACTTCGGTCGTCGGATCGCCGGCGCGCGCCGGTCGCATCGCGGCAATCAGACCTTCTCCCGCGATATCTTCGTCGCGTGCGAGGCAAATAACTTTTTCGACATACGCGGGATCGATTTTTTCCCACGTCAGTTGATGTGCCATTCCCGGCATGTTTTCCAATGATTTTTTCATATAGTTTAATAAAATCCGCGCTCCCGTTCCCGCGCAAATCGAAAATGCCGCTTGCGATAATTCCCGCAACGACTGAAAATCCGATTATGAAAGCAACTCCGGAAACACTCTATGTTCGTTGCGGGAACAGCGGGCTTTTTCTTCCCAGAATTTCTCTCGGGCTTTGGCACAATTTCGGGCACTGCGACAATTTCTCCGTCTCCGAAAAAATTCTTCTCACGGCGTTCGAACGCGGAATCACACATTTTGACCTTGCAAATAACTACGGCCCGCCTCCCGGAGCAGCGGAAGAAAATTTCGGGAAAATGCTCCGCGGGTCGCTTGCCGGGCATCGGGACGAAATCATTGTTTCTTCGAAAGCCGGACACCGCATGTGGAACGGCCCGTACGGCGACGGCACCTCCCGCAAAAGCCTCATCGCAAGTTGCGACCAAAGTTTAAAACGCACCGGCTTGGACTATTTCGACATTTTTTACGCACATCGCTACGATGCGCTTACGCCGATTGAAGAAACCGCCAATGCGCTGTCGGATTTGGTCCGTGCGGGAAAAGCGCTGTACGTCGGTCTCTCTAAGTTTCCGAGCGAAATCGCGGAAGCGGCATGTAAAATACTGAACGAAAATAAAACTCCCTGTCTTGTCTTTCAGGATCGCTACAGTCTTTTCGAACGCGGCGTCGAAAACGATCGCCTTGAAACGGCGTACAAAAACGGAGCCGGCTTCATTGCCTTTTCGCCGCTTGCACAAGGCTTACTCACGGATAAATACCTGAACGGCATTCCCGAAAATTCCCGCGCCGGCAAAGCAAGCGGTTTTCTCAAGCGGGAACAGGTTACCGAAGAGAAAATATCCGCCGCTCGCCAACTGAACCGAATCGCCCGTTCCCGCGGCGAAACGCTCGCGCAAATGGCAATCACCCGGCTTCTTCACAATCCCCGCGTAACAAGCGTACTGCTCGGCGCCAGCTCTCCTGAGCAACTGACGGAAAACCTCGAGGCGCTAAATTCCCCGGGTTTCTCGCCCGAAGAATGCCGCGCCGTCGAATCGGTGCTCGCCGGGCTCTGAAAAGCGCTCCCGAACAACCTTAAAAATAGTAAAAACAAGACGGGAAAACACCCGACGCGAACCTGTTTTACTCTTGAAAAAATCCGCCGGGAAAATCATTGTTGAGTGAAGTTCGGCGCGTTCCCGCCGAGTAATACACTTTTCTAACCAAAAATAAACCACCCACAAAAACTATGAGCAAAAAGTGCTGTTGTTCCTGCTCCTGCCGCATGCCTTCTCTGGTAAAAAAATACCTGATGGCTGTGACGGGTCTCGTCCTCGTCCTGTTCCTGCTTGTCCACGTCGTTGGTAACTTGCAGATGTTCCAGGCTCCGGAAAAAATCAATACCTATGCGCACCTTCTTCATGCGTTGCCGCCGGTAGCGCTTTGGGGATTCCGCGTAGTGATTCTCACCTGCATCGTGGTCCACTTCGCTTTGGCAATCAAGCTCAAGCTTGAAAACCTCGCGGCTCGCGGAACCGAAAGCTATGCGGTTAAATCGACCCGCTACGCGGCTTGGTCGGCACGCGCCATGATTCTCACGGGAATTGCCATCATCGCGTTCATCATTTGGCACCTCTGCCAATTCACGATTTTCAAAGAAGCGGGTTGCCTCGCGGCTTATGAAAACGCGACGACGATTACGGCTGTCGGCGGCGAAGGCATCTTCGGCTATCTCGGACAACACGGGAACGACACGGCGGCTGTTTCCTACAAGGTGTTTGACGTCTACCAAATGGTTTACAACGCATTCGCCAATCCGTGGATTTCGCTCGGCTACATCGTCGCGATGCTTCTTTTGCTCTCGCACCTTTCGCACGGCGCACATTCGATGTTCCAATCGGTCGGTCTCCGCAACGAAAAAATGCGCCCGATCTTCCGCGGTATCGCCGTGCTCTACGCGCTCTTCGTTTGCTTCGGACTCATCGCCGTTCCCGTCGGCGTGCTGACAGGCGTTATCAAACCGAATCCGAACACAACGGCTCCGGTTGAAAAAGTTTGTTGCCCGGTTTCCTGCTGCAACAGCTGCGACGCTCCCGCTGCCGACGTAAAATAATCTAACACTAAAGGAGAATTTATACCATGAGTAACACCCCTGAAGTTTCTTTCTCGAAAACTTGGCAGGCTTGCACGGACAATCAGAAGTTTGTTTCGGAAATTTCCAAAATTCCGGAAGGTCCGATTGCCGGAAAATGGAGCAAGCGCAAGTTTGACCTCAAACTCGTCAACCCGGCAAACCGTCGTAAATATCACGTAATCGTCGTCGGTTCCGGTCTCGCCGGAGGCGCCTGCGCCGCTTCGCTCGGCGAAATGGGCTTCAACGTCAGCTGCTTCTGCTATCAGGACAGCCCGCGCCGCGCTCACTCCATCGCCGCTCAAGGCGGGATCAACGCCGCAAAAAATTACCAAAACGACGGCGACTCCGTTTATCGCCTTTTCTACGATACGGTTAAAGGCGGCGACTTCCGTGCCCGCGAAGCCAACGTTTATCGCCTCGCCGAAGTTTCCAACGCCATCATTGACCAATGCGTCGCGCAAGGCGTTCCGTTTGCACGCGAATACGGAGGAACACTCGCCAACCGCTCTTTCGGCGGCGCGCAGGTTTCCCGTACGTTCTATGCACGCGGTCAAACCGGTCAGCAGCTCCTTCTCGGCGCTTACTCCGCGCTCTCGAAGCAAATCGGCCTCGGCACGGTTAAGATGTACAACCGCCACGAAATGATGGATCTCGTCATTGTTGACGGCGCGGCTAAGGGTATCGTAACCCGCAACATGGTTACCGGCGAAGTCAAGGCATGGAACGCAGACTGCGTCGTTCTCTGCACCGGCGGCTACGGGAACGTCTTCTACCTGTCGACGAATGCGCAAGGCTGTAACGTCACGGCGGCTTTCCGCGCCTACAAACACGGCGCCGGTTTCGCGAATCCGTGCTACACGCAAATTCACCCGACCTGCATTCCGGTTCACGGCGAACAGCAATCCAAGCTCACGCTTATGTCGGAATCGCTCCGCAACGACGGTCGCATCTGGGTGCCGAAAACACGTGAAATGGCAAAGCTCGTTCGCGAAGGCAAACTCAATCCGAACGACATCAAGGACGAAGATCGCGACTACTACTTGGAACGCAAATACCCGAGCTTCGGGAACTTGGCACCGCGCGATATTTCTTCCCGAGCAGCGAAAGAAGCTTGCGACGACGGACGCGGCGTTGCCCCGACCGGCTACGGCGTCTTCCTCGATTTCTCCGATGCCATCAACCGCCTCGGCGAACAGACGATTCGCGAACGCTACGGGAACCTTTTCGACATGTACGAAAACATCACCGGCGTTAACCCGTACAAAAATCCGATGCAGATCTTCCCGGCTTCCCACTACACGATGGGCGGTCTTTGGGTAGACTACAATTTGATGTCCACGATTCCGGGTCTTTTCGTCGGCGGCGAAGCCAACTTCTCCGACCACGGCGCGAACCGCCTCGGCGCGTCCGCTCTCATGCAAGGGCTTTCCGACGGCTACTTCGTGCTTCCGGCAACGATCCCGGACTACCTTGCAAAGTGCGGCCTCAAAGGCGCTCCGAAGAAGGAGGACCACCCGGAATATGCAGCTGCGGAAGCCGCTGTTAAGGAACGCATTGAAAAGCTCATGGCGGTCAAAGGCACAAAATCGCCCCGTTACTACCACCAGAAGCTCGGTCACATCATCTGGGAAAAATGCGGTATGGCGCGCACCCGCGAAGGCCTCACCGAAGCCATCGCAGAAGTCAAAGCCCTTCGTGAAGAATTCTGGAAAAACGTTCGTGTCGTCGGCGACAAAAATACGCTCAACGTTGAACTCGAACGCGCCGCTCGCGTGGCAGACTTCCTTGAATTCGCAGAACTCCTCTGCCTCGATGCACGGGAACGCGACGAATCCTGCGGCGGGCACTTCCGTCTCGAACACGCGACGGACGAAGGCGAAGCACAACGCGTGGACGAAAAATTCGCTCACGTCGGCGTTTGGGAATACCAAGGCGACGACAAGGAACCGGTCCGCGTTCAGGAACCGCTCGTTTACGAAAACGTCCACTTCGCGACGCGCTCGTACAAATAATGAGAGCTTAATGCTTAAAGATAAGGAATAAATCATGTCCGAAGAAAAAACGATTTCTCTTACAATCAAGGTTTGGCGCCAAAAAGACGCAAACACCCAAGGCTACTTCGAAACCCACAAGGTTTCGAATGTCTCCACGGGATCGTCCTTCCTTGAAATGCTTGACATTCTCAATGAAGATCTCGTCGCCCAAGGCAAAGAACCGATCGCATTCGACCACGACTGCCGCGAAGGCATTTGCGGGATGTGCTCAATGACGATTAACGGGATGCCGCACGGTCCGCTCCCGGGCGTAACGACCTGCCAGCTTCACATGCGCCACTTCAAGGACGGCGAAACCGTCACGATTGAGCCTTGGCGCGCAAAACCGTTCCCGGTTATTCGCGACCTCATCGTTGATCGCACGGCGTTTGACAAGATCATCCAGGCGGGCGGCTTCGTTTCCGTGCGCACGGGTTCCGCGATTGACGCAAACATCATGCCGATTCCGAAGGAAGTCGCCGACACGGCGATGGACGCTGCGGAATGCATCGGTTGCGGTGCTTGCGTTGCTGCGTGTAAAAACGCTTCCGCGATGCTCTTCGTTTCCTCGAAAGTTACGCAGCTCAACTCGCTCCCGCAGGGACAGCCTGAAAAGGACAAACGCGTTCTCGCAATGGTCAAGGCAATGGACGAAGCCGGATTCGGTAACTGCTCCAACCTCGGCGAATGCCAAGCGGTTTGCCCGAAAGGACAAACGCTCGACTTCATCGCAAAGATGAATCGCGACTACGCCGTAGCCTCGGTCAAGAAGCTCTTCAAGACCACCGGCAAAAAAGTCAAAGCCTAATCAAAAGGTTTAGAGTCTAAAAGAAAGACGCTCCCGCAGAATTTCTCGCGGGAGCGTCCTTTTGTATCCGGAGGACGAAATTTCGCAGGGCTTAATTCTCCGGGATTGCTCGCTCGAGGGCAAAAGCGCGCGAGCCTTTGAGCATGACGTTCCCGCGAAACGCGGCGATGAATTCGCGAAGCGCGTCAATATCCGCAAACACGCGCACGCGTTCCCGCGGAAAGCCCGCCGCGATTGCGCCCTGCCCGATTTGCGCGGCGTTCCCGCCGAAAAGCGCAAGAAAATCCGTCTCCGCACAAAGCGGCAATTTTTCGCCGACTTCGCGATGAAGGGCTTCCGAAGTTTCCCCCAGTTCTCCCATGCCGCCGAGCACGAAAAGGCGCGGCATTTCCGGAGTTCCCGCAAAACGCTTCGCAAAAGCATCCGCCGAATCCAGCATCGATGCCGGAGACGCATTGTAGCAATCGACAAAAATTTTTCCGCCGCACGCGCGTTCCCGCACCTCGCCGCGATTTGCAGACGGCTTCCACGCATCAAGTGCCGCCTGAATTTTTTCCGGCGAAACGAATTCGCTCGCAGCCTGAATCGCCAAAGCCGCGTTTTCCGCCAAGCCGCGCGAAACGTTCCGCACGGTAAAAACACCTTTCTTTTCGTGCGTCGCCTGTATTTTTAAATAAAATACATTATTTCCCGCATCCAGAATTTCGCAAGCGACGCTATCCGCAAAATAAGCGATTCCGAATTCATCGCTTTGCTTCCATGATTCTGTAAGCGTCGCTTCTTCCGCATTGCGGGAAAGCACATCGGCAAATGCCGCGCGAATCTTTCGGAAACTTTCGTATTGCAACAAATCCGCATTGAAAATCACGCTCCCGTCGTGAACATCCGCCGCGAGCGAGGCTTTTTCCCGCGCGATGTTTTCCATTGTGCCCAAGCCTTCGAGATGCGCCGGCTTGACATTGGTAACCAACGCGACATCCGGAAAAATCATTTGCGCGGAGACTCCAAGTTCGCCGGGAACGCTCATGCCCGATTCAACCACAGCAAAGCGGTGGACTCCCGGATTTATTTTCAAAAGCGTAAGCGGAACGCCGAGCGTGTTGTTCAAATTTTTCTCCGTCGCCAAGGTCGGTGCTTCCTGCGACAAAATCAGCGCGAGTAAATCCTTCGTCGAAGTTTTCCCGACGCTTCCCGTAACGCCGAAAACCGTTTTCCCGACGCGGAAATTTTCGATGCGATGCGCCGCCGCGAGCTTCTGCAGAGCCGCGACAGTGTCGGGAACGACAATTTGCGGAAGCGCGACTTCAGGAACAAAACGCGAGACGAGCGCTCCCGCCGCGCCGCGTTCCCGCGCCGTTTCGAGGAAATCGTGCCCGTCGCGATTTCCGGTTTTGATGGCGATAAAAATTTCGCCGGGAAGAATTTTCCGCGTATCAATTGCCGCGCCCGCGATTTTTCCGGGAACGTTCCCGCCGCGCCATTTCGCGCCAAGCGTTTTTTCGACAAATGCGCCGTTTAACATTTTGTTTGTAAAATTTAATTACGTTTTCCGGAGCGTTCTTTTTTCCGGGCAAAAAATCCTTCGCCGGGTTTCTTGATTTTGGCGTTCAGCCACGGAAGCAAGTGTGTCGCAATCTCCGAAGGCGAATAGCGGAAAAACGCATCCGTCGGTTCCGCAATGTGGAGTAAATAATCGAATCGAGCAACCAAATCAGCGGGAACACCGTTGGAATCCCCGCTGACATAAAGCGCCACCGGATGCCCGGGAAACGCAATCGGCTTGGAATAATCAATACGGCGCCCGCCTTCACGCACCGCACCGACGATGAAGAATTTTTCACGCATCATGCGAAGTAATCCTGCCATCGATTCCGTGGAATAAATTTTGAGCACATCTAACGCTCCTGCCGAAAGGCTCCATGCGTCCGCACTCATCAATGCGGGAACGGCATTTTCGGAAACGATCAAACGGGAAATTCCGCAAACCGCCGCAACGTGCGCCAGACGGGCAAGCTCCGCGGCATCTTCGACACCGTCGATAAAAAGAATTTTCTCTCCGGCGGCATGCCATTCATCCCGCATAACGGGACGAATGCTCGCGGGAACGGGACGACGTGTAATCGCAACAACGCCTTCGTGCTTTGTACTTCCGACCATGCGGGAAAGCGCGTTGAAATCCTGCGACTCATACGGACGCCGCTCGGAAGCAAGCCAAGAGCAAAGCTCGGAAAACGTCTTATGGTTTTCCGCCGTTAAAAAAAGTTTTTCAATCGCAATCCGCCGAAACTTGAAAGCCGCTTGAACGGCAGCCTTTCCGTAAAGAAAAACATCTCTGAAATTTCCGTGATTTTCTTGCATGCGCGAATCATAACACAAACGCCGTTCCCGTGCGATCCATTCCGAAAATAGACTTGTAGGAACAAGCTTTTGAAGCATAGAATCCCCATTCGTTCCCGCAGTGGGAACTTCTTTTCCAATTAACCCACAACACAAAAATATTATGAGAATTCTCGTTACCGGAGGCGCCGGCTACATCGGCACGCACACCGTCATCGAACTGCTCCAGGCAGGCTACGACATCACGATTGTCGACAACCTTTACAACTCGCAGGAAGAAGCCGTCAAACGCGGCGCGGAACTCGCGGGCAAGACGCCGGAATTCCACAAAGTCGATTTGCTCGACTACGCGGCTCTTGAAGAAGTTTTCAAAACGCATAAATTTGACGCCGTCATCCACTTTGCAGGGCTGAAAGCCGTCGGCGAATCCGTCGCCAAGCCGTTGTTCTACTACCACAACAACATGACGGGAACGTTCAACCTGCTCGATTTGATGAAAAAATACGGTTGCCGCAACATCGTGTTTTCCTCCTCGGCAACGGTTTACGGTATGCCGGAAAAAGTACCGCTGGACGAAGGTTGCTCCACGGGAGCGCTCAATCCTTACGGCGCAACAAAGCTCTTCCTCGAACGCGTCATTTCCGACGTCAAGGCTGCGGAACCGGATCTCGGCGTCGTGCTTCTGCGCTACTTCAATCCCGTCGGCGCGCACCCGTCGGGACGCATCGGCGAAAACCCGAACGGCATTCCGAACAACCTCATGCCCTACATCGCGCAAGTCGCCGTCGGTCGCCTCCCGAAGGTCAACGTCTTCGGCGATGACTACCCGACGAAAGACGGCACGGGCGTTCGCGACTACATCCACGTCGTCGACCTCGCTCGCGGGCACCTCGCCGCGCTCAAGAAGCTCGAAAAAACGCCGGGTGAAATTTACACCGTCAATCTCGGCACGGGAACGGGCTATTCCGTCCTCGAAATGATTAAAGCGTTTTCCAAAGCCTGCGGAAAAGACATTCCGTATGCGATTGCGCCGCGCCGCCCGGGCGATGCTCCGGAATGCTACGCCGACCCGAAATACGCCAAGGAACTTCTCGGCTGGGAAGCCACGCATACGCTCGACGACATGTGCGCGTCCAGCTGGAAGTGGCAGTCGATGAATCCGAACGGCTACGAAGGCTAAGATTAAGGCTTAGAGCCTAAAAAAAGCGTTCCCGTGATAAACTTCACGGGAACGCTTTTTTGTACGATTTTTCGTTAGATTATTCGAAGGATTTCAGCTTGGTTTCGGTCGGAATGATATTGTCCGTCGGAAGCAGGAAAGCGGCTTCTTTGTTTTTCACCCAAACATTTTGATCCTTGAAAAATTTTGCGGGAACGAACTCGCAAGCTTCGGCAATCGTTTTCACGGGATTGCGTCGCCCTTTGCGCGTGCGGTTGTATTCGTAGGCGGCGACCGTAATTTTTTCCGTCGCGGTAAATTCGCTTTCATCTTCAGGAATTTGCACGACATAGCCGGTCAGCTCCTGATCTTCCAAGACGCCGTTCGGGTCGCAAGCGACGAAAACATATTTTTTCTTCGCGGCGGGAACCTTGTTTTCTTTGTTTTCCATCTGTTCGAGCTTAATTTCCTCCTGAATTTCGGAAATAATTTTCGCCGTCATACGCGCATCGACGTTATTGCGTGCCAGAACGAGTTGTAAAATATCCAAGTCTACTTTTGCCATAATTTGTCCATTGCAACGATTTTTCCCCGAAATAGCAAATTTTTCCCCTCCTCTTCCCTCCGGACTGCCTATTTTACGGCGAAATTTTTCTCGCCTTTCGCGGCTTCCGGTTTTTCCATTTATGTATGTCGATCTCCGAAAAAGTCAAAGAATACGCCGCTCGCATCGAACATGCCTTCGCGCAATACGTTCCCGCAGAAACCACGCGCCCCGCTCTGCTGCACCGCGCCATGAATTACAGCTTAAATGCGGGCGGGAAACGTATTCGCCCGATTCTTCTGCTTGCCGCATTTGAAATTTTCCCTTCAGAAAACAACCCGCTTCCCGCCGCCGTCGCCGTCGAATGCCTGCACACGTATTCGCTGATCCACGACGATTTGCCCTGCATGGATAATTCGGATTTGCGGCGCGGAAAACCGACTTGCCACAAGGCATTCGACGAACCGATTGCCCTACTCGCCGGCGATGCCCTGCTCACGCACGCGCTTACTCTGCTTGCGGACGCTTACGCCGACAAACCGGAGCTCGCGGTAAAACTCATCCGCATTCTCGGCAAAGCCGCCGGCTCGCGGGAACTCATCGGCGGGCAAGTCGAAGACATGATAGGCGAACGCGGCGAAGCCTCCGCCGAACGGCTCGATTTCATCCACGAAAACAAGACCGCCGCGCTCATTACTGCCGCAGTCGAAATGGGCTTCGTCCTCGGAAATGCGCCTGACGAGATACGAAAATCCGCCCGCGAAATCGGACACGACATCGGCATCGCCTTTCAAATTATCGACGATATTTTAGACGAAACCGGCGACGCGGAGACAATGGGAAAACCCGTTCGCGCCGACCTCGAAAACCGCAAGCTCACCTATCCGCGCTTTCACGGAATACAAAAATCGCGGGAACGCGCAAACGCGCTTTCCGAGCATGCGACCGAAACATGCAAAAAAATCGGCGGGAACACGGATTTTCTCATCGCATTAATTTCCCAAATGCAAAAACGGATTTCGTAAAATGCCGTCGGCTCGCAACCTTTGGACTCAGAAAATTCTCGGCGGCGGGAACGCCTCAAAAAACAGCGCACCGCAGAATGCACGCAATAATTTAATCGAGCGCCTTCCCGAGAAACACCGCAACGCTGAAATCATTCCGGGCAAACGCCTTCCCTACGAAGGGTTCGTTCTCGGCATCGACCCGAGCTTGCGCGGGAGCGGATTTGCCGTAGTTAAGTTTTCATTACACGAAGACCCGAAGCTTTATTTTTCCCGAACACTTCGCCTCAAGCCGACGCTCCCGCTCGCCGATTGCCTCGGCGAAATCTACAAACTTTGCTCGGACTGTTGCCACGAATATCCGATTCGCCACGTTGCGCTCGAAGAAACCATTTACGTCAACAACTTCAAAGTCGCTCAAGTCCTCGGTGCGGCTCGCGGCGCGGCGATTGCGGCAGCAAACGTTATCGGCAAACCGGTTTTCGAGTATCCGCCTTTGCGCATCAAACAGGCAGTCGTCGGATTCGGGCGTGCGGGAAAAGCGCAAGTCGCCGGCATGACAAAGCAGATTCTTCATTTGAGCGAAACACTTCCGTTTGACGAATCCGATGCCGCCGCCGCCGCGCTTTGCCACGCCTACACTTTCCGCGAAAATTAAAAAAGCCGTTTCCGCTTGTTGCGGGAACGGCTTTTTGTCGAAAAACAATTTAAGACCCGGGATGAACGGCGGGAATCGCCGCAAGCTCCGGCGGGAGCGCATCCGGCTGATAAGTCGGGAACGAGAGTTCAAGCAGGGAAACTGCCGGCATCGGAAGCGTCGCGTTTCCGGCGGAACGATCGACAAGCATCGCGCAGGCGACGGGAACACCGCCCCAAGCCTTGATAATATCCGCGCATTCGATGACGCGACCGCCGCGCGTAACCACGTCTTCGGCGACAAGAATTTTTTCGCCGGGGGCAATTTTAAAATTACGACGAAGCACCAGCTTGTTGTCTTCTTTTTCCGCAAAAATAAAGCGGACACCGAGTTGACGCGCAATTTCCTGACCGACAACCAAGCCGCCCATTGCGGGAGCAAGTACGGTTTCGACACCAAGATCTTTCAGCTTCGGCAAAAGCAATTCAACAAGACGCGAAACCTTGTCCATGTATTGGCAAACCTGCGCACACTGAAAATAATTCGCGCTGTGCAATCCGCTGCGCAAAATAAAATGTCCGGACAATAATGCGCCGCTTTCTTTGAAAATATTGAGAACTTCTTCTTGGATTTCGGGATTCATAGTGATTGCTGAGTATGCGCGTTCCCGCGGCTCGAATCAAAAGAAAAGCGCTTACGCACCGGCTTTCGCTTTTTCCAAAAGCTCGGCGGCAACGGCAACGCACTGCGGGCAGGGAACACGAAACGTTTGCTTCAATTCACGACAGCTAATCGCTCCGTTTTTTTGGCGAAACGCCTCAAGAATTTCCGCGCGCTTGGCTTCCGGCGCCAATTCCATCGCCGCATGAAGCGCACCGCAAAGCCCTTCGGGAGCGCGCCCGCCGCCGCATGCTTTAAAAGGTTCGATAAAATCTTCGTTCCCGAAGCCGGCGGCAACAGTTTGCGCACAATTGTAATTGTGCGGCGGAGAACGAAACAGCTGAAGTGCTTTTTCTTTGGACATGTCTTAACGTGTATCAAATTTCCGAGTGAGCAGCGATGCCGAATTCATCACGACCAACAACGACGACGCATTGTGAACAAGCGCTCCGCTGACAGGATCAAGAATTCCCGCCGCACTGAGCACAACCGAGCTCAAATTGATCAGAATCGAAATCGCAAAGTTCGAATGAATTGTCCGCAAAACCGTTTTCGAAAATTTAATCAGCGCGGGAACGAACTCAATACGATCGTTTAACAACGCAATTTCCGCCGTCTCGACGGCAAGTTCCGAGCCGAGCGCACCCATCGCGACCGAACAATCCGCCGCCGCAAGCGCGGGCGCGTCATTCACGCCGTCGCCGACCATTAGCAAGCCGCGCACGCCCTCTTTACGCAAACGATTCAAGGCATTTGCCTTATCTTCCGGAAGCAACTCGGAAAAAACGGAATCAACCCCGGCAAGCTTCGCGGCGTACGATCCCGCAGCTCGATTATCTCCCGTGAGCATCACGGTACGAATTCCCGCATTTTTTAGAGAACGCACAGTCGCGGGAA
This sequence comes from Candidatus Spyradenecus sp., assembly GCA_045535075.1. GTDB lineage: Bacteria > Verrucomicrobiota > Verrucomicrobiia > Opitutales > UBA953 > Spyradosoma. The sequence goes on along the minus strand of JAZSKX010000014.1, from coordinate 54,391 downwards.
CGCCCTCGCGAAGCGTATCCGAAAGCGCAATGATCCCGGAGAGAGTCCCGTTAATCGCAAGAAACACGAGACTTTCTCCGCGATTCGCATGTGCGTTTGAAAAATCTTCTTCTTCCGGAGAAAGCGATTTTTCCAATGCCCGACGGGAAGAAACTTCCACGTTTTTCCCGCCGATTTTGCAGGAAATGCCGACTCCGTTTTCGGTTTTAAAATCTTCCGCAAACGGCAACGACGCATTCCCGCAGGCAGCAACAATCGCACGCGCAATCGGATGCTGCGAATGTTTCTCCGCCGCACCGCAAAACTCCAAAATTTCTTTTTCAGAAAATCCGTTTGCCGGGAAAATCGCCTGCACGCGCAATTCCGCACGCGTCAGCGTTCCCGTCTTGTCGAAAACCGCCGTATCCGTTTCCGCAAGGCGTTCGAGCGCCGCGCCGCTTTTAATAAGCACTCCGCGACGCGCCGCATTTCCGATACCCGCCGCAATCGCAGTCGGTGTTGCCAACGCAAACGCACAAGGGCAAAAGACAACAAGAATCGTTACCCCGCGAACAAGCGCCGCTTCCGCGCCGACACCTAAAAACCAAAACGCAAATGCGAAAACCGCCACTGAAAAAAGAATCGCCGCGGGAACAATTTTCGATGCCCAGCGATCAGCAACATGCTGAATCGGCGCTTTTTTCGCTTCGGCTTCTTCGACAAGGCGAATCAAGCGCGCAATCGCCGTATCGCCGGAACGCTTCGTCACACGCACCGTCAGCACGCCGTGGAGGTTACGCGTTCCCGCCAAAACCGTATCGCCCGGCATTTTATCCAGAGGGAGCCCCTCGCCGGTCAGCGAAGCCTGATTGACGGAACTCGTTCCTTCGACGATGACACCGTCAACGGGAATCATTTCGTCCGAACGCACAACAACGCAATCGCCGATTTCAAGCGCTTCCACGGGAATACTTTCGGTGTTCCCGCAAGGCTTGATCCGCGTCGCCAGCTTCGGGGAAACGCGTACGAGAGCCTCAATCCCTTCGCGCGTTTTCCGCAAGGTCCGATTTTCGAGCATTTCGCCGAGCGCCATCAAAAACGCGATTTCACCTGCGGCGAAAATATAACTGTCGTGGCAATGCGTTCCCGCAGCATTTGCACCGAAACTCATAAAAAACTGCAATGCGATAGCAGCAAGAATTCCGACGGAAACCAAAAGCGCCGAAGAGATTTTTTTCGAAAGAAAAAGCGATTCAACAGCGACTCGCAAAATCGGAAAGCCGCAAAGAAAAACCGCAATCCAGGCCGGATCACTCAGTGGAAAGCCGGGAAGCGGCAATTCAAAATACGTAATTGCGAAACTTGCAACAAGACTTGCAAACGCGACCCAAAGGCAAAGCGCTTCGCGGGAAGGCGCACGCTTCGTGCCGCCGCAACAGGCTCCCTCACCCTTCGCGGGAACGCTTACTTCCGATTTCTTTTTCTGACAATTCGGGCAACTCATAATCAAATCTTTTTCAAAGGCTCAATCAATCCGTCAACGCACATACAATGCGATGAAAACAAACTGCGAGACGCTTTTTCCGCATCGGGCAATGAGAAACTTCCGCTTTTCGAGTTCATAGGGTATAGGGCTATAAACTATTTCCGTTTCTCGCAAGAACAAAATATACGAAAGACGTCATAGCGCCCGGAAGCACGTATAGGAAGTCTTTGCGCGATTGCGCTGCGGGAACGCCAGGGGTGAAGCGCGTTCCCGGCGCGGCACGGTTTTTGTTTTGTCCGACTTCCCAAGCTCCGCTCGCGTTGCTCGCTTCGCATGGGGTTGTTAATGTTCACTCCTTCAGAGCGTTGGAAGAAGTAAAAACAGGCGTCCGGCCTGTTCTCCTTTAAACAATGTTTCGTTACCGTAAAAAATCCGTGCGCTTTCGTGGTTCTAAAAACTTTGCGTTTTTATTCCCGATTTTACTCCGCTAAGCCTTCGCGCTTGAGGAGAGCAGCGGGGTCGGGCGCGCGTCCCATGAAATCGCGGAAGAGTGCTTCGGCAGGAGCGGCGTTCCCGCGCGCGAGGATTTTTTCGCGAAATTCGCGTCCGGTTTTTTCGTTCAAAATTCCCTCGTTCAAAAAGCGCGTGAAGCAGTCGGCTTCGAGCATTTCCGCCCATTTGTAGGAATAATAACCCGCCGCGTAGCCCGTGGATTCGGAAAACAGGTGCAGGAATTTCCGCGCCATGGAAACCTGCGGGAACGCGGTCGGCACGAGGTAATCGGCGAGCGTTTCGTTCCAGTAGTTTTCCAAATCGCAGTCCTTGTATTTCGCGGTTTCGATGTGGAAATCCAAGTCCATTTTCCCGAAGGAAAGCTGGCGCACGCAGGCACTTGCGGCGCGGAAGTTTTGCGCACGAAGAAGTTTTTCCAACAATTCCTGCGGGAGCGGCTCGCCGGTTTCAAAATGCTTGGCGAAAAGGCTCAGCGACTCTGCGTGCTTGCACCAGTTTTCCATGATTTGCGAGGGAAGTTCGACGAAATCCCACGCGACATTCGTTCCCGCGAGCTCGGGAATTTCGACTTCGCTCAAAACGTGGTGCAGCAAGTGCCCGAACTCGTGAAAAATTGTCAGCACTTCATCGAACGAAAGCAACGCCGGCTTGCCGTCCACAGCGGGCGACATATTGCCGCAAATCAGCCCGAGGTGCGCGGGAACGCCTTCGCCGCGCGTTGCGAGAAAATTCATCCATGCGCCGGCGCGCTTAGTTTCGCGCGGATGCCAATCCGTGTAAAATGCGCCGAGCATTTTTTCGCCGTCGAAAACTTCATAGGTTTTCACTTCCGGATGCCACGCGGGAACGCCCGTTTTTTCGACAATTTTTACGCCGAAAAGTTTTTCCGCGATCGCGAAAGCTCCGGCGATAACGGCGTTGACTTCAAAATACGGTCGCAGGCTTTCCGCATCAAAATCGTAGCGTTCGCGTCGCAGTTTTTCCGCCCAAAAACCGAGCGCCCACGGAGCGAGTTTTCCCGTTTTCGCAGCCGTCGCGTCGCCGCGTTCCCGCGCAAAATTTACGAGATCTTCCGTCTCTTTTTTGAAAAAAGAATCCACGCGGGAGCGCAAATTTTCGACAAAATCGCGCGCGGTTTTCCCGCTTTTCGCCATGCGGCGCGAAGTCGTGTAATCGGCAAAATCGGCGAAACCGAGAAGCTTTGCTTTTTCGTCGCGCAGGGCGAGGATTTCGCGGATGAGCGGCGCGTTGTCAAACTTTGCGTCGTCGCGGGCGACGGCGTTGGAGGCTTCCCAAAACTCGCGGCGCAGAGCGTCGTTTTCCGCGTATTGCATCACGGGAACGAGCGACGGCGCTTGGAGCGTGAAGCGGAATTCGCCGTCGCAGTTTTTCGCTTTGGCGGAAGCGGCGGCTGCGGTTTTCGCGCTCGCGGGAATGCCGGCGAGAAGCGTTTCGTCGGCAACCAATTTTTCCCACGCGTTGGTGGAATCGAGCACGTTTTCACCGAATTTCGTCGTGAGCTCGGCGAGCTTGGCGTTGATGGCGGCGAGGCGGGATTTTTTGTCGTCGGGCAAATCCGCGCCGTTTTCACGGAAATCGGCGAGTGCTTCGTCGAGAAAACGCTGCTGCACGGCACCGAGCGTTCCCGCGGGAATGCGTTCTGCGGCGGCTTTGATTTTTTCCCAAAGTCGCGCGTTGAGCGTGAGCGAGCTGAAAAATTCCGTTACTTTCGGCAAAACGGTGTTGTAGGCTTCGCGGAGCGCGGGCGTGTTTTCCACGCTTTCGAGGTGGCAGACGCGTCCCCACGCGCGACCGAGTTCCCGCGTGGCGCGGGCGAAACCGAGAATTGTATTTTCAAAAGAAATACATTCGGGCGTTTGCGAGCAAATCGCTTCAACGTTCCCGCGTGCGCGTTCAAGCGCGAATGTGATGTCGGGCACGATGCGTTCCGGCGTCAGTTGCGCCCAATCGACATAAAAATCTTCCGAAAGAAAAGGATGTTCTGCGTTCATATTTTCCGAAAAAATCTAATCCCGCGTTCCCGCCGAAACAAAACAAAAAAGAGTCGTATCGGGAGCTCGAAAACACTTGATACGAAAGAAAGCTTTCTACAGGATTATTTCATACCAATTTAATAGGAATTAAAATTATGAAACAGAATCAACCTCGCTTCGAAACGCTACAAGTTCATGCCGGACAAGAAACGCCGGATTCCGCGACAGACGCTCGTGCCGTACCGATTTACGCGAGTACGTCCTTTGTCTTTCACAATGCTCAAGATGCCGCCGATCGCTTTGCTCTGCAAAAAGCAGGCAATATTTACGGACGTTTGACGAACCCTACCCAAGACGTTTTCGAACGACGCGTCGCGGCGCTCGAAGGCGGGAGTGCCGCGCTTGCCGTCGCCTCCGGAGCCGCCGCCATCACCTACGCGATTCAGAATATCGCCCGCTCGGGGGATCACATCGTCGCGCAACGCAGCATTTACGGCGGTACATACAATTTGCTCGCCTACACGCTTGCGGAATCAGGCATTACGACAACATTCGTTGATCCGCTGGCGGAAACCTATGAAGCGGCAATTCGTCCGAACACGAAAGCGATTTTTATCGAAACTTTGGGAAATCCCAACAGTGACGTTTCCGACATCGCCGCCGTCGCGGAAATCGCCAACCGGCATGCGATTCCGCTGATTGTCGACAACACTTTCGGAACTCCTTTTCTGCTTCGTCCGATTGAATACGGAGCTAATGTCGTTGTTCATTCGGCGACAAAATTCATCGGCGGACACGGTACGGCGATCGGCGGAATTATCGTTGACGGTGGGAACTTCGATTGGGCGGCAAGCAAAAAGTTTCCCGGGCTTTCGGAGCCGAATCCGAGTTATCACGGAATTTCCTTTGCTCAAGCCTGCGGGAACGCCGCATACGCAACCAAAATTCGAGCGACTTTACTTCGCGACACGGGAGCGGCGATTTCGCCTTTCCACGCGTTTTTATTTTTGCAAGGCTTGGAAACGCTTTCGCTGAGAATTGAGCGCCACGTGCAAAACGCGCTCAAAGTCGTCGAATTTCTAAAAGCTCATCCGAAAGTCGAGCGCGTCAGCCATCCGTCACTTTCCGATGCGCCGACACACGCTCTTTACAAAAAATATTTTCCGCAGGGAGGCGGATCGATTTTCACCTTTGACATTCGCGGGAACGACACGGACGCGCGCAACTTCATCGACCGATTGAAGCTATTTTCCCTACTCGCCAACGTCGCAGATGCCAAATCACTCGTTATTCATCCGGCATCGACGACACATTCGCAAATGACACGGGAAGAGCTTAACGCCTGCGGAATTCGCCCGAACACAATCCGACTTTCCGTCGGAATCGAACATATCGACGACATTCTCGGCGACCTCAGCCAAGCGCTGGCTTAGATTTTACTTCGTCTGACGATGCGCACTCCGAATTTTCAACACGCCATACGCAGACGAAAAAATTGCCGACAATAAACGAATATGCGTTCCCGTGCGTTCTTCCCAGCGCACGGGAATTTCTTTTAATGCGTCGCGGGAACGCCGCGTAGCGAGCAACGCCAATTCCGCGCCTAATGTAAATTTTTCCGCGACAAGGCTTTTTTCGACCGAGTCAAACCACGCGCGCCGCAGAAATTTAAAGCCGCAGGCAGTATCCGAAAAATCCGTCCCGAGTGCAAAATTCACGCATGCGGCGTAAACGCGGGAAACAATCCGCCGCCGCCAATTGCGCCCGCTGACGCGTGATTGCGCCAAATGTCGCGAGCCAGAAACCAGAACGCAATTCGGAAACTCGCGTAAAACACTCAAGGCTTCCGCGATGTGTTCAAACCCGGTGGACATATCCGCATCGCAATAGCCTAGAATTGCGGCATCTGAAGTCCTCCACGCCGTTTTCAGCGCGTCGGAAAGGCTCGGCTCCGGCAGATGCAGCACCCGCGTTCCCGCGCAAATTTCCGCCAGTTTATCGGCTATTTTCGGTGTTGTATCGCGGGAACCGTTTTCGGCAATGCAAATGCGCACGTCGGCGAATCCGTTCCCGTCAAGCCACGTGCGCAAGCTCCAAAATCCCCGTTCCAAGCGCAAAGCTTCGTCAAACGCGGGAACGACGATTTCCACCGAGTTTTTCACCTGTGTCAAATTCCGCTGGAGCCGTAGCCGCCGGCGCCGCGTTCCGTCGATGAAAGTTCATCCGCTTCGACAACCGCCACCTGCGGATAAGGCATGATGATAATTTGGGCGCAACGCATTCCGGGCGCATAAAGTTTTTCCGCCGCAATCAATGCATCATTTTCGCCTTCCGGACAAACGTCCAAAATATCAAATACCGCCATTACGTTCCCGCGATAGCCGCTATCGATAACGCCTACACTGTTGGAAAGCCGGCAAAACGTTTTCTGAACCGAACTGCGCGGGAAAATAAGCCCGACGTGACCTTCGGGAATTTCCATCTGCAAGCCGAAATCGACTTTAATTTTTTTCGGAGCAACAAATTCGGCGGAAACGGCTGTTAAGTCCATTCCGGCGTCTCCCGGTTTTGCGTAGCGCGGAACGACCGCGTCCGGGTGCACTTTCTTTACTTTAAGCGTAATCGTATTCATCGTATCGGAAACTCTACAAAAATTTGTCGCGAATTGAGAGTAAAAAGGCATAGGATGGATTTATGCAGAGAAAGCCCACAAGTTTTGCCGCAATTGCCGCTTCGGCACTTTTATTGTGCTCATGCGCGACGACCGATTCCGATTTGACCTTAGCGGACGAATCCGATTCTGCCGCAACGACCGCAACCACAGCAGATCTTGTTCCCGAATCCGACTCGGAACAGATTGCCGAGTCGCTCAAAGATTGCCGTTACGACGACGCGCTTGCCGCCTCGCTCAAAGAAAAAATGTATGGCGTTTCCAATTACATTGCCGAATGCGTCATGGAAACAAACGAACTCATTGATTTCGTTGAAAAAAATTATCCGGACGCGCCGAAGGAAAGCATGCCGAATGAAAACGATGCCGGAGAAATCGGGTGCGACTCCGATGAAATCGCCAATGAAATTCGCTACACGCTGGCGCGGCGCCTCATGCGGGAAAACCGCCCTCAGGAATCTCGGAAATACTTCCCGCAAGAACTCATTCCCATTTTCGATGCCTACGTAGAGGCAATTCGTCGCGGCTATAATTTTAATTCCGACGACTTTTCCCGGGCGCGCGGTTTTTGGGACGCCGCCATGATTGTTCGCGGGAACGGCGATGCGCTTTTCTCGCTTTTCTCCGTCCCGGAATTTGTCGCAGAAAAAAACTTCGCGACTGAAGACGAACGCGAACGCGTCCTTTCCCGAGGAATTACCGAACCGGTCAGCACAATTCGCCTCCGCGCCGCAACTTTGGCACGCTACGCCGCCGGGCTTCTTCCCAACAACGACGAACGCACGGCGCGTCTGCTATTCACTGCCGGCGTTTGGCTGAAAGCACGCGACCCGGAAGTAGCGGACGATTTTTACAAAATGCTCGCAATTCGTTGCCCGAAGACGGAAGTCGGCAAACGCTGCCTTGATTTACGCTGGTTTCCGGCAGACGTTCCGTGGACACGCGAGCAGGCCTGGGACGGCGTTCCCGCGATTCCCGAAGCGAAAGATCACGCCGAAGCGGACGGCGAGTAAAATGAAGTTTGACGCACACGCGCACTTGCCGGAGCGGGAAGATTTTTCACTTCCCGCAGATTGGAGCGGCGTTGTCTGTGCCGTTCGCGAAAGCGATTTTGAGAACTTGAGCTCGCTCGCGAAAAAAAACGGCGGCATTATTCCCGCATTCGGGCTACATCCCTGGTTCTTGCGGGAACGCGGCGCAAATTGGCTCGAAGTGCTTCGCCGATTTCTCGAAAGCACACCGCGCGCGCAAGTCGGCGAAATCGGGCTGGATAAAATTCGTGTTCACGAGGTTTCTCTTGACGAGCAGACGGATATTTTTACCTCACAGTTACAACTTGCAATCGAACTGAATATTCCCGCAAACATTCATTGCGTCCGCGCATGGAACGAGCTTTTAAGAATTTTTCATGCCGAAAAACAAATCCCGAAGCTTCATTTTCATGCATTTTCCGGTTCGCCTGAAATCGCACGGGAACTTCTTCGGCTTGCCGACGCAACTTTTTCGTTTTCCCCGAAACAACGCGGCTCCGAAAAACTGCGCCGAGTACGCGAAGCAATTCCTCCGGAACGGATTTTTGAAGAATCCGATGCCGCACTCGGCTCAATTTAAACAAAAAGGCGTTCCCGCGAAATTTCATGCGGGAACGCCTTTTTTCTAAGCATCGTCGGCATTAAGCCTTCTTCGCCAAAGGCGCGTCGGGCGAAAGGCGACGCTCTTTGATAATCGGAAGAAGTTTGTCGATAAATTCCTGAAGCGTGCAGGAGCCTTCGAGCGATTTGTCCGCGCGGGAACGCACGTTGACCAAGCCGGCTTCCATTTCCTTGGCGCCAACCACAAGCATGTGCGGTACTTTTTCCAATTCCGCGCGGCGGATTTTCGCACCAAGCTTGTCGGAATGTTCATCGACGCTCGCACGAATTCCTTTTGCCTTGAGCGTTTCGCGCATTTCGCGGGCGGCGGGAACGAGCGAATCGTTAAGCGGAAGAATGCGAACCTGTTCGGGCGCGAGCCATGTCGGAAAATCGCCCGCAAAATGCTCAATCAAAATACCGACAAAACGCTCCATGGAGCCGAACGGCGCGCGGTGAATCATCACCGGACGGCACGGCTTGTTGTCCGCCCCCGTGTATTCGAGTTTGAAGCGTTCCGGCAAATTGAAGTCCACCTGAACCGTTCCGAGTTGCCAACCGCGCCCGAGCACGTCTTTAACAACAAAGTCGATTTTCGGTCCGTAAAATGCGGCTTCGCCCTTTTCTTCTCTGACGGGAACGCCAAGCGTTGCAGCTGCGATACGGCAGGCATTTTCGGCTTTTTCCCAGTTCTCGGCTTTCCCGATATATTTCGACGATTCCGGATCGCGCAAACCGACGCGCACGGTGTAATTCGTCATTCCGAGCGTGGAAAGAATAATCTTCACGAGTTCGAGGCACCCGAGCACTTCCTGTCCGATTTGGTCTTCGGTGCAGAAAAGGTGTCCGTCATCCTGCGTAAACCCGCGCACACGCGTCAGTCCGTTAAGTTCGCCGGATTGTTCCCAGCGGTAAACCGTACCGAATTCGGCGAGGCGCACGGGAAGATCGCGATAGGAATGCGGTTGCGATGCAAAAATTTTGATGTGGTGCGGACAATTCATCGGCTTAAGCAGGAAGCCGTCGAGCTGTCCGGCTGTCAGCAAATTCGCCAAGTCCCCGCAGGATTTTCCTTCGGTCGCGAGCTTCTGGATTTGTTCCTGATCGATAACCGGCGTGAACTGCGATTCACGGTAATACGGAAAGTGCCCGGACGTACGATAGAGATTTAAGTTGCCGATATTCGGCGTGAAGACCTGTTTGTAATCCTGCTTAAAAAGCTGTTCGGAAATAAAGGTTTGGAGTTCCTGACGAACGATTGCACCGTTCGGCGTCCAAAGAATCAAGCCCTGCCCGACATCTTCGTCGATATGGAAAAGCTTGAGTTCCCGCCCGAGCTTGCGGTGATCGCGCTTTTTGGCTTCGTCGAGATTGTGTAAATACTCATCAAGTTCCGCTTTCGAGGCAAACGCCACGCCGTAAATTCGCTGAAGCTGCTTATTGTTTTCGTTCCCGCGGTGATAGGCTCCCGCGACGGACATCAGCTTAAACGCTTTGATTTGCGAAGTGTAACGCACGTGCGGACCGCGGCACAAATCGATGAACTCGCCGTTGCGGTAAAACGTGATTTTTTCGCCTTCGGGAATATCGGCAAGGCGTCCGGGCTTGAATTCCTGCAGGTAAGGCGTTTCCGAAACGAGCTTTTCGGCTTCTTCCCGCGAAACTTCGGTAAATTCGAATTTCTGATTTTCCTTCGCGATTTTTTTCATTTCCGCCTCGATTTTTTCGAGGTCTTCAGAAGTGAATTTATGGTCGAGATCGAAGTCGTAATAAAAACCGTTTTCAACGGCCGGCCCGACATCGAGTTGCGCTTCCGGGAAAAGGCGCAAAACGGCGGCGCCGAGCACGTGCGCCGCGCTGTGGCGAAGTTCTTCAATAGGCGTTAAAGGAGCCATGATTTTTCCCTCGCTTAGTGGCACCCGCAACCGCCGTCGCAGTCGCAATCCCCGTCACAATCGCATTCATGGTCGTTCCCGCCGTGGCAACCACAGGAACAACCTTCCATGTGCGGATGTCCTTCGGCGAGTTCCCGCGCCGTGGCTTCGCGAATCGACGTAATTTCCACGTCAAAAAACAGCGTAACGCCCGCGAGCGGATGATTCCCGTCCATTTTAACGTTTTCGGCATCAACTTCGACGACCGTAAACGCGTGAACGTTCCCGTCGGCGGCTTGTGCATGGAAACGCATTCCCGCAACGATTTCGCCGTCGAATTCGATATTTTTACGCGGAACGGAAATGACGAGTGCGTCTTGCTTTACTCCGTAAGCGAGTTCCGGAGCGACTTCAACCTGTTTTTTATCGCCGACGGCGAGTCCGATCAGTTCCTTTTCGAGCCCGGGAATAATATTGCCGGCGCCGTGTAAATATTCGAGCGGCGTGCGTCCTTCGGAGGAATCAAGCACGTTCCCGTCTTTATCTTTCAGCGTGTAATGGAAACCCACCACGTTTTTTTCTTGGATTTTCATGATAACAAAATATTCGTTTTTTAATTACAATTTCGAAGCCCCTTATTTTGCGGCGGCGCGGCGTCCCTGACGCTCAATCGCCGCTTTGATAAACGCGGCAAAGAGCGGATGCGGAGCCGACGGTTTCGATTTAAATTCCGGGTGGAACTGAACACCGACATACCACGGATGATCTTCCGCTTCGACGATTTCAACGAGATCCAAAACCGGATTCGTTCCCGCCACTCTCAGTCCGGCGCCAACCAACGCTTCGCGGTATTTATTGTTGTATTCGTAGCGATGGCGATGGCGTTCGGAAATTTTTTCTTCGGCGTAAGCTTCGGCAGCGCGACTTCCCGCGACGAGCTCACATTCGTAGGTACCGAGACGCATTGAAGCGCCCTTGTTTACGATCTGTTTTTGCTCTTCCATGATGTCGACAACCGGATTTTTCGTTTCCGGCTTAAACTCTGTCGAAGTTGCATCTTCGAGTCCGAGCACATGGCGCGCGTATTCGATGACGGCAATTTGCATGCCGAGGCAAATACCGAAATACGGCAAACCGTTTTCGCGCGCGTAACGCGCCGCCGCAACCTTGCCTTCAACGCCGCGATCGCCGAATCCGCCGGGAACGAGCACGCCGTCCAAATCCTTGAGGACGTCGATGTTTTGTCCGTTCAAATCTTCGGAGTCGATGCGCTTGATTTCCACGCCGCAATCGTTGGCGATCCCGCCGTGCGTAATCGCTTCATAGATGGATTTATACGCGTCCTGCAACTCAATGTACTTACCGACAACACCGATTTTGACGTGATGCGCCGGGTATTTGAGTTTGCGCACGATATCTTTCCACTGCAGGAGATTGCGATGGCGAATGTGCGGATGATTTTCAAGATGCAAGGATTTGATAACCGCGTTATCAAGATGTTCTCCCGCAAGCATGAGCGGAAGTTCGTAAATGGAAAACGGCACGTCGCGACACTCAATAACGGCGCTTACGGGAACGTTGCAATAGAGGCTCATTTTCTGGCGCATTTCAAGCGTCAGCGGTCGTTCGGTACGGCAAACGAGAATATCCGGCTGAATCCCGATTTCCCGCAATTTCGCAGTCGATTGCTGGGCGGGCTTGGTTTTGAGTTCTCCCGCCGCACGAATGTACGGCACCAACGCGCAGTGTACGAAGCAAACATTGTCGCGTCCTTGGTCAAGCTGGAACTGGCGCAAGGCTTCGAGGAACGGCAAGCCTTCGATGTCACCCGTCGTACCGCCGAGTTCGGTAATCAAAACATCGACGCCCTCGCCGCCTTTGATAATGCGTTCCTTGATTTCATTCGTCACATGCGGGATCACCTGAACCGTCACGCCCAGGTAGTCGCCGCGGCGTTCTTTTGCGAGCACGGATTCATAGATTTTTCCGGAAGAAACCGAGTTCGCGCGGGAAAGCTTTCCGGAAGTAAAACGTTCGTAGTGACCGAGGTCTAAGTCCGTTTCCGCGCCGTCGTCCGTCACGAAAACTTCGCCGTGCTGATAAGGCGACATCGTGCCGGGATCGACATTCAAATACGGATCGAATTTTTGCATACGCACTTTCAATCCGCGCAGTTCAAGAAGTGCTCCAAGAGCTGCAGCCGTCAGCCCTTTGCCCAAAGAAGAAACAACTCCGCCAGTGACAAAAATGTATTTCATAACCTTGGAAATTTAAAATACGCCAATACCCGAAAAATGGAAAGCGGATTTCTTGTTTTTCTCACAAAACTTGAAAAACACGCACAAATTTTTCACCAAATCTCGAACTCCGATTTCGCTGATTTCTACCTTTCAGGCGCCTCGTTTTTTTCGCGAAGCATCAGTAACGCAAAATTGCTTTACTTAAGACTAAAAAATTCAAAGCGTTCCCGCGTTTCGCTTGCCGGGACAGCGAAAGAGACAAAGAAAAGTTTTGTTTTATAATAGCGCTTGCGCCGGGGAAGACGGGCTCTTATCGTTGTTTTCATGAACGAGACGGCAGGCAAAACGGAATATCGGCTTCAAGGCATCGGTTGCGCGCCGGGCGTTGCGCGCGGGAAGGCGTTTGTTTTCCTTCAAAAAAAAGTCGATCTGCCCTGCTACAAAATTGACGACGTCGAAGCCGAAATTCTCCGCTTTGACAAAGCTGTCGCTCAGACCCGCAAACAAATTTCCAAGCTCATTGAGGAAGTTATCTCGCAAGTCGGTCCCGCCAATGCCGAGATTTTTGACGCGCATCTGCTTGTTTTGGACGATCCCGCCGTTATTGACGAAACCAAGCGCGCGATTCAAACCTCCAAGCTCAACGCCGAACATTGCGTTAATTCCGTTGCCGGACATTACATTGATTTTTTTTCCGGGATGGACGACAGCTATCTCAAAGAGCGCGTCGCCGATATTCGGGACGTTTTACAACGCGTTTTGAAAAATCTTCTCGGAAAAGCCCAGGAAAACACTTCGGAACGCCTTTGTAATCGGGTTGTCGTTGCCGAAGAACTCACGCCCTCCGAAACGATTGCGTTTGATCGTTCCCGCGTCTTAGCAATTTTGACGGATACGGGAAACCACACATCGCACGCCGCAATTATTGCGCGCTCGCTCGGCATTCCCGCCGTCGTCGGGCTTCGCAAGGCGACTCTGAGAATTGCGCAAGACGACGAAGTCCTTGTCGACGGCGACAAGGGGCTTGTCTACGTCAATCCGAGTAAGAAAACGCTCGATATCTACGAGCAGATTTCGTTGCGTCGTTCCCGCCTTGAAGCACTTATCGCGGAAGAAAGCGCCAAGCCGGATACGACTGCGGACGGTCATTTCTTCCACATTGAAGCCAATATTTCCGGTAAGGAAAATTTGGATACGATGCGGAAAATGCATATTTACGACATCGGGCTTTTCCGCTCCGAAGGTGTTTTTTTGCGTTCGGATCGTTTCCCGCCGGAAGAAGTTCAATACGAAGAATACCGCCAAGTCGTCGATGCTCTGCCGAAACACAGCAATGTCATCATACGCACGCTTGATATCGGCGGCGACAAACATATTTCGAGCGGGCTGATGCCGGCGGAGGAAAATCCGTTTATGGGATTTCGCGCCATTCGTTTTTGCCTCGAATTCCGGGATATATTTAAGGAGCAATTACGTGCAATCCTACGAACGAGCGTTCGCGGGAACGTCCGCATTCTTTTTCCGATGATTAGTTCTCTTGCCGAGCTAATCAACGCCAAGGACGTTTTGGAAGAAGCCAAAAACGAGTTGCGCACCGCCGGAATTCCCTTCGACGAAGACATTCCCGTCGGGACGATGATTGAAGTTCCCGCCGCCGTTTCCGTCTCCGAAGATCTTGCCCGCGAAGCGGATTTCTTCAGTATCGGCACCAACGATCTCACGCAATACATGCTTGCCGTGGATCGCGGGAACGAAAAGATTTCGCATCTTTACGATTCTTACCACCCCGCTGTTATTCGTGCAATTGCGCGAACCATCGCCACGGCGCACCGGGCAAAAATCCCGTGTGCCGTATGCGGAGAAGTCGCCGGCGATCCCGCGTTCGCGCCGCTCCTCATCGGCTTCGGCGCGGATTCTCTCAGCATGACGGCAAATTCGGCTCCGCGAATTCGCTATATTTTAAGGCATTGCGCGCTCTCGGACATGCAAAAACTCGCCCGGGAATGCCTGACGGATTCTAACCCGCGCAGCATTCAGGAACGCATGACACTTTTCATCAACGCAATTCTTCCCGCAGAATAGCGTTCCCGCAGATTTTTCCGCAATTTTAATTCCGGAAAGAAAATCTTTGCGTTTCGGCTCGCCGAGTGATTCCATAGGCGCACTTATGGAAGTTTACATCGACGGACAATTTTACAAAAAAGAAGACGCTAAAATCTCTGTTTTCGACCACGGTTTGCTCTACGGCGACGGGCTTTTTGAAGGCATTCGCGTTTACGACAACTGCATTTTCAAACTCGACGCGCACCTCGAACGCATCGAATACTCGGCGAAAGCCATCGCGCTCGATTTGCCGTGGAGCCGTGAGGAAATCGCGCAGGCACACGTCGAAGCCTGCCGCCGCAACGGCGTTGCCAACGGCTACATCCGCACCGTCATCACGCGCGGCGTGGGAGACCTCGGACTCAGCCCGCGCAACTGCTCCAAACCGTCGATGATTATCATCGCGGATTCCATTAAATTGTATCCGCCGGAAGTATACACCAACGGCATTAAACTCATCACGGTGCCGACGCGCCGCATGAGCGTTGCCGCGCTCCCGCCGATGGTCAAATCGCTGAATTATTTGAACAATATTCTCGCCAAAATCGAAGCGATTAACTGCGGCTACGACGAATGCCTCTTGCTCAACGACCAGGGCAACGTCGCAGAATGCTCCGGCGACAACATTTTCATCATTCACAAAGGAAAGCTCATCACGCCTGCTCCCGCGTCCGGGCTGCTCATCGGCATTACGCGCTCGGCGGCGATGGAATGCGCACGCGAACTCGGCATTCCCGTCGTCGAAACGGACATGACGCGCTATGACATTTGGAATGCGGACGAAGCTTTTATTACGGGATCGGCGGCAGAAGTCGTTCCCGTCGTCGAACTCGACGGACGCAAAATCGGCGCAGGCAAATGCGGTCCGCTCACGGAAAAAATCCTCGAACTCTTCCGCAAAAAAGTCCGCATCGACGGCACGATGATTGCGTAATTTCCCGAATTTTATCATCCGAAAAAACAAACGCGTTCCCGTGACTGACTCCGCGGGAACGCGTTTTTGTCTTGCTCATTTTCAATTCCCGCTTCGCTTCCGGTCGCTCTTTAATCTTTAATTTTATCCCGTTAATTCCTAAACTTCGAAGTTCGAATCTTTACACTGCTTTTTCGAGAAATGAAAAAAAATCAGACGACTGTGTGGACGCCGGCTCAAGCCGAAGATTATTACGGATTTAAACGCTGGGGTGCGAATCTGTTTTCCGTGGACGAAGAAGGCTTCCTGAACGTTCATCCGCAAGGCGACGCCCGACACATTCGCATCACGGACATCATTAAAGAAGCGGAAAGCATGGGGTTGCGTCCGCCGATGACCATTCGCGTCCAGGACATTTTGCGTTCCCGCGTGATTCAACTCAATCGGGCTTTCCGCGCGGCAATTGAAGATGAGAACTACCGCGGGCGCTACCAGGGAGTTTTCCCGATTAAAGTAAACCAGTTACGGGAAGTCGTTGAAGAAATTTTAGATGCGGGAGACGACTACGATTACGGTCTCGAAGCAGGAAGTAAACCGGAACTTCAAATCGCGCTCGCATTGCTTGAGAACAAAAAAGCCCTGCTGATTTGCAACGGATACAAGGACGAAGATTACATTCGTCTTGCGTTGCTCGGACAACGTCTCGGCAAGCGCACGATTATTGTCGTCGAGCAACTCGATGAAGTAGATCAAATTATCCGCATCGCCAAGGAAATGAACGCGGAACCGCAAATCGGATTTCGTGTTAAACTCACGACCAGCGGTGAAGGCAAATGGGCAAAATCAACCGGCGAATATGCGAAATTCGGACTGACGCCGGGCGAAATTATTCTGGCGGCAAAAAAACTGAAGCGCGCGAGAATGACGGCGTCGCTCCGCCTCCTGCATTTCCACATCGGCTCGCAGGTACCGAATATTCTAACCATCAAAAAAGCGGTTACGGAAGCGGCACGCTTTTACTGCGAGCTGGTTAAAATGGGCTTCCCGATGGGACATCTGGATGTCGGCGGCGGGCTCGGGATCGACTACGACGGTTCCCGCTCAAACTACGAAAGCTCCATGAATTATTCGATGGAAGTTTACGCGCGCGACGTCGTTGCCAACATCAAGACGGTTTGCGATGACGCGGATATTGCCCACCCGACAATTACTTCGGAAAGCGGCAGAGCAATCGTTGCACCGCACGCGATTTTGATTACCGAAGCCGTCGGGCGCATCGTAACGGCGGACGACACGGCGCAACCGCTCGTCACGCGCAAAAAAGCGCCCATCGTGCGGGAACTCGAAGAAATTCTCAACGGCGGAAGCCATTACGGACTGCTTGAACGCTTCCACGATGCGCGACAAAAACGGGAAGAAGCGCATTCGCTTTTCCAACACGGCTATCTCAACCTCGAAAACCGCGCCGAAGCCGACCGCCTTTTTTGGCACATCTGCCGCCAAATTCACAAGGAAATTCCCTCGCTCGAAGGCAACGTTCCCGAAGACTTGCTCGATTTGGACGTCATGCTCTCGGAACAATACGTCTGCAATTTCTCCGTTTTTCAATCTTTGCTCGACAGTTGGGCAATCGGACAACTCTTCCCGATCGCTCCCGTCCATCGCCTAACCGAAAAACCGACGGTGCCGACAACGCTCGTCGATATCACCTGCGACAGCGACGGGAAGGTTTCCGAATTCGTTGATTTCGAAGATATTCGCAACACGCTCAATCTGCACAAGATCACGCCGAATGCGCCTTATTACCTCGGCGTCTTCCTCGTCGGCGCCTATCAGGACATCATCGGCGATTTGCACAATCTTTTCGGACGCGTTGATGAGGCACACGTCTTCCTCGAAGACGACGAAGAAGACGGGTTTTACATCGAAGAAGCCATCTCCGGCTACTCGGTCGATAAAATTCTGAACATGATTCAATACAACGCCGACGATCTTTGCCGTATGCTCAAACGCGAAATCGATCGAGCGACCAAGGCGGATAAAGTGCGCCCGCGGGAAGGCATCGCGTTGCTTGCGCTCTACGAAAATCTCATTAAAAACAAATCCTACCTCGTTCCCGCGCGCAAAAAGCGTTCCCGTGTGCGCGCCAAAAAATAAACGGGAAACCCGATGGGAATAGATGCGCTATTAAACATTGCGGCGCGGGAACGCGGCGGAATTTTGAGTTTTCGGGATTTTTGCGAAATCGCGCTTTTTGCGCCCAAGTACGGTTACTACGCACGCAAACGGGAACGCGTCGGTACGGCGGCGGGCACGGATTTTTACACCTCCGCGACGATGGGTGATGTTTTCGGGAAACTCCTCGTCGCCTCGGCGCAAAGCCTTTTGGCGGAAGCCGGCATAGACTCCCGCGAATGCACATTCGTCGAAATCGGCGCCGAACCGGGACAATGCCATTTGGAGGAAGCCGCCGGCGTTTTCGCAGAAACAAAAACATTCCGCCTCGGCGAAACTATTGAAATTCCCGAAAAGTCCGTTGTCTTTGCAAACGAACTCCTGGACGCGCAACCGTTTCACCGACTCGTTTTTAAAGAAGGAAAATGGCGGGAAATCGGTGTCTTCCGTTCCCGCGACGGCGAATGGCTTGAAACCGTCTTACCCGAAATTTCGACAGACGCCCTCGCCCGATTCATCTCAGAGGCGCTCCCGCAACAAATAGACGAAGACTGGCACTTGGACATTGCGCTCGACGCCGAAATGCTTTTGCAAAAAATTCTCGCCGGCAATTGGCACGGCGCAATGATTTTTCCCGATTACGGGAAACGCCTCGCCGATTGCCTCGACACGTTTCCTGCGGGAACGGCACGCGCTTATTTCCGCCACTCACAGAGCAATGCACTAACGGCACGCCCGGGAGAGCAGGACTTGACTTGCCACGTCCTTTGGGATCGCCTCGAACCGATTGCCGAAGCCGCCGGATTTTCCCGCGTCCGAACGCTTCGACAAGAAGCTTTTTTCATGAAATTCGCCCTGCCCGCGATTCAAAAAATCATTGATGCCGGCGAGCGCCAACACTCGGAAAGCGCCATACGGGAACGCGCCAAACTCATCGAAATTATTCATCCGGGGAAAATGGGGCACGCGTTTCAAGTTCTCTCCGCAATCCGGAATTGAATTCTCCCGACTCCGCCGCAATCGTGGAAACATTAAAAAAAGCTTGGCTTGATGCCTATCGAAATCATGGAACTTTTTCAGGTTGCATGTCGAGGCAGAATTACTGGCTTGCCGTGATTCCGATTACAGCCGTCGGACTTTTGCTTGATCAACTCGGCTTCGAGCTTCTCCTCCGAATTTTTGGTGCTTATTCGCTCAAAGAGCTTTACTTTCAGGCGAGTTTTCCGTTTTGGACCGGAATCGTCCTGTACAATCTGCAGATTTTAGTCGCGCTACAAATAACTTTCTTTTTCTGGACGCATACGGTTCGCCGTTTTCACGATGCCGGACTTAGCGGTTGGTGGATTCTACTCTTCGGAGACTTTCCGATTCCCTATCTTTCAATTGTAACAGTCACTATCTTTCTTTATCTGCTTCTGAAAAAAAGTAATCCCGCGGGAATGCAAAAGTACGGAAAAACCGTTCCCGCAACATGGGGTATAAAGCTTGCCTGGATTGTACTCCCGGCGATTTTCCTTCTGATTGTCAACTTCCCCGACAAACATAATCCGCAACTTTCGCTTGCTCCGCACATCTACCTCGTCAAAGAAAAGGAAACGGTATCCGTAAAAATGTTCGCCCGCAACGGAAGTGCAATCTCAAAACAAATTTCTCCCCCGTCGACCGAATTTTCGTTTTACCCGAGCAACGTAGAAAACAGTATCCGCTTTACCGGTAATCCGGAAAACCTCAACTTGGACCGGGAAGAAATTTTTCCTGTTCCCCTCGCCGAATTTATCGAAATTTGCAACAACATTCAGGAGGAAAGTAAAAACGCGACAGCGCAGTAACTCCCGCTGCAAACCGGAATTTTTCTTTAAGAATAAAGCGCTAAGGCTTAGACTGACGTCTCAATGTCCGACGACTTTACAGATTCGCTTTTTGCGGAAAATATTGAAGAAAACACGCCGCACGAAGAAACGCGGGAACACGGTTTCCGGCGTCCGTTGGCGGCACGTATGCGCCCGCGCAATCTGGAAGAAATTTTCGGACACGAAAAAATTCTCGGCGCGGGAACACTTTTGCCGCGTCTGATTTCGACGGACAATTTCGGCAGTCTGCTTTTCTACGGTCCGCCCGGTTGCGGAAAAACCACGCTCGCGGAAGTCATCGCCGCCGTCACGCATTGCCGTTGCGTCCGAATCAACGCCGTACTTTCAAACACGGCGGAACTGCGCGATATTTTGCGCATGGCGCGCGCGAATCCGTCGCAGCGAACGCTTCTGCTCATCGACGAAATTCATCGCTTTAACAAAGCGCAACAGGATTTGCTTTTGCCCGACGTCGAAGCCGGCAACGTCCGCATCATCGGTTGCACGACGCACAATCCGGGCTTTTACGTCATTCCTCCGTTGCTGTCGCGCTCGCATCTTTTCCGGCTCGAACCCGTCGCGGAAAAACACGTTGTCGCGTCGCTCGCACGCGCGCTCGCCGACGAAGAACGCGGATTGGGCTCTCTAAAAATTTCCGCAACCGAAGAAGTCTTGCTCGCGCTCGCACGCATGAGCGAAGGCGATATGCGCCGCGCCTTAAACGCGCTCGAAACCGTCGCCCTCGGGCACGCGCCGAATTCCGCCCTGACCCTCGACGATATCGCCGCCTTCGCACGGGAACGCCAAATCCGCTACGACCGCAACGAAGACGAGCATTACGACACGATTTCGGCGTTTATCAAATCGGTTCGCGGGAGCGACCCGGATGCGGCGGTTTATTGGCTCGCCGTTATGCTCGAAGGCGGCGAAGACCCGCGTTTTATTGCGCGTCGGCTTGTAATTTTAGCAAGCGAAGACATCGGATTGGCGGACTCACGCGCGCTCACGGTTGCCGTGGCCGCGCAACAGGCTTGCGATTTTATCGGAATGCCGGAAGCACAGCTGACGCTCGCGCACGCCACACTTTTTCTTGCGACTTGCCCGAAAAGCAACAGCGCAACGGAAGCCATTTTCGCCGCGCGCGCCCTGATTCGCGAAACGCCTCGCCAACGTGTTCCCGCGCATTTGCGCGATGCCCATAACAAGCTGAACAAATCGCTCGGGAACGGCGCGGATTATCTTTATTCGCACGAATTTCCCGAAGGCATTTCCGGGCAGACCTATTTGGAAACGCCGCTTAAAATCTACACGCCGAAAACAAACGGAACGGAAGCCGCCATCGCCGAACGCCTTGCACGATGGAACGAACTTCGCGAAAAAATTCGCCGCCAAAACGCAAAGCCTTCCCGCAAGAAAAAATCCTGATGCCGAAAAATCCGTCGCCGATTACCCGAAATCTGATTTTCGCGGGAACGCTCGCGGCGATTTTCGTATTTTCGATTTACTTACGTTTTGAGGGAATCGACACACGCGCAATGCACAGCGACGAAGCCGTTCAGGCTTACCGCGTCGGAGAAATGCTCGCCGGGAAAACGTTCGTCTATAATCCTCAGGATTTTCACGGTCCGACGCTTTATTTTTTCACGTTTTGGCTTTGCAAAATTTTCGGAATCGCCAGTTTCGCCGAGTTGACGGAAACGCTTGTGCGCGCCGTTCCCGCGATTGTCGGAGCGCTCGGTTGCGTGCTGATTCCGCTGAGTTTTTTCGGGAAGAAAATTCTTCCTGTAGCACTTGCGGGGACACTTCTCGCCGCCTCGCAAATTGCCGCTTTTTATTCCGGCTATTTTATTCAGGAAACAGTCTTAGTCGTCTTTGCCTGGACGGCGGCGGGCATTTGGTTTTTTAGGAAAAAAAATTTATTAAACGCCTTGCTCGCAGGAATCTGCGCGGGAATCGCCGTTGCGAGCAAAGAAACTTGGCTTCTCATGGCGGCGGCATTCGCGCTCGGCGGCGCAGGAATTATCCTCTTGCGGCGGCATTTTCACGAGCCGGGAGAATCTGCAAAGCAATTTGCCAATCGCCTTGGTATCGCCACCGTCGCTGCGGGAACGATTGCCGCGCTTTTTTACAGTTCATTCGGACAAAATCCCGGCGGATTGGCGGATTTTTTCGTTGCCTTCAAAAATTATTTTTTTACGGGAACGAACTCGGAATCGCCGCACGGCAAATCGTTTTTTTATTATGCGAAGCTCCTTTCTCAAAATGAGCGTTGGCTTCTCTTTTTCGCGGGAACGCCGCTCGCGCTGTTTCTCCTGCGAACATTTTTTCCCACACGCAAAGAACGCAAATTCGGATGCCGTTTCATGCTGAGCGATTTTTCAAAAATCGTTTTCACCGCATCAGCGACACTCGCCATACTCATCTTGTATTCACTACTTCCTTACAAAACACCGTGGTGCGTTTTGGGGCTTATTCCCGGAATCGCCTTGATGCCGGCGCTTGTCGCTGAATCCCGGGTCTTACGTACGATTTATGAAAACCGGATCAAACGGGGAATTATCGCGATTTTCCTGTTTTGGGCACTTTGTCGGGTTCCGGATTTCGGGAAAAGCGAAAGCGGGCTTCGATACGAACATCCGTACGACGACATCGTAAAAATCGTTCCCGCAATTGAAAAATCGAAAGCGAATTTCATCGCGGGCGGCGGAAATCCGAGAAACTTTTTTGTCGCGCTTGTCGGACCGGAATATTGGCCGCTCCCGTGGTATTTGCGACGAGAACGCGTCGGTTGGTGGAAAACGATTTCCGAAGTCCCGCATCCGGCAGCCGTAACTGTCGCCGAAATCGAAATCTGGCTTGAAGCCGATGCGACGGGAACGGCAACAAAAAAATCCCGCACGATTTTCTGCGCGGGATTACGTCCGGGCGTTATTGTCGAAGCCCGAGAAAATTTTGTCGAAGCCGACTAGCGCTTGAATTTTGCGACAACGGCGGGATCGGCGATGTCGGAAGTCAGCTTTACAATGCGAGAATTTCCGTCGCCGAAAACAACAACGCGCGGCGTCCAAGCCTTGGCTTCTTCGGGTGTCATGCGTGCGAAAGACATGATAACGATGAGATCCCCGACTTTTCCGAGATGCGCGACCGCACCGTTGAGGCAGAATTGGCGGGAACCTGCGGGCGCCGGAATGGCGTAGGTTTCGAAGCGATGCCCGTTCGAGATGTTTCCGACAAGGATTTTTTCGTTCGGAAGCATGCCGATCATATCCATGATTTCGGTATCGATGGCGAGACTGCCTTCGTAATGCAACTGCGCGTCGGTAACTTCGGCACGCAAAATTTTGGAATGAAGAATGTCTAAGAGCATAATGTTAATGCGAAAGTTTCGATTATATAGATGCAAGTGAGGATTCATCAAGGCAGAATCGTTTTCGGAATTTTGAGTTTTATTTCGGAGAAGAAATTGGTATAAGTCAAAAACTACCCTTTCTCACACTAACCTCACAACCCCATGAAAACCGGTGTTATTTTTGACTGGAACGGCGTCATTTTTGATTCGTCGGAGTACGACAAACGCAGCTGGGAAATGCTTGCCGACGAATGCGGGCTTGAGCTTTGCGCCGGCTACCTCGGTAAAAGTTTCGGACACAGTACTCGCTTCACCATCTCAAAAATTTTAAATTGGAGCTCGGATCCGCAACGCATAAATGAGCTTTCGGAGCGGCGGGCAATGCTCCTAAAGCATATTTTCACGGAGGAAGCCGCCGAGCCGCAACCCGGTATCCGCGCGCTGCTTCAGGCGCTTAAAGATCGTGAAATCGCCTGTGCAATTGCCTGCCCCGCGTTTCGGGAAGAAATCACTTGGCTTTTAGAACTTTTGGATCTGAAAAGCTATTTTCCGGTTGTTATCGCGCACGGGAACGTCCAAACCCCCGTTTCCGAAACGGAAGCCTTTCTGCTCGCGGCAAAATCCGTCGAATGCGATCCGTCCGAATGCATTGCCGTACAAAGCACGATTGCCGGAATTGAAGCAGCACGCAACGCCGGAATCAAAACCGTCGCCGTCGCCACGTTGAATCCGAAGTCGCTTCTTGAGCGCGCCGGCGCCGATGTTGTTCTTGACGGCATTCGAGATTTAAATCTCAGCACAATTGCAGCTTTGAGAAGCCTGTAAAAGGAAGCCGAGTACCGGAAATTCCGAAGTCCGCGTTAAACGGAACTTTCTCGTTTTGTCCTTACCCGAATCGCCTTGAACGAGACGGGTAATTTTGCTTCTCAATATTTTTCCAACGAACTTGCTTCGTCCGCCGCCTCTCGTTCCCGCGAGCTCTGATTAAAAACCAACTTAAACGTAAAATTTATTTTCACAGATTCTTCCATTTATAACTTTTTCTAATAATAAAATATCTATTTTTTAATGTGAATAAGCTGAGAATAGGCTGTGAATAGGCGTGTATATTTTTCCTTAAAAAAAACTTTACAGCGCAGAAGGGCTTAAAAAAAGGGATTTCACGGCGAAAAATTTTTGAATGATTTTTTCAAGCATGAAATTAAAAAAAGTTATTCACAATTAATTGGGAATAAACTGTTTACAGAAACACCTTGCGAAAAAAGGCCTCCGACCGCAGTCTTTTTACAGCCTCGGGAACGGCGATTTTCCGCCCGAAACCCGAAAAAAATTCTTTAATTTCAATGTTCCAATTTCTTTCCATCCCTTTATTTATCAGCATTTCAGAAGAATCGGCAAATGCGTCGGCTTCGCGTGCGCGCACGCACCGCACGGAGGCGGGCGCGCCGACAGACCGTCGTTCCCGCGGGAACGGTATCCGCAAGTAATTCCCCTTGAATGTGAATAAATTGGGACTTATCCGCCAAAAATCATGACCTCGACCCTTTTCAGCCACGCGGAAGCGTGGGAATCCGCCAAGCAAGCATTAAAAAATCGCCTCAATTCGGACATTTTCAACCAGTGGTTTAGCGATATTCATTTTTCGAACTTCTCCGACGAGACTTTCAATCTCGTTTCGTCGGACTCTTTTGCGGCTGTTTTCATCGCCTACAACTACAGCGATATCGTTGAAGAAGAACTTCGCAATGTAACCGGGCGTTCCGTTCGATTCAAAATCCAAAAAGCGGAAATCAAGCACGCCCCGGTTCCTGTTTCAGGTGTTCCCGCAGCATCGCCCGCAATCGCTTCGGCCTCTTCGTTTCCGCAAGTTCCGCCCAAGCCGGCCGTTCCCGCGCAAGAACTTTCCCCTGCGATCCGCCGCCAAAACACGTTTGATAACTTCATTTGCGGTTCCGAAAACCAAATGGCGTTCGCGATTTCGCAATCTTTGGCGAACAATCTTTCAGATCCGGATGCCGCCAACCCGCTTTTCATTTACGGACCTTCGGGAGTCGGGAAAACCCACCTCATGCACGCCATCGCCAATGCGGTTTTCGAAAAAAATTCCGGAGCACAGATTTGCTATGTAACCTGCGAAATGTTCACGAACGATTACACCTATGCGCTTTCGCAAAACGCCGTTCATGATTTCCGTCGCCGTTACCGCAATTTGAATCTTTTATTGATGGACGACATTCAGTTCCTTGAAGGCAAAAAAGGTCTTCAGGAAGAATTTTTCCACACGTTCAACCAACTCGTCGTCAACGGATGCAAAATCGTCCTTACAAGCGACCGGCCCGCATCGGACATTCAAATTGAGGATCGCCTGATTTCGCGTTTCCAACAGGGAATTTCGGCGGACATCATGCCGCCTTGCCTTGAAATGCGCATCG
This sequence comes from Candidatus Spyradenecus sp., assembly GCA_045535075.1. GTDB lineage: Bacteria > Verrucomicrobiota > Verrucomicrobiia > Opitutales > UBA953 > Spyradosoma. The sequence continues at coordinate 29,181 of JAZSKX010000014.1, read as the reverse complement.
CCATTCTGCTACGCAAAGCCGCATCTAAACACTTTGATTTTTCACGTTACCCGAATCTGCTCGAATTCGTCGCGCAAAACATCACGCGCAACGTTCGCAACCTCGAAGGCGCCGTCAACACGCTGGCGCGCTACGTCGAAATCAACCGCAACACGACGCTGACGATTCCGGAAGCGGAAAGCATTCTGAGCAATCTTCTCCGCCAGGAAGAAACCGCAAAGATTACGCCGGAGTACATCCAGCGCCTCGTTGCCGAAACCTACCGCGTCGAAGTCGCGCAAATGACGGCAAAAGGGCGCGGGCGCGCGGAAGTTGCCTTTGCTCGCCAAGTCGCCATGTATCTTTGCCGTGATCTCATTAACATGACGCTGACGGCGGTCGGGAACGCATTCGGCGGTCGGGATCACGGAACGGTGATTAATGCGGAAAAAGCGGTTAAAAATCGCATTGCGACAAGCGCCGCCGACAAATTCAAGGTCGAGCAGATTCGCAGCAGGCTCACGCAGTCGGGTAAATAATTTTGCGTTCCCGCAATGGGCTCCGAAATACGCCACGAGTTCAAATACACGTTCCGGCTTTCGGTTCCGATCACCGTGGGATTAATCGGTCAAGGGCTTTTCGGAGTCATTGATACGATTATGATCGGAAACATGCTCGGCGAACATGCACTGGCAGCTGCGACTCTCGGGAACAACCTCAACTGGATTCCGCTTCTGCTCTGCGTCGGGCTTTGCGTCGCAATTCCCGTGCTTTCCGCGCAAGCTCGCGGCGCGGGAACGGGCGAGCGGCTTCCGGAAATTCTCCGCCACGGTCTTTTCATCAGCTTGCTCACCTCGTGCCTCGGAGCCGCGTTGCTCTGTGCGTTCGTTTATTTCGACGGACTTTATTTGCTCGGGCAACCCGAGCGCGTTTGCGCCAATGCCAAGAATTTCTCGTGTCTGATCGCACTTTCGATTCCCGCCGCAGCGGGATTCCAAGCAGTAAAATCCTTTCGCGATGCCAACAACGGGCAATGGATTTCTCTGCTTTGGACAATAATCGGGCTATTAACCAATATTTTTCTGAACTGGGTTTTCATGTCGGGTTCGCTCGGATTTCCGAACTGGGGCTTGGAAGGCGCCGCGGCGGGAACGCTCTTTTCTCGCATGATTTCACTCGCGGGAATTGTTCTGCACGAACGCCTCATCTGCGAATTCGGAAAAGGATTTTCGCTGAAACCGATTAAGGAAAACCTGAGCATTGCGGTGCCGAGTTCGCTGCACATTCTCTGTGAAGCCGGAATTTTCATTATCGCGCCCTTTTTTATGGGGTGGATTAATGAAGCCTCCATCGCTGCCAACCAAGTCGCCATGACGATTTCTTCGCTCGTTTACATGTTCCCGCTGGGAATTTCCCAAGCGCTTTCAATCCGTATCGGCGAAGCCTACGGCAAACGGGAGTTCCCGCGCGTCCGCACGATTTTTACGGGTGCAATGTTTTTTACGCTTGCACTCATGGGAATATGCTCAATCGGATTTATCGGTTTTCGGGAACAAATTCCCCTGCTCTTTAATCTGGGCGCGGAAGCCTCGCAGATTGCCGCCTCGTTCATCATTGTTGCCTGCGCCTACATGCTTTTCGACGGCTTTCAAACCATCGCGGCGGGAGCGTTGCGCGGGCTGAGCGACGTGCGCATCATCGCCGTTGCCTCATTTATCAGCTACTGGATTATCGCCTGCCCGCTTGCGCTTTTGCTCGCGTTCCCGCTCGGGCTTCACGGCGTCGGCGTTTGGATCGGCTTGGCGGCGGGGCTCGCGACAATGGCACTAATCCTCGGCGGACGCATGCGCCGGCATCTCCGCTAAAAAGACGTTTCCGTAAGCAGTCGCGCCGCACAATACGGCAACTTTCGGCTTTAAGCGCCGGGGCTTAATCTCTAGGATTTTTCTTTTCCATGAAAACTTTCGCAGAGCTCGGGCTTCCCGAAAACATTTTAACGACGCTTGAAAAAATCGGATTTTCCCAACCGACACCGATTCAGGAACGCGCCATTCCGACGGCGCTTGAGGGGCGCGACATCATCGGTGCCGCGCAAACGGGAACCGGAAAAACGGCGGCTTACGCGCTCCCGACACTCGCCCGACTCGGCGCAAGCCAAGCGTTCCCGCGTTGCCTCGTCCTCGTTCCCACGCGGGAACTCGCCATGCAGGTTGATGAAGCATTCCGCCGCTTTGCCGAAAACGCGGACAAGCGCATCGCTCTGCTCTACGGCGGAGTCCGCTACGAACAACAAGTCCGGGCGCTTCGCGAAGGTGCCGAAATCGTCGTCGCAACGCCGGGACGCCTGATTGATCTTTGGCAACAACGCTTCGTCGATCTTTCCAAAATCGAAGTGCTGATTCTCGATGAAGTGGACCGCATGCTTGACATGGGCTTCATCGAAGATGTTTCCCGCATTATTCGTCTTTGCCCGAAAGAACGCCAAACCCTGCTTTTCTCGGCGACCGTTAACAAGACGATCCGCGACATTGCCGATTGGGCATTGCGGGAGCCCGTCGAAATTGATGTTCGTACGGGAACGCTTACCGCCGACACAATTTCGCACGCAATTTACCCCGTAGCCGGATTTCAGAAATACGACCTGTTGCTCGCGCTACTTGAACGTACGCAATACAAAAGTGTTATCGTATTTACGCGGACAAAACGCGATGCCGACCGTATTACCGAATGGCTCGAAGCCCACGAAATTGCCGTCGCGACAATGCATGCGGATCGCACGCAACGGGAACGCACGGCAGCGCTTCAGGGATTTCGCGAAGGGAAATACAACGTCCTTGTCGCAACCGATATTGCGTCTCGCGGGCTCGACATTTCCGGAGTCTCGCATGTCATAAACTACAACGTTCCCGAGCATCCGGAAGATTACGTTCACCGCATCGGCCGTACCGGACGTGCCGGAGATGAAGGCGAAGCGTTCACTCTGTTTTCGCCGGACGAATTGCTTCAGCTTCAGGCAATCGAAAAACTTCTGAATAAAACAATCGAGCGAAAAAAACTCGACGGATTTTTCTATCGCCAGGAACCGCTTATGCTTCTGCCGTCGCTTGCCGCAAAGCCGAAAAAACGCCGTAATCGTTAACGCTTCATGAACGCCGAAACCGTCAACGTCGAACTCGGAGAACGCCGCTACCCGATTCACATCGGGCATAATCTTGCGGACGCATTGTTGGAATTTCTCCAAAAATACGTCGATGCCGGGCGCCCGATTGCCGTTGTTACCTGCCCGACGCTTCCCGAAAAACATGCAAAACTTTTTGAACGCCTCAGTTCCGTTGCACGCATTACAATTACAACGAGTGTAGACGGCGAAACCGCCAAAAATGTCAAAGAGCTCGTCGAAATTTGGGAAACGCTCGCGCGGGAACGTATTGACCGTTCGGGCGCAATCGTCGCTGTCGGCGGCGGCGTTGTCGGTGATTTAGCGGGATTTGCGGCAGCATCATTTTTACGCGGAATTGATTTTATCCAGGTGCCGACGACTTTGCTTTCGATGGTGGACAGCTCTGTCGGCGGAAAGACCGGCTTGAATCTTTCCGCCGGGAAAAATCTTGTCGGAGCGTTTTATCAGCCGCAGGCGGTTTTTGCGGATATGCGATTGCTTTCCACGCTTCCGCCGCGCGAATTCTCCGCAGGAATGGCGGAAGTCATTAAATACGGACTGCTCGGCGATGCCCGGCTCTTTGAAACCTTGGAAAATGCGGGAACGCTCGCGTGGGATTCGCCGAAGCTTCCGGACATTGTCAAACGCTGTTGCGAAATCAAAGCGCAAGTCGTTGCTTCGGACGAGCGCGAAACGGCGCAGGAAAACGGGCGCGCACTTTTAAACCTCGGGCACACTTTCGGGCACGCGATTGAAAAAGTCGCCGGCTACGGCGAATACCTCCACGGCGAAGCGGTTGCCGTCGGAACCGTCGCGGCGGCGCTACTCTCGGAGCAACTCGGCTATGCGCCCGCGGGAACGCTCGCTCCGCGTTGTATTGCGCTCTTGAAAAAGAATGCGCTTCCCGTCCGCCTGCATTCGCGCCTTCCCGTAGAAATGCTTATGCGCGCCATGGCTTCGGATAAAAAAGTCCGCGCCGGCAAACTTCGCTTCGTGCTGATGCGTGCCGTCGGCGAAGCTTTTACGACCGGCGACGTTCCCGCAGATGCCGCCGAATCCGTTTGGAAAGCCTTGTCCGCCTAAAATCCGCACCGCTTCCGCCGTCGTTTCTAAAGTTCCGCATTTAGCTCGCAATGCTTTCCGAAACGGATTTTCTCCCGCTGAACAAAAACGTTCGCCTCCTTGCCTCCGATTCCTGCGGAATTTTTGCATTGGAAAAGCCGGCGGGAATAATGACACATCCGAACGCGCCCGGCCTCGCCGCCGCTAAAAACGCATTACTCGTTGCTGACTACAGCCTAAAGAACGAATGTTATTTTGTCCGCGACGGGAACGGTTGCACAAAGAAAATTTTTATTCTGAATCGCTTGGATTCTCCGACAAGCGGCGTCGTACTTTGTGCAAACGACGAAAAAATCGCCTTGCTCGCACGCGCGGCATTTGCGGGAACGGAAGTCCAAAAAACTTACTTCGCGTTGGTTCTCGGAGAGTTTACGGGAACGGCGATTTGGAAAGATTTTTTAATCAAAGAAAACCGTAACGGAAATCTGAACGTCCGGGTCGTCCCGCACGGCAAACTCCGAGGCGCACAATTCGCGGAAACCGTTGCGACAGCAATACGGCACTCCGCCGCTTATTCACTTGTAAAACTTTCTCCGCACACCGGGCGCACGCATCAACTGCGCGTTCAATGCGCAACGCACGGATTTCCGATTTTAGGGGACAAAGCTTACGGAGACTTCCGGGCAAATAAAAAAACGACGGACCTTGCCGCCCACGTACGAAACCGCCTCTTCCTCCATGCCGCGGAAACGGAAATCGCGTTCCCGTGGCGAGGAAAGACAATTCGCTTCCGTGCGGAATCGCCGCTTCCCGAAATTTTCGAAACCGTTTTCGGAAATGCTCCCGTGAGCACCGAAGAATCCCCGAAAACAACAATGCGCATCGGCAGGTTTGAAGTCCGCCTAAAGAACAAAAAGCGCTAATCAATTTGACACTGCCTCGCCTGCCCATGTTGCTACGGTGATTTCTCTTGCCCGCAACGTAAAAATGTCTATTCTGAGAAATTGTTCGGATTTTACTCCGTCCTTCAATATTTCACATAATACAAACACATTATCCCCAAAAATATGGCAACCTCCAAAGTAGTATGCGTCATCATGGGCGGCGGTCGCGGCACCCGTCTCTATCCCTTAACGGCAGCCCGTTGCAAACCGGCAGTTCCGCTCGCCGGGAAATATCGCCTCATCGACATTCCGATTAGCAACTGCCTCAATTCCGGCTACAATACAATTTGCGTACTCACGCAGTTTAACACGGCATCGCTTCACAGCCACATTCAGCGCACTTACAAATTCGACGCGTTCGGGAAAGGATATGTCGATATTCTTGCCGCCGAACAAAATATGGAAAGCGAAGCTTGGTATCAAGGCACCGCCGACGCCGTTCGCCACAACCTTCAACACTTGAATCTGAAGGACAACGACTACGTGTTAATTCTCTCGGGCGACCAACTGTTCCGCATGGACTTCCGTCCGATGATTCTGCAACACATCCAAAGCCACGCGGACGTTACCATCGCCGCCAAGGCAATGCCGAAAGCGGAAGTCTCCGCACTCGGCGTCATGCGAGTCAAGGAAGATTCCGAAATCACGGAGTTCGTTGAAAAACCGAAAGACCCGAAAGTTATCGACTCGCTCGTCATCAGCGGCAAACTTCGCGATAATCTTTCCGACAAATCCGACGCGGAATACTGCCTCGCTTCGATGGGCATCTATGTTTTCTCGGGAAAATTCCTCAGAGAAGCCCTCAACAACGATATGAAGGACTTCGGGAAAGAAGTTATCCCGGGAATGCTCGGCAAGAAAAAGCTCGTCGCACACGTTTTCGACAGCTACTGGGAAGACATCGGAACGGTTCGCGCATTTTGGGAAACCAACCTCGCGCTCACGGATCCGGTTCCGCCGTTTGATTTCTTTGACGAAGTCGCTCCGATCTACACGCACGACCGTCTGCTTCCCGCAGCAAAACTCAACGGATGCACGCTCGAACGCGTCATCATGGCGGAAGGCGCCATCGTTACGCACGCAAGTCTGAATCGTTGCGTCATCGGGATTCGTGCAGTTGTTGACGAAGGTTCCAAGCTTGAAAATGTCGTCCACATGGGAGCCGATTATTACGAAACGCTCGAAGAAGTCGGAGTCGCGCGCGCCGCGGGAACGCCGATTGTCGGCGTCGGTCCGAATTGCGTTATCAAAGACGCGATTATTGACAAAAACGCCCGCATCGGAGCCAATTGCAAGCTTTCTCCGGAAGGCGTTGAAGACGGCTGGGAAACCGATCAGCTTTGCGTCCGCGACGGCGTTCTTATCGTCAAGAAAGACGCAATCGTTCCCGCCGGAACCGTTGTCGGCAAAATCGACTAAATCCCGGTTTCAACAATACGATGCCGGCTCCTCAAGAGCAGACACCGCAACCGAATCGCCCCCGCGCACGGCTCGACCGTCGCGGGGCGCGTTGTCTTAGCGATGCGGAGATCATCGCCGTTTTGCTGGACACCGATTCGTCACTCAAAACCTCACCTCTACACGCGGCACAATCGATACTCGAATGTACCGACGGTTCACTTTACCGGCTTTCGCGCTGGGCAATTTCGGATTTCACAGCAACCGGACTTTCCTGGAAGCGCGCCACGAATCTGGTCGCCGCATTCGAGCTCTCCCGCCGCTTCGAAGATCGTTGCGAAATTTCCAAGCCGATTACAAATTCCCGCGATATCTTTGATTTTTTTGAAAAACGGGCGCTCCCGCTCGACCGCGAATGTTGCTGGATTCTTTGCCTGGACATAAAGCTACGCGTACTCCGCTACGACGAAATCACGGCGGGAACGGCAAGCGGTTCGCTCTTCCATCCCCGCGATTTCCTCCGTCCGGCGGTTCGCAGTAACGCAGAAAAAATTGTGCTCGTTCACAACCATCCGAGCGGTGATTCAACACCCAGTTCCAATGACATCAAGATCACGCGCAAACTTGCCGAAGCCGCCCGGACACTTGACATCGATCTACTTGACCACGTCATCGTCGGGCGACGTAATATTCCGCCCCACACCTCCGGTTATTTTTCTTTCGCCGACGCCGCCTTACTTTCTTGAACCGCTCCTAAAAATAGTTTACACGACGATCGAGTGAGCGATAGTGAATCGCTTCAAGCAAGTGATCGGTTTCAATTTTTTCCGTTCCCGCAAGATCCGCAATCGTTCGGGCAACTTTCAGAACACGATCATATGCCCGGGCGGAAAGCCCGAGTTGCTCCATCGCACGCTGAAGAATTTGTCCCTGCGAGTCATCGAGTTCGCAATAGCGGCGAATCTGGCGGGAAGACATTCGTGCATTGCAACGCGTTTTCACGGAAGCGATCGCATCATTAACATCGTTTCCGAAGCGCTTTTGCTGGCGTTCCCGCGCGGCAACAATGCGTTCTCGCATAACGGCGGAAGATTCTCCCGGAGCGGCGGTTCGCAATTCGTCAATCGAAAGCGTCGGCGCTTCAACGTGAATATCAATACGATCAAGAAGCGGACCGGAAATACGCGCGCGGTAGCGCTGAACCTGAACGGGCGAGCAAGTACATTTGTGTTGCTTGTCGCCAAGATAACCGCAGGGGCAAGGATTCATCGCCGCGACGAGCATGAAGCGCGACGGAATCGTAATTTTCCCGGCGGCACGGGAAATGCTGACTTCGCCGTCTTCAAGCGGTTGACGCATGACTTCGAGTGCCGATCGCTTGAACTCCGGAAATTCGTCCAAGAACAAAACGCCGTTGTGCGCAAGCGAAATTTCGCCCGGGCCGGGAATGCTTCCGCCACCGATTAAGCCGACATCGGAAATCGTGTGATGCGGCGAACGAAACGGACGGCGAATCGCACAATTTTCATCCGAAAGCGTAATTCCCGCCGCCGAATGAATTCCCAAGATTTCCAAAAATTCCTCAAGCGAAGGCTCGGGAAGTATCGTCGAAATACGCTTGGCAATCATGCTTTTTCCGGATCCGGGCGAACCGATCATCAGCAAATTGTGCCCGCCTGCAACGGCAACCTCCACGGCGCGCCGCACTTGCTGTTGCCCCTTAACTTCAGAAAAATCAACTTCCGGAATACGGGAAACATTACGTCGAAACGCACTGTTTTTCGATGAAAGCGCTTCGATTGGCGCAAGTCCCAAAAAGAAATCAACGCATTCCCGCAACGAATCTACGGGGAAAACTTTCACACCTTCAACCAGAGCAGCCTCCTCGGCAGATTGTCTTGGAAGCACAACCGATCGGTGTTCCCGCAACGCCAAAAGCGCAAGCGACACACCGCCGCGTACGGCGCGAACATCGCCGTTTAATCCCAATTCCCCCGCAACAATAAAACCGTTGAGGCGTTCCCGCAGGATCACGCCCTGAGCCGCTAACAGCGCAAGCGCAATCGGCAAGTCGTACATCGGACCTTCCTTGCGAATATTGCCCGGAGCAAGATTCACCACCGTTTTCGTTGACGGCGACGGCAAGCGACAATTCGAAAGCGCCGCAAGCACGCGATCCGACGCTTCTTTTACTGCCGCATCAGGCAAACCGACAATCTGAAATCGGAAATCCCCGGGAAGATCGGATTTTACCTCAACTTGAACAGAAAGAGCTTCGACTCCCTGTAACGCTCCGGAATAAACAGTAGAAAACATAGCTTGAAAATAGGAAATCAATCCGATTCAAGCGAAACAAAAGTTTATAAAAAATAACGAGTCTCAAGCATCGTCCCCAAGCCACAAAGATCAAGGGACAATTTTCTTGAAACTCGATATTTGGAGACCTGATGTCTATCAGGCTTTTTCGTCGTATTCGACGGAATCCAAAATCATCGCGCAATACGCATCAACCGGCTTGGGCGGATTGAGCGCCGCAGCCGCTTCCCCGGATTCGGCAAAGGCAACAGTTTGTCCGTCCGCCGCGCCGAGTTCGTCGTAAGCAACTAGCGAATTATCAAAATTCGCCTTCCCGCCGGCATTCCAAGTCTTCGTATTCCACGGGAGCACGAGGACAAAAGTATCGCCGCGAAAAGCCGGATGCATCACCGTGCAAACGACACGCCCGATAACCGTTCCCGCCCTCATTGCGCAACTCCTTCTTTCGGAGCATCAACAATGCCCATCACCGTCCAACGCGCCGGCGAATGCTTCGCCTTAACCAAGCGGCGCGCTTCGGCTCCGTCACTATTGATAACAACTTTTTGCCCCGGAGCCGCGCCGAGCGTATCGATCACGATTTGCGGCGGGCCGTCGGGCGCTCCTTCCGGCGTTACCGGTTGCGCAATCAGCATTCGCCAGCCCTCAAGCGTCGGGTGTTTCACCGTCGCCGTCACGTGGCCTTTGATAATTGCGATGCGCATCGGAAATTCCGGAAGTCGTTTTAGTAAAGATTCAAGGCTTCGACCATGACACAGCGGCGGGAACGCGTAAACGTCATCGGAGTCGTCACGCCTTCGCCGGTCGGTGTCGCAATCGTAAAGCTGAGGAAGCCTTCCCCGCCGAGCCCGAGTCCCGCCGTCGAAGGTCCGTTTTTGACGAAAAGCGTCGTATCGCAACGTTGTGCCATTTCGGTGAGGCGATCGACATTTTTCGAATGCATAACGCAAGTATGGCGGAATCCGTGCTCTGCCTGAAGCGCGCCTTTGATTGCCGCTTTGTAGCAGGGAACGCGAACAATCGGCATAACAGGCATCATTTGTTCTCCTTGAACAAGTTGGTGCTCCGCATCGGTTTCGCCGAAGAGCATTTCCGTGTCTGCGGGAACGTCCAAGCCGATCGCCTTCGCGATGACGGCGGCGTCTTTCCCGACAAATTCCTTTTTCGGGTGCGGATAGCCCTTGCCGTCATAGGGAAGGAAGCATTCGCGGACGACTGCGTCCATTTGTTCCCGCGTAAGGCGCACGCATTTAAGCTTGGAGAATTCGGCGAGAAGCTGATCGGCGACGCTCTCGACAACGAAAACTTCTTTTTCTCCGCAACAAAGCAAATTGTTGTCAAACGCCGCTCCCGCGAGAATATCGCGTGCCGCCTTGGCGATATCCGCTGTTTCGTCGACAACGACAGGCGGATTTCCGGGGCCGCCGCAAATTGCGCGCTTTCCGGAGTTCATCGCCGCTTTGACAACCGGTCCGCCGCCCGTCACACAGAGCAACCGCACCGTCGGCGATTTGCACATAATGTCAAACGATTGCAAGGTCGGTTTTTTGACACAGGTCATCAAATCCGGAATACCGATTTCTTTGTAAATGGCTTCGTTGTAAGCGCGAATCGCGTGAGCCGCAATTTTGCAGGCTCCCGGATGTGTATTGAACACGACGGCATTGCCTGCCGCAATCATGTTAATCGCGTTTCCGCTGAGTGTCGGAACGGAGTGCGTCGAAGGCGTAATCGCACCGATAACGCCCCACGGCGTGTTGTCGATAACCGTCAATCCGGCATCGCCCGAAAACGCCGTGCGGTCGAGATATTCGACACCGGGAACGACGGGAATGCAGGAACGGAGCTTTTCGACTTTGTGTGCGAGCTTGCCGATCTTGGTTTCTTCAAATTCCATCTTGCCCCAAGCTTCCGCATTTTCGACGGCGAGCTTACGAATGCAGGCAACCGCCTTGCGACGTGCGGCAACGCCTTTTTCGCAAAGCATCTTATACGAGCGCTGCGCCGCATCGATGGCATCTTCCATATTGTCGTAAACGCCGAACTGCGTTTGCGCGGGAACGGCGGAACAAGCGCCGGTGGGCATTCCCGTGGGATTGATTCCTTTTTCCCGCAACTGCGCCAAAACTTCCGCGACAACGGAAGAAACTAAATTTTTATCAATCTGAGACATAGTTTTAAATTTCGGATGATAGAGAATAGATGAGGGGATAAAAGGTATCTGCACAAAAGGATTTTGAAATCCTTTTTCCCGCTGCGGGAACGCATGAACCTCTAAGCTCTAAGCCCTCATCCGTAAGCTTTTTATATTATCCTTCCGACGAATACAGCTTTGTCTTCCCGCAGTCAACGGAATCGACGATGCCGATAACGACGGCGTCCACGGGCGTATCCTTGTCGGGAGCGGCAAGACGCGCCGAAGAGCCTTGAACAACGAGGACGAGTTCGCCCGTTCCCGCGCCGAGCGCGTCATAGGCGACAAGCGTCGTCGAAGCCGGTTTAAACGCTTGTGCACCGGGCTCGCTCACCACAAACGGGCGAACGAGCACCATGCGACGACCGGTCATCTTGTCGTTCTTTTTCGTCGCGACAACCGAGCCTTCTACGCGCGCAATCAGCATTTCGCGGGAACGCTAAGGGTTGAACGGATTCTTTCCGCCGAAGCGTTATTTCGCTTTCGGGAGAACAACCGCCGTGTCGTTGTGCGGACGCGCAATGACGCTGGTCGAAACGACTTCGCCGAGAGCGAGCGCTGCAGTTTTACCGGATTCGACGGCTGCCTTGACGGCGGCAACATCGCCCGTCACGCAAACCGTAACCATCGCGTTGCCGACTTGCGTCATCGGACCGACGAGTTCAACGTTTGCCGACTTGAGCATTGCGTCCGTCGCTTCGACGAGCGCGATCAGCCCGCGGGTTTCAATCATTCCAAGTGCTTGATTTGCCATAGTTAGATTCTTTCTTTTTGTTTTTTATAAATTTTATTTTTCGTGGAGTTTCGCCCACGCATTGCGGGCGATGATGAGTTCTTCGTTGGTCGGAACGAGCCGGACTTCAATTTTGGAATCCGGCGTCGAAAGGACGGCTTCACAGGAACGTGCACCGTCGTTGGCGGCTTTGTCGAGTTTAACTCCCGCAAAATCCATTCCCGCGAGAATTTTTTCTCGCAAAATCGGATTATTTTCCGCGATACCCGCCGTAAACGAAATCACATCCGCACCGTTCATTTCGACAAGGAACTGTCCGATGTATTTGCGAATCGCGCCGACAAAAACGTCGATTGCTACGGAAGCATCCGCGTTCCCGCTTTCGGCTGCGGCGAGTAAGTCGCGCATATCGCCCTGCGGAAGATTCGAAAGCCCTTTCAAGCCCGATTCTTTCGAGAGCACGCGTTCGACTTCATCAACGCCGAGTTTCAAATCCCGCGCCAAGTAAATTGCGGCGAAAACATCAAAATCGCCGACGCGGTTATTTTGCGGCAAGCCGCTCTGCGGCGTCATTCCCCAGGAGGAATCAATCGCCGTGCCGTTTTGAATGCAGCAAATCGACGAACTTCCGCCGAGGTGGCAGGAAATGATGCGGAGATTTTTTTCGTTCCCGCGGAGCTCGGCAACACGCTGAGAGATGTAGCGGTGCGAGGCGCCGTGGAAACCGTAGCGGCGGATGCCGTATTCGGACTCCCACGCACGCGGCACGGGATAACGGCGGTTGTGTTCCGGTAAATCGTCGTAAAACGCCGTTTCGAACGTTCCGATACAGGGCAATTCCGGAAATGCCTTGCGGAAACTGCGAATCGCATTCACGTAAGGCGGATTGTGCGCCGGGAAGAGCGTGTAAAGCGCTTCCATCGCCGCTAAAACCGGTTCTTCCATGAATTGCGTTCCCGAGATTCCCTTCGCCATCACCGGCTTGAAACCGACTGCCGCCAATTCGCCGAAACCGCCGAGAGCTTTTTCGACAAAGGCAATCGCCGCGGCGTAATCCGGAAATGCCGCGTTCCCGCGTACTTCCTCCGCAGAGCCGATTTTGTACTTGAAGGAACCTTCTTCCGCGCCGATACGCTCAATTCCGCCCGAAGCAAGCACACGCTCTTCCGGCATCTCGTAAAGCTTGAACTTAAACGAGGTGCTACCGATATTGGCGACCAGAATTTTGTTTGCCATAACGAAAATACGGAAACGTTCAAAACGATCCGACAAAACGCAGAACGCGGCGACTATTTCTTCGCCGGAGTTGCCGTCGAACCGAGAAACTTGCCGAGCTGACCGAGATCTTCGTGCGGGCGCGGGATCACGTGAACAGCGACGACTTCGCCGATTGTGCTCGCAGCCGTCGCGCCGGCTTCAACCGCAGCCTTAACCGCAGCCACCTGCCCGCGAACGAAAACGCAAACGTGCCCCGAACCGATTTTTTCCCAACCGACGAGTTCAACGTCCGCGCTCTTGAGCATCGCATCCGTAGCTTCAAATTGGCAAACGAGACCCTTCGTTTCAACCATTCCAAGTGCTTGTGCAGCCATGATATTTTCCTTTGTTTAAAATGTTTTCTTAAAAACTCTTCCCGCAACTTAGCCGACGAAGAATTTCAACAGTTCCGGCGACGGACGCGCCATCACGTGCGAGGCAACGAGATTGCCGACGCGAGATGCCGTTTCCTTGCCCGCTTCGACGGCTGCTTTCACGCTGCCGACGTCGCCCTTAATAATCGTCGTAACCAACGCCCCGCCGATGGAAATCGACTTGACGAGCTCGACGTTCGCGGCTTTCACCATCGCATCACTGGCTTCGACCAGTCCGACGTAACCGCGCGTTTCAATAAGTCCGATTGCTTCGCTCATAATTTTAATTTGTTAATTGTTGATGTTTTTAATGTTAAATATTTTTACGCCTTCAGAATCTCGACCTTCGTTGCGTGATCCAAATCGCAAGCGTTCGCTTCGTCCGTATCAATGTGAACCTCCAGCTTAAACGTCGGATCAATGCGCACGGCAACTTCGTCGAAAACGGTCGTGCACGACGGCGCCGTAATTTTCAGCTGACAAAGGTCGTGATTTTTCAATCCGTAAAACGCTGCGTCCGACGGAGACATGTGAACGTGCCGCATCGCACGAATCACGCCCTGCTTCAGCTCTAAAATACCCTTCGGCCCCATGATGTAAGCGCCCGGCGTACCGTCGAGTTCGCCCGACATGCGCGTCGGAATATCCGGAATTCCCAAGGAAACCGCATCGGTAAACGCCAATTCAATTTGCGATTGCTTACGCGTCGGACCCAAAATACGCAGATTCGGGATCATACGCTTGCGCGGACCAATCAACGTAACCGTTTCCTTCGCGGCAAATTGTCCGTCCTGATAAAGCATTTTATGAACGTTCAACTTATAGCCCGGTCCGAAAAGCGTTTCCAAGTCTTCTTGCGAAATATGCATGTGGCGCGCAGAACTGTTGACAACCAATGTCGGTGCCGGAGCTCCGCCGTTCCCGCCCAGGCGCTTCACAATCGCGTTGCGAACCAAAGTCTCAATCGTGGCTCTATCCATAGTGTTATCGGGGAAAATAGGGTTAATTTTCAAAGATTGAATCACCCGGGCATTTTCCAGTCAAGCCGGAAAAGATATTTAATAGTTTCCAAAATAGTAAACTCTATTAAAATAAAAAAAACACCGGGCGCAAGAAAACTCAAACACGGATTTTTCACTTTTAACGTCGTTCCCGCGACACTATAAAAGAGTTTATGGATTCCGTTCCCGCCAATTTTCACCCGCCCGGCGCCCAAGCGCTGAATGCTCCGCTCATCGCTCCCGCAGAATTGCCGACCTGGCTTGTCGAGCGCGATGAGGATTTTTTAGCGTTTAACAAGCCGGGCTGGGTCGTTTGTCATCCGTCTAAAAACGGTCCGTGGTCGAGTCTTGTCGGCGCGGCTCGGGAATGGATCGGCGCAGAAACATTGCATCTTGTCAGCCGCCTGGACCGCGAAACCAGCGGGATTATTCTGATTGCCTTGAATCGGGATGCTGCCAGTCGAGCCCAAAAAGCCGTCGAACGCCGCTGGGTCTCCAAAACATATCTGGCGATTCTGGAAGGCGAACTGCGAGAACCGCAACTCGTTGATGCGCCTCTGCGCCGCGACACGGCAAGCCCGGTTTTGGTCAAACAATGCATCGGCGACGGTCCGGACTCCCAAAACGCCGTCACGTTTTTCGAACCGCTTGTAGCCCAAAACGGCTATACGCTGGCGCGCGTCGCACTTTACACCGGACGCAAACATCAAATCCGCGCGCATGCGCAACACATCGGGCACTGCATCGTCGGAGACAAACTTTACGGACATGACGAGCGGCTCTATTTGGATTTTTGCGAAAAAGGCTGGGGTGCACGCCACGAAGCGGAACTGGAGCTCCCGCGCCAAGCCCTCCACGCCGCAAAGCTTGAATTTAAAAGCCCGGAATTTGTCCGCACCTTCACGGCTCCGCTCCCGCAAGACATGAAGACTTTCCTAAAAGAGAAACTCAATTATTCTGATTCCGAACTCGAATCCCTAATCGCAAAAGAAGTTTAAAAAAAACGACGCCGTAAAAAAACGGCGTCGCTAAACTTTTTATTTTTTGCCGCAAGTGCAATGCTCACAAGAACCGTCGCCGTGACAATGCGGTTCTTCGATAACGGGCAACCCGTTTTGAAGCACGCCGAAAAGCGTGTCCGCCAAGCCTTCTCGCGGGAACGCAATCTCACGCCGTTCCTGTGTATCGCGCACTTTAACAACTCCCAGCGCAAGCTCATTGGTTCCGTAAATCAAAGCATAGCGTGCGCCCGCCTGCTCCGCCGCCTGAATCAGCTTGCCGAACTTCCCGTCTTTAAACGCATATTCCACGCGCAACCCGCAACGGCGCAAATCGGCAACATCCGCCAGCGCCTCCGTTCGATTTTCATCTCCGAGAATAATCGTGTAAAAATCCGGAACATCCGCCACTTGCGGAAGCAACCCTTGCTGCTCAAGCAAATTCCTCAAAGTAACATCGCCCATTCCGAAACCGACAGCCGGCATATCCGGTCCGCCAAGTTTTTTAACAAGCTTATCGTAACGCCCTCCGCCGGCAAGCGCGCGCCCTTCCCCGACTAGCTGAAACGCTTCAAACACAAAGCCCGTGTAGTACGCAAGTCCTCGCACAATCGTCAAGTCCACGCGAATAAAATCCCCCACTCCGAGCGCTGTCAGCAAGCCGAGCAAAACACGCCAATCATCAAGGCGTGCCGCCAGCTTTTCGTTCCCGTCAAAATATTTTTCAATCGCGGAAAAATCTTCAAGCGAAACAAATTCACGGATCCTTGCAAGCGTTCCCGCGGCATCCAACCCCGTTCCCGCAAGCGCCTCCGCCATCATTTCGACAAGCCCGTCGTGCGCAACGCGCTCAAGCTTGTCTGCAACCGAAAGCACCTTAACCGCAATCGACTCATCGGAGATTCCTAAGCTTTCGAGGAAAAGGAACCACAGCGTACGGTCGCTCAGGCGAATACAAAAATCCTCGCTGCTCAATCCGAATGCACAAAGCGACTCAACGCAAAGAGCAATGATTTCCGCATCCGCCGAACATCCGGCTTCTCCCAAAATATCCGCATTGTACTGATAAAACGCACGCAAACGCCCGCGCTGCTGTTTTTCGTAACGGTAATTTTCACCGATTCCGAACCATTTAATCGGACGCCGGAGCGATCCTGCCCGCGCCGCAACCAAACGGGCAAGCGACGGAGTCATTTCCGGTCGAAGCGAAACCTTCCGCCCACCCTTGTCTTCAAAATTAAAAAGCTGGGAAACAATTTCTTCTCCCGATTTTTCGGTAAAAAGCTCAAGCGGTTCCAACGCGGGAGCATCCCACTCGAGGAAATTGAAACGTTGAGCCGCATCACGCCAACGGGAAAAAATAAAATTACGAACAGCACAATCTTCCGGATAAAACTCACGGAAGCCGGGAAGAGATTTGAACGTAGCCATACAAATTAAAAGATATCGAGCCAAAAAAGCGCAAGCAGCTCAAAAAATAAAAGCGCCATAATACAAGAATAAGACAAGGTCGAAAAAGCATCCGAAGCCAAAGGTTGAACCCGAAGGCGGGCTTTCGCGGGAACACGCTGCGTTCCCGCAACGTTTCGAACTTGCTTGTCTGTTGTCATAGGCTGAAGATTGAAACAAAGTTCACCGAAAATGACAAAGGAATTCGATTTCTCGAAAAAAAGCTTGCAAAACCGCCCATACAATGACATCGTGAATTTCGTTCTTTTTTGAACAACACGGCCGGTTAGCTCAATGGTAGAGCAGTTGACTCTTAATCAATTGGTTACAGGTTCGAGTCCTGCACCGGCTACCACTTTCAAGACCCGCAGAAATGCGGGTCTTTTCTTTTTACCCCGGAAAAGCATTTTCCAAATCGTCACACAGAACACTGTGCTTAAGAAGTTTCGACGCGCTTTTTGAAATCCGGCAGGAAAACAAAAACTTCTTCAATCGATGCTTGGAGTTTTTGCGAAAGCTATTTCGTGCAACGCGCGGGACAAAGATTGAGAACGAGATTGCGAATGCGGTTGATCGTTATCGCGCGGTGGCGTTTGAGCAAAGGGCAGTTTTAGGGAGTTTTAGCCACTTTGAGCAGGATTCTGCTAAAACCCGCTATAACCCGCTAAAACCTACCAAAAGAGCAGAAAATTTGATAGATGGTTCACGGGAACAACCGACAAATAAAGACTCCGTTCCCGCAGAATGATTCAGGACTTTATCCGGGAACACAACGAGCTTTATTCCGACCCGAAGCAGGTGCGCAAACTGAAAGTGCTTGGCGTAGCCTTGGCAAAAGTCTTACTCGAACGCAAATTGCAAAGTGCCTCCGAGCCGATCCTTGATGCAATTTGCCTACGTATTCGGGTAGGAGCCGAGATGTTTGACGGAAACAGCTGTTTTTTCGAGTTCGGCAATGGCTTCACGGACTTTTTCATCGTCCCACGATCCGATGAAGTCGATGAAAAACATATATTCCCAAGCGCGTGCGCGAACAGGACGCGACTCGATACGCATAATATTCAAAGTCCGTTTTGAGAACGGTTCGAGCGCACGCAAAAGGCTCCCCGGTTCGTTTTTGACGACAAGAACGATACTTGTTTTTTCTTCGCAAAGGGTGCAGGACGGGTTCGGTTTTTTTCCGACAACCAAGAAACGTGTCATGTTCACACCCCGGTTTTGAATAGCGCGTTCCAAGACGGGAACGCCGCGCATTTCCGCTGCGATTGTCGAAGAAATTGCCGCGACGGTCAAATCTTTTGCGGCAGTTTCGACAGCAGCCGCCGTTGAATCAGTCGGCACCAAATCCGCATTCGGCAAATTGTGCATCAGCCACTCGGAACACTGTTCGAGCGCAATATCTTTGGAAAGCACGCGCGTTACCTTATCGAGCGTTCCCGCGCAAACAAGGCACTGTTCGATTTCGAGCTGTATTTGCGCGATAATTTTCAAATCCGTTTCGGCAAGCATATCGAGCGTTCCCGTAACAGCTCCGGCATTCGTATTTTCTACGGGAACAACTCCGTAAGCACACAATCCGCGATCAACTGCTTCAAAAATCTCGGCAAGCGTCCGTTTGGGAAGCAATTCCACGCTTCCCCCGAAATTTTTGCGTGCCGCTTGATGGGTAAACGTCCCTTCCGGCCCGAGGTACGCGACAGGAAGTTGCATTTGCAATGCGACGGACGCGGAAATAATTTCCCGGTAAATCGCTCTAATATTTGCCTGCGGGATCGGAATATCTGCCGCAATTTTTTCGAGCTTCCGCAATAATTCTTCTTCCCGCTCGGGAACAAAAACGTTTTTGCCTTCGCGCATTTTATTTTCGCCGATTATCTTTGCGCATGCTTGCCGTTCGCCAATAAGGCGTACGATTTGCGCATCGATTTTTTCAATATCTTGACGGGCTTCCGGAATACTTTTCATAAGAAAATTATTTTAAAGAATTTGATGAGTCCGAAGGTTCTGCGGGAACGCCCTGCTCCGTTGCTTCGGGTTCAACCACTTGCGTAAACTCAAGCTGTGTTGTTGCGGAATCTTCTTCATTAAGGCCGACATCGGCATTCGTCGGGCGATTCGGATTCATTGCTTTTTGAATCCACGCCGAAATTTGCGACGGAGAAAGCACATCCGACTCCGGCAATTCGGAAATCGTTTGTAGTCCGATAAATTCGAGGAACTTGGAAGTCGTCGAAAACTGTGACGGACGTCCGGGCAAATCCGCTCTTCCGGAAACCATAATCAATTCCAAATCCAACAAACGCGAAAGCGCCGAATCCACGGAAACGCCGCGTAATGCCTCCATTTCGGCACGCGTTACAGGCTGCCGGTAAGCGACAATGGCGAGCGTTTCGAGAGCCGCAGCCGTGAGGCGCTGCGGGCGAGGATCGTTGCGCAACAAGCGAATCCACTCGGCATAGTCCGGAGCAACCACCATCCGAAATCCCTCCGGTCCGATTACGATTCGGGTCGCATCATGCGAATCCTTCATTTCCGCGTTCAGTTCTTCAATCGCTTCGCGAATCTGCGTCGCAGTCAACAAAGTCGGCACCTGATTGATAATATCTTCAATAACGCGCTGTTCAGGCTCGGCATCGCCGTTCCCCGTTCGCGCGACGGGAACGCCGCCTTCGTCGATTTCGGGAAGCGTGTTTTTTGCATTTTTCTCGCGTTGTTCATGATAACGCGTAATGACAGCCTGAATGTCTTTGATGGAAAGCGGCTCGGAAGTCGACGCAAGCAAAGCTTTCAAAATCTTTTTCAGATTAAACTCCATGGACGGAAACAGTAGCGGATTTTTCTAATTATCGTGAAAAGATAATGGCTTTGCTTTCTGTTTTCAACGGAAGAACACATCAATTCGATACCGTAATAAAAAGCGTTCCCGCAAGCAAACTGCGGGAACGCCTTTCGGGAGAATTGCGCTTATTCGACAATGCCTGCGCCGGGCCCGGTCGTCGTACGGAAATATTTCGGGTAAGAACCGAATTTTTCGTGGAATTTTTCTGCGACTTCCTTCGCTTGCGCCTCGGAAAAATCTCCGTTGGTCAATGCAATTGCAATCCCGCCGAAGCCGCCGCCGGAAAGGCGCGCTCCGTAAACGTTCTTCTGCGCAGAAAGTTCCGTTACCAGGAAATCGATTTCCGTACAGGAATTTTCAAAGAGAAAACGCGAGCTCATGTGCGACGCCTTCATCAAATCCCCGACAGCGGGAAGATCTCCTACGGCAAGCGCATGCTCCATTTCGATAACACGCTGATTTTCGCCGACAACGTGAAGCGCTCGATTAAACGTTTCCGCAGAAAGTTTCGATTTGTTCGCCTCAACAGCACTGACCGTCGCATCGGCAAGGCAAGTAATCGCCGGATTGTATTTCCCGAGAACGTCCTTGGCTTCCATGCAAGACGCGTGGCGTTTGGCATAATCGCCGGCAACAAGCGCGTGTTTAACCCCGGAATTAAAGACCCAAAAATACGTTCCCGCAGGAAGCGGAAGCGTCGAAAATGCTTCCGTCTTGCAATCAATGCGCACAATCGCGTCTTTTTCTCCGAAACCGGAGACTCCTTGGTCAAGAATTCCGCACGGCATCCCGACAAACTTATTTTCCGCCGCCTTGCCGATACGCACCGTATCGATTTTCGAAAGCGGGAAATTATAAAGTTTGCAAAGCGCATAGGCCGTCGCGAGCTCAATCGCAGCAGATGAGCTGACACCCGCTCCCGTCGGAACCGTGGAAGTGTCGGCAAGATTAAACCCTTTGTCCGCCTTCATTCCGGCTTCGCGCAACATCGCAAAAACGCCGAGCGGATAATTCATGAATTTCTGTTTTTTCTCCTGAAGGACGACTTCGGAAAGCTTAACTTTCCCAAAGCAATGCAAGCCTTCGGATGCCATGTGGATTTCGTCGTCGTCGCGCATCGAAACCGCCACCGTAATGTGGTTTTCAATCGCGACGCCCATAACGATCCCCTGGTTGTAATCGACGTGATTGCCGATGAATTCAAGGCGACCGGGGGCTTTGGCGATTGCCGTCGGTTCGCAGTTAAACTGAGATTTGAAGTATTTTTTGATCATGCGGGGAATAATTAAAATGAAGATTAGCTGTGTTTAGAGAAACGGATTAAATCAAAATCTCCGGAAAATTTCACGCCGATTTTAAGGCAATTTGACGCCTGTATTGTCTCATCATAAAGCACACTGAATAAATTACGGAACAAAAGCTCCCGCAATAATCAAAAAGCCCAAAAAAGACTTTTCAATAAAGACGCGTGAAACTGTTCCCGCCGGCGTCATACGCGAAAGCCGAAGAACTGAGACCACGTCGTAAGTATAGTTTCGCAAGACAACATCCGTTCCCGCGACCGTTACTTTTTTGAAGTAGCGCCGACCTTGCGAATCGTAGCCGCAGTCAACCGTTGTGTCCGTTTCTTCATTACGGAAACACACCGGACGATTCGCGCCGTTGTAGGAACCGCTATCTTTACTCTTCATAAATGAAACCAACGAACATAAACGACTCTTATTTCTTTTGAAAACACGATAAATAACGGGTAATGCGGGCTGATCGGATGGTTGATAGAACAAAATAAATGCTCTTCTGTCTCCTTAATTTCATCAAATTCGGCATTTCTCAATACATCCAGTATTTCATCTAGATTTTCGTTTTCTGATATTCTTGCGACTATCGAACATGTTTGGGATTGTAAGAACCCCGTAGCGTTGACCGAGATTTGCTCTAATTTTTCGAATGGAATCAATTGCGAAATGTACGTATTTCGCCAAGCATTTTCTTCTTCATTATGGTTGGCGATGTGCAAGGAGTATAATAATAAGAGAGTAAAAACTCCAAATACATAAACGAATGCTTTCATGTCGTTATTTTTCACTTTGGCAACAATCTATTTCTCCGATTCCGAGAAACCATTCACCCATCTTCACCCGTCGCTTCTTACAAAACCACGCAAGAAAGAAAAATAGATCATTATCCGTATAAGACGTTCCCGCATCTTCCCAAACAACAGCAGACGCAGACCATGAAAATTTGTGGTTCCCAATTGGTGTTATCTTGAAATCCAAATGTACAGAGAAATTCTCAATCATTGTATGCTCTTCAAGCCAGCTCTCTGTTTCGTCTCCAAACTTATCAAAATTACCCAAATAGTTCTTCTCATCCTTTCCTGCAGGAGTTGGTCCAACTCGACAGTAAATAGATGGGACAGAATATGTTTCACAAAAACCTCCTAAAGCTACAGATATTTTGCCTTGGAGAAAATTTCTTGCAGCGGCCATCGTGCCGGGAAACCGTTGATCAAACCATTTTCTATAATCTGCCTCTCCACTGTCTCCGCGACACCCTCCTGGATTTATTTGATCATCCCAATGCGGTCCAGGTGGATGGTACGTTCCGTCCGGATCCGTCCTACACCCTCTATTACCAATTCCACAACCACCACCCCAGAACGGATCAAGTAAACCATACTCATCTATACGAGAAATCGTTACATTCTTTACAAATGCATACAGATTTCTACCGCCTTGTTCGGCGATGGGGTCGCGGAAGAGGAAGCGACCGAGTGAGGGCGAGTAGTGGCTTCGAGTCATTTTCACAAATAAAATTAATTTTTTAGGTTAATCCATTCGATATAACAGTATTTTTTGTTCTCACTAAATATACATCTCCACAAAACCTGCAAATCCCTCTCGTTTTTCCACATCTTTAACGACTTAAAAGAAAATCGAGCTCCATCATAACCCGCAGAAAATACCGATGCATCTTCAAAAAAAAGAGCACAATAGAAATAAGCATCACTGTTTCCATTGCCTACTGAAAAGAACGCATCGCAATCCTTTTTGAATTGATCGGGATTATCTATTTGAAGCAGGTACTTGCGACTCTGTCCTCCTCCCAGTAGACTCCAAGAATCTTTACTTTTTAGTATTGTGTAATTTCGCTCTGGCGATAGTTCCGACAATGGTTCCCTCCACAAGGCCGAAACTATAACGAACAACACAGGAATTAACACAAGGGCAATCACTAATCCCTTCTTCATTTATTCTCCTTTTCCGGACAACATCCGGAACCAGAATCTTCCCATTCTCCCATAATAACCGTTCTCGGCCAAAATATGTACGTTAGGATTGGGTAGGAATGTATAACTAAGTCGTAAAGGAATGCGGGAAGCTTGTCTTTTAAAGACGGGAACGTAGAACCTGTCTGATCCTCCAGATAGAAAGTTGCTGTCCATGAAAACTCACATTTATTCGCCCATATAACAGCAATATCTTTCGTGCGAACACTAAAATGCCCCATTAGTAGATATTCTTCATAAAAGCTCATGTTTTCATCACCATACTTTGCAAAGTCGTCTGCACCAAAGGCCCAAGTTGTGGAATCATTTGGCATTGTCGAAGCTCCATTATTGGCGCAGATCTTAGATGATAACGTTTCTCGCATTTTTGATTTTGCAAATTCAAGAGCATTCGGGAAGCGACGAAAAAACCATTCCGTAAGATCTTCATCTGGCACCCCTAAGAGCTCTCGTAACCAGTCCGGACCGACATGTCGACCCAAAGAAGGCTCTGCTTGCCCGTATAAATCAATTGTTTTTGTTGGTGTATTTCTCACGAAGGCGTAGAGATTGAGGCCGCCTTGTTCGGCGATGGGGTCGCGGGAGAGGAAGCGACCGAGCGAGGGCGAGTAGTGGCGGAAGTTGTAGTACACGAGAGCGAGCTCGGAATCGTAGTGTTCCGATGACCATTGGAAGGGTTGGGAGACGTCGCCGGATTCCGTTACGTTCCCGAAGGGAGCGTAGGAATACGCCGTGCGGATGTAGCCGGCGGGACCGAAGACTTCGCAGATGTTTTTCGTGAGGTCGTAGCCGTAGGTGAACCACGTGCCGTCTTTTTGAATCGCGAGCGGACGCGTCGGCGTCGCTTGCAACGGATCCCAGGTGCCGAACCAAAGCGCCGGATGCCCGGAACGCGTGCAATCCACGCAGGCAATTTGCAAATAACCGCGATAGATGTAGCGGTGGTGAAGCGTTACCGTTCCCGCGACGGTTACTTTTTTGAAGTAACGCCGACCTTGCGAATCGTAGCCGCATTCAACCGTTGTATCCGTTTCTTCATTACGGAAACGCACAGGACGATTCGCGCCGTTGTAGGTGATCGACCACGTTCCCGCGGACGTGCGAATCAGCGTAGCGTTCCCGTCGGCGTCATACGAAAGCTGAAGAGCTGAGAGCTGAGCCGACGGCGTTGCCGTCTGTTGAATCGGCTCTACCGAGCAAATTTCCGTGTACTGATTGAGATTGTTTGCCGTGTAGGCGAGTGCCGTTCCCGCTTCAGAGGAAGTTGCGCGGTTGCCGATGGCGTCGAAGCCGTAGGAATAATTATCGTTCCCGAGCGTCGCAGAAACGAGTTCGCTCCGCGAGTTATAGCCGAATGTATCATTTTGCGTCGTGCCAGTTTGAGAAGGATTCATCTGTGCATTTAACATGTTAGAATCATTTACAGGTTCAGATATTTACAAACAAACTCGTTGTATAAAAGTTGCTCTGATTTCGTAGTAGACCTGCGGATTTGAAGAGACTCCGACGATGTTACGCCCAAAATGGTTGTAACTAAGCCCTCTCTATAAAAATAAATAGCGACATGTTCATTCCTAAATACAAAAACCGGAGGGGCATAGGTCGCAAAGTCGTATACACCTGTGCAATCTTTCAAATATTCATGCGTGAATCTACTGTTAGTATCGGCTCGTACACGAACTGATTATCAATGTAAAAATTAAGCCCCGCTATTTTCTCCGGAGATACTCTCCCTGTACAAGCAGATAGGAAGAGGAGTGAAGCTAAGAGGTTAATAACTTTCATGAGTGGTCCTTCGAAATTCTTCAGGCTAAGATAATCAAACAAATTTGCCGAAAAATCACGGCAGTTATTCCACAAAGCAGTATAATTCCCCTCCATTCCAATAAGTGAAATCATATACTTCATCGATTTCGTTTTTCATGGTAACAGAAATTTATATTCCACATGTTTGTAACAACATAGTTTCTTGCCAATTTATCTACACAAAAGAACAGAATATGTTTTATCTTAATTTTAAGGGCAAAATTATCCATGGAATAGGAATTCTTGGATTTTAACATTTATCGTTGTTTAGTACATACAGGAGAGATTCGTTAAGTTTTTTCAGAGCCGTATTAATACTACTCCTTACTGTTTCTCCATAGAGAGGTGTCGCAACAAAATGTATCCATTGTATTAGTAGAGAAAGTTGCCTCGACGTCAATAGGCACAGCTCGGAACGTGAATCCAATCCTTCTAACCAATAAATAATCCCGTCTCCGTATGACCCCTCAAGCCCTTTTAAAACAAGCTCGGTCTCTTTCAATAATACTGTCGGTAATATCTTGAGCGCATCCGAAAACCTGAGGCGAGACATGGCGTAACATAAGTCTAAATAATCACGAGAGAGTAGAGGTTTTTCAACGAAACCGCCTGTGGGAAACGCCTCTATAATCTCTAGTTTCAGCCTGAGCATTGCTTTTTTCATAAAAACCTACCACAGATAATTTATCGCACCAACAACACCGCCTATTACGGCTCCCACTGGAACTGTAACAATCTCTTCAGGAAGTAACACTTGTGGACCAGCCTGTCCTCCTGCGAGTGCTGTTGCGGCTCCAAGCCCTGCCCCGATAACAATCATATCCCAAATTGATAACGGCGGTGATTGCGGATAAACCGGCTCCGGAATATATTTATTCGAGAGCTCATCTGCCCACGATGGATAAGGAGGAGAACACGGAGGATTATTATCATCCTTGCAAACATCAGACCATTTGGAGAGCTTATTCTTAACCCCTTTTTGTAAGTTTTTCATTTACCTCTCCCCGTGTAGTTTTGTATATAGTTCCCTTAAAAAAATAGGACGTTCCTTGAAGACAAATCGGATAAATCTCTCATCGCCATACGGATTCATCGTGAGGGCACAATAAGATTCTTCTCCCGAAGAATTCACATTGTCCCATTCGAGAAAAATACCATTATTTTGATAAGCTCCGGAGATAGAACAAGTGCTCTGCTCAAGAAGTGTTTTTGAAAAATCAAAAGTTGAAGCACGCACACAAACGGACACTATACAGAAGAATAGAAGACATCTCATTTTTTCAATCCCACTAAAATTGTTTCAGCTGTGCAACACCCGTTACGCTCTCGACATGCTTTCCGCGCTTCTCGAATCAACATCTTATTGTTAGGAATATATTTCATATTTCGACTCCACTCCAAGGCACTTCGATAAGCATCGCGAAGATGTCCTGTTAGAATTTGCGTCACGGGAAACTGATTTGTTACTGTCAGAAACAAATCCAACCCGTCTTTTCTTCTAAGAGAATCTCCGAAATCCGAAATTGCACTAATCTTGTTCAGGATATTCGTTACACGCCCAAGCCCACCGCTGAGATCTTTTAACGCGTCTTTGTTAATACTTTCTTTCCCGAAAACATCTTCCAAAAACACAGTAAAATCGACGACTTTCTTTTTCCCGTTCGTATACACGGAAATTGCACTAGTGAAATCCCTAACCAGAGGCATAATTTCGCCTATACTCTCTTCATTTTCTTCGTAAATTTCGTCCTCTAAATTCCCTAGAATAGAAACGACTTTTTTACATTTAAAACATCTTTCCCGAGCAAGCTCTATTAAAGTTAGCATTTCAAGAACATCCTCTAGCTTTGCATATCCTAAACAATCAGTAATGGAAACCGGTTGATTTCCCATGCAAGCATACAGATTCAGGCCGCCTTGCTCCTCGATCGGGTCGCGGGAGAGGAAGCGGCCGAGCGAAGGCGAATAGTGGCGGTAGTTGTAGTAAACAAGGTCGAGTTCGGAGTCGTAAACTTCGGACGACCATTGGAAGGGTTGGGAAACGTCGCCGGATTCCGTTACCGCGCCGAAGGGGGCGTAGTCGTAGTGAGCTCCGATGCCGTTTGAGTTTAAGCGATAGAACACGTCGGAAACATTTTTGTTCCCGTCGAAAGCGTAGAACAGATTCAGGTTGTTCGGCGCGTAGCGGAAGACGAGCGGACGCGTCGCAACGGGTTCCGTCGGATCCCAAACGAACTCCTTAAACACATTGTAAGGTGCATTTGAATACAAAACTTGGATACACAGATAGCCGTCGTAGAGGAAGCGTAGCCATGTGTTTTGAACGCCGTTTGTCACGGATTTATATTCCGTGCGTCGTCCCTGCGAATCAAACGTCATCGTGATTACCGTTCCCGTCTCGGCGTTTTTCTGCGTACAGTATTTTTTCAACGCTAAATTAGAAAAAGAAGAAGTCATAAGGGGTGACTTTTTTCGGTAGGCATTATCTTAAAAACATTGGATTCTAAGGATTTGTTTGAATTTCCTTTTTCTTTTTCTGGAAGGAATTGTCCCATGTCGTAAATGATTTTAAAATCAGCATTTTTCAATTTTTCTAATCGCCTTTCCGGGTAGCCCCCCGCATAAACACCATTTACCGGCAAACGCGTTATTCGAAAAGAGAGTTTTGCTCGCGGCTGAATCATGACGTAAGAAGAGCGAAATTGAGAGTCTTTGGGAGGGTTTTCCCAAAGGACATTCCACCGATCGTTGTCTTTCACGAAGAGAAAATTTTCCCACCACAACTGGATGAGACTTAGGCTTTCTGTGTCGTTCCGTTCGTTTTCTCCCCAACACAAATAGTCATCGGCAAGATAGAGACGGACAAATTTTTCTTCGGAAATATTTTCAATATAACCGAGAATTTCAATTTCATCGTAGTCATTAAAAAATGCCGAAATTACATAAAGTTTTAAACAGCCTGTATCCGCTAAATAAACAGACTCCTCAATCTCGCTCATTTTGTACTCACTTTCTGAATATTCGCTGTGACATGCAGAAAGCAATGCAGTAAACACCAAAAGGGAAAAATATTTCATTTCTCTTTGCAAATGGGGTTAATGGAAAATTCGTTGGAACCTAACAGGCATGAAGGCGATAGGTCTGCTTGAGAGGAACACATGGGGTAAGACAATTTGAAGAGCGATTTTTCAAAATCCTTAGGCGAGAATCCGGCTGGGAAAGAGAGGTGCAATATGAAGGGAACCTTCGCTCGAGGTTGTATTCGCGCCTTTTGCCCCCAAAATACATTTCTACAATCAACATCTTCGAATATCGGGATCCAACCGCCACCATGCTTTTTAAAGCAGAAATTTTCCCAGAGCAAAACGAGTTTTGGCATCTCAGGAAACGTTGATTTTTTATTAATCGCTACTCTGCCGTAGCTCCAATCTACCGACCGCAAACAAGCCATTTCTTCTTCCGAAACATTTTGAATATAGCCGGAAATGTACAATTCCCGCTCGGCGAACTGCGCCTCTTTAACAATAATTTTTAAGTGTCTCAGATTATCGTTCAAGCGAATATCACTTTCCCGAGAACGCATATAATCTTCAGACGAAACAATTCTCGCCCGAGGGATACAGGCGGAGAAAAACAGCAAGGGCAATAAAATAAAAAATTTCACAAGAAGCTAGTCTTTGTAAATTGTATGTAGCCCGGAAAGATCATACTTTCTCTTGCTATCAATAAAAGCATTGTGCAGAGAAACCCTCAAAGAAGTCAAAATTTCATTTCTCACTTCCGAGACACAGCGACTTTCGCTATTAAAATCAGAAAATTTTGAGGGATTTGCCTTTTCTTTTAGGAGATTAATCCCAGTTCCATTGCTCCATGATATATAGTCTTGGAGGTGTTCTTCTTCATTAGACTTAATCTTCGCAATCTTATTCTTAAACCCATGAGCTTCATACCATTGCTCTGAACGAAGATAAATATTTATGATTATATCTACCTCTACCGAAGAAAAATTCCACGTTTTTCTCCTTACAGATCGCTCGTCAAGATAGCATTCGTTTTTGCATTTTACGCTTATATTAAAGACGACTGAATCAAACGGAATTATAGCAAGATCATCCTTCTTCAAGATATAATTACTTATGTCCGTATGCCACTTATCATCTATGTCTAAATCATGAGTTTCCCAAGGCCAAAGAAACAACCCTTTCCAATCGAAAACACCATCTACCTTATTCTTCACGAATGCATACAGATTCAACCCTCCTTGCTCCTCGATGGGGTCGCGGGAGAGGAAGCGGCCGAGCGAGGGGGAGTAGTGGCGGTAGTTGTAGTAAACAAGGTCGAGTTCGGAGTCGTAAACTTCGGACGACCATTGGAAGGGTTGG